>SVPE01000026.1 GCA_015066015.1 Oscillospiraceae bacterium
AGGCTCCCACTTCGTCTGGTATCGGAGAAGTTACCTATGTCTATACCGATGAACATGGAATTGAAAGACAATCTGTTCCCACAGAAGCGGGCAACTGGACGGTCATTGCAAATTATTCCGGCAACGACCTTTACAATGGCGGTAGCAATTATACGAACTTTGTTATTGCACAGAAGGAAATCACCCCGACCATTTCCGGCAGTGCAATCAAGGATTACGACGGAACCACCAATGTTCCCGAAGCTCACAACTTGTCCATTACTCTGAGCGGTGTGCTGGATGCTGACAAGAATGATGTTTCTGCAGCTGCCACCTATGCTTATGACGGCACGGATGTAGGAACGACCACCATCAAGGCAACTGACATCACCCTGTCCGGCGATAAGGCAAAGAACTATGAGCTGACAGCTACTACTGCTTCTGCAGATTCCGGTACGATTACCAAGGTACAGTCCACCTGCACACCTCCCGATGACATTGATACTCTGGTGTTCAATGGCAGCGAGCAGGCTCTGATCACTGCAGGTACCGCTATCGGCGGCGAAATGCAGTACAAATTAGGTTCCGATGGTACTTGGGGAACCGAGATTCCCAAGGGCAAGAACGCAGGCAACTATAAAGTGTTTTACAGAGTAGTTGGCGACAAAAACCATGAGGATGATTCCGGCGGCAGTGTTGTTGTAATCATGAAGCAGGCTGCGGCACCTACCGTAACCATCGACAAGCAGAGATTTATCCGCACTATCGCAACTATGGGAAACACTATTGATGTCGCTGCAATGCTTCCGGATGACCGTGGCGAAACATCGTGTGCAGACCTTGATCTTTCCGGCGCTGCAGGTATCGTTTCAGAAGATCTAACATTCCTCACTCTCAGCGGTAGTCTGACCTTTGGTACAATGACAAGCGAGACTGTAAAGAGTGGTAAAATCACGTTTGTATTCATTATGGAGAACTACGCCAACACAACGGTTGAGGTGGAAGTTGAGTTGTTCGATAAGACAACCTTGGCTGTAACAGGTGTTGAAGCGTTGACAGAGCTTGTATATAACGGCGAAGGACAAATCGGCTACACAGGAACTCCTGCAGCAGAAGACTATGACGGACAGTTTGCTGTTACCTATTCAGGCAGAAACGGCACTACATTTGAGGGAGATGCAGAGAATCCTCCGAAAAATGCAGGCGACTATACTGTAACTTTAGCTATCCCTGACGAAGATTTGCATTATAAAGGTCAGGTAAGCGTTGACTTTACTATCGGCAAAGCAGGCTTGGTTATCAAAGCGGATGACAAGAGTGCGTACAGAAACGCATCTGCTCCTGAATATACCTACACAGTTACAGGTTTAATCGGAGAAGATACATTGACAACTGCACCGACATTGACCTGCGATACGGATATGAAGACTAACGGTACATTCGACATCGTTGCTTCCGGCGCTGATGCTGGTGACAACTACACCATCGAATATACAAAAGGTACTTTGACCGTCAGAACCCGTTCTTCCGGCGGTGGTTCAAGCACATCAACAACCACCACAAAGAATGATGACGGCTCAACTACAAAGACAACTACAAACAAGGCAACCGGAACTGTGACCGAGGTTACAACCAATCCTGACGGCTCAACAACAACTGTTGAAACCAAAAAGGACGGTACTGTTACCACCACCGAAAAGGACGCTGACGGTAACACAACAACCACCGTTGAAAATCCTGACGGAAGCTCTGTAACAACAGAGAAAAACAAGGACGGTTCCGAAACAGTAATAGAAAAAGACACAGAAGGCACAACAACCACTACCGAAAAGGATTCCGAGGGTAACACCACCGTTACAACCGAAAAGGCTGACGGAACTACTACCACAGAGGAAACCAAAGCGGACGGAACAAAAGTTGTGACCGAAACTACTGCAAGCGGAAAGACCACAGCAACAATTTCGGCAAAGGCTGAAACAGAGGTTGTTATCCCTGTGCCTGATACAGACAAGGTACAAATGATTGTTGTAACAGACGAGGACGGAAAAGACACCTACATCACGGAAATTAAAACCGAGGAAAACGGTGTTGCAGTTACAACAAGCGGAAATGCTACTGTATCAGTTATCAGCGGCGACAAGAAAGAATTTGTTGACGTTCACCCCGTTGAGCATTGGTCGGAAGAGTCTATCGACTTTGTTCACGCTCTTGGACTTATGAACGGAACGAGTGAAAATCACTTCTCACCGGACGAAAAACTGACAAGAGCAATGCTTGTAACTGTTCTCTACAGAGCAGAGGGCGAACCTGAAATCGCAAACGACGCATCATTTACCGATGTTGAAAGCGGCAGCTACTACGAAAAGGCTGTAGCTTGGGCAAAGGCAAACGGTATTGTAAACGGTACAACAGAGACCACCTTTGCACCGAACGACAACATCACCCGTGAGCAGATTGCGGCTATTATGCACCGCTACGCTGACTATAAGGGACACGATGTATCGGTTGGCGAAAACACAAACATTCTCTCTTATGACGACGCACATCATGTATCAGAATACGCAATCGGCGCAATGCAGTATGCAGTTGGCGCAGGACTTATCAAGGGCAAGACAGACAGCACCTTAAATCCGAGCGACAACGCAACCCGTGCAGAAGCCGCAGCAATTATCGAAAGATACATTAAGGCGAATTAAATAGCAAAACTAACAAGGAGCAGCCGAAGCTGCTCCTTTTGCTGTATAAGGATTAAATCTGAAAGGCCTGGATGCACTTTAACACCGTTGCAGTAAGCTGCTGGTATAAATCCTCATCTAACTTATTATGTATCATACTGTTTTTTAAAAGTGCAGGCTTATACATCTCTACGATCTGCATTATAGCCTCCTGATTACCTTCCTTTGCCTTTATCAACAATTCCTCGAAATTCATCATTTCATAAGCTCCTCTCTGATTTTATTTATTAAGCGCTGATAACGCTTGTCCATAGCAGGCTTAGATATACCAAGCCGTTTTGCTATCTCGGAATGACGCAGGCGGAGAATAAACTTCCATTTCAAAATCTGCTGTTCCTGCTGCTTTAAGCTGTCCACTATTACGGATAGCTTATCATTCTCAAAAATAAATTCATATTCGTTTGCGGTATGTAAAAATTCCTGCTCGTAGGTTACTGCCTCCTGCTTGCTGTCATCATACTGAAGCTCATGGATTGTCCGTTCATCAAGCTTCTTGCAGTACCTTGCTCTTTCATTTTTTATTGATGTCATTAGGTACGCCGTAAATCTGTATTGTACCGATTCATTCATTTAACTGTCCTCCATTCGTTCAAATTTGGGTTGAAACGAATGGAGAGTGGCGGACCTCGTATAAAATACCAAAAGAACGAATGAGAACAAAAAAAGACCGAAAAAAGCCAATCCAAAAGGCTCTTTTGGTCTTTAAGTGATGTTATTCTCGTAAAAGTGGATATGGGTATCCTGTTCCGTATTCTTCTATCCATAGGCACCTCTGCGCGCAGAAAAAAGTGCGTATTTGTAACGGCACTCCTTTCTGCATCTTTTGCGATGCCTCAGACTGTCTTTTTAGGGATTGCTGTCTGTTGTAGTGGTTATGTGCTATGAAGCACTGAATCGCCGCAACAAATAGTATTCTCTTTTTCTGCTATTAAACTTATAATTTTCGATTTCCATTACTGAAATAGCCACCTTCCGAGGAACTTTTATGAAATTCCTCTGTATTGTCCACATTATACCTTTTTTCCAAAAATTATTCTGTCAAATTATGTTGGAAGAATTTGGAAACTTTTCGAGTGGTTTTTATATTATACGATATATTTCGATGCTTTACTACGAATTACAATACATATTTACATAAAAATATAATGTAATATGTCGGAATTGATAGAAAAGTTTTTTTGATTTTGGGGTATAAATTTTTAAAATTTGCATATAATATGCACTTTGCGGTAAAAAAATAAGCATACCACGCAAAGGCAGTATGCTTATTTTGCTTGTAAAGATTTCAATATGGTTTATGCACAAAGAAGGTTAATCTCTACGGTTGTTTGTTTCTGCACAAACAGACTATTATCCTTTTCCTTCATTCTTTCTCCGGCGATCATACTTACCTGAAGATAAAAGTCATCTACAGTTCTGACATTTTCAAAGAGTCTGTCTCCGAGAAAATCTTCAACCATCCTATAAACACTTTTCAATATTTTATACACAACTATTTTTACACTTTTCAATAATATTAAGCCAACAAAAATTACATTTGATTCTATAAATAGTAGTATATTTACTTCTAAAACACAATATATGGTAATTACATCTTGACAAAACCAATATGTTGTGGTATTATATAGATGTAATTTTATTTGTGCATTGGGTTTATCCCCGACTCAGAGGTATAATCTGAGAGGCACACGCGGTTTGAGTTTGTAAGTTTAGCGTCATTAGGATTGGTATATCCAGACCGGAAAATAATCCGGAGATATACTGTCTTGATGGCGCTTTTTTTATTTTACGGCTTTACGCCGCACGCAAAACGAGAATGGAAAAACATAGGAAAGCTATGTGGTTCTGTTCTCTTTTTTTATGTCCATAAGGCTCACAGAGCTTTTGGAAATATATTAAATTTTCTTTTAGAAAGGAGAACAAAAAAATGGAAGCAAGAATTTATGCGGACAACTTTTCGCAGCAATTCAAAACGGAAGGTTCTTTCTTAGAGTTCCTGAAAAACAGCGACAGTCGTGCTGAGTGGAAAACACAGCAGACAAAATCACTGCGTTTCGTGGCACTTGATGAAGGAACGGAAACAACAGAAAGGCTCATCGAGCATTATCGTGAGCTGGGAAAGGAAGGTGTTATCAGCGATACTATCGCAAATACGAGTCTGGTATTAAAGGCAGAGGGCAATTACTACCCTGTAAGAAGCTGTGCGATCAAGACAATCCTTGACCGCGCACAAATCTCAGGTAAAGCACTTCAGAAGGTTCCCAAAAAAGTCCTTGCAAGGATGCTCAACGACTGTATGAATGTCGGTAAGGGAAACGCTTTGGTGAAGTATCTGAATGACAAAATTTCAGCAGTACACGGCGGTGATGCGGCAGACTATGCTGTTCTTGAGCTGGCAGAGCTTTTCAGGATGACAGCAGAGTTTTTGCGTGATAATTACCCCGATGCAGAATACAAGGGCGGTACATTCGATCATTCTCTTGTGTCTGCTATATGGGAGCTGAAAAACGATGACGACCTGGTAGAAGCCTACCACGAAAGCTTGAAGCGTCACGGAATTGAGGCAGCAGTTATTACGCCTTCTGTGCGCCTTGCAAGCTCTGATGTGGGTATAAGCGGTGCTAATCTGTATCCGCAGCTTTTAACCGGCTCCGGAAAAATCATACCTCTCGGCAGTCCCCTAAAGCTTGAGCATAAGCACGGTGTTACACTCAAAGACTTTGAAAAGAAGCTTGATATGCTTTATTCACAGTATCAGAACTCACTGAAAAAGCTTACGGGACTTTTGGAAATCTATATCCATAATCCGGTCAATACAATGATTGGTGTTATGAAAAAGATTGGAATTCCAAAGGGCTTGGGTATGGAGGCAGTCGAACTGTTTAAGGTTCAGTACGGAACCGGTGCCTGCTCTGCACATGATATTTACTACGGTATATCCGAAGTAATTTATATGGTGCAGGCAAGCGGAAAGGCGGATAAAAAGACCACTCTCGGTATGAAGGTAATGCAGATGGAAGAAAACGTCATGCGTGCGCTGAATGTTCACTGGAAGGATTATGACATCCCCGGTGATATTCGCTGGTAATCGGGAAAGGTGGTAAAGGCTATGGCAGAAACTAAAAAAGCATATCCCCGTTATTCGCCGCTTGTTGTTACCGAAACTGCACATCTTACCGAAGCTGAGTGGCTTGATTACAGGCGCGGCGGAATTGGCGGCAGTGATGTCGCTAAGGTGCTGGGCTTATCTCCGTATTCAAGTGCAAGAGATTTGTACTATGACAAGCTGAACATTAAGCCGATGATGGATGTCGAGGACAACTGGCTCGCCAAGGAAGTCGGGCATCTGCTTGAGCCTTTGGTGGCTAAGCTGTTCGAGAAGAAAACCGGTCTGAAGGTGTATCAGATAAGGAAAATGTTTAAGCATCCGGTTTATCAGTTTATGTATGCCGATGTTGACTTCTTTATCCAAACCGAGGACGGCAGGCGTGGTGTACTGGAGATTAAAACAAGCCATTACAACAACAAATGTAAGTGGGCTGACGGCAAGGTTCCCTATCATTACGAGCTTCAGGTACGACATTACCTGTGCGTAACCGATCTGGACTTTGCATATATTGCCTGCTTGTTCAGTAATTCCGAGGAAGACTTTATATTCCGCAAAATTGAGCGTGACCGTACATACGAGGAAATGCTTATTGAGTCGGAAAAGGATTTCTGGGAAAATTATGTTCTGGCCGGAAAAGAGCCTCCATACACCGAGGACGGCGATATGGTTCTTGAGAGCATCAGACGACATTACGGAAGTGCTGACAAAACTGCTGCGGGAATTATACTAAGCGATGATGAAATCCTGCGTATAAAGCAGTATTCAGAGCTGAAAAAGCGTAAGTCAGAGCTTGAGGCTGAGGTAAGAGATTTAGACGATGCAATGAAGCGTGCCTATGCACCTATCGTTGATAGGCTCGGTAAATCCTGTACGGCAACCGGTAAGCATGACGGTATTTCATATACCGTTACCTTTAATCCGCAGTACAGAGACAAAATCAGTAAGGATAACCTTAAAAAAATGCAAATCAGCGATCCGGATGTTTACAGCAGGTATGTTGAAACAACGGAAATACGGGTGTTCCGTGCTGATATGAAGGAGTGTGTTTGATGACATTTAAAAAGATTTATGTTTGTTCTCCTCTGAGAGCAGAAACAAAGCTTCAACACGATATGAATATGTTTTTGGCAAGAGAATACGAAAAAATCGCTGCCGAACATTTTTCCTGCCGTGCTGTTGCTCCGCACGGATATGTTTCGTATATCTTAGATGAGGACATCCCGGAAGAAAGACAGCTTGGACTGAGTTTCAGCAAATCCGTTTTGGACACCTGCGATGCACTTGCTATCTTTGGGGATTATATCTCTGAAGGTATGTACAATGAGATAATGCACGCTTTTGAAAAGAATTTGCCCGTGTATAAATATGACGGGCGGGATTTTTGCAGAGTATGTGATATAGAGTGCGTTATCCGCATCAAGGCGTACAAACGGAGGTGAAACAATGTTATGGTGTGTACTTTTGAGAAAACGATATTTCAGAACAAAACAAACGGCTACTGCGTTATCCAATATAAAACTGAGGATGACAGCGTTCCGAAGGATGCAAGAAGGAACTCGGATGATGATGTGATACGCTTTACGGCCATCGGCTACGGTCTTCCTGATACAGATACGGTGGATTACGATTTAAGCGGTAATTGGGAAAAAGGCAGATACGGGCTGCAGCTTAAAGTGGAAGGCTATTCTGAGGTTGCACCGAAGGATGAAGCCGGAATCTGTGGTTATCTTTCCTCCGGACTTATAAAAGGTCTGGGTGTGAAAATGGCTGAAAGAATTGTAAACAGGTTCGGGATGGAAACGCTCAATATTATTGAAAACGAGCCAAAGCGACTCCTTGAGGTGTCGGGTATATCCGAGGCTAAGCTTGAAAAGATAGTCGAATCCTACAAGGAAACCACAAGCCAGAGAGAGCTTATAACCTTTCTGTCCCCGTATGATGTGAGTATAGCAAAGATTTCAAAAATCAAGGCACTGTTTGGAGAAAACTCAATGGACACGATCAAAAACGATCCGTTTCAGTTATGCTCTATTAAAGGCTTTGGTTTTGTTACCGTTGATGCAATAGCCAGAAAAGTCAGCTATGCACTTAATGACGAAAAGCGTATTATGTGCGCCTTTTCCTATCTTCTGAGTAAAAGTGCTCAGGAGGAAGGTCATTTGTTCGTGCATCAGACTATTTTGCGTGAAAAAGCACACGCTTTGCTAAACGAAGGCTTCAGACCGGCTGTTGTGTCAGAACTGGATGTGTATAACGCTCTCTGTAAAAGTCTGAAAGATAGAAAGCTTATATCGGATAATCAGAACATTTACCTGCCGTATTACTGGTATGCCGAAAGGGATACCGCAAAAGCGGTCTTTGAGCTTATGCAGCATAAGACAGATTATGGGATAGATATTAACAGAGAGCTTTCCATCTCGCAGCGTGAGCTTTATATTGAACTCTCTCCGGCTCAGATAAGAGCTGTCCGGATGTGCTTTGAAAACAATTTCAGCATAATTACCGGCGGTCCCGGAACCGGAAAGACAACCGTTTTAAAGACGATTCTCAATATTTATAAGCGGAACGCTCCTGATAAGGAAATCCTGCTTACTGCTCCCACAGGAATTGCTGCACGTCGTATGGCAGACAGTACCGGACATCCGGTTGCTATGACAATGCACAGTGCTCTGGAGATTATGGGCGATGATGACGAATGGGGATTATTCAGTAACAGAGAGCTTGAGGAGGATTTAATCATTGCAGACGAAGTATCTATGATGGATATGGTGCTTGCAAAGGAATTCTTTACTCATATCAAGTCTGATGCTCATGTAATCCTTGTAGGCGATCCCGACCAGCTACCAAGTGTAGGTCCCGGAAAGGTGTTAAAGGAGCTTATCGGAACCGGCATTATTCCTGTTACCTGTCTTGACATGGTATTCCGTCAGGCAGAAAACAGCAGAATTGCGCTGAATGCACAAAGGGTTAATGCAGGTAAGACAGATTTACTTTACGGCTCTGATTTTGAGTTTATAAAAGCTGATAACGAGGATGAAACTCTGGAGCATATCCGCAGGCTTTACAGCAAGCAGGTTGAAAGCGGCGGTATTGATTCTGTTCAGATTTTATCACCTAAGCGCACGAAGTTCATTACAGGGACAGAGGCGCTTAATGTTGAAATTCAGAGCTTGGTAAATCCGCCTAATCCCGCAAAGCCCGAAATTACCTTCGGTAAAAGGGTTTTCCGGCTGAACGACAAGGTTATTCAGATCAAGAATCAGGGTAAGGTTTCAAACGGTGATATTGGCTATATACGCAGTATCTATCAGAATGACGACGGTGAACCGATGATAGATATAGATTTTTCCGGTGACAGAACTGTAAGCTACGGGCGTGAGGAGTTCCCTATGATTGACCTTGCGTATGCGCTCACTATCCATAAAAGTCAAGGGTGTGAGTTCGGCACAATTATAGTCCCGATGCTCAAACGCTATTACGGTATGCTTCAGAAGAACTTAATCTATACCGGTATTACCCGTGCGAAGAAAAAGGTTATCATCATCGGACAAATGGCAGCAATGTTTATGGCTATTCACGAAAGCAAGGTGGATGACCGAAACAGTCTGCTCGGTGAGAAGATAAAACGATTATATGACTCGGCTTTGGAAAAGAAAGCCGTATAAAACTATAAGAGCAACAGAGAGCAGTAAATGCTTTCTGTTGCCGAAAGGAGATTATGAAAATGAGTGAAACAACAAATGTACCTGTAGAAATTAAAAAGGCATTAGAGGAGCTTTATAAAAACAGTCCTGCCTTAAATGAGCTTAACAGCGTTGAAGGCTTTAATCCGTTTGATTTTGTCCGTTTCATTGTTACGGATAACGGCGAACCGCAAATCTATATGGATGTCAAAAACCGTAAGGTGTGGTTCAGACTCAAACACAAAGCCGGAAAGATTTCCAAGATTATTCACGAACTGGATACGAACCATGCGACCATTGAGGCAAGAGTTTATGCGAATAATAATGACGCAGAAAACGACTACCTTGCAAACGCATTTGCTACAAGATACTTTAATCCGGAAGACAAGATTTTCGGTAAAAAGTTTGTTGAGCTTGCTGAGGTTGCAGCAACAGGCCGAGCGTTATCGGACGCAGGCTTTAATATCCACGGCGGTAATGTAATTACGGATGACGCTGATCCGGCCATTGTTGATGCAGGAATTCGAGTTGACGGCGAAACCGGTGATATGTTCGCACCTTCAGATGTGCTGGCACCTCCTTCTACTCCTTCCGAAACTACCGGAAAGAAGGCTGATAAGGCACCTGCGGCAGCGACTCCTACTGCTCCTGCTGCGGCAAGCGCAAGTGCTCCCGCACAGAAGCCACCGGTTGTATTATCACCGGATATGTCAGTCGAGGAGCTTAGAAAACACATGACGGTTGAAACAGCAAATAAGGTTATCATTACTGAAGGTTTTCCAACCTACCGAAACAAAACATTAGGTTGGCTTTCAACAGAAAAACCGGCAGCTCTTAATTATTTTAAGGAAAAAGCACAGAGCAATCTACTGCGTGTTGCGGCAGCCTTTTTAATTGAGGCAAAAGCGCAGCCTGCGGGCTGATTGGACCAAGGTGCAGAAAGAAGGTGATTTTTTGGCAGAAGGCTTTGAATTCAATATAGCTGATGTAGCAGCTCTGCTGCCACTCACCATCAGAAGACGGACCGGCGCAAGTATGGATGTCGATTGCTTCTACGACGATTGCAACGGTGCTCGCAGAGGAAAGCTTAATATCAACTTTGCAAAAAACTGCTATAAATGCAATTACTGCGGTAAACATGGCGGTATGCTTGATCTGTATGCCGACTATCTGAATATATCCCGCAGTGAGGCGTATCGTGAAATATCGGAAGCACTTAACTGCGGCAGGATTCAGGAGATACGCAGAAAGCAGCCAAAGGTTGAGCTTGTTCCTCAGTCGCCGTCGGTTGATTATGAACAACGGCATCAGACGTATGCGATGATGTCCCAACTGCTTACGCTTTCAAAAGCACATAAGGAGCATTTGATGTCACGCGGATTATCTGCTGCTGATATTGAGGAATACGGATACAAAAGCACGCCCGTTTACGGTTTTCAGGTTCTTACCAAAAAGCTGATTGATATGGGCTGCAAGGTTGAAGGCATACCCGGCTTTTATAAAACAAAAACCGGCGAATGGACGGTCAACTTCAGCTCGTTTTGCAGTGGTATTCTGGTCCCGTATTTATCGGTCAACCGTAAGATACAGGGGTATCAGATAAGACTTGATAAGCCCATTATCGAAGAACGGGCAGCACCGTCAGTCACCGATATAGAAACCGCTGACGGCTCCAATGTTATGAAAGACGGTAAGGTGAAAGAGACTAAATATATCTGGTTTTCCAGCGTCAACAAAAACTACGGTGCATCCTCCGGCAGTCCGATAAGCTTTGTCGGCAATCCCGGTGATGAGGTTGTTTACTTTACAGAAGGAGCAATCAAGGCACACGTTGCACACAAGCTATCCGGAAAATCATTTCTTGCAACTGCGGGTACTGGCTCTCTTGGAGAGGCGCCACGCACGCTTAATGAACTTAAAGCACTCGGAACCCGTATCGTAGTTGAAGCGTATGACGCAGATAAGCACATGAACGACAAGGTTATGAAGGACAGCTTAAAGCTAAAAGAAATAATCAAGTCGTGTCAGCTTATGCACACAAGTGCAGAATGGCCGTACATAGAATACGGTGACGGAAAGAATACCAAGGGTGTTGACGATTATTTAGTCTATGTAGAGATGTTAAAGAAACAAAAAAGTGATATGGGAGGTGTGTAAAATGCCGAGGTATCATGTGTACTCATTGGTTCTTAGTGAAATCCTGTTTATTGATGCAGAAGAAAAGAAAATGACCGTGTATAACAGCAATTTATTCGGTCAGCTATATAACCTCAAAACAGGCGGTAAGGAAGCAGTGGTTTCAAAGGCACGAATTGCAGGACTCATCAGGCGAATGAAAAACAGAAGCTTTAGTGTATCAAACAGTTATACGATTGATCCCTTTATTTTCAAGTTTCTGCTTACCGATGAGCAGCGCAAGGAGTGCGGATGGACGCTCCATATTTCAAGCTGTAATAAGTTCATTTGCGAAACAGACGATTTCTCTGAAGCAATTAAGGCAGCTTGCGAGTGGATTTACGATAAGTGCTATACCGGCACCGAGTCGGAAAAAGCGTCTGATTATGAGAAGTACACAAAGTATTACAAGGATTATCTGGCTAAGCTTGCTCAGTCGGATACATAACGGCATCAGCCACAATGAGAGGTACAGCGAAAGCTGTGCCTTTCTTTGTGCTATGCAGAGAGGATGATTTTATGTATATGGTATATCAAATCGAATGCAGTCCGATAGATAAATCGGACTACATCACTGAAGCAACATTCTTCGATTCAGCATTTTTGAAATCTGTTGCAGATTATGTTACTCAGGATATTGACACTGATAACGAGGCAGAAAACCTGTTCGCTCAAACCGAAAAGCACGGTGGTAAATGTAACCGCACTGAAAAGAGCCTCAGCTTTCCTGCCGAATACAGCCGGTCTTACTTTAAGGAACGGTTTTATCGGTTCAAGGAGCTTGTTAAGGATATGTGCAGTATTGATTTACAGCTTTTCTGTCACAACAAAATCCTTAGCAGTAAAATCCGTGAGGTATCAAGCTGCTTTAATAACAGAGACGAAGACTATGTGTATTCAGATGGTGAGATAGAAACCTTTGACGAATTCGTAAGAAGCATCAGTCCGGGAGAAACATATTACCTGGGCGGGATTGTGGCTTACAAGTAAATTTAGGAGGAAGATTTTATGAGTAAATCAAAAGAAAATGAACTTATAAAGAAGCTTATGCGATTTGTGCATAGGGATGCAATGAACATTCCGGGGTTTACCAGAACAAAGCTTGCTGCACTGGTAGAAGCCGGATACATAAAGACAATACCGGATTTATACCGGCTGGACAGATACAGACCTGAGATTGAAGCGATGGACGGCTTTGACGCTCCTACCTTTGAAAACCTGTGGCAGAAAATCAAAAGCCGTCAGGTAACAGGGTTTGAGAATTTTCTTGTCGCTTTAAGTATTTCCAATCTCGGTCTTGCGGAGGCTCAGGAGATAAGCAAGCAGTTTGACGGCGAAATAGTCAAGTTTGAAACTGCTATTATGCGTCCGGATAATCCATTTGATTTTACAATGCTCGAAGGCTTTAATGAGTCTATGAATAGTAGCATTTACGAATGGTTCGGAAATGTAGCAAACACAAATCTATGGTGTGATCTTAAAAAGATCATATCCTTCCGGCTTCCCACTCCGGCATCATCTGCTGCACCTGAAGCAATACTGAGTATCCGTGGAAAAAAGGTTGTAATTACAGGTACGCTCAGAGGATATACGCGGCATGAAGGCAACCACCTTATCTCAATCTACGGCGGTATCGCTCAGGATCGTGTAACAAGAGATACCGATTTTCTTGTTATTGCGACAAATCCGGGTGCAAAAAAGATAGCAGATGCCGATAAATACGGTATCAGAAAAATCACTGAAGCAGAGTTTTTCAGAATGATTGAATAAATAGTAAGAAACGGGCAGAGGGCTTTTGTGCCCTCCGTCCGGAATATAAGGAGGAATTTTTTTATGAAGGATTATGAAGTAACAGTATCCCGCACGGGAGCAATTAAGGTAAAGGCAAATTCATCTCAGGAAGCTGCTAAAAAGGTTACGGAGATGTCAACAGAGCAGGTCGAAAAGATTGCAGCCTTCTGCGACTATGAAGTAACCGATGCCTGCGAGCTTCCGGAGCCTGAGTATTATTATGTAATTGTTATGAAGGACACCAAGGAAAAGCGTTTCTTCCGTACAGGCATAGAGCTTTCCGGTGCAAAGGACATTACAGAATATGCAATCTGTGAAAAAGGCATTGGAAAGGCACAGAAAGATATATCCTATGCAGAGCGTTTGGATGAAGACGAGTATCGCAAGCAGATAATTGCGTGCCTGAAGACAAAGCTTGAATATGAGCGAAATGATTATCACGATGAACTGAAAAAGCTGACGCTTGATGATGTAATTTCGTCTGTCGGAAAAATTCAGTTTTTTGAAGATATGATCCATGTTCTTGACGACAAGGAAAACGACGAGGATTTAGTCCTTTCTTCTATCGAAGTGCTGCTTGAAACGGTTAAGCCGCTTGACTATTTGTATGAGACGCATTACGGCAAGATTGATTTCAGCGATGCAAACATACAGATGATAGGACTTTTTAATCTGGAGGGATGAAAATGTTTGGTGTAATAAAGAATTGGCGTACATATCCGTTTGATGTGTCAAGATACAATGACCTTGATGACATTAAAACGAGGTTTTATGAGCTTACGGTATGCCATAGCGAAACAATGGGACACGATTGTGTTATCCGGTATAAAGACGGAACACATAAGCTTTCGAGCTGGAGAATTTACTGGAACGATGAGCGTAAGAGACCTTTGCACGGTATAACAAACTACCGTTACTACCTTGACGGGGTTCTTCTGAAGCACATTTACAGGGATGTTGATAAAATCATATTCTTTGACAGTATAACAAGGCATCCTGATTTTACAGAAGCCTGGAAAACAGGATTGTTTTCGGTTCAGCCCGATTTCAGCGAGAAATGCGACAAAATATACAATCAAGTATTGGAGGAAGCAGTATGAGAAATATTACCAAGAATCAACTGAAAAAGGCTATTTTTATGCGTTTGGGAGACTTTGAGGATGTTGTAGAAAAAGCGCTGCCTGATGTTCAGGTATCCTACTGCGAGGAAACTTTGTTCTATGACGCTGAGCCTGACAGAAATGTTGAAAAGGATGAGATTTATGATGCACTTTCCAAGTATTTCTGCGTTAATGTAACCAGTGTTCACACAGACGGATATGAGGATGTCGGCGTATGGATTGTGTATCAGGATATAACTGTTCCAACAGAGGCACCTTGCCCCGAATGTTATAACTCAAGATTTGACGATGAGCTGACCGATAAGAACGACTTTGCAAGCTATACTATCGGGGATTCGGAAAAGGACTACCGTATGATGTATAGCTCAGGTTACGGAGAGCCGCCGAGAATCCAGTTTGATAAATGGAGCGAGGAGCAAAGGCAATGGATTACAGTCGGAAAGTATTATCCGAAGCATTGTCCGGAGTGCGGCAGAGAAATCACTGAATATCCGGAGGTTGCAAAATGATTAAGGATTATGTATTCGAGATAGCTGAAAGAAGCACCGGTTATGTTGTTGTTCGTTCAGACCACTTTCCTTCAGGGAATGAGGTTATGGACGAAATCAATAAAGGCAATGCGTGCTATGATGAAACAGAATATGAAAAGGTTGCTTATGTGAGCGAAAGCCCCGTCAAGCCAAAGGAGGATTTACTATGATTACAGTAACAAAGGTAAACGGATATAACCGTAGCTGTAATGAGTGTCAGGCACGAAACTATAAATCAAAGTTCGATCCCCCTGAAGCAAAGCAGGAAGATATTTACGAGCTTTCGATTGGTACATTTTGTATTGCCCTGTGCAGAAAGTGTATGACAGAGGTAAATGCCTGTGTAGCAGAATATTTAGATAAAAACTAAGGAGGAATTTTCAATGAAAGTAACAGAAACAGTAAGGGATATTTTAGGCTTGTCAACTATAAACGGGAATGTTTTGGTGCTTCCGTCCGACCTTGACCGAAAAGACTATGTTGCCGTAAATAAGGTTCTTGAAGCTTTAGGCGGTAAATGGAACAGAAAGGCCGGCGGACACGTCTTTGAAAACAATCCCGAAGACGCTATTGCGGAGGCTATTCTTGACGGAAATTATGTTGATAAGAAAAAGGAATTGCAGTTTTATGAAACACCGACAGAGCTTGCCGTAAGACTGTGCGATATGGCAGAGATAACACCTGACTGCACAGTTCTTGAACCGTCTGTCGGCAGTGGCAGAATTGCAGACGAAATTGCAAAAAGGAATCCACAAAAGCTCCTTTGTATTGACATTAACACAGAGTTGTTCAATATTCTGCATGGTAAGCCTTATCTTGTCGTTTATGATGATTTCCTCAAGGTTAATCAGGATACATACAGAACTGACAGAATTGTTATGAATCCACCCTTTGCAAAGCATCAGGACATAGATCATGTGCTTCACGCTTTTGATATGCTGCTACCAGGCGGAATACTGGTGGCTGTCATGTGCAGGTCGTTTACCTTCCGCAAGGACAGAAAATCGGTTGAGTTCAGAGAGTTTCTTGAAAAGCATAATGCAGAAATTACGGAGCTTCCGCAGGATACCTTCAAGGAAAGCGGCGCAAATGTCAATAGCTGTATTGTGAAGATAAGAAAAGAAATCTTTGACGGCTTTTGCGAGTGCAAATCCGGCAAATACAGATGGCGTGATGTAGCGTGTATAGGAGATCTTTATATCAAGGTGGATGAGCCGGTTGTCCTTTTAGACGATGGCACCCTTGATTGCGGACCTATCTTTGAAAAGCTCGAAGACCGATACGGAACCGAAGCAGAACTGTCAACCTTCACAAGAGACGGATTTCCCGAAGAAGTTATAAAACGCTTCTGGAAGGATAATGAGCCTCTTGGCGGATATTGTGCAATCTGCGGCGGCGAGATATAAGGAGGGGCTTTTTATGACCTATGAAGAAGCTAAAAGAGATATATATGATTATCTTAAATCAAAGGATGAAGAATACTTTACAGCAAGAGGCGTAACAAAGGCATTGGCACTTGCAAGTGCTGACCTTATTGATAAGCTCACAGCCGAGCATTATAAATGTGTTCATTCATTCGGTAATAAGCCTAAGTGGTCGTGCGAGGATGCGTGTGACAACGATCCCGGCATTTCATTTGCGGATTGTATCATTGAATGTTTTACGGTTGATGCAGCGTGTAAAGTAATCAAGGAGCTATACAGTATCAATGACGTATGTATAGGCGAGCTGCTTGCATCGGTTAAAATTTCAGGTCTTTCTGTTGAAGATACGGTTACTGTTTATGCAAAGCTGTATCAGGAATACGAGGGCGATGAGATTTGCAGAATTGATGAAGACGGCCTGCGTTATACAATCGGGACATAATTTACAAGGATTGCTCTCTGCGGAGAGACAAAGTGATATGGAAGGTGCAGTGTACTGCTGTACCTTCCTTTAATTTTTAGAGAGGTGAAAAAATAATGAATGATAAATTAGATCTGATTAAGTACGAAGCTTATGACAAGAGTATTAACATCGGGCTTTTTAATGAGTTTGTCGCTTTCATAGCATCAAGCTCGAAGGAAATCACATCATACTTTTACAACGAAATGAGAAAAAGGTGTATCTGGTATTCTACTGTAAGCAACAGCATTACAAACAAATACGGTTTCAGATACCCCGGTGAGATGCTTGAAAGATATGAGACGCGATTCGGCTCGGATATTAAGGACATAAGGGCGCTTGCTCTTGCACTTGCATACACGCAGTCTGTACATGAAGAAAATATGTTTGTTGACAGACAAAAGGCAAATTTCATTCGCAAAGTAAAGTCAGTATCAGACGGTGATTTATACTTAAAAACTGCAATATATATGCTGGATGGAAAGCGAATTGAGGAGCTTGAAGCTCTTTGTGCTTCCGAGTATAACGCAACCGAGGAAGTTATTTTCCTTTTATCCCTTTTTGATGATGCACAAATCGGATACATGGCATTAAAGGATAAGCTCGTATCTGCACTGTTTGAAAACAGAAGCATATCGGCTGTTCACAATGCGGGTATATTTGCCTGGTTCCTGCTTCAATTTGAGTCGGAAATCCGTGCTGAACGAAAAAAGGATTATGCAGTGCTCAGGACATTACTTGCTTTGATGGATAAGTTTGTCGATCCCGATTCAAAAGCATACGATGCTCTTACGGCTCTTGGCTATGATGCAGAGGAAATTGCATATCTGAACTACATCATTGTTGATGTGCTCTTTTACTCCGATAAGATAAGTACAACCGGTGTTGTTTCGGAAAAGATTGCGGTTGAGTTCTGCAAACGCTTTTTGTTGAGTAAAAAGACACACTCCGATAACACCTACGAGCTTATGCGTTGTGCCGTAAGATCTCATGAAGTCTTTAATGTCAAATGCTACGATGAGCGTAAAATCAACGATGTTCTTATAAAGCTCGTTGCAATCACCAATCCCATTACCTTCGCAAGAATGTATGGATGTGTATATATCGGGCTTGGCAGAAACTTTGACGCTCTTGAAGAAAAATGGGATATTCTCGCAAAGGAGATGTCGCCGGAAAGCTATGACTTTTTCTTTTCGGAAATGATGCTTAAACAGGACGATAAAGAAGTTATCTGCAAATGGCTTGAAAAATATAAGGCACTTACCGGCAAGGACTATATGCAGCACTTTAAAGAATATGATTACAAGCATAAGGACAGGTTTTCTTTCCTTGCATTAAAAGGCATTATAAGTCTTACGGATGTATTTAATGAGATGCTTGCCCTTGAAGATGACGACATAAAAAAGGCATATAGTAGGTATATTGACGAAACTGTAACCGGAATTCATACACGGGAAGCGTTTTTGTTCTTCAGAGATTTTTTCTCACGCTTTAATGTTTCGGACATGAAAGAATTGCTTGGTATTGAAGGTATGTGTCATAGGTTTTTC
Source organism: Oscillospiraceae bacterium (assembly GCA_015066015.1). Lineage (GTDB taxonomy): Bacteria > Bacillota > Clostridia > Oscillospirales > Acutalibacteraceae > UBA6857. The sequence continues at coordinate 18,558 of SVPE01000026.1, forward strand.
AGGGAATCCGGCATATATTACAGCGGCAGAGGCCCAGAAGTATCGCTTCTGCTCGAAAGAGATTTTCTGTCCGTTGATGAGCATAAAGAGCTTCTTGGATGGATTGATGATATGTTCTATTATGAGGCACCGGAGATATATGAAAAATATGTGCTGTCGCTGCTAAAAAACGACTTTGCCTACAGTAATTTTTCAAAGGATGAGCTTTCTGACATATACAGAGCATACTGCCTTATAGACGACAATGCTGCTAACAATGATTTCTTCATCAGCCGTTTTCTCACCGAAAGCGAAATCAATGATATTGAAGCCAAGCGGGACGCAGAAAAACGGGCAAAACGCGAGGAAGAAGAAAAAAGACTTTGGGAAGAAGCTCAGGAGGAGTTTGAAAAGAGCCGTACAACCTGGGCTGGTCTTTCGTCAGCAGCAGACAGATATTATTACCGTGACCACTATCTTTATGACATAATACGGGATAATCTTGACAAGCTGGCGGATAGCGTTCCCATCAACTCGAAGACAGAAGCAGCAAAGTTTTTCCTTTTCTGCAAATGTGTGCTTTCAAAGAATATAGCAGATTTAAAATCAGTATTTGAACTGGTAGAAAAAGTAAAGGAGCGAATGAATTATGAAGAATACAATAAGTCGAATTCAGACGATTAAGAGCCTGAAGGATATTGGCTTTGACCTGACCTTCGCACCGCACAACGAGGATAAAATCCCCGAAACTGTGCGTCAGATAAAGGACTATGATATGCCGTGCGAGATATATGCAAATAATAAGGATATTCAAAAGCGGTTAATCATCGAGCCGGAGTGTGCGGAATTTATTATGCACGCATATAACAAGGAAGTATATGGCTTCAGACTGGACGATTTTGTAAAGAAACTACCGGATGATTTCAGGATTTCCGAGTATAATAAGGATTTCCTTGCTTTATGTGCAAATTATCTGCCAAGCGTTGAAATATTTCTCATTGAATTTATAAAACGGTTTTCACACAGACATTTTAAAGATGAACAGATAAATTGGCTTATGACCTGTTTCAGCAGGCTTTCAAGGTGTCCCGGACGTGATGTTACAACGCTTGAAACTTTTTCTGATGAGGAGCTTGAGATTTTCTACGATCCTGTCATTTATGTTATTGACGAGGAGCATTTTGGCGCGATTGCCAAACTTGCTACACATGATGAGTGGCTGTTTAAGATTTTAAGGCTTTTCCTAAAGTATGGGATTTATGAGTCCGAATACGATGATATTCTTGCAATTACAAAGCAGAATACGGAAGGAATATACAAAAGGCTGAGAAGTCTGCTTCCTATCCTGAAGCACTATGATTTGCACAATAATTTCTTCCGTAACTGGTCGGAGAATGAGTGTCCGGAGTATGAGCTGACATTCCTGCGCGACAAACTCAATACTATGAACGCTGAGGAGCTATCTTCCGTTCTTTCCAATCACATCGGGTATATTAACTTCCTGTACGGAAATAAAATCGGCGGTATAGAGCTTGATACTTTAAGCGGCGGCAAAGAGCAACTGCTTGTGTATGCACTTCTCAAAAAGAAGAAAAGCTTTATAAGGCTTGTCGAGGAAAATTATTCTGTATATTGTAATATCCCGTCCTCGTCCGTCTTATTTCAGCCGTGGTTCAGAAAGGCAGTAAATATCAATTCTCTGAACGGGAATAATCTATATGACTGTAACTATCTGACCAGACCAAAAGAGCCTGTTCTTACAGAGGGACACAGTTATACCTTCGCTGAGATTAAGGAGCTGTGCGTGCTGCCGATACAGTATTCAATGCTGTATAATAAGCTGAAGATTTCCCGTGTGGATGATAAGCTGCTCATATTACGACAGCTTGGGAAAAAGATGATTCTTCAGCCGGAGGATGAGTGCAATATTGATGTGCTTGCCGAAAGACTCAGTGAAAAGAATCTGCACAGGTGGATTCAGGAAGATTTTGCACACATTGAAGGCCTAACAGCCTCTACCGCATTAAGCTTACTTGACTCCTACGCAGAGCTGAAGCATCTCATACCGTCTGTTGAATCAGAAGATGAGGCTCAGTACCTTTTGCGTAATATAGAGCGAGTATCTGAGTACAAGGATATGGATACTGTTCGGTCCGACATAATGACTACGGATGTATCATGGCAGGAGCTTCGTGAAAAGCTTGATATTGATGAAGCCTTTGTAAATCAGTATTCAAAGCAAATACTGAGCTTTCTGCTAAAATACGGTGCAGACATTTCACTTAATTATTATAATCATCTCACAAAGCCGGATCAGGAATCCTTCCGCAGAGTGCTTATGGCAGAGCTTATGGGCGAATTCTATAAAGTAAAATATCGTCCCGGCGATCTGATAAAGGAAATTGACTATCCTATAACTGCAGCACAGGAAGGTACATGGCAAAAGCTTATCTCGGCTAACAAGGATGATGTTGAAGTTAAGGAAACGGATGGTTTCTTTGATACGCTTCTTGTCGGAGAGAAACCAACGCATACCTGTATGTCATACATAAACGGTTCGTATAAGCAATGCCTTCTTGCGATATTTGACAGTAACAAGCATATATTCTATGCTTACAAAAACGGTAAACCCATTGCAAGAGCTTTGCTGAGGCTCACCAAAGGAAGCTTTAATCCTGTTGGTGATGCTGACGGATTTAGCTTTGCAGACCTTAACAATCCTGATGCTGTCGAGCCGGTCAAGGAATCAGATGAAGAAATCCTGACACTGTTCTTGGAACGATCATATCATTCCAGAATAAATGATTTCGAGGTCGCAGATGTTGATGCAATGTTCATAGAGCTTGCAAAACAAAAGGCAAAGAGCCTTTCTTGCACGCTTGTTCTCAGCACCTCGTATATGAAAATCAATACGGATTTTCTTCCGGTTGATTATTACCTTTATATTTCCCGTTCAAAGGCCGGAGAGCAGTATATTGACAGCCTTGACGGTAAAACAACCGTGAGCGAAGAACAGTCTTATAAGAAGAATCGCTTTTTAATCTCGAAAGAATATCTTGAGAATACATAAGCGACAGCAGTACCCTATAAGATTAACCGTATCCGGTTTTCAAAATCTCTTTTGAAAGCTGTATGACGGTTTTAGTGACAATATCCCTTATGCCTTGCCGGTGTAAGGGATATTTTTTTGACTAAACCAGTTGTTTAGAGTATAATATAAGCGTATAACTTGAATAGAAACTAACTTCAGGAGGTTACTATGAGATTAGAGAAAATTGAAATCCGCCTTGTATTATATAATTATAGTTTAAATATCCACTTTTTAATGGATATATGCTATACTGTGTTTAGATACTGTGGATTAGTTCAATCCTCCTACCACTTGATGGTTTTTAAAAGGCTCTAA
>SVPE01000027.1 GCA_015066015.1 Oscillospiraceae bacterium
TTCTTTTTCGTATTGACTTATGTTTCTGTATTCTCTTGGCATAATAATTCCCCCTATGGTAGTTTCTTTTATTCTACCATAGGGGGTCTGTTTTTTCTATTGTCCGTTTTTAACGGACTTGTTCAATTTTATACCGTCCTCTTTTATTTTTATAAAATTATACTCTTCTTTTTACGTAAATTCAACTTGCTTTTAAAACTTCGGAACTTTTGCCGAAAGAAAGGCACAATACTTGGATAAAAAGCCAAAAAAAGCTTCTTCCTTTCTTTACTTTAGTGAGAAGTTGAGATATAATTATTCCTAGACTAAAAAGAAAGGGTTAAACGAGGATGAAGCATCTTTTACCTTACTTTAAAAAATATAAATGGCTCAGCATTCTTGCCCCTGCCTTCAAAATGCTCGAGGCCTGTTTTGACCTCACAGTACCTCTTATTGTCGCAGGCATAATTGACAAAGGCATCGCAGAACACAACAAAGAATACATAATAAGCCGTTTCCTGCTTCTTTTGCTGATGGCATTACTTGGTCTTCTTTCAAGCTTTACTGCACAGTTTTTTGCCGCAAAGGCTGCAATAGGCACTGCAACAGGATTAAGACATCAGCTCATGGAAAAAATTCAGTCCCTGTCCTTCTCACAAAGAGACAAAATAGGAAAAAGCACCCTTATCACAAGATTGACAAGTGACATAAACCTTGTTCAGAACGGACTTAATATTTTTCTTCGCCTTTTTATGCGAAGCCCCTTTATTGTTTTCGGCGCAACAGTGCTTGCTTTTACTGTAAACCGTGACCTTGCCCTTATTTTCGTAGGCATAATTATAATACTATTTATTATTGTATTTTCCATTATGCATATAACAAATCCTATGCATAAGGATGTTCAGAAGAAGCTCGACTCAGTCACTGCCATCACAAAGGAAAACCTCAGCGGTGTACGTGTAATAAGAGCCTTTTCACGTCAGGAAAAACAAAAAGAAAGCTTCTGTAAGGCTAATGATAAACTACTCTCCTCCCAGCTTAAGGTCGGAAACTTCTCCGCACTTCTCAACCCGCTTACATATGTCACTGTCAACGCTGCAATCATACTCGTTTTATGGTTCGGTGCTGAAAAATCCGATTCGGGCGCAGTGCTTTCCGGCGACATTGTTGCGCTTATAAACTACATTGGTCAGATTCTCATAGAACTTGTAAAGCTCGCTACCCTTATCACTCTTATTGCCCGTTCAATTGCAAGTATGAGCAGAGTCGGTCAGATTCTCGACGAGGAAAGTACAATCACTTTCGGCAATGTTACCTCAGGTGATATTAATTCCCCTATAATTACTTTTGAAAATGTAAGTCTTACCTATGAAGGAGCAGGCGCCCCATCACTTTCATCGCTCAGCTTTGACATCATAAAAGGTGAAACCGTCGGCATCATTGGCAGTACGGGCAGCGGAAAATCCTCATTGGCTCACCTTATTACCCGCTTTTATGACGCTACCGAAGGTGAAATAAAGCTTATGGGCGAAAATTTAAAAAACTGGGACAAATCAGCCTTGAGAAAAAAGATTTCCATTGTTCCTCAGAAGCCTCTTCTCTTTTCCGGTACAATAAGGAGCAATCTTCTCTGGGGTAACGGCAATGCAGATGATAACGAGCTTTGGGATGCCCTTGAAAGAGCACAGGCAAAAGCCTTTGTAAAAGAAAAAAAGAATGCGCTTGATGAAAAAGTTGAGCAGGGCGGAGCTAACTTCTCAGGCGGACAAAAGCAGCGACTTACTATCGCAAGAGCCTTGCTTTCCAAGGCAGATATTCTGATTTTTGATGACAGCGCATCAGCTCTCGACTTTGCAACAGAGGCAGCGCTGAGAAAAGCCGTAAAGACACTGCCCGGTGATGTAACTACCTTTATCATAAGTCAGCGCACCTCATCGATTGCCCATGCCGATAAAATCCTTGTCCTTGAGGACGGTTGTCTTGTAGGCACAGGCACACACAGTAGCCTTCTTGAAAATTGCACCGTTTATCGCGAAATTCACGAAAGCCAGTTCAAAAAGGAGGCGGAATAATGAAAGATAAGCAAACTGTTATCAAAGTGCTTCGCCTCGTAAAGCCCTACAGTCCAAAAATTTTTCTGAGCCTTTTCTGCTCTCTGCTCAGTGTTACTGCACAGCTCCTCATTCCCTACTTTTCCGGCAAATCTATTGACTTTATGCTGGGGCAGGGAAAAACAGACTTTGACGGCATTTTAACCGTTATTGTGATAATCGGAATAACTGTTATTATAGCTGCCATTTCCCAACATCTTTTTGCAGTGTGCAACAATAAAATCTCACACAGCGTCTGCAGAGACCTTCGTAACAGTCTTAGTGACAAGCTTCACCGTCTACCCGTATCCTATCTGGATTCACACCCCTCAGGTGACCTTGTCAGCCGTATGGTCTCGGACATCGATACCTTTTCCGACGGTCTTCTTATGGGCTTTACCCAGCTTTTCACCGGAGTTATCACAATAGGTGCAACCCTTGTTCTCATGCTCGTTTTAAACGGTGCGGTCGCCCTTTCGGTATTGATTCTTACACCTATGTCATTCCTTGTGGCAAAGTTCATCACCTCGCGCACCCACCGGTTCTTCACTGACCAGGCAAAAATCCGCGGTGAACAGACCGCTCTTATCAACGAGCTTGTCGAAGGACAGAATGTGGTCAAGGCCTTCGGACACGAGGAAGAAAGTCTCAGCGACTTTGACGAAATCAATGTAAGACTCGGACACTCATCGCTTTTTGCAACCTTCTTTTCAAGTCTTACCAATCCCAGCACCCGACTTGTAAACAACATTGTCTACGCAGTAGTTGCTCTTATAGGCTCACTCTACGCCCTTACCGGCGCAGTGAGTGTAGGTCAGGTCAGCATATTCTTAAGCTATGCAAGTCAGTATGCAAAGCCGTTCAATGAAATCAGCGGTGTTATCACCGAGCTTCAGAATGCACTCACCTGTGCAAAACGTGTTTTCGACCTTCTCGGTCAGAATGATATGAAAAAAGACACCGATAACCCTGCCACTCCTCCTGTTACCGGCAGTGTCGAGCTTAAAAAGGTAAGCTTTTCATACACACCCGACCGTCCCCTCATCAGCAATCTTTCACTCAAAGTTGAGCCGGGCAGCCGCGTCGCAATTGTCGGTCCTACGGGCTGTGGAAAAACAACACTCATCAATTTACTTATGCGCTTTTACGATGTAGACAGCGGTGAAATACTTGTTGACGGGGAAAACATACAGAATCTCACCCGCGAAGAGCTTCGTTCACGCTACGGCATGGTTCTTCAGGATACGTGGCTGAGTGAAAGCACAGTAAGAGAAAACATTACCTATGGAAAGCCCGATGCTACTGATGAAGAAATAATCTCTGCCGCAAAATCGGCTCACGCTCACTCGTTTATCCGACGTCTGCCCGATGGCTATGATACAGTAATAAAAAGTGATAGTCTTTCGGCCGGGCAGAAGCAGCTTCTTTGTATTGCAAGAGCTATGCTGTGCCTGCCGCCGATGCTGATTCTTGACGAAGCAACCTCTTCAATCGATACCAGAACAGAAATGAAAATTCAGGATGCCTTCAGCAAAATGATGAAGGGCCGAACAAGTTTTATCGTTGCTCACAGACTTTCCACTATACGTGAGGCTGACATTATCCTTGTTATGAATGACGGTCACGTTGTTGAGCAGGGCAACCATGAAACTCTTATGAAGAAAAACGGATTCTATGCAAAGCTTTATAACAGTCAGTTTGAAGCGTAAAATAATTTTTGGGGACGGCTAAGCCGTCCCCCTCTTTTTTGAGATGTGTAACCTGACTTGCGGGGAGGCTGACGCACCCTGTGGGTGTGTCAACACAAAATAAAATCGGATTCGTGAAGTTGAATCCGATTTTATTTTGTGACAAAGCCTTTCTCAAAGGAAAGGCTTTGTTCCTCCCCGCGTTCGCCTTACCTTCCGGAAGTAAAAAAGTCGCGGGAAATCCCGCGACCTGATGTAAGTTACACATTTGCCATAAGCTGTAAAAGCTCTGACGGCTTTCTTGTAGTGATGTTATCCGGCTCAAAAGAAAGACAACGCTTCATAGCTCTTTTACTGTTCGCTGTCCAGAGTGAAACAAGACGTCCCTCTTTTCTGAAAGCCTCAACAAGAGCCTTTGAGCAACCCTTGTGATTCATATTGATTCCGACTGCACCGCAATCCTTAACCTTTTTCACAAGAGAATCAAGGTATTCCTTATCGGTATTTTTCTTTTTATCCACACCTACATTAAGAAAATATGCTATGTCCGGTGCACCGTTTTTTACTGCCTTAACTTTTTCCTCTTCAACACCCGTAAAGAAAATTCTGTCGAGGACACCGTGTTTTTCCGCCAGTCTCTTTACCTCAGAAATATTTGCCACAGACTTAACGTCAACGTTCATTTTCACCGGTAGATCTTTTAAAAGCTCAAATGCAGAGTCCAATGTCGGATAATTTTTACCCTTAGGCTCATTGTGGCAAAGCACGGGGGTGCCGTCAGCAAGGAACTGAAGATCTATTTCTACTATATCTGCACCTGCTGAAGCACCTGCGCGTATGCTTTCGAGAGTGTTGTCCTCAGTTCCCTCACAGCCGGTGTGAGCAGTTATTGTGAAGCCTTCGGGAAGATCGGTGTAAAGCTCTTTTTTCACCTTGTGATTGATTGTATATACAACCGCAGCAGCAAGAGCCGTTGCGCATCCGGTTAAAAGTATCAGCTTTTTAATTCTCATGTTATCGTCCCTGTGCCTTATAATAATTCATCAGACAGCCCTCGAGGATAATTGTTTTTTCTTCCTCGGTAAGACCCTTGACGTAAAGCGTAATATCGTTTATGCCATTTTCTGTGATTACCTTTGCCGGGATCTCTTCATTTCCGTTCTTTACTGCATCTCTTATGCCGGGAACAAAAATATAGTCCCCGTCAGCGTAATTAAATTCAGTATCTCTGCTGATTGTAAAGGGAAGAATACCCCAGTTAATACAATTGCTACGGTAACGCTTTGTTGCAAACTCGTAACAGATATTACCGAAGCCTCCGAGTACCTTCTGACAGGATGCTGCCTGCTCTCTCGCACTTCCGTCACCGGGGCGACAAGCAAAAATGCACGACCCGAACTGTGTGTGCTTTGCCACTTCAACACTGTTGTCTGTTACCCTTGAAAGCACGGAAAGCACCTCAACACTTTCGTCTTCACGTCTCTTTTTTTCCTCAGCAGCAACTGCCTTTGCCCTGCCGACATATTCGGGTATACGGCGTGAAAGAGCAAATTCTGCAAGCCTGAGAGGATTAGATCGGTAGGATGAGGTTTCACCTGAAGGAATGAGCTCGTCGGTCGTTGTAACATCGTCGTGAATTACAGCGGCAAGCTTGAGAAGAAGATTGTCTTCAAGCGCATACATTTCAGGCCAGTCGGTGATGTTGGGTCCGAGCTTCAGCTCATAGTCGCCCTGAGCCTTACCGAAGCCCTGATACACTCTCTTTTCATATACGCCCTTTTCAAAGGCGTATTCCTTATCGTAAGCGGGAATTTCCACATCCGTTGCTGCAGTAAGTACACCCTTATTAAGTGCCGTTGCAGCAATTGAACGGCTATCCATAAGAGCAACCGATGCGAGCTGACCGTCACCGGGCTTACTGCCTTCACGGTTGGGAAAGTTACGGGTTGTGTGTCTTATTGAAAGACCGTTGTTGGCAGGCACATCTCCCGCACCAAAGCAAGGACCGCAGAAGCAAGGTTTGAATACAGCGCCTGCCTCAAGAAGCTTACCCTGAATACCGTTTCTTATAAGAGCAAGATTTACGGGCACACTTGAAGGATATACGGAAAGGTTGAAGTAGCCGTCGCCGATATCCTTGCCGTCGAGTATTGCGGCTGCTTCACAGATATTTTCAAACATACCACCTGCGCAACCTGCAATAATACCCTGATCAACAAGAATTTTACCGCCGACAATCTTATCCTTAAGACGGAAATCCACCTTATCGCCGAACTGAGCCTTTGCAGCCTTCTCGACTTCGTAAAGAATCTCGGGATTCTGCTGAAGCTCGTGAACGGTGTAAGCGTTTGAAGGATGAAACGGAAGGGCAATCATACTTTCAATTTTGCTTAAATCAATGCGAATTGCCATATCGTAATAAGCTACAGTATCCGGCTTCATCTCCTTGTATTCGCCAGGTCTGCCATGAGTGATGAAGTAATTCTTTACCTTCTCGTCAGTTTCCCATATAGACGAAAGACAGGCAGTCTCTGTTGTCATAACATCAATACCGATGCGAAAATCCATTGAAAGATTTTCTACACCCGGGCCGACAAATTCAAGCACCTTATTTGTAACAAGACCTTCCTTGAATACCGCACCGCAAAGTGCAATTGCTACGTCATGGGGACCTACACCGGGTTTCGGAGCATTTTCGAGGTAAACAAGTACAACCTGAGGTGGATTGACATCCCATGTGTTTTTAAGAAGCTGTTTTACAAGCTCCGGACCGCCTTCACCTACTGCCATTGTGCCTAGTGCACCGTAGCGCGTGTGACTGTCCGAGCCAAGAATCATCTTACCGCAGCCTGCCATCATTTCTCTTGCATACTGATGAATAACCGCCTGATTTGCAGGCACGTAGATGCCTCCGTATTTTTTAGCCGCCGAAAGGCCGAAAACGTGGTCATCCTCGTTGATTGTTCCGCCAACAGCACACAGACTGTTATGACAGTTTGTCATAGCATACGGAAGCGGAAACTCTCTGAGTCCGCTTGCCCTTGCAGTCTGGATAATACCCACATAGGTTATATCGTGAGAAATGAGAGCGTCAAAACGTATTCTCAGTTTCTCATCATCAGGTCGTGTATTGTGAGCATTTAACACAGAATAAGCAAGCGTGCCGTTTCTGTCGTCTCTTTCTTTAAGTCCGAGAGCCTCAAGCTGAGCTTTTTGCTCTTCTTTTGTACCATATATAAGTGTTCTTCCGTTTACAAGGTGAACTCCGTGGTTAATAATTTCAAGCATTTTTCCAATCCTTTCCAAAGGAGATAGTTTAATCAGAACAGGCCGATAATTCTTCCCTCTGAATCAACATCAATTTTTTCTGCAGCGGGCACTCTGGGAAGTCCCGGCATCGTCATAATTTCACCAGTAAGTGCTACCACAAAGCCGGCACCTGCTGAAACCTTGATATTTCTTACTGTTACAATAAAGTCCTCGGGAGCACCAAGCTTTGTCGGGTCATCAGAGAAGCTATACTGTGTTTTTGCAACGCATACAGGAAGCTTGTCACAGCCGATTTCCTCGAGCTTTTTAATCTGTTTTTTAGCCGCAGGCAAAATAGATACATCCTTACCGCCATAAACCTTCTGTACTATATCACGGAGCTTCTGTTCAATACTATCCTCTGTGTTATAAGAGAAGGTGAAGTTGCTGCTGTCCTCCTCTTCGCAAAGACGAACAACCTCTTTTGCAAGCTCTTCGCCGCCCTTGCCGCCTTCAGCCCACACAGTTGAAAGGCAGACATTTACACCGAGCTCTTTACATTTTTCTATGATAAACTCAACTTCCTTATCTGTATCTGTGGGGAAACGGTTTACCGCAACAACGCAAGGAAGCTTATACACATTTTTGATATTTGAAACGTGTCTGAGCAGGTTGGGTATACCCTTTTCGAGTGCTTCAAGGTTTTCCTCACCAAGCTCTGTTTTTGCAAGGCCGCCGTGCATTTTAAGAGCGCGGATTGTAGCGACCATAACAACAGCGTCGGGATTGAGTCCTGCCATACGGCACTTGATGTCAAGGAATTTCTCTGCACCCAGATCAGCACCGAAGCCTGCCTCTGTAACGGCATAGTCAGCCATCTTCATTGCTGTTCTTGTGGCGATAACAGAGTTACAGCCGTGAGCAATATTTGCAAAGGGTCCGCCATGAACAAAGGCAGGAGTTCCCTCGAGAGTCTGCACAAGGTTAGGCTTGAGCGCGTCCTTTAAAAGCGCAGTCATCGCACCGTGAGCGTTAAGCTGACCGCAGGTAACGGGCTCATCGTTGAAGTTGTAGCCTACAATAATTTTTGACAGTCTTTCCTTAAGGTCTGTTATTGAGGAGGCAAGACAAAGAATCGCCATAATTTCACTTGCAACGGTTATATCGAAGCCGTCCTCTCTTGGAGTACCGTTTATTCTTCCGCCAAGACCGTCAGCGACAAAACGGAGCTGTCTGTCATTCATATCAAGGCAACGCTTCCAGGTAATACGTCTTGTATCGATACCGAGACTGTTGCCCTGATGGATATGATTATCCAGCATTGCTGCAAGAAGATTATTGGCGCTTGTGACGGCATGGAAATCACCTGTAAAATGGAGATTAATGTCTTCCATGGGTACAACCTGAGCATAACCGCCGCCTGCTGCACCACCCTTTACACCGAAAACAGGTCCGAGCGAGGGCTCTCTAAGGGCAACAGCAACCTTTTTTCCGATTCGTGACATACCGTCAGCAAGACCGATTGTTGTTGTTGTCTTTCCTTCGCCGGCAGGAGTCGGTGTAATGGCCGTAACGAGAATAAGCTTTGCATCCTTCTTGTCCTTACTGTCAGCCAGAAGGGAGAGATCAATTTTTGCCTTATAGTTACCGTACTGCTCGATATATTTAAGGTCGACCTCTGCTTTTTTTGCGATTTCGGTAATGTGCTTCATTTCACACTGTTGTGCAATTTCAATGTCTGATAAGTATCCCATTTTTCTCCTCCTGTTTTGCAATATCGATATTCTGTGCAAAATTACCTTATAATTATACATTAAAAGCAACAAGCAAGTCAATAGTTTCAATTCACAATTCGAAAATGCCCGGCTAAAGAGCCGGTACCGCTTGCTCCGATTGATTAACTGCGTAGTCTTAATTGAAAAAGCACCCTTACGGGTGCTCTTTATCAGTCTTCCATATACTTTTCAATTACCTTGATTGTATCACCGAGGGTTTCAATGTTGCCAACTTCACGGTCGGGAATTTCAACATCAAATTCGTCCTCAATTGCAACTGCAATGTTGATAAGCTCAAGTGAGTTAAGACCAAGCTCACTTCTGATGTTTGTGTCTTCTGTAAGCTTTGCAGGGTCGATATCAACATAACGGCAAATTACTTCTCTGAGTGTTTCAAGCATTTTTTAAACCTCCTTTATACGGTTTCTTTTTTTGTATAAGTGTCAATAACTTTCTGTCTGATAACCTTTCTTGTTGAATTCTTCTCGAACTCATCAAAGGAAACATAGACATTCTGTACCTTTCTGTAGGAAGGCTGACCCTTGTTGCTTTCTGCAACATCAGCCTTGGTCTTTGCGATGATTTCCTCGTCGCTCATACCCTTGAGGAACTCTCTGTTTACATAAATTGCAGCTGACATAATAACAGCTTCCTTACCTGTTGCAGAGATAATTTTCTCTTCAAAGGCAACGGTTTCAACCGCATAAGGGAGATTCTCCATAATATTGCTTTCAACTGTTTCGGGGAAGATGTTCTCACCGTTGGGAAGGATGATGAGGAACTTCTTACGTCCTGTGATGTAAAGCTCACCGTCTTCATCGAGTCTGCCGTAGTCACCAGTCTTGAACCAACCATCCTCGGAGAATGATGCTTTTGTAGCTTCCTCGTCCTTGTAATAGCCCTTGGTTACGTTGTCGCCCTTAACCCAGATTTCACCGATGCCGTCCTCGTCGGGCTCAGCGATGATGAACTGCGCTTTGGGGAATGCCTTACCTGCAGAAAGAGGCTTTTCCTTGCCGTTCTTGTGAAGAGTGATTGTGGGTGAGCACTCTGTCATACCGTAACCGGAAATAATATTAAAACCGAGCTCGGAAAGGAACTTGATATGGTCTCCTCTTGCAGGAGCACCGCCGCAAGACATTGTGGGGAACTGACCGCCGAAGTTTTCTTTAATCTGCTTGAAAACAACGGGCCTGATGTCAATGCCGACCTTAAGCAGCTTATTGCTTATTTTGATCATCTTGAGCATTATATCAAGCTTGCCGCTCGCCTCAGCCTTTGCACGGATACCGTTGTATATACCCTCAAGAACGAGAGGCACAACCGCCATAGCTGTAGGTCTGAAGTCGTTTATATTGGGAAGAATATTTTTGAGGCTGTCATTTACATAGATGATACCGTTCATATAGATTGCGGTAAGAACACTGCAGGAGAGTTCATAAACGTGATTCATCGGAAGAATGGACATTGTTGACTGCTCGGGGCCGAGGAACTCGAGAATACCCTCAACGTTTACGGCAAAGTTATAATGAGTGAGCATAACGCCCTTGTTTGTACCCGTTGTACCGGAAGTGAAGACAATAGCTGCAAGATCAGACGGCTTGACCTCTGCATCGAGGAAGCGTCTGTCGCCCTGAGCAAGAAGCTTCTTACCCATTTCGCAAAGCTCATCAATAGTAAGGAACTTACCGCCGTCAGCCTTTCCGTTATGGGTCATATTGATTGCATACTTGCATCTTTCATCGTTTGCAAGATGAAGCTGTGCTGTTTCCTTATATGTTTTTGAATGGAAGACAGCCTCTGCATCACCCTTGCTGATAAGCATGCTTATATCCTTATCGGGAAGCTCCTTATCAATAGGTACTGCAACACCGCCGCCGCAAACGATTGCAAAGAAGGTAACAATCCAGTTATAGCTGTTTTCACTTACGATGGAAATGTGCTTTCCGCCAAGTCCGAGCTCATAAAGAGCAGTACCGAGCTGTCTTACCTTGTCATGGAAATCCTTGACGGTATAAACTGCATCCTGCTTTTTGATTTTCTCAACAACGGCAACTCTGTCACCGAAGGCTTCACTTCTTGTGAACATCTCCTTGATGCTTGTAACCTCACCTGAATTATGAATTTCTGCTCTGAGCTTAGCAAGCTCTTTAAACTCCTTTTTTGTTATTTCAACATGCATTCTGATTCTCCTTTAATTCAATATTTATATTTTTAACAGTCACAAAAGCTGTGCACGCTTTCCGCTGTCAATCGCACATATCCAGAAGCTCTTTTACCGTAAGCTTGGGATTTTCGATACCTGCAAGAACAACCTTGACCGCATTCTTATGAAGCGCATCGATGTGCTCCTTATTTGAAAGCTTTACTCTGTACATATAATTAAGGTTAATACCCTTATCCTTGGGATCGGGTGAACAGATAGTATAAAGCGGTGTAAAGTATCTGCCAAGGTCGTAGGTCTTGAAATCAAACTTAAATCCCATACCGTCAAGATCTATGGGGAGAGGAATCCATGAGAACATCATACAGGCAGGACCCTGAATGAGACTGTAGTTGTACATTTCCCTGGAGAGATCACGGGCCGTAATATAGGGATAATCCATATGACGGTAAAGCTGTGTTCTTACACGGGTGTATTCACCGAGCGCCTCTTCAAAGGTTGCGGTTTCGGGAATGATTGTACGCACCTGAATCGGCTGAACCAGGCAACCGCTCATTTTCTTTTCCTTGACACCGGCTCTCTTTGAGCAGGTAGCCATCATAAATACATCCTCTGTTCTGTAGTTGATTGCAGAACAGTGAGTACGAAGGCCGAACATAAAGAGACTTTCGGGAGCAATAGAGTTTTCCTTACAGAAAGCGAAAATCTTTGCTGCATCCTCTGCACCGATATGGCCGTTTATCATATCACACTTATCAAGAAGCGGATTATATGCAGCAGGAACACGAAGATTGGGATTCTTCTTCTTTATTCTTGTTTTTTCGAGGAAGGCAGGACCGTGGACTCCTGCATAGAAGGGTTCACCGCCCTTTGCAAAATATTCGCGGTACCAGCTTTCGTGCTTGTCCCACTTTTTCTTCTCACTTACAACCTTAAGCTCTTTTGCAATATATTCTTCATAAGAAGCCATGGGTGCAGGAAGCTCCGTACCGTGAGCAAGAGCCCTGTATACAGAAATAAAGTCAAGATAGAATATAACTGCTCCGAGAGCATCCATATTGAGGTGGCTTACATTAAAGTAAACTCCGTTTCCTGCGTTTGCAGTTTTGTAAAAATAGATTCTGAAGTTGACACCCTTATCAAAACGAACGGGAGTCTGTGCATCCTTTTCAAAGAAAGCCTGCTGCTCTTGCACAGAACGGAAATACTTGCAGGGGACCTTATTCATCTTATATGAGGGAAGGAAATACTGCTTAAGCTGCTTATCAACCTTGATAAATCTGAGTCTGAGACTGTCATTACGTTCAAACTCGATGTTGAGTGCCTTTGTAAGCAGGTCAAAATCAAGATCAATATCTTCGACGCAGAAGGATGTAGGAATCTGAGAAATCTGCTTACTGAAAGTGTACTTGAACATCAGGTACATTGTCTGTTGTGAAGGGATGAGGTCATAAAGCTTGTAAGGAAACTCCTTTTTCATTTACAAGTCACTTCTTTCATTTTTGTTTTAAATAGGACATTTTTTATCCGTTTGTTTTTAACTATAAAGCCCCATAATGAATACCGTAATATGATATCAAATTTACTGCCTAAAGTCAAGAAGATTTGCTAAAAACACAACACTATGTACTATTTAATATATTCTTTATTACAACATACCCGGATTAAAAACAAATTGAAGCTTTATTAACAAACTGTGATTATTATTGTACGACATTATATATAACTGATTCTTTGCAAAAAAACAACAGATGCGTCCGAAAGTGAACACATCTGTTTAAGCTGAAATATTATATCCCTTACAGCACCTTTGAAAGAAAGTCAACTGCTCTGGGATTCTTCGGATTTGCGAAGAACTCCTCGGGAGTGTTCTCCTCAACAAAAACGCCGCCGTCCATAAATACAATTCTTGTTCCTACTTCCTTTGCAAAGCCCATTTCGTGAGTAACCACAACCATTGTCATTCCTTCGGAAGCAAGCTGCTTCATAACGTCGAGCACTTCTCCGACCATTTCCGGGTCAAGTGCGCTTGTAGGCTCGTCAAAAAGCATAACCTCAGGCTCCATACAAAGTGCACGTACAATAGCAACTCTCTGCTTCTGTCCGCCTGAAAGCTGCCCGGGGTAAGCATCTGCTCTGTCACCGAGACCGACTCTTTCAAGAAGCTCACGTGCTTTCTTTTCAGCCTCCTGCTTGCTTTTGCCGAGAAGCTTAATCGGGGCAATGGTAAGATTTCCCAGGATAGTCATATGCGGGAAAAGATTGAAATGCTGGAACACCATACCCATCTTCTGGCGATGCTTATTGATGTTTGCCTTTGATGAGGTGATATCAACTCCGTCAAAAACTATCTTTCCCTCAGTGGGAATTTCAAGAAGGTTGAGTGAACGAAGGAAGGTTGATTTACCGCTTCCCGAGGGACCGATAACTACAACAACCTCGCCCTTTCTGATTTCACAGTCAATGCCGTCAAGAGCCTTTACCTTAGCCTTGGCATAGTGTTTTTTCAAGCCTGAAACTTTAATAAGAACATTATCGCTCACTCTTACGCAGCCTCCTTTCAAGCTTTCCTACAAGGGACGTGAGAATTACAACCATTACAAGATAAATAAGTGCAACTGAAAGAAGGGGCATATAATATGAGAATGTTCGTCCTGCAATAATATTACCTGCCTTTGTAAGGTCGACAACGGCAACATAGCCTGCAACTGAGGTTTCCTTTAAAAGAGCGATAAACTCATTGCAGAGTGTTGGAAGCACTGCCTTGAACATCTGGGGAATAATAATATGTCTCATAGTCTGAAGATAGTTGAAGCCCAGACTTCTTCCTGCCTCAAACTGACCTGCATCAATCGACATAATACCGCCGCGGAAAATCTCGGCAACATAAGCACCGGAGTTGATACCAAAGGCGAAAATAGCAACGGGAACACCGTCCTTTGCATTTGCAAAAACGATGAAATAGCAGATAAGAAGCTGAACTACAACAGGAGTTCCTCTGAAAATCGTAAGATAAAACTTACAAAAAGCATTCAACAGCATAAGAACGTAGTATCCCACTCCCTTATGCATTGACATAGCTTCCTTGTTCTTATCGTAAGAGGAACGGATTGCAGCAACAACTATACCTATAACAACGCCGAAAACAAGAGCACCCGCCGTTATTTTAAGTGTGTTTCCAAAGCCCTTTAAAATATGCTGATAACGGTCGCCTTCAATGAAGACAAAAGTGAATTCATGCACAAATTCTGCCCACAATCCGGCTATCCAGCCTATAAACTGTTTAATCATAGCTTTGCCCCTTTCGGATTAATTATCAAGAAAAAGGGCGGTCAAAAAAGCCGCCCTGTGTTTCTTGGAATTCTGCTGTTTTTATTTGTTAAGCAGCAATATACTTGTCAATGATAGCCTTTACTGAACCGTCAGCGATAAGCTCCTTGAGAGCTGTATCAACCTTTTCAAGAAGCTCTGTGTTTTCCTTTGCAAAGCAGATTGCATAATCTTCTACTGCATAGGTTGTTTCAAGGATCTTGAGGCCTTCGTTTGCTTCAACAAACTTCTTTGCGGGCTCGTTATCAATGATAACACAGTCAATCTTGTCGTTTACAAGAGCAGTAACTGCATCTGCTGTTCTTTCGAATCTCTGAATGCTTTCCTCGCCGAATTCATCTGAAGCGATGAGGTCGCCTGTTGTTGAAGTCTGAACACCGATCTTCTTGCCGGCGATATCGTCGAGAGTTGCAACACTGCCGCCGTCCTTAACGATAACAACCTGTACACCTGTTGCATAGGATGTTGAGAAGTTAACTGACTCAAGTCTTGTTGCGTCAACAGTAAGACCTGCCATACCCATAGCATACTTGCCTGACTGAACACTGGGAATAATCTGGTTGAAGTCGATATCAGCAATCTCAAGCTCCATACCGAGCTTGTCAGCGATGAGCTTTGCAATTTCAACGTCGATACCTACGATTTCGTCGCCTTCATAGTATTCGTAGGGCATGAAGCCTGCTTCTGTTGCCATTGAGAGAACGGGCTTTACATCGCCTGCAGTTGCGTTGCCGTCTGTAACGTTACCGTCTGTTGCATTGCCGTCTGTTGTCTTGTTACCTGCGCATGCTGCAAAAGCGAAAAGGAGAACTGCAGCAAGAGCAATTGCTAAAAACTTTTTCATTAATATGTACCTCCAAATTTTAGTGTGCGCATATTCTATCACCGAAAAAGATGATTGTCAACAGTTTTAAAAGAAAGAAAAGTCAAAAAACTGAATAATTATTGAAAGTTCACATAAAAATATTCATCTAAGGCCAAAAAGAGTGCATAATTATCATTACTGTGCTTTCACATCAAAGTACTTTTTAAGGAAATTATCCACAACCTGCCAATATTCCTCGTGGAACCAATGGGAAGAAACCGCGTGTTCTGCACCCTTGACTATGTATTTTTCCTTAGGTGCAGCGCATGCGTTGTAAACAGGATCGAGGTTTGAAGGAAGAACAAACTCATCCTTGTCACCGTGAATGAAAAGAGTGGGGGTCTTTGATTTTTTGAGCTGCTTTATGCAGGATGCCTCCTTGAAGAAGAAGCCGTTGACTATTTTGTTCACAAGGCTTGACTGAGGCATAACAAGCTTCGGGGGAAGATGGTATTTTCTGATGCACTGATCAGTGAAAATATCATTCACGCCCATAAAGCCGCAATCTTCTACAGCAAGAACAACATTTGAAGGAAGCTCCTCACCTGTAGTCATCATAGTTGTTGCACCGCCCATGGAAACACCGTGAATAACAATCTGTGCCTTGGGATTTTCCTTGACGATATTCTTTATCCAGTCAACAACATCAAGCCTGTCATTCCAGCCCATTGTAACAAATTTGTGTTCACTGTTGTTGTGACCTCTGAGGTCGGGAAGAAGCACATTGAAGCCTCTCTTATAATACTCCATAGCATAGCTTGACATTTCGCGGTTAACGTTAGTCCAGCCGTGAAGACAAATAGCCCATGTGTTACTGTTTGAGGGGTTAAGAAACTCTGCCGCGTGGAGGTTTTCCCCTTTTCTGTTTTTGATGACAACCTCCTGATGGTATGTAGTGTCATACCATTTGTAGCCTGCCTTGAGGTTTTCGTTGTCAGCGTTACGCTCAAAAAGGCTGTCCTTACAAGGAACAGTGGGGTCGGGTCTTTTTTTGTTGCCAAGGGCAATCATAAAAAAGAGAACACCAAGACCGAAATATAAAATAAGAAGAACGCCGATTACAACGGCGGCAATTATAAGGGCAACCTGTGTACCGTATGTCATATTTATCAACCTTTCACACTTATATGGAAATATTATACACTTTCCCACACAGAATTGTAAACCGATTTTAAGAAAAAAGTTGAAAAATTTACGTTGGGAAAAACAACAGACCCTCCGAAGAGAGTCTGTTCGATGAAAACATAAATTACTTAACCGTTACGGGCACTTCCTTATAGCCGCTCCAGACGATTCCGCCGCTTGTTTTGATGCCGGCACGGACTGCAAAGGTGTATTTTGAGCCTGATTTGAGATTTGTGAAGGTGAGATTCTGAGGTGTTGCATAGTTTTTATAAATCTTGTATGCGCCGTTACCGAGCTTGTAATAAACTCTGTAGCCGTCGATGTCACCGCTTACACCGTTCCAGGTGAGGGTGATTTTACCCTTTGAGGGTGAGGCGGGCTTGGCGGTTACGGTGTCGGGGGTTGTGGCAAATGTATATGTGTCGTAATCACCCCACGCAACGACATCTGCCGATTTAAAGTAAGGACGTACAACAAAATTATATTTTTTACCCGCTGAAAGATTTTTAACCGTACAGCTCAAATTACTTGTGGCACTCACCGTAACCCACTTTGATGATTTGTATTGATAAACTCTGTAGCCGGTTGCGCCTTCACTTTTGTTCCAGGAAAGCTTAATTGAATCAGCTGTTGTCTGCGAAGCAGTAACCTTTACCTTTTTAGGAGATGTTGCAAATGTAATTGTTTCCGAATAATCCGAATATACTCTCCTTCCGTCTATAACACGGAAAAATCTGCAAGCGAAATTATATGATTTGCCTTCCGAAATGTTGAGTTTGATATAATTGGTGTTACTATTAGGATTCCAAGAAGGTTTATCCCCTATTTCATTAGTTTCTCCTATCTTGGTATATTTTCCGTTAGTCTTATCATAAGTATAAAATTCCGTACCTGCATTTTCGTGGGCAGTCGAATAATAGGCAAGATTACCATACTCGGGATAAGCCTCCAACACTCTTCCCGAATTTTTCCAGCTTACCTCAATGCCGATTTCAGGAAAGAAAAGCTCTTCACCTTTTTTCTCAACCGATTCCGGAATTCTTATCAAGTTAGGGTTGCAACAGAAGAAAGCTGCGTCACCTATGCTTTTTAAACTGCTGGGCAGATACATACTCTGTAAGCCTGTACACTCTGCAAATGCCGCCTCACCAA
Source organism: Oscillospiraceae bacterium (assembly GCA_015066015.1). Lineage (GTDB taxonomy): Bacteria > Bacillota > Clostridia > Oscillospirales > Acutalibacteraceae > UBA6857. The sequence continues at coordinate 17,418 of SVPE01000027.1, forward strand.
TTGAAACAAGAGAATTGGACAAAACAACCGTTCTGAGCTTTCTGAGCTTATAAAAGGCTCCGTTCGGAATTTCCGTTACGCTCTGCGGCAAAATGATAACCTCGGCATTTTCAAACTCGGTAAACACACCATCAGTAAGCTCTGAAATACCCTCTTCAACTATCAGCGTTTTTGTGCCTTTAGCTGCTTCATTTGCCGCATATTCTGCATCAGTAAAAAAAGGCTGATCATCAAATTCCCAAAACGAACAATGGCAAACAGTATGATAATGATTACTGCACTCAACTGCAAAATCATATCCCTTGATTTTTCCGTCCGTGCCTCTGATTATCATAACTCCCGTATCTGCATCATAACTGTACTGTGCACTTTCATTTAGCGGAATCCACTCAGCCGCACTTGCATTCATACAAAATGCTATAGTAAGGATAAGCATTGTTGCAATAAGCAACATTAATGATTTAATTTTTTTCATTGTTTTTTCCTCCTTGGTATAATTAATTTATTGTGTATAAAAATAATAACTCCCTTAACTTAATAATACCATAATGTATTTGATTTTTGTGAAATCGCTGTTAATATTTGCCTGCTACAGCAAATTTTTCCTCTTTCTATATATTAAAAAGGAAAAAGTAACATAGTTTTTGTTTTATTTTCCGCAACACATCAAATATCTGTCAACTGCATTATACACTATTTTCCGGAAATAGTCAACCACTTAGTACACTATCAATCAGTTAATTATATAGTCGGTTAATCAGTGTTAAAATATAATCGGTGATAAAAATGATTAATATGAATGTCCAAAAGCTTCTTGACGAACGGAACAGAACACGTTACTGGCTCGTAAAACAAATGCAGACTACCTATAAAACAGTAAACAAAATCTGTGATAACACTCTTACCGGCTTACAGCTTGAAACAATCGAAAAGCTCTGTCAGATCCTGGAATGTACTCCGAATGATCTGTTCACAATCGAAAATCCATGAACCACCGCTTGAAAACAAATCAGGCGGTGATTTATATTTTATTCAAGTATCACAGAGTCCCTCCTCCTTTTCACCCTTCCGAACTTCTAATTTTCAAAAAACACTTTACTTTTTCAATTTAGTGTGCTAAAATACTGAAGGATATTACCTTTAAAAGAGGAGAAAACATTATGGCAAACAACAAAAAGGAAAAAATCAATGCCAATCTTCAGTATTTTTACGAAACAATTCTGAAAATTGAAACTCTTGAGGAATGCGAGGCACTCTTTGACGATATGTGCACAAAGACAGAGCTTGCTTCAATCTCACAGCGCGTTGTTGTGGCAAAAATGCTCAGTGAAAAGCGTGTTTACAGTGACATCGTTGCTGAAACCGGCGCAAGCACTGCAACAATCAGTCGCGTTAACCGTTCCCTTGCCTTCGGTGCAGGCGGTTATGATATGATTTTCTCAAAGGAAGATAAATGAGGCTGAATTATGGCAGGTTACGGCGATTTTTCATACTATTATGATTTACTGACCGAAAACGTGGACTATGAAAAGCGATGTGACTATATATGTGATCTCCTTGCTGAAAACGGTGTCGGCAAGGGGATTTTGCTTGATCTTGCCTGCGGAACGGGCAGTCTCAGCGTACTTTTAAGTCAGCGCGGCTTTGACGTTATCGGAACAGATGCTTCTGAGGATATGCTCACCAAGGCTCAGGAGAAAAAATATGAGCAGGCTCCCGATGCCATCTTCCTTTGTCAGAAAATGGAGGAGCTTGACCTTTTCGGCACAATCAATGCAGCAGTCTGCACTCTCGACAGCATCAATCACGTCACAGATGAAAAAAAAGTGAAGGAAATTTTCCGCAGAGTAAGTCTCTTTATGGAAGACGGCGGCATTTTTATTTTTGACGTAAACACTCCCTATAAGCACAGAGAAATCCTTGCAAACAACACCTACGTTTATGACCTTGACGAGGTATACTGTGTCTGGCAGAACTCAACTGACGGAAATTTGCTTACAAACGTAAGCCTTGATATTTTCGAATACGACGAAGAAAGCGAAAGCTACATCCGTTACGGCGAAGAGTTTTCCGAAAAAGGCTACGAACTGGACCTTCTCAGAGATTTTGCAGAAGAATTCAGATTTGAGACTCTCGGAATTTTCGAAGAAATGACAAAGGAACCTGTCAAAGAGACTACTCAGAGAGCAGTTTTTGTGCTGAAAAAACACGGGACACAATAATCTTTCTCAGGCTGCAGCGTACAGGCTTTTTATTCTGCTTTTGCATGAAGATAAGAGCAGACTGTTATACAATAATATATATAAGCGAAATCGAGGTAAAATTATGGGCAAACTGGTAAGAACAATTTCACAGGACGGCACAATCATTGCAATGGCCGTTGACTCGACAGACATTGTAAGACGCGCCGAAGAAATACACAAGACATCAGCAGTATGCACCGCCGCTCTCGGAAGACTCCTCACGGCCGCATCTCTTATGGGCAGCTCCCTCAAAGGCAAGGACGACAGTGTAACCGTTAGAATGCGCGGCGACGGTCCTGCCGGCACCGTTATGGCAGTTTCCGACAGTGAAGGCAACGTCAGAGGCTATGTCCAGCAGAATATTGTTGAAATTCCTCTTAACGCAAAGGGCAAGCTCGACGTATCGGGAGCAATCGGCAAAAACGGCTTTCTCACCGTCATAAAGGATCTTGGTATGAAGGAGCCTTATGTCGGTCAGGTGCCCATCATAAGCGGTGAAATTGCAGAAGATATTACTGCTTACTTTTCAACAAGCGAACAGACACCGACAGTATGTGCTCTCGGTGTACTTGTAAATCCCGACCTCACAGTAAAGGCTGCCGGCGGTCTCATTATTCAGCTGCTTCCCACAGCCCTTGACGACACAATTGATAAGGTTGAAGAGTGTATAAAGGATCTCAGACCAATCTCCACACTTATCGCAGAGGGATACTCCCCTGAAGAAATCTGCCACAAGGCCCTTCGTCTTTTTGATCTTGATATACTCGACACCGCAGAGCCCATATACAAATGCTACTGTTCAAAAGAGAGAGTTGAAGCTGCTCTCATAAGCACAGGCATTGAGGAGCTCACAGAAATGGCAAAAGAGGAAAATACCGAGGTTTCATGTCAGTTCTGCGACATCAGATACAGTTTCAGCGGCGACGACATCCGTAAGCTTATAAGAAGGGCAACAAAATAAAAAACAGTCATCCTTAATAATAAAGCTTTAACTTTTCTGCCATTCTCCCCCGTTTCCCAATCAGTTTTATCACACAAAAAGGCGAACAAACACGGTTTTTCAGACTAAGAAAAATTCTTGAAATTTTTTTCAAAAAAGTGTTGACAAAAAAATCATTTTGTTGTATAGTATACAAGTCGTCGCGATAGTGGCGGCAGAATGTGGGAGCATAGCTCAGCTGGGAGAGCATCTGCCTTACAAGCAGAGGGTCACAGGTTCGAGCCCTGTTGTTCCCACCAAATGGCCCGGTAGTTCAGTTGGTTAGAACGCTAGCCTGTCACGCTAGAGGTCGACGGTTCGAGCCCGTTCCGGGTCGCCATTTAAGAGGAGAAATCCTCATATGCCTCTGTAGCTCAGTTGGTAGAGCAACGGACTGAAAATCCGTGTGTCGTTGGTTCGATTCCGACCGGAGGCACCAAAAATGCGGATGTAGCTCATCTGGTAGAGCGCCACCTTGCCAAGGTGGAGGTAGCGAGTTCGAGCCTCGTCATCCGCTCCAATAAAGGACCATCGCAAATGCGGTGGTTTTTCTTTGAAATACTTTCAGAAACAGGCAAAAACCTCTTGATTTTTCCCCTGCTCTGTTGTATAATGAATCACGCAAAAAGCAAAATATCTTTGTGGAGAGTTGTCCGAGCTGGTCGAAGGAGCACGATTGGAAATCGTGTAAGTCGCTAAAACGGCTTCGAGGGTTCGAATCCCTTGCTCTCCGCCATAAAAATAGAAGGTAGTACCGTCAGGTGCTACCTTTTATTTTTCGTTGAAATCAGAAGGAAGGGATTCGAACAAGGAGGGAGCGAAGCGGAAGAAAATGCTTCGGGGAAGCATTTTCGCCGACGGGGCAACGAGCGTAGCGAGGCGATAGCGCGGCAGCGCGGGACAAAATCCCTTGCTCTCCGCCATTCTATAAGGGTTTTCAAGAGATTGAAGACCCTTGTTTTTTTTCTTCTAAAATATAGTATTTTTGCCCTCTCGCCGACGGGAGGGTTTACCTATTTATGGGAGTTTGGCGTCAGGTGGCGGTAAGGGATGGTGCAAAACGTCCTGTTTTTCTGTGCTTGAGGGTGATAATTAAACTACAGGACAGTGTGTAGGAAAAAATAAACAGCCACCCGTCAAACGGGTGGTTTTTCATATGCGGGCAAAGCCCTCTATTCCTCGCCGAACGCGTTAACGCGTAAGTACGACTGCCAACTGCGTAAGGATTGCTACTTGCTGCCCT
>SVPE01000028.1 GCA_015066015.1 Oscillospiraceae bacterium
CGTAAAGTTTTTCCTGTACGTAAAAGCCTTTTTTAGTGCTTCTGCTCATTATTTTTAGCTCCTTTCATCGACCTTATTTGTCGTTACGACGCTTAACAATAAGCTTGTCTGAACGATTCTTCTTAGCGCGAGTCTTGTAGCCGAGAGCAGGCTTGCCCCAAGGTGTAACAGGACCGGGACGACCGATGGGTGACTTACCTTCACCACCACCGTGGGGGTGATCACAGGGGTTCATAACTGAACCGCGAACTGTAGGTCTGATGCCCATGTGACGTGTACGACCTGCCTTACCGATCTTGACGTTTTCGTGATCTTCGTTGCCTACAACACCGATGGTTGCCATGCAAAGCTCTGAAACCTTACGAAGTTCGCCTGAGGGAAGTCTGAGAAGTGCATAGCCGCCTTCTTTAGCCATAAGCTGTGCAGCGTTACCTGCTGCTCTTGCAAGCTGACCGCCTCTGCCGGGATAAAGCTCAACATTGTGGATAAAGGTACCTGTGGGGATGTTTGTGAGAGGAAGAGCGTTACCTGCCTTGATGTCAGCGCTTGCGCCTGCTTCTACAACATCGCCAACCTTGAGACCCGAGGGAGCAAGGATGTATCTCTTTTCGCCGTCTGCATACTGAAGAAGAGCAATGTGAGCTGATCTGTTAGGATCGTATTCGATAGTAGCAACTGTTGCCTTTACATCGAACTTATCTCTCTTAAAATCGATGATACGATACTTTCTTCTGTTTCCGCCGCCTCTGTGACGAACGGTGATGCGACCGTAGCTGTTACGTCCGCTCTTTTTGTTGAGAGGAGCAAGGAGGCTCTTCTCGGGACCGCACTTTGAAAGTGCGGAGTAGTCTGTAACTGACATATTACGTGTGCCGTTTGTTACAGGCTTTAAAACACGAATTGACATTTTGTTCACACTCCTATCTGGTTTAGCGTAGGATTGTCTAACCTACATACATTGCCATACGGATTTGAAATTCTTATGGATTAAAGGAGACCGTCAAAGAAATCGATTGACTGATCTTCTGCGAGGGTTACGATAGCCTTCTTCCATGAGGGAGTGTAGCCTTCGTAACGGCCGTAGCGTCTGAGGTGACCCTTACAGTTGAGGGTGTTGACCTTAGTAACCTTTACGCCGAAAACCTCTTCTACTGCTGCTTTGATTTCAGCTTTGTTTGCATCCTTAGCAACCTTGAAGGTGTACTTGCCGAATGCAGTACCCATCATTGATTCTTCTGTGATAATGGGCTTGAGGATGATATCATGTGCTGTTCTTTTCATTATGCATAAACCTCCTCAATCTTAGCAACTGCGTCCTTGAGAACAACGATGCTGTTGCAGTTAAGAATATCATATACATTAAGTGTATTTACAAGAGTTGTCTTGCAGCCTGCAATGTTTCTTGCACTTCTGTAGATGATGTCATTCCTTTCGGGAAGAACGATAAGAGTCTTCTTGCCTGTTTCGAGAGCTGAGAGAACCTTAACAACTTCCTTTGTCTTGATAGCGTCAAGCTTGAGATCGTCAAGAACAATAAGCTCGTTAGCAGCAACCTTTGAGGAGAGAGCTGACTTCATAGCAAGTCTTCTTACCTTCTTGTTGATGCTGAAGCCGTACTCACGGGGCTTGGGACCGTGTGAGATACCGCCGTGATACCACTGGGGAGCTCTTGTTGAGCCCTGTCTTGCACGGCCTGTACCCTTCTGTCTCCAGGGCTTCTTGCCGCCGCCGCTTACTTCTGCGCGAGTCAGGGTTGACTGTGTACCCTGACGCTGGTTTGCAAGATAATTGACAACTACGAGGTGCATAGCTGATGTGTTCGGTTCGATACCGAAGATGCCGTCTGCAAGGTCAATATCTGAAACCTTTTTTCCGTTTACGTCGAATACTGATACGTTAGGCATTTATTAGGGCTCCTTTCTTATGACTTTTTTACGCTGTTAGCTACCACTACGATACCCTTCTTGGGACCGGGGATTGCACCCTTGATAGCGATGAGGTTGTTTTCTGCATCAACCTTAACAACGTCGAGATTCTGGATTGTAACTCTTTCGCAGCCGAGGTGACCTGCCATCTTCTTTCCTTTGAAGATACGGGCGGGGTCAATAACACCGAGTGAGCCGGCATGTCTTGCAACGGGGCCGGTACCGTGTGTTTCCTTAAGTCTGCCGAAGTTCCATCTCTTGATTGTGCCTGCTGTTCCCTTACCTTTGCTTGTGCCGACTACGTCTACCTTTTCGCCGACTTCAAAGATATCTGCCTTGAGGATATCGCCTACATTAAGAGCGCTGTCATCTTCAAGTCTGAATTCCTTGAGAACCTTCTTGGGACCAACGTTTGCCTTGTCGAAGTGACCCTTCTCAGGCTTGTTTGTTCTTGTAACTTTCTTGTCTTCGAAGCCAAGCTGAACTGCGTTGTAACCGTCATTTTCAACTGTCTTCTTCTGAACTACTGTGCAGGGACCGAGCTCTACGACTGTTACGGGGATTACGTTACCCTTTTCGTCGAAGATCTGTGTCATGCCGATCTTTCTGCCGATAAGACCTTTTTTCATGTTTGTTATCCTCCTTTGGTTATTGGTTGCTATCTTAAGCAACGTGACCTTATTTCCTGTTTTGTGTCAATCGGGTATAGAAATCAGTTTTTGTTATCTCTTGATTTCGATTTCAACACTTGCAGGAATCTCAAGACTTGTCAGAGCTTCTACGGTCTTAGGTGTAGGTCTGATGATGTCAATGAGTCTCTTGTGAGTTCTCTGCTCAAACTGTTCGCGGCTATCCTTGTACTTGTGAACAGCACGAAGGATTGTTACGACTTCCTTTTCTGTAGGAAGAGGAATGGGACCTGAAACTGTAGCGTTTGTACGCTTAGCTGCTTCAACGATCATTTCAGCTGCCTTGTCAACAAGGTTGTGGTCGTAACCCTTGAGTCTGATACGGATCTTTTCCTTTACTGCCATTTTGTTTGCCTCCTAATTAAGAATTAGTAGGGCGTTGCCTTTTTCTACGCTCGTCCGGGTGTTTCCACCCTTCCTCTTAAAAAAACCGGAAACTTGATATTTCCGGTCGAGCTTTGAATTAAGCACAGTTCACCCCTTCGCTGTTTAAGTCCAAGACATACTATACCCAAAGGCACAGTACCCCCGACACTTAACGCAAGAAACAGCGTCAGTCAGTGAAATATAGATCGCCCGGTTTTAAATCGGACATACTCCGCGGAAATTTCCTGCCTCAGTGGACAGCCACCTCCCGCATCATCGCATATCGTATTTGGTTATGTGAAGACAGAGTTATACCCAAACCCATTTCACATGCCCGATTATTTTAACATACACCCGGCTGGTTGTCAATAGTTTTTTGTCAATTTCTTTGTGAAAAATGCAAAAATTTTTCATGTGATTTTTATGCACTATTTCTTGTGTTTTGAGATATAAAAATGCACTAAATATAGACGGAAATACACAATCAAACACAAAACGTAATGCACTTGATGCTTAATTAATATTAAATCAATAAATTAAAAGGTTAAATGTTGTATCCGTACCGAAATCAGCTGAGGTGAAACTGCGGGGAGGCCGAACGAGCTTTGCTTGTTCACGCAAATAAAATACAGTTTCGTATAGCGGGAAACTGTATTTTATTTGCGCCTTTGGCTTTCTGCATGAAAGCCAAAGTTCCTCCCCGCCAACCGTCGTACAAATCCCAACTTCAGTCCATGACAAAAATCAGGAACAGACCAATCTGTTCCTGATAGTATCAACTGTTTCTCTGAGCATTCCTTGCCATGCCCGCAATATATGCAATATAAATATACATAATCGGTGTAGTAAAGGGCTGAGCAATATTTACTGTCGCCTGCATCCAATAGGAAACAAGGCCTGCAAGAAGAGCAACGGCAAGTGTGCTGTTCCTGAGCTTCTTTATGACAGTATATATTGTAGCACCTATCACGCCGAGATAAGCTCCCAAGCCGAAAACACCCGTTGTCATAAGATATTGCAGGTATTCGTTGTGTGCCTGATCGAGACTCTTTCTTTCAAAAAGCTTTGCACCTGCAGTAACGGCGGTCAGAGACTCAGGGCCGACGCCGAAAAGCTTATCCTTGATTTCGAAGCCGAGGTAGCTTTTCGCACAGAAACGCCATATTTTTCCTCTGTAGGTACCCCACTCCGATGTAATTTTGAAAAGCCCGTTAAACCGTTCAAGTCCTACGGTGTTCGCAAGTATAAAGCAAACTATTATGCCAATCACGAAAGCCACAAGCAGCACCGGATATACCTTTTTCATTATACCTATGCCCTTTGGAGCCTTACACGCTATAAGATATGCTCCCAGACAAAGCAGAATAATTGCCGCTGCAACGTACGGGTTGACAAAAACCGAAAGAAGCTTCGAAACTGCAATGTTAGCTTCACCGTACACTCTGTAAATAATCATATACAGCTGAGACGACAATACTATTATTATCAGACTGATAAGATACCTCTTGAAGCGGTGAAGTCTGCCGTAGAAGAACAAAGGCATTATCATAATGGACGAGGCAAAGCCCACAACAAAGCTTTCGCTTGAGGTTACCATCATTCCCATTGAGCCGATAACAAGAGCGCTCGTGTATACGCCACGGCTTATTTTACCTTCGCTCAAGCAGAATCCGCTTACAACAAGCGGCATCAGCAGACAGATGTAGCTGCTGTAAAAGTTTATGTTTCCTACAGTAGAAAGGAACATAGTCTTATAGTTTGAATTTATTCCGTCATAGAATCCGAAAATGTCAATATCAAAGCAGTTGAGCACACCAAGTATACATACTATAGAAAAAGCAAGGACGGAAAACAGCAGAAAGCTCTGTGCCGCGGTAAAATTCCTTGAAACGATAAAATACACCGCTACATATAAAAGTATAGTGATAAATCCCTGATATCTGGATGATACACCCACCCACACATCGGAGTGCGACGAAAAAACTGCTGAAAGAAAAACAAACAGGCAAAATACAATCATCGCTTTGTCCATATGGGAAAGTTCTGCTTTCTTCAGCAGTGAGCCCCCTGTCGGCTGTCCGGAATTCTTATTATTAGAAGCGAAAAATCCGGCCGCCACAACAAGAGCAATGCTCAGTATATAAAAGTATACACTTTTTGTTTCTGTTATATTGAAATACTTGTCAGTAACAATAAGAGGCAGACCGAACATCAGAAAGACGGTATATATAATAACAGAAGACTGCAAAGATGTTTTTACAGGTCGACTGACTCTTGGTTTTGTCTTCATCAGAAAATTCCTTCTTTTATCTTATTTGAACAGTAGCTGCTTTATATCCTCCGAAGATATAACCCGACTCTGTTTTCTTTATAGCTCTTACGGCAAAAGTGATTCTACTGCCGCTTGCAAGCCCGGAGAACATAAGACTCTGAGGCGAAGTGTATGCCTTGTAAATCTTCACTTCACCGTTATTGATACGGTATAAAAGCTGATATCCGTCAGCACCGCTGACTGCCGACCATGAAACAGACACATGCCTCGGAGCAGGAGAAGCAGCCGATGTAGTCGGAACAGTCGGTACTGTTGCCGTAATAAAGGTTCTGTATTCACCTGAAACATAACCGTAATCGGTAGCTATATATGTTCTTACAGCGAACTGATAGGTTTTTCCCGACGGAAGATTTGTAAAGGTATGTGAAGTTTCAGGTGTCGATTTAACGCAAATCTTCCAACCGCTGGTTTTTGTTCTGTAATATATTCTGTATCCTGACACACCTTTAACAGGCGTCCACATAAGCTTTATTGCACTTGTATTCTGCTTTGCGGCAATCTTTGCAGGTGCCGCTGACTTTGTTGCAGTCTGAATCGTTGTATAGTCATGAGACAGACTATACTTGCCGTCATTCACCTGGTAAGCTCTTACAGCGAAGGTAAACATAGTTCCGCTGTTAAGTCCCGTAAAGGTATCTGTAGTAACCGTAACATTTCTGAGTGCCTTCCAGCCATTTGCTGATTTATAGTATATCACATAACCGTCAGCACCTGCTACGGGAGTCCACTTTAGCCTGATTGCCGAGGAGCTTTGTGCCGCAGTGATACCCGCAGTTGCTCCCACCGGAAGTCTGAGTCCGTAAGTATATGTACGGTCGGGACTTATAGCTGTACACGTTGCACAATCGTAGCGGTATATTGCCGGGCTTTCAGATGTAGCCTTTTGCACAAGGTGTCTGTCATCAGGAATTTTCTCTGTAAAATTATGACTGACAAAAGGAATCTCCACGTGTCCGGATGTATAAACATTACATACCGTACAGTACATTCCCGATGTATATCCGTTACCCGTGCAGGTTGCCGGCTCCTGCTCCACAAACACTTCGCGGTGACCTGACGGAATCACATCTCTGCCCGAAAGAAGCGTTTCACAGACAGTGCAGTAAATGCCCTCTGTATAACCGTCTTTAGTACAGGTTTCAGGCTCCTTAGGAATAATTGCCTCCTTATGAGCAGCAGGAATTACCTCGTGTCCCGAAAGCCAGCTTTCGCAAACAGAGCATATTGTTCCCTCTGTATAACCAATCTCCGTACAGGTAGGAGCTATTGCTTCACGGTACTCCCCGCTATGGTCAACAACAGGAATCTCCTCGTGACCTGAAATGAAACTTTCACAGTCCGAGCAATAAATTCCCTCTGTATAGCCAACCGATGTACATGTAGGTTCTACCCTTCGGAAAGAAATCTCTACATGAGAAACAGGAATTATCTCGTGACCTGAAATAAAACTTTCACAGTCATTACAGTAAACTCCCTCTGTATAACCTTCTTCATTGCAGTCCGACTCCTTACCAAGCACAGTTACCGTATCGTTGTGAGAGCAATCTGCTTCTTTAGCAAAACATACTGTTTCAAGGCTGAAAAAGCTCAGCACAAGCACAAGAGCGTAAATAAGATTTATATATTTTTTTGAAAGAGCTTTCATAGTTGACGCCTCCAAAAAACGACTTAAATATTTAGTATTTAATCATATCATTTATTTATGTATAAGTCAAGGGCAATACTCTTAAACCACGCAGTGCCATACAAACAAATAACAGCTCCGCAACAAGCCGATAAGATCCACCCCCGACCGTGCGGGAGGCGAACGCGCGAAAGCGCGTTACACGGAGAAAATCAGCTTCCGGATGAAGAGGAAGCTGATTTTCTCTGTGTCTTTGGCTTTTCAGAAAAAGCCAAAGCGCCTCCCCGATATCCCACCGTTACCTCAAATGAAACATAAAATAGCCGCAGATTTCTCTGCGGCTTGAATTGTAATATATTACTCTGTTATCAGTCAGCGTTTTCCTCTTCAATCTTATCGATGATTTCCTGCGGAACCGCCTCACCGTGTTTAACGAATATAAGAAGGATGATTGCCAAACCAAACATTATCGGGCTGTAGTAGAACAGAGACATATAGGTTCCTGCAAACATTCTGATAAAGCCGTAAACAATGGGGGAAGCGATCTGAGCTGAGAAGGTTGCTGTGTAGTAGTAGCCTGTAAATGTACCAACCTTTTCGACACCGCCAATTTCAAGAACGAGAGGAAGTGTATTAACGGTGATGAACATATTTGCAGCACCGCCAAGAATAAGAACGGGATAGATAAGCACACGGAGAATTGCAGTAACACTGTCAACTGTATCAATAATTGCAGCAAGTGCAACCGTAAATTCCTGTGTGTCGGTTCCAAGAATTTCGTTCGAAACATTTACGACCTTGCTATAAATTTCTTCGCCGCTTGTTTCTACAAGATATGCATCATAAGCTTCATAATAAGCAGCTGTACCTTCTATAGCTTCATTGTTCTTGTATGCAAGAAAGCCTTCAATTGTAAGTACTTCTTTCTCACTGAGAGTCTTGCCTTCAAGCTGAGCCTTTGTGCTGAGCTCTGCGTTGTAGGTGTTGATGTTTTCGTCAATAGCAATGTAAGCATTATTTACATTTACATAATTTCCGATTGAAAGACTCTTTGCACCGAGCATACCAACAAATACGCCGAAGAATACAATAAATGCTGCAAGGAATACTGCAAGGCCTGCAACGATTGTCTTCTTTCTGCCAAGCTTTGAACCCATCTTGCCTGCAGGGATAGCTGCAACGCCTGCAACCACAGCAAAGATAAGCATGATGAAGGTTGCCTCTGAGGTAATCATGTGAAGGATTTCCTGAGCAAAGAGTGAGAAGAAGGTTGTAATAGCATTTGATGCGCAGAAGAGGAAGAAGAGTGTGCCGAGCATAAAAATGAGGCTCTTTCTTTCTGCTTTAGAGAGCTTCATAGCCTTGAGCTCTGCCTTTTTCTTCTTTGCTTCTTCCTTCTGGGCCTTTTTAAGAGCTTTCTGGTCAGCATACTGGTTAGCATCGCCCTTGAGACGGATACTGGTGTCTTCTTCCTTTACAAAGAAGAGAAGAACAAGCATACCGACAATCATAATTACTGAGCCGATTACGAAAACATAGGGGAAGGAAAGTGTTTCGTCAGCCTTAATTTCAGCCTTTGTATAACCGGCAAAAAGTGTACAGAGTGCAATACCGATTGTACCTGCAACCATACCTACTGCCGAACCGACACCACCCATAAGGTTGATGATGGCATTACCCTCTGAACGGAGTTCAGGGGGAGTAAGGTCGGGCATGAGAGCAACAACAGGAGCTCTCCAAAGAGACATTGAAAAAACGAAGAGTATAATAACGAACATTGTAAGCGGAAGCTGAAGCGAACCGCTTGTATTAAGTGCAACAATAGGAATAAGTGCAAAAAGCACTGCCGAAATCGGAGCACATGAAACGATAAAGGGACGGCGCTTACCGAGCTTTGAGTGACAGTTGTCGGAAAGCTTACCGAATGTGGGCTGGAAAATAACACCGAAAATGTTATCGAATGTCATAATAACACCGATGAAAAGAGGAACAAGTGAAAAACCGCCGCTTGCTGAAATTGTGCTTTGTCCCTGAGCCTCTGCGAATTCACCGATCCAGGGAATCATGGAAGCAAGCTTTGCACTGAGATTTGTAACAGCTTCACTTTCTGAAAGAATTTTGTTGAGGATTTTTGTGATATAGGGGTCATAAATCGCCCATGCGATTGATGTTGCAAGGAAGCCGAAACCGGTGAGTACCGTCTTCCATACATTCAGCTTCTGAGCATTCTGTTTCTTTGCCATGTCAAAAGCTCCTTTCTTTTTTCATAGTATTCCAATTATAGTGCTTTTTCAAAAAAAATGCAATGATAAAAAACATTTTCGTCATAGTGTATAGACAAAAAAGTTTAAATTATGCAAAATGCAACAAAGGGGATTCCCGACATACGGGGAGACCCTTTGACTAAAGTCAAAGGCGCGAAGATTCCACGGCTTCTTTCTGAGAAACCGGAGAATCTTCGCGTCAACGCATACGCGTTGCGTCTCCCCGCTATTTCAATTTACCGCTTACTTATCCTGTTGAGTCTTAGTGCGTTCATTACTACACAAAAGCTCGACAGACTCATCGCTGCTGCCCCGAACATAGGATTAAGCTCCCATCCGAATACGGGAATAAAAACACCTGCAGCAAGAGGAATGCCTATAATGTTGTAAATGAATGCCCAGAAAAGATTTTCATAAATATTCTTCAGAGTCTTTCTGCCGATTTCAAACATCTTAGGCACACCCTCGGGATTTCCTTTTACAAGCACGACCTCAGCCGCATCAACGGCTACATCAGTGCCGGCTCCGATAGCGACACCAAGGTCGGCACTTGTAAGTGCAGGAGCATCATTGATACCGTCACCAACCATCGCGACAGGACCTTCCTCCCTGAGCTTTCTTATAACCTTTTCTTTTCCGTCAGGAAGAACACCGGACACAACCTCGTCTATGCCTACCTGTTTTGCAATAAATTCTGCAGTCTGCTCATTATCACCTGTGAGCATAACTGTTTTTATACCCATTTTATTGAGTTTTTCAACGGCAATCTTACTACCCTCTTTTACAACGTCAGAAACCGCAATCATTCCAAAGAATCTTCCCTGCGAGGCAAAATACAGTACAGTCTTACCTTGTTTTGAAAGCCCGTCCGCTTTGGATTTCATATTACTGTCAACATCACAGTACGAAGAGATATAAGAATAATTTCCTCCGTAGACTTCCTTACCGTCAATCTTCGCAGTAAGACCTTTTCCGGAAACAGCACTGAAGCCCTCCGTTACAGCTTCCCTTGTCCCTTGCTGCTCACCGTAGGACAGTATCGCCTTTGCAAGAGGATGCTCGCTCTTTTTCTCAAGGTTGAAGGCGTTGTATATAAGCTCCTCTTCACTGATACCCTCAGCAGTAAGCACATCTGTTACCTGAGGCTTTCCTTCGGTAATTGTGCCCGTTTTGTCAAAAGCTACAATTTTTATCTTTCCCGCCTTTTCTATCGCCTCTGCACTTTTAAAAAGTATTCCTTTTTTTGCCCCCACACCGTTTCCAACCATAATTGCAACAGGTGTAGCAAGTCCGAGTGCACAGGGGCAGCTTATAACAAGCACCGAAATACCTCTTGCAAGAGCATAACCCACTTCGCTTCCGCACAAAAGCCAGATTATGACAGTTATGACAGCAATCGCAATAACCGAAGGCACAAAAATTCCTGCTACCTTATCCGCAGCTTTTGCAACAGGCGCCTTAGATGCCGCCGCATCGCTTACCATTCTGATTATCTGCGATATAGTCGTATCCTCACCTACAGCAGTTGCACGGCACTCAAGAAATCCCGATTGATTGATTGTTGCCGCAGAAACTCTGTCTCCGGGGTATTTATCAACAGGTATGCTTTCACCTGTAAGACTGCTTTCGTTGACGGCACTTTCACCGGAAACCACCACACCGTCAACAGGGATGCTTTCTCCGGGTCTTACTGTAAAAACATCACCCTTTTTAACATCAGAAACATTTACGGTTACTTCTTTTCCGTCTTTTATTATTCTTGCAGTTTTCGGTCTGAGTTCCATAAGAGACCTGAGTGCCGTTGTGGTTTTACCTTTACTTCTGCTTTCAAGCATCTTGCCGAAAGTTATAAGTGCAAGAATCATCGCAGCCGATTCGAAATAAAGACCGTGACGATGCATCATAACCGCCTCTGCATCGCCCAGACGCTGTGCCTTTATCATCATAACCAGCACAACCACGCTCCATACAAAGGATGCACCTGACCCAAGCGCAACAAGCGTATCCATATTTGCTGCTTTGTTGAGCACGCCCTTGAAACCATTTATAAAAAACTTTTTATTTATTATCATTACGCACAGAGAAATAATCATCTGCACTACGCCGTTTACAACTGAATTCTCCTCCATAAGAGGTATCTGCGGCAAGGAAAGCATATGTCCCATTGCAATATACATAAGTACCGCAACAAGTATAAGCGAAGTAATAAGTCTGACCGTCACCGTTTTTGTTTCTTTATCCTCTTCGTTTGTATCATTTCTGTCAGCTCCGGCTTTGTCTGTTTTTATCCCATAGCCCGCTTTTTTTACGGCAGTTATAATATCCTTTTCCGTAGCCGTACCCTCAACAGTAAGCGTGTTTGTCAGAAGGTTTACAGAGCAGCTTTCAACACCCTCAACGGTATTTACCGCCTTTTCGACACGTGCGCTGCATGCTGCACAGGACATACCTGTTACATTGAACTGAGCCATAAACAACACCTCATTTCATAATTTTTTTCAAAAGAGTGATAAGCTCATCGACAGCATCCTCTTTTTCATTTTTTATATCATTTACCACGCAGGAATTAATATGACTTGAAAGCAGTTCGCGGTTAAAACTGTCAAGTGCCGCATTCGCCGCCGCAACCTGAGTAATAACATCGGCACAATAACGGTCATTTTCAACCATCGACCTTATACCTCTTATCTGACCTTCTATTCTGTTAAGACGTTTTATAAGCGCCTGTTTTTCTTCTTCGTCGCGGTATTTATATCTTTCGCAGCAGTTATTTCCTCTGTTCATCATTATCACTCTCCATATATATTATATACCCCCATAGGGTATATGTCAATAAAATGCTCAGAATATTTTTTATTGCAAAGCTCAACCTGCAGTGGTATAATAACTGCATCAGCTTTAAAGCTCGGACAAAGAAAGGATGATATTGTGGTTGGCATTATAGATGTCGGCGGTGGCTTAAGAGGAATTTACACAAGCGGAATTTACGACTATCTGCTTGACAATTTCATTGATATAGATTATTGTCTCGGAGTCTCAGCAGGCAGTGCCAACCTCATAACCTATATTGCAGGTCAGAAGGGCAGGCTCAAAAGATTTTACGAGGAGTATTCTTTCGAAAAGCAATATATGAGCCTTGGTAATTATCTGAAAAAAGGAATGCTTATTGACCTTGATTACATATACTCCGGAATTACAAACACCACAGGCAAGGACCCATTGGATTTTGATGCAATAAAGAATTCAGACAAGCGTTTTGTCGCCGTCACCACGGAGGTCTCTTCAGGTAAGTCTCGATATTTCACAAAAGAGGACATCAGTCTCAACGAATATACACTTTTAAAAGCAGGATGTGCGCTTCCCGTAGTATGCCGTAAACCGATCTTCTTCAGGGGCGAAAACCACTTTGACGGTGGTCTGTCTGATCCTATTCCGTATAAAAAAGCTTTTGCCGACGGTTGTGACAAGCTGATAATATGCTTGACACTTCCGATCGATCACAGAAAGTCGCCGATGCCAAAAACTCTTTCAAAACTTTTGCTTAAAAAATATCCCGAAATAAGCAATCTGATTATTTCTTCGGACTCAACCTACAACAGCCTTATAAATGAAATAATCCGGCTTGAAAAGGACGGCTCTGTCCTTATTCTTGCCCCGGAAAACTGTTTCGGAATAAAAACCGTAACCAGGGATAAAGAAGGCTTGAGAAAGCTCTACAACCTTGGATACAAGGACGGAGAAAAAATCAAAGCCTTTCTGAAAATCAAATAATCAAAGCACAAAAAAAGCACCCAACGGGTGCTTTCAGCTTGTCGAAAAGTATTTTCGACAAGCTGTCGGACTGTTGAGAAAGGTGCAAGATGCCTTTTTCTTCGCCCCGAAGGCGTACAGTAGTACTCCGAGAGGGCGAAAAAATGGCAAAACAATGCAAAAATGGTCGGGATTCGATGTCCTGACCATTTTCTTTGTAGTTTTTCTTTTAATTTATTATCGACGTTCTTTAAGTGTTTCTGTGCATTGTTGTTCTTGTGACTTTATCGACAGTCTGAAAAAGCACCCGTTGGGTGCTTTTTTCTATAGGTTAATCAGTTGATTTTTCCGTAAAGAGAAACCTTTTCGGCACCGGCATCAGTTCTGGGAGCTCTTGTGGGAGCATCCACACGGGGAGCCTGATTGCGTCCGCCTCTGTTGCCGCCGCGGTTATAACCTCCTCTGCCGCCTCTGCCTCTGTTATATCCGCCTCTTGAAGGATGTGTGGGCTTAACGCCTTCTTCAAGAGTGATAACAACTCTTCTTGATGCATCTGCACCGACTGAGTGTGAGGTTACGCCTTCGATTTCCTGAACCGCTGTATGAATGATTCTTCTTTCATAGGGATTCATAGGCTCGAAGGTTACATTTCTGCCGTACTTGAGAACCTTCTCTGAGTTCTTTTTGGCAAGCTCTCTGAGAGTATTCTTTCTCTTTTCACGGTAATTTCCTACGTTAACGGAAATTCTTGAGTATTCATTATCAAGCTTTGTCTTATTAGCAACAAGTCTTGTAAGGTACTGGATTGAGTCGAGAGTCTCACCTCTTCTGCCGATTACGATTCCGTAATCTTCACCGCAGTCGAGTTCAAGGATGATTTCATCCTCTTCGGTACGGTAAGAGCTGATTTCCACATTCTGAACACCCATACCCTTTACAACAGCTGTAATATATTCGGCAGCTGCAGTTACGCTCTTGCTTGAAGCGATATCAAAAGCTGTTTTCTCTGCTTCCTTTACCTGAGGCTTTTCCTCGACGGGCTTTTCTGCCTTGGGAGCTTTTTCAGCCTTAGGAGTCTTCTCCACTTTAGGAGCAGCCTTTTCAGCCTTGGGAGCCTTCTTCTCAGAAGCCTTCTTTTCGGGAGCGTCGGGAGTTTCATAATATGCTCTCGCTTTAGCAGGTGAGCCACCGAAAAGACCGAGCACCTTCTTTGTGGGCATTGAAATAATCTCAGTGTGAACGTCTGCAAGAGCAGGAGCATTCAGCGCCGCACGTGCATTTGAAAGAGCCTCTTCAACGGTTGCACCTGTAGCCGTAGCTTCATGTATCATTTTGTTATCACCACCGTTTGTTCGTGTTATATTAAAGTTAAGTAAAATTCTGAATTATTCAGTTTCTGTTTCTTCTGATTTACCGAGCACCGCTTTTCTGTTCTTCTCATAAGAGCGGCGGTAAATCGTTTCATCAACCATAAGCTTTGCAATAGTCTTTCTCGGAGCATAGATATGGCCGAGAATAAGTGTCTGTACAAAAGCAAGAACATTGGAAAGAATCCAGTACATACCCATAGCAGCAGGCATTGACCAAGTAAACCATACAGACATAAGAGGCATTGAAAGCATCATGCAACCCATCATCTGCTGATTTTCCATATTGGGATTGTTCTTCTTCTGTCTTATCTGTGAAATAACACTTGTAAGAAGTGAAGTCAGACCTGAAAGTACAGGAATTGCAAGAACAAGGATTGATGCCTTACTGATGCCAAATTCACCGTAAAACTCCTTTGGAATCGAGCCGAGATCAATTCCGAAAACAGAAAAGTCAAAGGCACGGATTTTTTCTATTTCAGCACCGAACTGAGTAAGAAGCTCAGGCTTTGCCTCAACAATTGCCTCAATATTCGAAATAATTGTAGCTTCGATATATGCACTTGCCCTTCCTGCAGCATTTCCTGCAGTAACAACTGCTTCACCTGTTGCAGCAGCTGTAATTGTGTTCATAACACCGCTGAGAGCTGCAATAGCTTCTTCGGAAATCTCAAGAACATACTTGAGGGGGTTACGGATAACACCGTAAAGACCCCAGAGAATGGGAAGCTGAAAAAGAAGAGGAGCACAGCTTGCACCCATTGAGGAATAGCCCTCACGCTGGTAAAGCTCGCTTGTTTCCTGCTGGATTTTCATATTTCTCTCCTGAGGAGAGTAATCCTGATACTTTTCTCTGATTCTCTTGAGCTTAGGCTGAAGACGAGTCATTTTAGCAGATGATTTCTGCTGCTTGATTGTTGTAGGAAGAAGAATTGCACGGAAGAATAATGTGAAGATAAGAAGTGCAAGACCGTAATTGCCTACGATTGGAAGAAGAAATCTGAACAGATAACCGAAAATGCCGTATAAGAAATCAAACATTTGTAAATTTCCTCTCGTAAAATTATTCCCTGAAAAGTAAAATTATCCCTGCTTATCCTTTTTTTCGGGCACAGGATCATATCCCCCCGGTGACAGAGGGTTACAACGGAGTATTCTCCACGCCGCCAGCAGACCGCCCTTGAGCGCTCCGTGGGTTTCTATTGCCTCTATGGCATAGCACGAGCAGGTAGGATAATACCTGCACATAGGCGGTAAATGAGGAGAAATATGCTTTCGATAAAACCTTATGAGAGAAAGCAGTACCTTTTTCATTTAAATGGCACCAACCTCTCTGAGACATTCCACCATAGCAAGACGCACCTTTTCCATTTTCAGATACTTGGTTTTGCTTCTTGCAACAAGAACAAAATCAAAGTTACCCTTGAAGGGATACTCGGCGCTGACTGCCCTGAAGGCAGCTCTTATTACTCTCCGGGAACGGTTTCGCTCTACTGCGTTGCCGATTTTTTTACTTGTTGTAATACCGACACGGCAAATACCCACACGGTTTTTGTTTGAATAAACAACCAGTGCAGGTCGCGCACAGGATCTTCCTCTGTGATATGCACGCTGAAAATCCGTATTTTCTGTTAAAGAAAGGTATTTCTGCAAAAAAATCAGATCCCAACACAATAAAGTGAATCGGTACAGAAGTCTTAGCTTCTGCCAAGGATTGTGACAGTCTTACTGTCATTAAGCTTCAATTAGTATGTGAGCTGCTTTCTGCCCTTTGCACGACGACGTGCAAGAACCTTGCGGCCGTTCTTTGTAGCCATTCTCTTACGGAAGCCGTGCTCCATCTTTCTGTGACGCTTCTTGGGCTGGTAAGTTCTTTTCATTGCGTTAACCTCCTTTTTAATAATAGATTTTTTAAAATTAAAACGGGACACATTGCTCAAGTAGTGTAAGTAGTAACGCAATATGAGTCCGACGCTTTCTGAATAACACGCGACAACCCGCGGAAAGCAATTATACATCAAAAACATGTCATTTGTCAATATTTTTCGAAAAAATGATTGCCGTAACCTGACGAAAACCATCCTGTTACGGCAAATCTTATTCTGTTTCAGAATTTATCCCTCGGGAACAATCAGATAATCGTTATGTACAAAGCCTTCCATTTTAGTTCCGTTGATTGTTACTCTGATGTATCTCCAGTGCACGTCATAAGCGGAGTAACCGATAACGGTAACAACCGTGCCCTGATCCATTACCTCATAAATTTCCGCATCTGTAGAAGCGGCAGCTCTGAGTCTGAGACCCTCTTCAGGCTCAACTGTTGCACTGTATGTTGAGGGATATTGGTAGTATTTATTCTGACGTGATGTTTCGGGATTAACTGCAGCAAGCTTTGAAGTTTCTACCCATCCGAAGCCTGAACCGTTGTAAATTTCAACATATGACCAACCTGAAGAGGTTGAATGCTTACCGAGTTCCTTTACGGCTTCACCTCTTGCAAGGAAGGTTGTTTCTTTGTAATCTTCGCCGGGACCCGTTCTCAGCTTAAGACCGTTTTCAGGTACAATATATAAATATCCACCGGCGGCCTGAATATCGGGAACAACATTTCCGTTGCCCTCCTCAGGCATTTCCTTGTCCGACACTGCCGACTTTTCAATCCAGCCAAATGCTCCGTCTGCTTCTGCTTTTACATAATACCAGTCCTCAGCAGATGAGCTTGTACCCATAACTTTTAAAGCTGCGCCCTTTTCAAGCTTGATTGTTTTAATGGAATCGGAACCCGGACCGGTTCTGAGATATGTTCCGTCCTGAGTGCGGATATAAACAGTCTCTCCGTCAACGGTTGTTTCAGGTGCAACATTGCCCATTGAATCAACTCCGCCACTGAAGGTGGGAGTCTCCTCTTTATTATCTTCTTTTCCTTCGTCTGCATTCTCCTGTGAAACATCGCTTGATGAAGGAGAGGTGTCTGTACTGTCATTATCCTTATCAGCAAAGAAGAAGAAATATGCACCTGCACCAACAGCAGCAAGCACTGCAACAAGAATCAGAATTATCACCGCAGTCTTTCCGCCCTTTTTGCCGCCGTTTTTACCGACCTGCTGACCGTTCTGTCCTGAGTAATCTCCGTATTCTCCGCCCTGAGGCTGTCCGTAATTCTGCCAGTCGCCGTTATAGCCCTGACCGTAATCGTTTCCGCCATTATAATTCTGCTCATAGCTGTTTTCACCGGGATAATAATTCTGTGCAGGATTAAATGCTTCTGTACCGTAAGCGTTCTGCTCACGGTAATTGTCTGTATAATTCTGCTGAGCAGGATTGTGGTTATAGCCTTGCTGATCAAAAGGTACATCACCGTATCTGCTTCTCATATCATTTGCAGCTATAGTCTTATCTTCATAACCGTTATCATCATTCTGCGCTGCCTGCTCAAAGCCTGAGAAAACATCCCTGTTTTCATTCTGAGGAGCAACCGGTGCAGGCGCAAAGCCATCCTCTGCCGGAGCCGTCTCTACAGGCACAACCTCCTGAAATGGAGTGTTTGTGTTCTGATTCGGTGAAAAATCAGGAGCAAATCCGTCTTCCTTTTTTTCTGCAGGAGCTGTCTGCAAGGGCTCTACTTTTTTGCCGCATCCTCCGCAAAAAATATCGTCGTCTCCAAGCTTAAGTCCGCATTTATCGCAAAACATACCGCTACCTCCAGTACAATATTTTCTTAATGCTATTACTTTATCACAAAAAAATTGCAAAGTAAATAATTTTGAAAAATTTGTCAAAAAAACCTTATAATGTCTTCCACGCAAGGCAATCCCCGGGATCACTCACATAAAAAAGTGCCTCAGGCTAAACCTGAAGCACTTTTAATATATTGCTGATTACAAATTACTTTGTTCAGACTTATGCAAGCTCTGCGAAGTACTTGATTGTACGAACCATCTGGCTTGTGTATGAGTTTTCGTTGTCGTACCAAGCAACAACCTGTACCTGATAGAGACCGTCTTCGATCTTTGTTACCATTGTCTGAGTAGCATCGAAGAGTGAGCCGTATCTGATACCAACGATATCTGATGAAACGAGGGGCTCTTCTGTGTAACCGTAGCTTTCGTTTGAAGCAGCCTTCATAGCAGCATTGATGCCGTCAACTGTTACGTCGTCACCCTTAACAACTGCAACAAGAATTGTTGTTGAGCCTGTGGGAGTGGGAACTCTCTGAGCTGAGCCGATAAGCTTGCCGTTGAGTTCGGGAATTACAAGACCGATAGCCTTTGCAGCGCCTGTTGAGTTGGGAACGATGTTTGCAGCAGCTGCACGTGCTCTTCTGAGGTCACCCTTTCTGTGAGGACCGTCAAGAACCATCTGATCACCTGTGTAAGCGTGAACAGTTGTCATGATACCGCTCTGGATAGCTGCATATTCGTTAAGAGCCTTTGCCATGGGAGCAAGGCAGTTTGTTGTACATGATGCTGCTGAGATGATTGTATCATCAGCTGTAAGAGTACCTTCGTTAACTGAGTAAACGATTGTCTTGAGGTCGTTGCCTGCAGGAGCAGAAATAACTACCTTCTTAGCACCTGCATTGATGTGAGCCATTGACTTTTCCTTTGAGCAGTAGAAACCTGTGCACTCAAGAACAACGTCAACACCGAGTTCACCCCAGGGGCATTCGTTTGCATCCTTAACAGCATAGATCTTGATTTCCTTGCCGTCAACTGTGATTGACTCTTCGCCTGCAACTACTTCGTGACCGTCATATCTGCCCTGAGCAGTGTCGTACTTAAGAAGGTGAGCAAGCATCTTGGGGCTTGTAAGGTCGTTGATAGCAACAACTTCGTAGCCTTCTGCACCGAACATCTGACGGAATGCAAGACGGCCAATACGACCAAAACCGTTAATAGCAACTTTTACTGACATAATGATTTACCTCCAATGTTTGTATTAAATGATTTTTTTAACCTTTAATATATTAACCGATTTCACCTTTTTTTTCAACCTTTTTTATAATATTTTTCTTTGCTTTTGAAACTTTTGACATTCTCACCAAAATATCACTTTGTTAAAACTCACCCGATGTTATTCTGCATAAAAAAGTATAGACACAGCCCCTTAATTGTGTTAAAATGTATATCATGACGAATATACTGCTATATCACATAAAATATAACGGTAAAGAATTTTAATTATGAGGTGAATCGCGATGAAAGAAATCAACATAAAAGAGCTTAAGGAAAACCCTGTCTCACTCTTCGATGACCGCTGGGCTCTTATAACGGCAGGAAACACGGAAAGTTATAATACAATGACCGCCTCTTGGGGTGCAATGGGAGAGCTCTGGAACAAAGATGTCTGCTTCTGCTTTATAAGACCGCAGAGATATACCTATGAATTTACCGAGAGAGAGGAGTACTTTACTCTCAGCTTTTTCTCCGAGGAATACAGAAAGGCTCTCACTTACTGCGGAAGATTCAGTGGACGCGATGTAGACAAAGCAAAGGAAACAGGTCTTACTGCAACAGCTTTCGGCAACTCGGTCGCCTTTGAAGAGGCAGAAATTGTTCTTCTTTGTAAAAAAGTTGCCTTCCAAGACATAAATCCCGAAGGCTTTATCGATTCTTCTGTTGACTCTTCATGCTATCCCGGCAAGGACTATCACAGAATGTACATCGGTGAAATTGTATCCTGCTTTATAAAATAATAACACAGTAAAACACCCTCAAAAAAATAAACAGCCACCCGTCAAACGGGTGGTTTTTCATATGCGGGCAAAGCCCTCTATTCCTCGCCGAACGCGTTAACGCGTAAGTACGACTGCCAACTGCGTAAGGATTGCTACTTGCTGCCCT
>SVPE01000029.1 GCA_015066015.1 Oscillospiraceae bacterium
CAACGAAAGAATCCAACTGAAAACAAAACTGACTCCGCTTGAAAAACGAAGTCAGTATGTCGCTTAATTTTTAATATTCTATCATTAAGGTCTGTTTTTGTGCTGTCCGCACAAATTGGGGCAGTTCGGTCTGAGATGCACCTGCTGGTTTTTTATTATTTTTTTACACCTGAAACCATATACATCCGTGAATCGGAAATCAACAGATCCACATCAATATAAGGACTCATTATCTCCGCAAGCTTTTCCTTTTCAGGAAGCGGAAGAGAAACACTCTTTGCTGCACCCGCGTGGCACTTTTCAATCTCCTTCATACTCATTCCGTGAGCAACGGTAAGCCTGCCATTTTCCGCAAGTGCGGCGGAAAGATTCTTAAAAAGCAAATCCGGGTCTGCAAAGTGAGGAAAGGCATTGTAAATCATAATGCAATCATACTTTTCAGTAAAGCTGAAGATTTCGGCATCACCGCAGATAAGCACTGCTGAAGGACATTTTTCCTTGGCAATTTCAAGCATATTAGCCGAAATATCAATACCCGTAATGTGAGCTACTCCCCTTTTGATATAATCAGGAAATAACACGCCCGTACCCGAAGCGACATCAAGAACTCTGACGCCCTTCTTTATACCGCCCTTATCAAGAATGATGTCAATTGTCTCATCATTACGTATAAGCTCACTGTCCCATTTTGCCGCACATTCATCAAAGAAAGCTGCTATTTTTCTTTTATCCACGTTCACATCCCCTTTGATGCATTTCTGAAATGAAGCTCCTTCATCCCCTCAACCTCGTCACAGACTGCCTTAAGGTTGCAGGTATCACAGTCAAAATTGACACTGTTGACTACGTGATTGAGAGTTTCGGTTATACCGTTTGACTTTACCGCAATTGCGGAAAGCTTCCCGTAATCTGCTGACGAATCTGTCACAAAAACAACAGTTACACCTTTTACTGCAGGAATTTCCTTATACTTTTTTATAAGCAGACTTCCGACCTTTTGAAAATCGATTTCCTTTTTCAGTGCAGATTTCGCAACACGGACGGCTTCCTTATGGGACCTGGAAGTCGTTCGCATCATATACCCCTCGGGAAAGGTATGGTATTTGACATATTCAATCTTTCTTATAAGATTGTAGGCCTTCTGCTGATCCTCTTCGTTTTCAATCTGCACAAGAGAAATTCTTGCAAAGCTGCGTTCTTTTATGATTTCACCGAGATTCTCGCCAACGACAATCACTCTGTCCTGTAAAGGCTGAGAAGTAACAAGGTTAAACCCGGTCCCCTCAAGCTCAAAGGCAGTGTCCCTTTGTAATATAACCTCGCTGTAGCCGGTATCAGTCCACGCGGCGTCCGGTTCATAATCTGTACTTGCGGTATTTTTCCCTTCAATCAGCGAATAAACATCGTCAATAAGTGAATCAAAGAAATTCATTACAGCTTCTTGTCCCTTTTCATTTTGTCATAGCGGTTTTTCCAGAGCCAGTCATATACTGCACGGACAAGCTTCATATCAAGATTGAACCAATAAACAATAAAGGTCAGAACAAAAAGCGCAAAAATAACTGCAAGAATTATAAGCACAATGTTCATATCAGTTCACCTTGCTGAGACCTTTCTGTCTTGCATATTCAGCTGCACCGAGAGCTCCCATAAGCTGAGGGTCGGTAGTAAGCTCAACAACCTTGATTTTAAGTACCTTTTCAATTGCAGCCTTAAGTCCGTCGTTCTTTGCGCAGCCGCCTGTCAAAGTGATACTGTCAATCGCTCCTGCTTTTTTAGCCATAACAAAGCAGCGTTTTGCAACTGCAAGCTGAATACCTGCAGCAATTTCATCCATAGGCTTACCCTCACCTACAAGTGAGATAACTTCACTTTCAGCAAAAACTGTACACTGTGCAGTGATGGGAATTGTGTTTTTTGCACTGAGTGAAAGCTTTGAAAACTCGGGAAGAGTCATCTCAAAAGCGTTTGCCATAGCCTCATAGAATCTGCCTGTACCGGCAGCACATTTATCATTCATTGCGAAGTTTTTGACTGTACCGTCTGTATCAATGGAAATACCCTTAACGTCCTGACCGCCGATATCAATGATAGCCTTTACCTCAGGATTAGTTACGTGTACACCCATAGCGTGACAACTGATTTCGGAAATGTTTTCATCAGCAAAGGGCACCTTGTTTCTGCCGTAGCCTGTACCGATAAGGTATGTAAGCTCCTTTGCATCTGAAAGGCCGTCGACCTGTGCTATAGCATCGCCGAGAGCGATTTCCGCACTCTTTACAGGGTTGATTTTACTTCTGTTTGTTACATTGGCAACAATTTTACCGTTTTCATCAAGAATAACACATTTTGTATAGGTTGAACCTACATCGCATCCGCCAAAATATTTCATAATAATACTCTCCTTTACCAAGCTAAATCATCTTCAAAATCTACAAGTGAAGCATCAAGAGGCTCCTCCTGCAAAACTGTCTGCATATATTTGTTTACCTGATCACGCATTTCTCTTCTGGAAATGGTACGCGGATCCATAAGGTCCTGACGCACCCAGATAAAGTTTACACCCTTTTCTCTTGCCTGATCGTCAAAAATGCCTGTAAGACCGTCCATACCCTTGCAGGAAATCTGATCATACATAATAACCGTGTCTGCGTTATATTCTTCAACGATACGCCACAGTTCGTCAACGACATTACGGTAGCCGCCCTTTGTATGCTTACGCATAATTGAACGCTGATAGGTTTTTGCAAGATCCTTAAGGGACTGTTCCTTATCCTCAGTGTCGATTTCAAGATAGGAAATCATTGTTTCCATATCCATAACAACATTCATGCCCCAGCAGTTTTCAAGCCAGTTTGCAAAGCTGGTGTAATAGTTTGCAGGACAGCTCCATACAACAGCTCTGTGTCGCATTTCTTTTGAAACAGGTGTCTTATTTTCATACGCCTTCATCATTATTTTGTTGACCTTTTTGTCAACCTTAAGGAATTTTTCATTTGAACCGCCCGAAAGATTGAAATAGAAAATTCTGTAAAGCCAGAAGCATGCCCCCGTCATCTGAGGATATGGAGTCTTGTTGATATCCCATTTCTGTCTTTCATATTCGAGCTGCTTGTTATAATCCTTCATTCGTCTGAAGTAAGCATCCCAGTCAAATTTTTCGCCGGTCTGATCTTCAATGAATTTTATAAGTGATTTAATTTCTTCAACGGCATATTCCTGAACATCCTCGTCACCGTAACGAAGAGGTATACCGAAGCAATGTGTGGGAAGACCAAGCCTTCTGTCAAGGAAGGAGGAATTCATAATTGAGCCGTCACAAGGCATATTTGTACCGATCATACAACAACCGATTTTAGGATAATCGTCCTCAATTGCAACACCCGCTTCAGCAGAAGGAAGAGGACAAACGTCAGCGGGAACACCGAAGCTTTCGGTAACCTCAAGGTAAGGAGGCGTAATCTGTTGATCTACCATTGAAGAAAGGAAAATCGGAAGTGTCTGCAAAGGAATGGGAATAAGATTCGGAAAGCCGGTAAATACTTCGTTGGGAACAATCTCATCCATAAGAATGATCTTTTTTGAAAGCTTGTTGCCCGGATTGATTTTCTCATCGGCAACAAGTGAAATATTTATAAGCTTTGTAGTATGCTTGATTATCATATTGTAGTGCAGGTGTGCCATACGCAGCTGAGGCCCCCTGAGTCCTGCAACATGACGGTCGACAAAGGACGGTGCCGAAAGATATGATGCCATCCAGCGATATCTCCAAATACCCTTCACAGTGGATACGGGTGCTTTAAGCACCATTTTTATCATAT
Source organism: Oscillospiraceae bacterium (assembly GCA_015066015.1). GTDB lineage: Bacteria > Bacillota > Clostridia > Oscillospirales > Acutalibacteraceae > UBA6857. The sequence goes on from SVPE01000029.1 coordinate 3,822, forward strand.
CCTTCCAGTTAACGAGCCAGCGGTAATAATCATACATTGTATCACCGAAGCCGCGCCACTCTCTGTGCTTGAGTATGGCAGTATGCTCCTTATAGAGCTTACCGTAGTTATCCATTCTCCTTCGCCTTCCTTTCCTTCTGTATTTTCTTGATTTCAAGGCTTTCAACAAATGCCTGAACACGTGTACGGAGCTGACCTGAAGCAGAAGCAGTATACTGACGGTCAACTGCCGCGGTAGGTACACCGTAATCGTTTGTCATAACGTAAGAAGCAAGCGCTCTTTCATAGCCCCAGTACTCACAGAATTTAAGCTGCTCATACATTACGCCGTCTGCGCCGTATTCATCAACGAGATTCTTTACATAGTCCCGTCTCTCCTGTACCTTTTCATGGCTCATATAGCGGGGACACTGACTTGTTTTAAGATAATGAAGGCAAATCTGTGTAAGCACGTCCTCACCCTCATTAATGATAATCTCCTGTCTTCCGGGAAGTGCACCGAAGCAGTATCTGTCAGCAACAACAAGTGCTCCGCTATCCTCAATGAGCTTTGTAAACTCAGGGTCATCCATTTCTGAGCCGACAACAACTATTTTTGCTCTGTAGTTTTTCTTTGCGTCAGGCTCTCTTGTTTTAAGCTCCTCGGCAGTCTCACGCAGTGCAGGAAGTATAAGAGCCTTCGGGCAACAATACGTAACAAGGTTGAGTATATGATACTCATAGCCGGTAATTACGGGATTATCGGCCTTTCTGTAGTCACCGATTTCTGTCATAAGGCGGCAGACCTCGTTATGCTCTTCGACAGCCTTAAGAAGCGCCTGATCCGAGGTATCAACACCGTAAACCTCACTGAGCTTATCAAGAATTTTGTTTTTTACCTGATTTACATAATGCTTTACTGTATGAGGCTCAATCTTAAATGGCATATCAGAAAAGGTAAGGAAAAACTTTTTTTCACCCACAAGATCAAGAAGTTCAAAATGCTCGGCAGCTCTGTTCATTTCCGAACAGGTCTCCGATGCAAGAAGAGCATTGAGAAAATTGTAACCCCCTTCAATTGCTCTTTCAAGGATCGCCTTTGAATAACCGCAAAGGAAGTTGCTCATATAATAAGTCGCAATGTCCATTGAGCCTGTTCTCGGTGCACGAAGTCTTACCGAAAAACAGTTTCCGCAGTTGAGAAGTACTTCAGGTATGTGATAGCAGGTGTATCCGAGAGCGATTCCGCCGTCGTTTTTAGCCTGCTGCACAAGCTCATTATTAGCATCCTGAAGAAGATTCTCAAAGTAATAAAGATGCTTTAAATCTCTCATATTTTCTACTTCTCCTTATAATATACCAAGCTCACAAAGAGCTGTTTTTACACCTGTTACGACATTTGAATCATCGGGAAGCCCCATTATATTCTGTCCCATAATGTCATAAATTGCAAGATTTTTATCGTTTTCGATATAAGACAACACCGGTATATCTCCCGTATCAAGGTATTCAAGCACACTCTTATCGGGTATGCGGTTTACAATAGCACCGATTTTCTTGTACATCACAAGCTCATCGGCAACAGATTTTATTGTGGAAATAACCTGTGTACCCTTTTTACTCGCATCTGTTACAAGAAGCAGATGTGTGACCTTTTCCATCACACGGCGGTTAATCTGCTCGATACCTGCCTCACCGTCAATAATAACAAAATCAAAGTCAGCAGAAAGAAGGCTTATAACCTCTTTCAGATAAGCGTTGACTTTACAGTAGCAGCCTGCACTTTCAGGTCTGCCGACAGCAATAAATGCAAAGCCGTCAGTTTCGACGAGTGCATCAAATATTTTATATCTCGCATCACCTAAAATCTCAATTGCAGCCTTTGTATTACCCTGCTCAACGGTAGACACGATTTCCTTACGGATGTCGTCAATTGTTGTTTCAACCTCAATACCAAGTGCAACAGAAAGTCCGACTGCCGGGTCAGCATCAATAGCAAGGATTTTTTTATCGGGAAAAGCTTCAACAAGCAGCTTGACTATGGCAGCTGAAACCGAGGTTTTACCAACACCGCCTTTGCCTGAAAGAGCGATGATTGTTGCTTTGTTTTCCATATTTTTTCTCCTTTGATTCCATTGAAATTTATTATAACAAAGTTTTCTCTGTTTTTCAACAAAAAAAGGCCAATGTATTTACTATTTTTTTACGGTATTGATTTCCTTTCAATGCTTCAAAGATTATTGCAGAAAAAGCGGTCTTGAATATGAAAATCAGGTAGGTAAACAAAAAAATCAACCCTCTGACCGACTGCTGATGTTCAGGTATACTGGGTTGATTCATAACAATACCGCCGAAGATTTCTCCCCGGCGGTAGGCCTATTATTTTCTTATGCTACTCCCTGTAATGTTTTGACAAGCTTGACAACAAGCTTGACAAGAGCGATAATCAGGCAGATATACTCATTGATTTGACCTTCATGAACAGGTCTGCCGCAAACGGAGCACAGACCTATGATTTCGGTTTCACAGTCATCACAAAGCTTGTCGCCGTCTTCGTCAACATGGTCGAGCATTGTGCCTTCGTCTGCTACCGTGTCAGTTGCACCGCAGCCGTTTACACATTCAGCAGTCTTTGTGCCGTCAGCAGTGCAGGTTGCATCGCCGTTTGAGACGTAATCAAGGAAGATATGCTCAAGGGCAGGGATTTCCTTTTCGTCAGTTGCACCGCAGCCGTTGTCACAGTAAGCAACCTTCTTACCTGCAACACCGCACTTGGCTTCTTCTGTTACTTCGTACTTTGTGAAGGAGTGCGTGAGAGCTGTGCCTTCGATTTCTCTTGTATGAGTCATACCGCAGATGCAAGTACCTGTTTCCTCAGCGTTTGCACCGCAGGCAGCAGCCTTGGTAATTTCATAATTTTCATAAACATGCTGTCCTCTTGTGCCTTCTATTTCGTCATCACAGCAATCGTTTATACAGTGCTTATAATGCTCTGTTTCAGTTTTTTCCCACCACCAAGCAGGGGTGTGACCGTATGCTGAATCAGGAATCTCTCTTTCATCTGTTTCACCGCAGACTGAACAAGTACCCTCTTCCCATGCATTGTTTACACAGTCAGCATATCTTACTATATAATAATCTGTGAATGAGTGTGTACCTGCAAGGCACTTTTCAACCTCAGCAAAGATAGCCTTCATTGCTTCTTCGATTTCCTTGAGAGCTTCTGCATTTTCTGCTACTGAGCCTGTGAGAGCTTCAGCCTTTTCATAAAGCTCATCAAACTCCTCGTCATATTTGTAGCCGATTTTATCGATAATCTCTGCAAGAGCTTCTTCACCGTATTTTTTCTGCAAGCTCTTCGTTGAGCTTATCATTAATTTTTACGATTTCTTCAAGGCCGTCAATCTTTACATATTCGCCGCTTGCGATTTTTTCTTCTGCATCAGCAATGATTTTCTCAAGCTCTGCAACTAAATCGTCAACTTTATTCTGCTCGCTTTCCGTAAGGTCATTGGAGAGATGTCCGCATTCATTAGCTGCTGAATAGATTGCCTGCTTTGCTGCGTCGGTGAGCTCGTCAGACTGAAGCAAAGCATTGATTTCTTCTGAAACAGCTTCATAAGCTGAGTAGTCGGCGCTCTTTACAGTCTCTGTCTTTTCTTCACCGCAAAGAGTGCAAGTGTAGGTGTAATAACCATCCTTTGAGCCGAGAACTGCATCGTATACGGGTCTTGTGAGTACGCCATCGCCCCACTCGTGAGGACATTCATAACCGCATTTGTCACAAACACCGTCGGTGTACTTTTCGTGGGGACATACCTCGCCGCAGTTGGTACAGATGCCGTCTTTGTTTGACCAATCGTGGTTCTTTGCAGAGCCGGCAATTTCTCTTGTGTGAATACCACCACATATACATTTACCTGTCTCCCATGCGTTGTTTACGCAGTCAGCGGGAGTAGTTATAGTATAATCTTTATAATCGTGATCTTCATACACAACTGAAGACTCAATATGACAGCACTCATACTCCGAAACGTGCTGATAATCATTAAACCAAACCGTTACATATTCGCCTTCGTGGTTTGTCCAATCAAACACACTGTAACCGCAGACATCACACTCTACCGGTGTTCTGCAGGTTGCACCTGTAACATTTTCGTGAGGACATCCATAACCGCAGTTATCGCATACACCGTCGGTGTAGCTATCGTGAGGACAAGCATAACCGCAAGCGCACTTACCGTCAATGAAGCTGTGCTCTGCTTCTTCGCTTATCTTGTCACAGCCGTCTACAGTACATTCCTTCCAATGCTTATCTGCATCGTATTTCCATTCACCGCTGAAGTCGCAGGTGTGAAGAGATGCACCGCAGACTGAACAGGTTTCACCATTTCCTGAATGGTTGCCTGCAAGACAATCTTCAATTGCAGCTTTAAATTCAGAAGCATAATATGCGGTTGCATCTATGTACTCCTGAAGAGTTGCTTCTTCACCGGCAATAAAGCCGTAAACTTCATCGGTATCATACATTGCAAGCCATTCGGAAATATAACCCTTGTTTTCATCGGTAAGCATATCGCTGTCGAGATATGCACGAAGGTCTTCAAGAGCCTTTGTATAGTCATCATAGTTTGCGGCTCTTAAGACAGGCTCAGTCTTTGTTTCGCCGCAAGCTGAACAGGTGTATGTATAATAGCCGTCTGCTGTCTTGGTGGGTCTTGTGAGTGAGCCTTCATCCCAAGCGTGGTCGGGCTTTGTAGCACTTACCGTGCTGTCGTTGGTATAAACTATAGCTTCATCGTCGCAAGCGGTGTAGCCGCAGTAAACATCTTCGCCGCCGAGTACGGGATAAGCATCTGTGCCGATTTTCTGACCCCAGGCATCGCCCAGCTTATATGCTGTCTCACCGCTTGTGAGCTGTTCCCCGGTTACCTTTGTGATTTCTACGTTATCACTACCGGGTTTCAGAGATGAATCGCTGTGTACAGCCTCAAGACCGTCGTCACCGAGGTAATAGCAATTCTTGATTTCGTTAACACTGCGAAGGGTGCCGAATGCGCCAAGAAGGGCTTCGTCGGTCAGATTTTCACCGCGCTCAAACTTACCTGCAAACAGGCAGTTTTCAAGGGTAGTCTGTGCGTTCGTGTTGGAAAAGCTCAGGAATCCGCCCATATAAATGGTTGGGGTGTTATTATAGCTGTTCTTTGCGTAATTTGTCTTTATTGTACCGTAGGCTCCGCAGTTGCGGATAGTAACTTCACTTGTATTCTCCCGAATCTTTCCGATAAATCCGCCGGCGCCCGAGTCCACACGGTACTTGCCTGCATCAAAGGTGCCGTACCAGGAGCAGTTTTCAATAAGGCTCTCGTGGTTTGCATAACCCACAAAGCCGCCTATCATACCAACGCCGTGTGCCTTTGCGGTAAGATTTACGAAAGACCTAATATTCTGAATAATCGCACCGTTTCTTTCAAGGTCATTTTCACCGTTGACACCGCAGACAGAGCCGATAACACCGCCGACATAATCGACCTCGGTGTTCACGACTACCTCACCATAGATGGTGAAGTTCTTGACTGTACCGGTTCTGACTTCACCGAAGAAGCCGAGACCTGCTCTGCCGCCTTCAACATAAAGACCCCTGATGGTGTAATTCTGTCCGTCGAAGATACCGCGGAAGTTGTTGCTGTTTTCACCTGTGGAGCCGATGGGCGTCCAGGGTCTGTTTTCAAGGTCGATGTCTGCCACAAGAACTGCATTTGCTGTTCTGTCAACAGTATTTATGTAGTTTGCGTACCAGAAGAGGTTACCGCCGTTTTTAATCTGATAATAACCGTCTTTAAGCTCTGCAGGCTCGTAGGCATCGCACCCAGTGCAGAAGCCGTTGTCGTAGTTTCTGCAGACGTGAAGCTCTGCACCGCAGATTTCACAAGCTGAGCCTGTCTGATTTTTATGAGCACAGGTTGCACCACAACCGTTTGCACAGATGCCGTCATTGTTTGCCCAGCTATGAGCAGTATTATCGACAGAGCCTTCTGTTGCACCGCAGACAGTGCAGGTCTTGGGAGCAATGCAGGTTGCGGACTTCAATGTGTGACCTGTAGCGGGAGTTTCGGTTTTTGTGCCGCTTGTTACCTTGCCGCAGACAAGACAATATTTGTAATTTGAAAGACCCGGATATTCACAGGTTGCCTTAACTTCCTTATGCTCAACACTTAATTTGGTGCAATTATGAGAAGCAGTTGCGGATGTGTAGCAACTTGAGTAGGGAGCGTTGGGAGCAATAGAGTTGGTATACTTACCGCCGCTGAAGGTTACATTAATGCTTACGCAGTTTTTTATGGTCGAGCTACCTCCGTTACCATAACCTGCAATTCCGCCTAGCTGACCACCGTCATTTATTGATTTGAGTGTAATGTTCTCAACACGGCAATTCTGGATTGTACAGCCGTACGGATATCCCGTAATTGCACCTAAACCGCCGTGAACACCAATATCTATCCCAGGGGCAAAAGTGCTGTTTTTTATGACAAGATTCTTTACGGTTCCGTATAAATTACAAATAAAGCCGCAATCCCTGTAATTCATACCCGCACGTGTAATCACTGTCGTAGAATACAAGCCGCTGATATAATGACCGTTTCCGTCAAATATACCATCATAAGCACGCCTATTTGATTGGTCTGCAATTGGAGTCCAATCATAAGTGGTGCCGCCGTTAGCATTAACAACAATATCCTGAAGAAGCACGGCGTTAGCTGTGCTAGAGCTTCTTGAAACTGCCGCAAAACCGTAAAGCTCCTTGGCGTTGCGGATAGCGTAATAGCCGTTGAACTGACTCCAGTTACTTGAAGTTAAGCCAAGCTTCGCATAGTTGCTTGACGAAATCTTCTGCGGAGTTACAGGCACACCGTCATAAGGTGTCGGGGTGCTTGCCGCACTTGCCGGCAGTACCGCCATGGGAAGCATTGTCACAACCATTAAGATTGCGAGGATGATTGATAAGAATTTTTTCATTGTTTATTCTCCTTTCGGGAATTTACTTATAATCTCATATACCGCCGAGGATTTCTCCCCGACGGCATCAGTTTATCAGGTTAATAGTGTGCAGCACCGCATTCGCATACGGGATTCATTTTAAACAGTTTCCAGAAGAATTGCACAATCTTCCAGATAAAGCCCATAAAGCCGTCTTTATGGCAAAGGTGGTCACAGTCATCCGTATTACCGGTCGCTGCGTTATATTCCTCTTTGGTGATTTCAACAGTTTCGGAACGATTGCAAACCGTACAGTATCTTGTCTTTTCATATCTTAACTCTCCGTCAAGGTCTAATCCGGCAAAATACGTCCATTCATCACCGTATGTATGGGGAGTTAAATCAAGAACCTCGTTACATACAGTACATCTGTGGAAATGTCCTTCTTTAGCATAGTTTTCCCATACATCTGTATGAATATGATCGGCAAAAGAGTCTTCAACGATTCTTACATCATAATTATTACATCCGTACTCACAGTAGGATATTTCCTGTGCCCTTTCAATGCATGTAGCCGGTTTGTAAATCTCATATTTTTCAAACTTATGAGGGATTACATGTTGAACATCAGGCCGAACCAGGATATCTCCACATGTACCGCAGTATGATCCTTCAGTTTTACCAGGTTCAGTACATGTTGACGGAACCGCAGGAATAATCACACTGCTATGACCGAACGCTGTACCCTCATCGGTTACAACATCCTTTTCACCGCAGTTATATTCACAGTAAGCTGTCTTTGTTGCATCTTCTGTGCAGGTTGCATTGTTATCTGATATATATTCTTCAAATATATGAATACCTGTTGCCAACTCACCCGTTGCAGCGCCTGTGTTAAGGAAATAAGCATCACATACTTCACAGTAGTAGCCTGCCTCGTGACCGTCTTTGACACAGGTAGGAGCTTTTGCATCAATATATTCAATGCAGTGAATTGATCCGCTCAGTTTTTCATCTTCAACCGTGAGATTTTCTTTTTCGCCCATGTAGTGAACACCGGTAAAGTAAATATACTCTTCAGTGCCGGCAATTGCCTTAACCTCTTCAGGAATAATAAGGCTGATATAATGGTTGATGCTTTCAAGGTTTACGGTTTCCATACCGGAGCCTAATACCAATTCTGTGAAATCTGTTCTTGAAAGTATATCCTTGCCTATGCTTGTTACGCTGTCGGGAATAACAAGTGTGCCGGGAACGTAGGTGCCTGCCAGAGCCTCGTCATCGAGAGTCGTAAGACCGTTGGGGAGAGTTAATGAGGTTAAGCCTGAAGCATAAAAAGCATTTGAGCCGATTGTCTTCAGTGATGCGGGAAGCTTAATCTGAGTGAGTGATTCACAGAAAAAAAAGGCCTGGGATGAAATGAGTTCAACTGAATCGGGAATAGTTATTTCTTTCAGTGCTTTACAGTTATTGAAAGCATTAGAATTAATTTCTTTTACACCTTCGGGAATAACTACACTCTTAAGCTCTTCGCAGTAGGAGAACAATTTACCGGCGATTACATCAACATTCTTGGAAAGAGCAACCGATTCAAGCTTTGTATACTCGAATGCACCTGCACCTATAAGTGTAACAGTGTCGGGAACGGTTAAAGACTTTAATCCACTGAACGCAAAAGCCATATTGTAAATTTTTTCAACACCGTTAGGTATTTCGATTGCTTCAAGCTTATCACAATTGTTAAAAGCGTTTGTACCGATTTCCTTTAAGGAATCGGGAAGAGATACACTTTCAAGATTAATACAGTTGAAAAATGCACAGTAGGGAACGTTTGTGATACCTTCACCGATTTCTACAGACTTAATCTGAGTTCGGATATCAATATCATTCCACGGTATGTCCTCTTCATCGTAAATCGGAATTTCACCTTCACCGGTAATAGTAAGCTTACCGTCACTGTCAAGGCTCCAGCTGAAGCCTTCACCAATGCTTCCGCTGTCAACGATTGAGGCTGCCGATGCAGAAATTGCAAGTGTTGCCATCATAAAAATTGCAAGGATGATTGTTAATGTTTTTTTCATTTGTTTGTCTCCTTTCCGGAAAATGTTTTTGTTTGTATTGCAAGTTCATCGAAAACACTTTGCACCGCCTCTTTTGCAACGGTCGCAAAATCAATTTTTTCGATAAAACTGATTGCCTCGGTGATTTTTTCATCTTCTACCTTATAAATACGCAGAAGCATTGTTACGAGTCGTTTTGCTTTTGCTTCGATGGTGAAATACATACCGCAGGGTACGGTCATATATGCTCTCATTATACCCATTGAGGCTATTTCGGTTTCGTAGAAGTCATTCCACGTAAGTTTTTTAAAGGTTTCGCTGAAGGAATCATACATCACATCAGTTCTTCGTTTGAGAACCTCTTCACTTGTTTTCGGCATTGAATAGCCTGAAAGGTAAAGGTTACGCATATCCTCATTCATTTCAGCCATATAAAGCTGTAAAACCTCATTGGCAATCAGGATAAGCACTTGGTCGTCGGTGAGCTTTTTTGATACTGCATCTGATGCCGACGTAACGCCGTCGAGAAACCTTGTTACAAGCAATCCTAAAATTTCCTCTTTACTGTTCATTACATAAAGTATCTTTGACTTAGGTACACCGGACAGTTTTGCAATGTCGGTTATTTTTGTTCGCTCATAGCCTTTCTGAATGAACAAAGCTGTTGCAGCTGTGAGGATTTTTCTGTGTAATTCTTTAGTTTCTGCTTCACTTCTAAAATTCGCCAAATCATCGCCCCTTTCAGAAAGTTATTTAAAATAAACCTTGGTCTAATTATATCATCAGAAAAATACTATGTCAATTAAATATTAAAAAAAATATTCAATAAAAATTCCACAACTCTAAAAAACACAAGGGTAAATATTTCTTCGAACATTTCACTGTCAAATCTATGAAGAAAGTTGTAGCTCACCGTTGAAAAGAGTGGTATCCTTTCTGTTAATCCATAACCAATGAACCAACGGTATGCTAAATATGATAAAAAGCCCAGTTAATACCGGGCTTTTTCGACAGTCTGAGACACGCTGTTGCGTGTCTTTCTTTTTTTGGAGGTACTTTACTGAAATGAACCATTGTTTATTTCTGTTTAAATCTCCCACTCAGCAAGCCATTCTGCAAATTCTCTGTAAATAGCTTCCATTTCTTTTTCGTATGTATCAGCATTATTCATCTTATACTGACTTCTGCCATCACCAAATGAACCGCTGTATTCGGTAGTTGTTGCATATTCCTCTGCTTTGAGATCTGCAAATGCACGTTCTGCAAGTGATTTTGCCTTTTTGATATTCTCAACAAGAGTAATAAAATCTGTAGTGCTTACTTCTTCGATAGTTTTTATCATAGAATCAAAATAGCCTTCAGCATAGCCGTAATTAAACTGAGCCCCTTCAGTTTCTATAAAATTGATTGCATCGGTCGGGTACAGGTAGTCTTTGCCACCCTCAAATTCAGCAGTGTATGTGGGCCAAAAGCAAAGAAAGTTAATATATTCATACATATTATAAACATCACTTATTACTTCTGTAGAAGCGAGCTGCTGCCACAACTTCATCTTGTCAGACATTTCGCTTGTATCGACCTCAGTATAGGTTGCATCCTTGATTCTGTAACCGTATTCATAGCCGTATTCGTCGGTATAGTCACCGAACTCAAGGGTACCCGTAACTTTTATAGCTCTGTCGGTAAACTCAAAAGAGTCACCGCTTTTAGCATAAACAGCCATTGTGTTTGAAAGTTGTGTTGTGTTTGGCACACAGAAAGGACAGCTCTGATAAGGCAGATTCATCAGATACATAAAACTGCCGTTAATCGGTGAAAGGGTTGACATATAGCCAATGATGTTTACCTGCTTACCGTCAAGCTTCTGCATAGCTTCAACACTGTTAGCCTGAGAGAAACTCAGGGTATTGCCCATAGTTTCATCACCCCCGTTATCGTTACTGCAGGAAACAAACATGAACACAGCAAGACAGGAAACAAGAATTAATACGATTACTTTTTTCATTGCGAAACACCGTCCTTTTTAGACATATTCACCGTACAGATAACGGTTGGAAGCACACTTATGACAAATACAACAGCCATAATCATCAGCTCAACGGGATAGATTTTTGCCGTATCAAGAACAATGCCCATTGAAGATACATAACCACCCATAAGCACAAGACAAAGCCTTGAAGCAGCAAAGGCGAGTATTGTAGAAATCAGACCGATGATGCCATTCTGAATGATGTATACAAGATTAATCTTATTCATACCGATACCTATAAGTCGCATAAGTGCAATTTCTTTTTTCGAGTCATACATATTCAGAAGAGTGATAACCGAAATGATAAAGATGTTCATTATGAGGATTATTATGCAAAGTATGTAAACTATCGTGGTGCTCATATCGACATTTTCCAAAACTTCCCTCAGAACTTCTGACGGATTGATAACGAGAAGTTTTGAGTTTTCGCCGTACTCTGCAGAAAGCTGACTATAGGCATTGAAACTTTTACTCTTTACAAGAATTGCACATACATCGCCGTGGTGCTCGTGATTTTGCTCTTCGTGTTCGTCGTGGTTTTCTTCACTGTGATTATGGGTTGCCCAAACAGTTTCAATAGGAGTGAAAATAACATTGTCATAAGCCGTCTTAGTTTCTTTCAATATGCCCACAACTGCAAGAGGATTGCTTTCGTGAGCGTGCCCCTCACCGGTGAGTCCGTGTGATGTAATAAGTTGTGAACCTACTGTAAGCGAGTATTTTTCTGCAACAGCGGCACCAATAACACACTGGAACTTTTCGGTGAACATCGTGCCATCTTTTATATCCTTACCATCAAGGAAATCGGCAGTAGTACCGACAATTTTAGCCGCGTTATAAGAGTCACCCATCGTAAAGGGTACAACCTTATTTACACGCATATCCTTTTCGAGTTTCTCAACATATTCATAAGATATGGTGCCGAGCGGCTTTTCTGTAAAGAACATTGTGTTCATCGCAAGTTGAGTAGATGAACCGGAGGGGCCGATAATCATATCATAGTACCCTGCCGTTGTCTTAAAGCCGCTGTCAACCTGCTGAGCTACATTATAAGCGAGCAAGCCCACACAAGCAGAAATAACAATAGAAATAACAACAAGAATTATCTTGGCTTTTTTTATAGCCATATTTTTAAATGCAAATTTAAACATCTCTTCTGCCTCCTGTCATCTTATTCATATCAACAGTGCAGTCGAAATATTTGCCGAGCCTTTCATCATGGGTAACAGCAATAAGTGTTTTGCCTTTTGAAATTTCAACAAGCTGCTTTATAACCGCTTCACCAATAGAGAAGTTAAGATTACCCGTAGGCTCGTCGGCAAGGATAATTTCAGGCTTTTTGACAATAGCTCTTGCAATAGCAACTCTCTGCTTTTCACCGCCTGAAAGATGCTTGACTTTTTTATTTTTCTTATCAAGTATTTCAAGAGACTCAAGAACATCATCAATACCTGATATATCAACCTTTTCAAGTCTGAGAATACTGATGTTATCCATTACGGTCATTTCATCAATAAGCTTGAAATCCTGAAAAATATAGCCGATTTTTTCAATTCTGAATTTATCTTTCTGCTTTTGACTTTTCTTAGTCATATCCTCCCCGGCAATTTCAATGGAACCTTTCTCCGGCGACAGTATACCCGCAATCATATTGAGAAGTGTTGACTTACCGCAGCCGGAAGCACCTAAAAGCATATAGCTTTTGCCTTTTTCAAATGTAATATCGTTATAATCAATCGCAGTTTCATTAGGGAACTGCTTTGATACATCTGTAATTTTAATCATTTTTATCTACCTTTCAGTTTAATTTCGGATACGAAAAACAGGCCTGCCAATGCCGACAAGGCGTGTAGAAAACACGCCTGAAAAGACACGTATACACGTGCCGATACATTAACAAAGCCTGTAAAAGGTAGATATTAAGCTGTAAGTTTTACTTTGTTTGCAACAAGGTTGAGCTTTCTCTTTTCCGTGTCAGCAAACAAAGACATAATTACCGTGTTATGCGAAACACAAATAAAAATACTGTCACACAACAGACACAAAAATATAGATTTCAACAGTTCTCTTTTCAGTGCAATATCACGGCAAATCTGACAGTTTTCACCTATACAGTTATGCTCGGTATTATGCTCAATCAGACAAGCTGAAAGGAGAATGCTCGCGCAAAGCATAAGGCAAACAATAAGCTTAAGTTGCTTTTTCATACATTTTCCTCCTTGCTGAATGATATGATAATTATATCACAAAACAAAATCTAATTCAATATATTACGATAAAAAGAGTTCACAACACCTGTTTATCGAACCGGTTCGGTTAGTTTTACCTGCAATTTCAAGTTTTCAGCACAGAATTTCGGATTTTTTGAATTTTACGGTTCGATTAAAACAAAAAGAAGGAAGTGCCGTGAAGCCTCTTCCTTACCGGGTTTATAAAAAGTAAAAGACATCTCAATCGAACCGCATTGGTTCAGATTTGGGATGTCATTCACATGTGTTTACAACTTGTTTTTTGTCAAAAATTATATATTTAACAGTTTTATATCGAATCTTCCGTTCTGTTTGAAATAACCCAAATTGAATATTTCACCATTGTGTTTTTTAACCCAAGATTCAGCAACCGTCTTTAACTCTTCGGCTGTTATGAGAAGAATTTGAGTATCATTGTTCAAAGAATAATCGACACACTCTTGAACACTTTGAGGAGTGAATTCAGGAGCTATTACCATGAATACAACAACATCTTTATCTGATGTTTTTATATATCTGTCAAACTGTTGTATGTGGTCTTTCAAATTAACGGGAGATTCTTTTGATTTGTTATCCCACATTATGTACTTATCCTTAAATGATAATTTGCCGTCGGGATGTTCAGTTCCTGTTAATGTTAACGGTTTGTTCATTAACATTTTTTCAAATATATAGTTTGTTGCATCTTCAAAATAATGTTCACATTGTAAATCTTTCTCTATAATATCATTCGAATGCAAAAACTTTAAATTTCTTTTTGCTAATTCAATATAAACGGAAACAAGTTTTTCTCTTTTATCCTCTGTTTTTATTTCGATGCGTCTCATAGAATCATAATGCTTCATGATTCTGTCAACAAGAATATTTTTAGCTCCTGATACAACAAGACCTAAATCACCGCACCAAGCAGAAAGCATTGAAACATCCAAACCGTCGCGAGGTGAAAATCCTGCTATCAAATTGCTTGGCTTGATTTTGTTTTGAATAATAATTTTTAATTCTTGAACAGTTGGATTATTTGTTATTTCAAATTTGGCAGTTTTATAATAGGTGCTTGCCTTTTTAACTATGTCTATCAAATATTGTTTGTTGGTTTTCTTTATTACATACTCGATTAATTTTTCATAGCCATAAGAACGCATTTCGATACCGTAATATTTGCGAATAGCTATTGCTATATCATCAGGTATCATATCACACATTACACCGTCCGAATTCTTTATGCACGCAAGTAAACCTTTGGATTGTAAAACTTTTCTTGCGGTGTCAATATCATCAAAGGTATGCAAAATATTTTCGAGGTTTGGAAATCTTCCTGACTTTGCTTCTAAAATTTGCTGTTCTCTGATTGTAATAGACAAATAATTACGCAGAGCTTCAAGTAAATTCTTTTCGTCTATTGATATATCATCGTTAAGATTCCAAGCGGTATCTAACATATATTTAAATAAAGCTAAATCTTTTGATATTTTGTTGATATCAAAATTATTGGATTCATCAATGATTTCTTTTTCATAATTAAGGATAGCAGAATCAGTAACTTTGCAAGGAGAAATAAAATCATCTTGGTCTAGCAAATAATCACGCAACAAAATAGGAGCAATTATTCGTACTGTTCTGTTAGAATCAAGTTTAAGCTCGTCCAAACGAGCAGAAATATTATCGTATGAAGTATATTGCTTTTCGGTCTTAATCAAAAACGATTTTATTTCATTAAGGTCTAATCGTCTGTAATCAGCAACATATGTAGAAGCAATCCTTTTTGCAATTGTAATGTTGGGGATTTGTTCAACAAATTTAATAAATTCCATAATATTCCACCTCTTAAAAATTCTAACATAAAAATTTCCTTTTGTCAAAAAAAATCAAACGTTTTCTTTTAAAGTTTTACAACTTGCAATCAACATTCTTCTAATTCTACGCAACGATTCCTATTATTTTTGTATGTCTCTTCATCAATAGATTTTGTATTGAATAAAAGTTGTAACCAGCCCTCAGTTTCACTACATTCTTTTAATGCAATTTCAAACTTAGAAATAAAGTCCTTTTTCCCTTGAGCATATTGAGCTTCATGAATATTAGCACCAATACTTGTACCACTTCTGCCTATCTGGTTTGAAATAACGGATTCATGATTAGATTTTAAATATTTTACGAGGTTAATTATATCAACAGAAAAATCCATAGATAATTCACGCAATTTAGATTCTGCCATAACTGCACCTCCGTTTGAATATATTATAGCAAAATTTTAATATTTGTAAATAGTGATGTTTCGGCATAGCCGAAGTGAAGCTATGCATAGCATAGTGATGTTGCTTCCGTTGGTCGCAGTGATGTAATGTTTGCCCACTACGCTGTCAGGCGTAACATCACTGTCCGCAGGACAACATCACGCTGAAAGCACATCACTTGCCCGTAAGGGCAAACATCGTTCCAAAAAACAAAAACACTTCCGAAGAAGTGTTTTTGCTTTTTGGAGGTACCACCCGGATTTGAACCGGGGAATAACGGTTTTGCAGACCGTGGCCTTACCACTTGGCTATGGTACCATATGGAGCGGATGACGAGGCTCGAACTCGCTACCTCCACCTTGGCAAGGTGGCGCTCTACCAGATGAGCTACATCCGCATATTCAATTGAAATGGCGACCCGGAACGGGCTCGAACCGTCGACCTCTAGCGTGACAGGCTAGCGTTCTAACCAACTGAACTACCGGGCCATTTGGTGGGAACAACAGGGCTCGAACCTGTGACCCTCTGCTTGTAA
>SVPE01000001.1 GCA_015066015.1 Oscillospiraceae bacterium
TGCTCCTTTCTAAAACCGCCCAAAAACCCGTTTTTGACACCAATGCGTTCAGTGGGGCAAACCAGCGAAAACCCTAGTGTTTATGCGGGTTTCAAGCGGTTTGCCCTATTATAACGCATTCCTCTATGCGGCGGACAATACCTGTTGCTTTCATATATATCTTTCTCCTTGATTACAAATTGTGTTGTTAGTATCTGTATTTTGAGGAGATTTATACTGCACGAATTTACTTTTGAAGTGAGATATGTTATAATATAAAAAATATTTTTTCGTTTTATGGAGGGCATATATGGTTGATACGATTTTAGTACCCTTAATTCCTGTGGCTGTTGGTGCGGGATTAACATTAATTTCTTCGTTAATTTTGAATAGAAAAAAATATATTTCTTCTCTTGATGAGGAATTAGCTAAAGAGAGAATAGCAGCCTATAAAGCAATTTATAAACTAATTAGTCAATTAAATCATTATATGGGACCTAATCAAGCTGAATCAATTCCAAAAGAATGTTTTTTGGGGTATATTTCTACTAAGGATGATGAATATCTTTCCAGATTCAATTTTCCAAGTGTTTTCTTTAATTTTCATACATTTCACAACTACAAAAGTGAGTTTTCTGTAGTGTTAAATGATAAAAGGATTTTTTTAAATCAAGAGCTTGTAAATAAGTTGTCATTTTTGGATAGTTACTTAAGTGAAATTTGGCAGTTAGCTCACGGAAAAGACGATGAATATTTGCATATGGTTGGTTTTGTGCTCGCAAACGAAATTGCAAAAATGCTTAGAGGACTAGAATACGAAATACAAACTTTTTTCAACAATCAAAAGTGCCGAAAAGTAAAAAATGATTTTAGCAATACATACAAGTATGAATTCAATAACAGAAAACAAACAGATTTGTACAATTTGTTTTTAAAAGACGATAGCGTCAATCGGTTCGGGGAATTCGCATTATGTTATAGTTGCGAAAAAAACAAAGATTGTCCGTTAAACAAATTTGAATGTAAAGAGAGCGAAACACAAACATAACTTTTTGAAAGCATGTGCCACAGCAACTTAAAGGAGGTGATTTAGTTGAACGAAGAACTTAAATTACATATTAAAAAACTTCAAAGGCGAGCAACGCTTTCTTTAATTGCTATTCTTTCAACCATTATTTCAATCGGCTTTGGAATCTTGTTTTTGTTTGTTCCGTCTTTTATCGCTATTGTCTTTTTTGTTATCGCTACTGGTTGCATTGTATATCTTATACACAGTAGTCGTACTGCTAAAAATGAGGCAAAAGAAAACATTTATAAGCCAATCACTTTTAATACCGATAAGAATTTGACTTTTGAAAAAATCGTCAGTATCTTCGAGAATTTAACAAATGAAGAAAATCAACTATCTACATCAGAAGATGTTCGATTTTTCCGATTAAAGAAAATCTTCAAATTGAGAACCGTAATTTATAGAACGGATAATTTCAATAAGAAAGATTTTGATAATGCAAAAGACCGCATCAATAAAAAGGCAAATAAAGAGTTGAATATATCGCAGTGGGTAAATCGAATGGAAGCAGGCAATATGATGCGTTTTAATATCATTTGCACCGATGTATTAAACGATGCATTATATCAATTTCTTTCCCAAAATGCCAATCGAAATTTAACTAGAGTAGAGGGAATTATAAATATTGCTGTTTTTGGTAATCAAATTATGATTCCACCGCTTTATAATGAGTGTGATTTAGCAGAAATCAGCAGATATAAAGGCGTTATTAAATTTATAAATCAAGTTTTATTAAACAATAATTAACCACAAAAGCGAGGTGAATTTCACCTCGCTTTTGCTATGTATAGGTAAAAATATGCTGTTTTTCGTCAAAAATTTTTCTTCAAAAATCGCCCAAAATCTCGGTATTTATAAGGCTTAAAGGCATTTTGTGTTATTATAACACGAGCCTCTATGCGGCGGACAATACCTGTTGCTTTCATATATATCTTTCTCCTTGATTACAAATTGTGATGTTAGTATTTGTAATTGGAGGGGATTTATACTGTTTGAATTTACTTTTCAGATAAAATGTGATACAATAAAATATAGGTGGTGACATAAATGAAAAAAACATGTGACTTGCATACACATTCTACTTTTTCGGACGGAACATACACCCCGACGGAGCTTATTGATGCAGCCGCCAGAATGG
Organism: Oscillospiraceae bacterium; assembly: GCA_015066015.1. GTDB lineage: Bacteria > Bacillota > Clostridia > Oscillospirales > Acutalibacteraceae > UBA6857. The sequence goes on from SVPE01000001.1 coordinate 2,187, forward strand.
GCTTAGCCTCTGTTGCGTTGTGTGACCATAACACCGTTGACGGATTGACTGAATTTCTGAACGCGGCAAAAGGTGAAAACATTGATGCTATTGCCGGCGCGGAGTTTTCTGTCGATTATAACGGCACGGAGCTTCATCTGCTGGGGCTTTTTATTCCCGAAAATCAGTTCGGCAAGATTTCAGAGCTTATGGTTGATGTAAACGAAAGAAAGAGACAAAGCAACATTAATCTTATTGCATCCTTAAACGAGGCAGGCTATGAAATAGATTATGAGCAGATAAAAAACTCTACCCCGAAAGGAAACTTCAACCGTGCCCATGTGGCTGAGGAGCTGACCCGCAAAGGCTACACCGAATCAAAGGATCAGGCCTTTAAAACATTGCTGGACTCAAAAGCCGGACATTATAAGGAGCCTGAAAGGCTGGGCTTTTTTGAAATGGTCGGTTTTATAAAATCAATCGGTGCCGTTCCTGTTTTAGCACATCCTTTTCTTAATCTGAATGAAGAGGAGCTTGAAGTGCTTTTGCCCCGTGCTAAAGAAAAAGGGCTGGCGGGAATGGAGTGCTATTATTCAACCTATAGCGAAGACGTAACACAAAAAGCATTGTCGTTGGCTGAAAAATACGGTCTGAGGTTCAGCGGAGGCAGCGATTTTCACGGAGAAAGAAAACCTGATATAGAGCTTGGCGTCGGCAAGGGAAATCTGAAGATTCCTTATGAATGGTCGGTGGCATTAAAAAGTGCGGAGTGATTCAGACTGTCGATAAAGTCACAAGAACAACAATGCAAAGAAACACTTAAAGAACGTCGAAAAAAATAAAAAACAAAACTACAAAGAAAAATGGTCAGGACATCGAATCCCGACCATTTTTTGCATTGTCTTGCCATTTTTTCGCCCTCTCGGAGTACCACTGTACGCCTTCGGGGCGAAGAAAAAAGCATCTTGCACCTTTCTCAACAGTCCGACAGACTGTCGATAAAGTCACAAGAACAACAATGCACAGAAACACTTAAAGAACGTCGATAAAAAATTAAAAACAAAACTACAAAGAAAAATGGTCAGGACATCGAATCCCGACCATTTTTGCATTGTTTTGCCATTTTTTCGCCCTCTCGGAGTACCACTGTACGCCTTCGGGGCGAATAAAAAGGCATCTTGCACCTTTCTCAACAGTCCGACAGCTTGTCGAAAATACTTTTCGACAAGCTGGTGCGGAGTGATTTCACTCCGCTTTTTTGTGCTTTTATTTAAGAAAGATAAAGTCGGTAATGATTTTTATTTTTTTCAGGGCTGCTATGCAGGGAAGCATTCTTGAATGTTGTTTTATTATGTTTGCAAATTTTATGTTTAAAAACAACAAAAGTATTGACTGATACACCTAATAATTGTATAATTATGTCGATTGTATATTTGAATAATTGTTTTTGGAAGGGAGAATATTTATGCGGAATTTTTATTCTACTGAAGAAGCGATAAAAGATGGTTTTTTGTTTGTCAGCTATTCTCATGATGACCGGGAACGTGTTAAAAATTGGGTTGAGTTTCTGATTGATAACGGAGTACGTGTTTGGTGGGACAAAGCTTTTTTGGGTGGAGATGACTGGGAAACCATAGCTGAATCTATGCTGGCTCACGAAAATTGTCGTGGAATCCTTTTTTTCTGTAGTAAAAGTGCTATCCGGAGTCTCAATGTTGCTAAGGAATGGCGTAAAGCTGCGGAAACCAAAGAGAACCGTACGGACGACAGCTTTTATCCGCAGATAATAATGGTTGATGATGACCCGGAGGTCAACTACAAGTACCTGACTAATTTTGTCAAAAAAACAGAAGAGCTTTTTTCTGATGATGATTATGATGACTTCCGCAGTCTTTTCGGAAAGAAAGATCACTTGTTTTATTCCGCGCATAAAGAAGACGATAAGTCTGCCTTGCTAGAAACAATTAAAGAACGGGCCTCAGAGGCGATGGACGAGTATGGATTCATCCTTGATAAGTTAGCTGATATTTCAAATGCAGAAAAAAATATTGTTCTGAAGCTCGGATCCTACGGTATAGATAAACACCCTGTTTTATGGAGGCAAATAGGTTCAAACAATAACGAGACAACTTTGTTGTGTCAGAGTGTTTTAGAAGAGGGTTTTGGCGGCAGAGAATTAGATGAGTGGCTTAATAGCTTTGTGCGGACAGCTTTTTCAAACGAAGAACAGAATGCTTTATGTGGAAAGATCAGATTGCTGACAATAGATGAAACTTCACTTATCTCACAGGATGTTTTGGCAGCTGACAAAATCTGGTGGTTGACAGAGTGTGAAGGAAATCTGCAGGCCGTGGTCCGTGAGGACGGCACTGTGTATAAAGGCGGTTATAACAATAAGCTGTATAAAAAAGGTATTCGTCCTGCCATTACAATAGACAGTATAGAGCTTTATAATCTTATAAAAAAATAAAAAGGAGAAAAAGTTATGTTACAAGTTGAAAGAGATCCGTTGAGAGATATTTTAGACCACAAAGAAACAGATGCACTTCGGAGGGCTGGTATTTCTACTATTTTTCCGGTATATAAACCGAAGAGAGAAATAGGTATAGAAATTTTTAGAGCCCTTAACGAGCGCTTGATCGATCTTGGCAACGGAAAAATCGGTGTTCCTATGGATAGCGTGGAAAAGAAGGTCGGACTTCTGTCTCAGTGTCAGGGACTTCAGACCTTGGTGTCACTTGTTAATGATTTCGGTTTGGATTTTGACGATAACAGTTATGATACCATCAACAACAGATCCATCCGAAACATAATGGACGCAATTCTTAAGGATATTATCAATAATCTGCGTGTCAGCGACAGAGAAATTGACGAAGATTCAGACGATGAACTGGATACACGTGAATTGTTTATATTTGACGCGTCGCCTTATGATTCTACACATTTTGACGAAAATATTGCCAGCATTGAAACTATTACATGGGTTCTGCCTACATTCTTCCAGATTCTTGTAATACATACAAGAGAAAAACTGACATGTAAGTGGGAAAACAATCTGATCCGTATTATCAGATACGGTCTGCGCTGCATAAACGAGGCATTTATTGACGGCACAAGAAACCCTGATGGTAAAGGTCTGAAAATCGGCTGGAACTTTACAAAAGACTGTGAAGAGCCGTCTTTGTATTTTACTTTTGTTGTAGGTGAATGCTTCCTTGATATGTTCTCTACTTTTGAGGAGGTTCTTAAACATCCATACAATGTTCTTCACAACCATGAATATGGCATCGAAATCAATGAAGAAGACAAAAATAAATTTATTGAGCAGCGCGAAAAGTTTGAAAGAGAAGAAACAGAGAATGCAGACAGTGACAAGAGAATTGTCCGTCACGATCCTTATAATGAGCTTGTCCGTATTTTTCGTAAAATCAATTCCGCTGATGTTATTGAAGAGCAGGATCCTTATGAAGAAATAAAGGTGGACAATTCAGGATATTATGGTATTCTTGAAAGTCAGCTTAAGGAAGTAACAAAGGAAATCTGGAAATTTGTAAAAAATGATCTGGCTGATAAGTTCTTTTATAATGACCTTGCTTCACAGCTGACAGAAGACGATATCCGAATGAGTACCACTAGTGACGCACTTTTTAATACGGTTTATATTGCCAATATTCTTATTGATGGCGGCATGGATGAGACTCTTCAGTTGGAAATGCATCAGGCTGAGATTAAAAGCATGGATCCCGAAGCTACAGAGAAAGAACGGCAGAATCAGGCAAACATAGCTTTGCAGAAGCAAAGGGAATATGAAAATCTGCTTGAGAGCTGTCAGTTAGCTGTGCAAAGAGCATTCCGTACATATGAGAGTCTGAAAAACGACGGTAAGGATTATATCGTTGATCAGTTCCTTATAGGTTTCAATGAACGCTTTGTTGTACATAAAGAGAGGGTAAACGATTTGAGAAAATTAAGAATGCGCGTTTTCTCGTTGTTACCTATGCTTATCCATACTAATAATATTATAAACACATACCTGGTAAAATACCCTCAGGTAAACATGAAAAAATACGCCGCATATATTCTGGAAAACCGTTTTACAAAAGATTCCGATGATCAGAATGCAGAGTGGATCTGGGAGAAAGACGGCTATTTCAGTGGCAGTAATTATTACTATGTTAATGCGATTAAGGAATTGTATGAGTACTATGAGGAGTACGAGCAAAACTATATCCCTATCGGTAAAGCTAACAAAAAAAGAGAGCAGGACTATTACAAAAAACTCATAAGTCCTCACGGTGAGATCGGAATACTCAAGAGCGAGCACGAAAAGGCGGAAAAAGAAAAGCAGCGTCAGATTGATCAGCGCGATGCAGAAATAGCTGAGCTTAAGCAGCTTCTGGAAGAAGAGCGCCAGAAGAAGCCTACCATTGAGGATAGAATCAGAGAGTTGATTCAGAATGAAATAAATAAGGGCTTTATTAACAACCTGACTCAGGTGTTTACTCAGGCAGCCAAAGCGTTGGTTCCCGAAACAGTCGATCCTACTAAGGATGAAGATGGCATTTATGCTGATTTGTATTCTGCAATGTTTGAAATGTTTGTTGCAGAAAGCTTTGCAAAGAACCCGTCTGCAAAAAAATATTCGCCTGAAGCTTATGCAGAACAGGCTAAATATTTCAAAGCTGATATGCGTAATATTATCAATCATAATATTGACGATATCAAAAACGATACAAACCACAGAAGTAATATGTATACCGTATTAGGGTAAATAAACGTTTTTTAGGAGGGCATTATGGCCAGATTAAAAGTAATTTCATATTTTTCTTATAAAGGTGGTGCAGGACGAAGTACATTGGCATTCAACACCATTCCTATTCTTGCAAAGGAGCATCTGCACCCCACAAAGGACCATCCCATTATTATCATTGATACCGACCTTGACAGTTGTGGTATGTCGTATCTTTTGGGCGTTGACGCTGATGTAAAGGATGATTGCTGTACACAGGATCTGTTGAAAAACGGACTTAAAACGTTGGGACGCCCTGAGTTTATATGGCAGCACCCCAATTTTAAGGATCTTTTTGCAGTAGGTGAATGCTTCGGATGCGAAAAGGAGTCGATTCTTTTCCTTGCTGCAAAGGATGTAAAAAACGTAGACGAACAGAGCAATTACACGGATGCAAACAACCCATTTGTAGAAAAGCTTAAAAATTTCATTGATATTTGCAAGTATTATAAGGTGCCTGCAGTAATTCTTGATGCTGCTGTTGGTAACAATGCAACGGCAAACGCAACCAATCAGGTATCCAATATTGTTGTTTGCTGTATGCGTCCCACCATACAGTTTGTTAACGGTACTGTACGTTTCCTCAGGACACTTGAGCAGGGCGGTTCCTTTGACGGACGCAAAAAAATTGTCGTTGTTCCCAATGTAATTCCTCAGGAAGAGGTAACTGTTGATAATAAAAAATATCCCGGATATGCTATCACACGTATTAATTCACAGTTCAATGAGCTTGCTGAAAACACCCAGGATATTACATACAATTTGGATATGTTGGACGAAAGCGAATTCGGAATTCCTGCTGTAAAGAGCTTTATGTGGCGTGAAGGTCAGCTTTACACTCAGCAAGAACTTAATGATAATGAAAAGCTTGCTTTGGAAAGATATAGAAAATTAGCCGCAGTAATCAGCGATTGCTGATAATCGGAGGAAAAGTTATGGATATAAATGTCCAGAATTCAGCAAAAGAACAGCAAAGACTGACAAGACATATAGAGCGTCTTCTGGAAGATGATATTTCTGATGCTAATATTCTCAGATATATTTTTGGTACAGATGATATGGACGAGCTTATAGAGGAAACACTGTATGAATACCGTCAATTCCCCCTTTATATGAAAAATATACTGTCTTTGACATTCTATTTTTCTTATGCATGTTACCGTTATGATACGGATTACGGTAATATCGACTCGGAAAAAATGACCAAGCATAATTCAAAACGTGTTATCAAAAGTCTGAGAGATGCATTCGTGAGATACCCTGCTACACAGGAGTTGATTCAGTTTGTGCTTACGGACATACAGTTTGATCTTGCACAGGGTACGGGTGAGCTGAAGGATATTTTCAGTGATATCAGTAATCGCGATATGAGTCGCTTCAGTTTTAATCCGTATTTTAAGCTGATTGCCTTGTATGATAAAAATCCGTCCCGATTCCAGTATGAAAGTAAGCTTGAAATGCTGCAGATGCTGAAGGAGCTTTTGGAAACCCTGACATTTCTTCAACATTATGAGTTGCAGCAGCAAAGCAAGGATATGTTCTGCTTTGTGTCTAAAAGCAGTGCTTCCTGTGAGTTTACATCATTACCGTTGAAGCATGTTTTCTTCCAGGATCCGCAGTATTTCGGAGGAATTTATCATCTGTTCAGTATAGAGAGCCGTGCTCACGGGGACAGTGCAGACAATGTTGTACAACCGGCAGTGGTACTGCGCTATTTCTCGGGCTCTAATTCCCTTACTTTTTCAGTGCCTTCTGTTGAAGGCGATGAGGAAGATGCCTCACACCTAGCAGAACATCGGCCGGATGAACTGTACATGGAAGTAACTGGTTGGGAAATGGAACTTAAGGCACAGGTAGAGAAGATTGCTAAAAATTCCAACAACATTGACCAGATACATACTGTAAATTACAAATATATTAAAAATTTAGCGTTGGCTATTTCTGATGCAATCAGTTCAAACGAAGGAAGTAAAGAAGCTTTGTACACACGCTTCGGGAAGCAATATCCTTACATTTTTCAAAAGCCTGATGTGCAGACTCATGGCATTTTAGGCTACGGAGAAGCAGTTCTGGATTGGGATACTGTAGTTATTATGCTGCTTATTGAAGCCAGCCCCACCGCGGTGCTTGAACATCTTATGTGGAGGGTTCCGCAGACCTTTTATGACATTGTAACCAATTTATATAACCGGACAAATCTGGAGTTTTTTAAATCTAAAAGGTCGGCTCTTGATGCAGAAGTGCAGCGTATTCATGATCAGAAGCTGATAATAGGTGAGGCAGGCGGCTTTGGTAAGATTTCAACACTCAAGCCTACCGGAAGATTGTTGGCCCGTGCAAGAGCCATGCTTCTCATTTCCCGTCTTTCTGTAATGCAGGAGAATGAGAAGGATGAGAGTCTGATTTATACCGGAAATTTACGAAGCAATATTTCACTTTTGCAGAAAATGGGTGCAGGAGAAGAAAACGAAAGAAGAGTACGCTATGCTTGCATCATTCTCAGTGAAACATTAAAGCACCTGCTTTGTTTCTATTCGGGCTTATACCGATATGGGGAAATGAAAGCAGAATATGATAACGAGGTAAGTAACAGGTGCCTTACAAAAGCTGAAATTGACGATGCACAGACTAAATTGGAAAATGCCTTCTTTTCAGCTGCAAAAGCGAAGGTAGAGGTTTTGTCAAAAAATAAATATGAAGCCGACCGACCGAAAGATACACTGAAGTTGTTCAGGGAGTTTATTGATTTTTGCGATTCAAAAAGCGGAAAATCCGGTTTGGAGAGCAGTTGTTTGTATGCCGCTGTAGGTAAATATGAGATCATTGACAAATATGTTCTCAATAAGGCGTATCGACGCCTTTCAGAGGTCAGTAATGACCCATACCGTTATGCAGATGTCTGGATTAAAACAACTCTTGAAATTCTGGAATATTTTAAAACAGGCAGTTTTAGCGATACACCGTATGATAATGATCTGTTCAATACAATTTATCCTTTTACCGCTGCATTTAACCGCAGAAAAGAAAATCCGGACGGGTATAAGACTGTTACCTTCTCGCTCAATATTGATATTGACAATGATCATAATGTAGAGTATCAGACTGATGTTAATGTTTTGTCTGAGTTTACGTTTGAGAGAAGTGAAGTTTATTACTGTTTGCCTAATATAATTCGCTCTAACCACAAGTGGTGGATTGATCCGGTATTGATCAATTTTAGAAAGTTCAATAATATCTTCAATGAATCCAGAAAGGAAGAAGTTTAATGCAAGCAACCAGACACATTATGTTGGATGCATACGATTGCGACCTGGAACAGTCCAATAGTTTTATGACGGTAAATAATCTTCTGGTTAATTTGTCTCATAAATTGGATATGAATCCGGTAATGCCGCCTTTTTTGCTTCCGTATTACTATTGTGACGAAACGGAGGACGGAGGTATCAGCGCTTTTATCATATGTGAAAACGGATCACATATTACCATTCATACATTTCCTTACCGGCACTGTTATTTTGTAGATATACTTACAGATACTTTCTGTGCAGAATCTGAAATTATGCATATTATCGGACAGCATATACACGCTGAAAATGTTAACATCAACATTGTGGACCGACGCAACGACAACAGTCCTTCTGCTGCCATTAATTCCAGCCTGGATTTTGGTCCCCATTATATGATTACTGTAGAAGATTTTGATGTAACATCTGAACAGATATTCAAGTGGCTTGATAATATTGCACCGAAGATTAATATGGTGCCTATTTCCCGTCCTTATGTAATATTTGATAAAAGGCAGACGCCTGAGTTTATTTCCGGTGTTCTCGTGGTAGCACAAAGTCATATTGCCTTTCATTACAGTATTCTCGAACGTACAGCAAATATTGATATTTTCTCATGCAGTTTTCTGGATGATGGTATCGTAGAATGTATTCTGGAGCAATCCTTTGGAAACAAGGTGAAGATTGATTTGTTCGCACGTGGCAGCAAATATAAAAACACTATTTATTATGCTGAACAGCACCGACATCAGCAGCGTCTGAATAAAGCGTGGCAGGAAAACATCGATAGTTGTTTTAACTAGAAAAGAGAAGCGTTGAATCCTACAGATTCAGCGCTTCTCTTTTATAAGCACTACTGCCGGGGATTACATAATCTTCGGCAGTAAGTCTGTTTGTAATTGTTGATAAGATTAATGTTACAGAAAGCAGAGCATATATACGGCTTCGTTGATTGGGCGAAATATATGCTTCCGCCTCACCCCTTAAGCCTCCTTTTCGCTGCAACTGAGATGCAGCATACGGCAAAGGAAACGGCGGTGAAAATCAGAATGCATATGAACACGTCGTTCCAGCCCTTAGTGTCGGCGATTTTTCCCAGCAGTGAGGTTGCAAGGGTGCTGCCGATGTAACAGAAGGTGTTGAGAAGTCCCGCTGAGAGACCCGAATCAATTCTGTCTCTTGAATAAAGGGGGACTACGCTTGTTATAACGTTGTTTATTGCCGACATAAGACAGGCCATAGAGCCGAAAAGCATAAGCGTAAGGGGAACCGACTTAAGATTCAGCGTAACAATAATCAGTATGGCAAGCACTGCCGAGGCGAAATAAAAAATAGCGTTGAGGGCGTTTTCGTCCTTTTGTTTTTTGTGAAGAAGATTTACAAGTGAGGTGCCGAAAACCGAAAGGACGGGAAGAAGAAGGGTGACGATAATCGACAGAGATGAGGGTACGCCGAATTCCTCTTTTAAAATTGAAGGCACCCAGGTGGTTATGCCGTCTTTTATAAAGCCGTTGGATATTGCGCAAATCAGTATGACAACGACTCCCACAACAAAGGCAGGGGCAAAGGACAGATTGCTTTTTGTTTTTGCCTCAGTGGGCTTTGTCTGCTTGCTTTCTTTCGCAAGGGTGCTCATACCGACAAACCACAGTATTGCAGTGGCGGTTACGAGAAGCGCCGCTACGTAGAAAATCAGAGTCCAGCTTAAATTGAGATATGAGAAAAGTGCCGCAAGGCCGTAGGCGGTAAAGGTGCCTGCGGCTACGGTGGTGCTCATGACCATAACCGCACTTGAAAGCTTGCTGTCAGCAAGGTTGCAGGATAAGGTCTTGATAATCGATGACCAGAGAACTGACTGAAATATGCCGTTGAAAAGCCAGAGGATTTTCATCTGCTGTGTTCCCTGACAGAATGTCATTGCAAGGTTGATAAGTCCCGAGGCGGCAAGTGAGATTGCCACGGAGTATTTCGTGTTATATTTTTTTGAAAGAATACCGTTTATGAGCTGGCCTGCGCCGTAAGCGAAAAAGAAACAGGAGCTTACCGTGCCTGCCTCTTCCTTGGTTGTGCCGAGCTGAGAAAGGATTTCCACCATTGAGGCGTTGTAATTGAGCCTTGCAACATAGGCAAAGGTGTATGCCGCCCAGCAAAGAAAAATTAGAAAATCTGATTTTTTGTTGCTTAAAGATTTCTGCACTTTACTCACCTGTACCTGTTATGATTTCTTTGCTGAAGTTGCCGGTAAAAGTATTATCCTCGGAAAAAAGAGCGTCCTTATGGGGATTTTCGAATACAATTCCGTAATTCGGTGAGCTCATACCGTAGGGGGCAGTGAATAAGTTTTCCTTTATTTCGACACCGTATACCGAGGGCCTGAAGATTATGTGCCCTCTGCAGTTATTTTCAGTGCCTGACGGGCCGTCGAAGATGTTGTTACGGATAAAAATACTGTGATGACCGCAGTCTCCGTGATGACCTATAGCCGGGAAGCCTCCACACTTGAAAATATTGTCAGTTATCGAAATGTTGCAGCAGACAGTATCATCCTTGCAGAAATCAATAAGCTCACTGTCACAGTTATATACGGGACCGTAGGAGCCCTCGCGGGCAAGATCAAGCTGTATCTGTTCGTTGAGAAGGTTTTCGGGGATGTATGTATATGACGGACCGTCGAAAACACAGTCTTTTACCGTAGCGTTACTCGTTGAATTCAGCTCAATCATATGCCAGGTTGAGCAGTTGCGGAAACGGCAGCCGATAATCTGTATGTTGTTGCAGTGTACCGTGTTAACAAGGGTGGATTTTTCTTTTGTGTCTGCATTTCCGTCAAAAATACCACCCGAAATGATAACGTCGTGTGTGCCGTTATAACCGCCCCATCCGGGCTCGGAATAGGAGGCGAGGAGGTATCTTGTGATGGGCTCGCTTTTTGCACTTCTTAAAATTACCGCATTGTCGGAAAGTCTGAAAATCTGATTTGAGTAAAAAATCAGCGCCTTTGAGACAAGATATATTCCGTCGGAAAAGTAAACGGTGCCGCCGTCTCTTGCCTCGTCAATGCACTCCTGAAGCGCCTTTGTGTCGTCGTGTATTCCGTCGGCAAAGACCTTTTTATTGTCAGTTACTTTTATGAATTTCATATTTGCTTCCTCCGATCATATGAGCTTTTCTTTTGATGCTTTTTCAGATAAGCTCGGATTTGTGGTGTGTTCTGGAAATTCTCGGAGCAGCTCCCGTAAGATGCGAAATGTCGCGGTATTCGCCCTTGTAGTCTGTGAAAAGTCCGTCGGGAATCTGTGAGGTCCAACCCTTTTCGTTAAACGCGGGGGCCTCTATTCCCATAGCATAAAGAATAATTGCAGCAAGGTCACGGATGTTCATTTTTTCTATTTCCCCGTTGTTTATGCCTTTACCTGCCGCGGCAAAGGTGACGTATTTTTCCTCGTCTGTCCAGCCACCGTGATTTCCCTTGCCGTTTTCATTTGTGCCGCCGTGGTCTGCAATGACTATGAAAAGCGTGTCGTCAACTATGTCTGCATCCTCAATTGCGCAGTAAACGTCACCGATCAGCTTATCAACACCGCTGATAGCATCAATGTGTGCCTTTGTTCCGTAGCCGTTTTTATGTCCGGCTTCGTCGGTGCTGTCAAAGTGTGTGAAGAGAAGATCAGGCTTTTTTTCGCGGATGTAGTCGCAGATAAGGGGAGTGAGCTCCTTGTCTCTTGCAGTTGCGTGGGAAACTCCGATAAGCTTTTCGACGATTCCCTTGGTAATCGGATTCCAGTCACAGTATGAGCCAAGCTCTGCATCGGGATAAGCCTTTCTTGCGCGGCGGAAAACCGTAGGATGCTTCGACCATACAGGATAGGGAATAGTTGAAACTCTCCGGTTTGTCAGCTTATGCACCTCGGGTCCGACGCCTATAAGCATTGATCCCCAGCATTCGGCACTTATGGTAGGCTTTGAGGAAAGAGCACTGTAGGTGACCGCGCCATTTTCAAATATGCGGTCAAAATTGGGTGTATCGGCATCTCTGAACCAGGAGCCTGCTCCGTCTGTGCCGATGATAATGATATGTGAATATTTTCTTGCCATAGCATTTACTCCTTTAGTGAAAACACAGTTCCGATCAAGGGTCAGACTGAAAGAGCCTCCCTCGTCTGTGACAGCTTTAACGCAGGTATTTATTGTAGCACACTAATCTGAAAAAGTAAATCTGCAAAGTGCAGATATAATATAATGTCATCAGGATGCTGAAAAAAAAGAGCAGATAAGCGTTCACGGATTTACTTTTTAATGTGAACGTGATATAATCTGAAAAAGATGTCGGGCGAAGAAAGTAAATATGAAGGGGAATATAAAATGAGAAATTTCTGTGAAAAATGCGGACGAAGAGTTGACCCGAAAACAGGCTTGTGCCCCGCTTGTGATATGACACATAGCGTACATATGGAGCAGGTCGGAAAGAAAAACAAAAAAGGCAGGAAAGCCGCGGCAGCCGCAGTGGCAGTTTTGCTGTGTGTGGCACTGATTGCTTCGGGAGGCTTTGTAGGACTCGGATTTTTAAAGGACAGAGGAAATGACTATAAAAACAGTTCATACAATGCCTTTACCGAGGGCTTTACGGATATTTCCGTAACCGATGAGAAATCTGCCGTTGAAGCCGTTGCTTCGGTTGCAGACACTATAGGAATCGGAGATGTCGAAAAGGAGCTGAAGGTCATAAGTAAAAATACGGTTGACGGCGACAGCTATTACCGTATGCAGCAGTATTATAACGGCATTCCCGTATATGGCAAGTCCGTTGTCGTGAGCGCGGGAGAGGACGGAGAAACAAGAGCGTTAACATCAAATTTTGCATCAATCACCTACGATGTGTCTTTGGAGCCAACAGCTGATTTTGAGGCTATTGAAAAATCATTGCAAAATTATTTTGGTGTTGATAGTATTGATTTTTCAGTTGATGAAAATGATCTGGTTATATATCAGACAGAAAACGGTGATTTTGTTCTTTCGTATGAATTGATGCTCATGGGCAAAAGAATAATAATAGACGCAAATTCGACTGAAATATTGTCAACAGGAGATTTATTTGTTCAGGATATGGTTGAATGTGAGTATAGTGACGGATATTTTAAAGGAATAAAAATATCAGAATCTGAATATATGATCGGGGATGAAGAAAAAGGAATCTTTGTATTTAATGCGGATTACCGTGAGGTAATTAAAACTGAGGAAGTGAACGGAGATACAGTCTACGTTCCCGCATCGGAAAATTCTTTCCCGATGACAAGCTCAGACAATTATTTCGGAAATAATGACAGCTTTGCTGCCGAAGAGTATAGTAAGGCAGTTTATGCGTTAAAATCTCTGGATACCATAACGAATTATTATAACGATATGGATGAAAATCTGGATACTTCTGTAATATTGACTATAAATGACAGCTACGATTCAGACAATGCTTTCGGAGGATATACGAGAATAGAAGAAGTAACGGATGCAGATGTTCCCTATGAAAAGGAAAAAATTGCGGCAATATTTATGGGTCATGAATTGTGTAATGACATATACAGTCATTTAGATACAATGGGTCACGAGTATATGCATGGAATAAACCATCGTTATTTTTACTCGGATACAGATGATTCTTCGGCAATTGATGAGGGATATGCTGATATTTTCGGCGAACTTTTAGAAGCAAAAATAAAAAAACAATCTCCTGATTGGGTTCACGGTCAAAGAAATATGCGGAATACGTTTGACTATCCTGATGCAGATCAAGCATACCCAGCATCGATGGAGGATTTGAAAAATTCGAGAACTTTTACTAAAGACGGCTCTGTGTGGTATTATACTACAGCTAATTCCGGTAGTGATTATTCTCATTTTGCCTCAACTGTTATTTCACATTCTGCATATCTGATGTGGAACGGCATTGACGGAACAACAAGCAGGAAAATTTCTTCAGAAAAACTGGGTAAATTATGGTACAGATCATTAATGCTGCTGCAGGATAATGCTGACTTCTCACAGTGCAGAAACGCGGTAGAAATGTCTGCCCGAACAATGATGAAAAACGGTCAGTTGACCGAGGAACAGTATAAGACGGTAGAAGCCGCCTTTGACAGGGTCGGCATTGACAATGCTGTATTTACCTGCTCGGAAACAGTAAAAAACAGATTTGATTTATCTGTTGTAACGGGCGTTGAAGGTGGGGTAATAAATGCTGATGCCGAGGTTGTAGGATTCAATCTTGAAGTTATAAAAATGCCCGTAATCAAAGCAGGTCCCGGAATAGTAAACAATGAAATGCCCGAAACAATTATAAGAAAGAAGGTAAACTCAGGCCGTGAAACACTTGAGCTTGAGAACGGCACCTATGTGCTTCGCCTGACAGATCTGAACGACAATAAAGGTGTATCAAAGGCTGTCAATGTAAAAATAGTGGTTGACGGCAGTAACAGTTCTGCTAAGGATGAGATCGTTGTCAACACCGATTTCACGCCTGTTATTGTGGTTATTCTGGACGGTACAAACGACGGTGATCCGACACCGGAAGAAGATACTTCGTCTACGGAGCCTTCATCGGGAGACGATAACTCAAGTCAGATTCCGTCCCCTGAATTCATAGTTGACATTTATATGGCGGACAAGAGCCTGTGGCTGCTGCCGATAGAGGATAAGCCTATAATGGGAGGCTATGCCTACTGCTTTATCGACCTGGATTTTGACGGTGTGCTTGAGCTGATAAGGTGTGTTAACGATGGAAGCGGAAAATACAGCTATAATAACTACTACAGAGTATCTCCCGAAAATCTTAAGGTAGAGGAGTTTGAAATCAGCTCTGACCGGCAAATGGGCGGAATTGATTATTACACTATGGCGGCTACCTCAAAGCTGCTCAAGGATAATTTTGACGGCAGAATGTTCTACGTTTTTGCAGATTTTATCCGCGACGGCAGTGAGGCGGGAGCAATGATATATTATGAAAACTATATGAAGGGCACCGTTGCCTATGCTAAGGAGCTTTACGGCGAATACTGGGGTGTGGATTACAGCGTTACGCCCAATCAGGAAAAACGGGAGTACACCTTTGATAATTCAGATGTGTCTGAAGCCGAATACAACCGTAAGGTTGCGGCGTTTTACGATGAGTGCACCGATCTGAACCTTGTGTGGAAGTATGCGGACGGTATCGCTATGGAAAAGGCTGACGACAGTACAAAAAGGCAGCTTCTGCTCGATGCCTATAACGGTTTTTCCTATGACGGATTTTCCTTCAGCGGCGCAGCATCAGAGGGCTCTGATATGTGGAAGATTATGCCCGATACCTTTATTCATACGAGCGGAGCAGGCGGATGGGCAACCTATCTTACCGTAAATGACGACGGAAGCTTTACAGGTGAATATCACGATTCGGAAATGGGAGTCACAGGTGACGGATATCCGAACGGAACGGTCTATATCTGTGAATTCAAGGGTAAATTCACAGAGCCGAAGAAGATAAACGAATACACCTATTCAATGAACATTGAGGAGCTTACAAACAAGAAAAACGCCGGAACAGAGTATATCGAAAACGGAGTTAAATATATCTGCACAGAGGCTATCGGTCTGAGCAATGCAAATGAGATTTATATATATCTGCCCGGTGCGCCGCTTTCCGATGTTGACGAAACCTTTATGACCTGGTCACATCTCGACACAAAGGGTCTTGAGAGGCTGCCCGATGATTTTTACGGAATATTTAATGTAAATGCCGGTAAGGGCTTTGTGACATATGATAATTGACTGAAGCAGATTTCCCCTTGAGGAGCGACTTAACGAGCTTGTCGCTTAAGCTTCGTACAGATTATAAGAACAATAAAAGAAAAAGCCCGCCGCACATTGTGTGCGGCGGGTGTGCGTTTATTCCAAAGATACAATGTCGGAAGTGTAATTATTGCCGTAAATGTCTGTTACAACCATAACGGCATAATAGTCAATATTTTCCGAAAAAGCCTCAAGTTTTATTGTAATGTTTTTTATCGGACAGTTGATGGTAAGCTGATTGCTGTCTGTTTCCCAGTCCGAAACGGGCAGGACCTTGTTGTTGCTGTTATACTTTACACGTCTTATGGGCGAGTAGAATTCTATTTCTTTATATGAATACGGGTCAAGCATTGTGCGTGAGGGCATACCGTTATTGCCTGATTTTTCCGCGTAGGATATTCTGAGGGTGTCCTCCTCAGGTGTGAGTGTCAACCACGCCGTATCAAGGCGCATATTTTCTACTGTCCATAACAAAGCTTCGGCTGAGTCGGGTCCTTCTGTACCGGGATAGTCTTCTTCATCGGGCGTATATACAAGTCCGCCGTAGGTTGAGTATACTGCTTCTGTGTTTTCGAGAGTTTTTCTGAATAACGGTGAGAAGAAGGGAGTGCGAGAGCCATCGGCGGAGTTATATATTACGGGAACACGGTAATCAAATTCAGCTCGCAGAGTGTTGTCCGAATCCAGTGTAAATTGGTTTCCGCTTGAAATGAGCACATATTCGTCTTCGGCAAAGCGGTAATCATCGAGCTCGTATTTAGCAAGGATGTAGTACTGCGCCTTGGCGTAGCTTTTTGCCTGATTTTCGGAAAGCTTCATTGAAAGTACAGGCAAGCCGTCTGAGACGGATGCCTCTTTTGTCGGCGCTGACAAGGTCTGCCAGTGAGCCTCGCTTGTTGCAGTCTGTGCATTATCGTAGCACATTTTTACATGTTTTGAGTACTCGTCTGAAAAGCCGAAGGTGTTGTAAAAATAGTTGCCCTTTATATTATGAGGATAATAGATGGATAAGCCATTCATATGCGGAGTGCTTGCACGGTTATATACAACTGCTTTGTCAACGGCGTAAACAAGATTTTGCATAAGCGTGTTTGCTTGGTAGAGGGCATTGTTTTTTATCCAGTCGGTAAGGTCAATAAGGTCGTAGACTGCGTCTGTTGCATCGCCGTAGGAATCGGCATATTCCTTTACTCCCCGTGCATTTAAAGAGGAGGTGGAAAGTATGCTTTTAAGAAATACGGTATTGTTAGCCTCTGAGAAAAGAGCGTCCATAGCCTGTTCAACCTTGTCAATTTCCGAAAGGTCTATGCAGGAATATGTGACATCATAAATACTGAAACCTGAGGCGGTAAGACGTTTGGTTAAAGCAATGCTTTTGTCGTAGAAGCAGTTGACATACTCGGTGCCTATCTGAGCACCGCTGTTGAATCGGTCAAGGCAGCTGATGAAGGAAAAATCAGATCCGTAGGTATAAGAGACATTTTCCGAGGCAGCCATATAGTTAGCGTAATCCTTCATACAGAAGGCCGTTTCTGCTGACGCCATCAGACAGGCCTCAAAGATTATGAACTCCATTTTGGCCTTAGGTCCGAAGCCGACGGCTTCAAAGGCATTCTGCAATTCTGTCATGCCGAGCATATCATAATTGTTCCGGTAGTCGGCGCAAACTCCGTAGTTAGGCCCTCCACCGTGGTCGGAAAGAATCAGTCCGTACTGTTGTGACGGATAGTTTGTAACACAATACCGCATGAAGGCTTCAAGTGTTTTTCCGTCACCTATATTCTGCGCAGGGTATTCTGCAAGAAGATTCAGTTTGCCGTCACGAATAAGGTATATACAGTCCTTGTCCGAGGGAATGTTGTAGTTGTTCCACTGATTACAGCCACCTGTATAAAGGAGAATATTGTGAAAATCCGTGTTGAGTCCGGAGTTGAGAATTTCACTGATGGAGTTTGTCGAGCTGTTGTGCTCCTGCTCAAGGTCTGCGCCGTCGAGATAAATCATTACTGTTTTCGCAAGAATCTCTCCGTCTGCGACAGAATCTCCGGGAATTACCTGCAAAGAGGACACGGGCTGTTGTGGGGGCTGCCCGTTTATAATAACGGACAATAGCTTACCTGATACGGCAAGAAGAAGAAAAACCGCGACCCCGATTATTATTTTTTTCTTTTTTGAACTCATAATACCAATTTCCTTTTATGTTGATAAATTAAGTTTACATTCAGAACAGGCCTTTGTCAACCCTGAAAAAATGCTGTGCCGATTTAAGCTGTCGGACTGTTGAGAAAGGTGCAAGATGCCCTTTTCTTCGCCCCGAAGGCGTACAGTGGTACTCCGAGAGGGCGAAAAAATGGCAAAACAATGCAAAAATGGTCGGGATTCGATGTCCTGACCATTTTTCTTTGTAGTTTTGTTTTTAATTTTTTATCGACGTTCTTTAGGTGTTTCTGTGCATTGTTGTTCTTGTGACTTTATCGACAGTCTTGTGTGTTGCTGTTAACCCAGATATCTGCAGACAGCTACGGATGCTGCTGCACCGTCGGAAACGGCAGTTGCAATCTGCCTTACAGCTTTGCTTCTGCAGTCACCTGCAACGAAAATTCCGCTTTCACCGTCCGGTATGCAGCTTTCGTCTGCAGTGATGTAGCCTCTTTCGTCAAGGCTTACTGCGTCTTTGAAGCTTTCGTTTTCGGGCTGCTGTCCGATAGCAACGAAGATGCCGTCAAAGCTGAGGTCTGTTTCTTTGCCGTTTTCCTCATTTTTAACTGTGATGCCGCGGAACTTTTCGTCACCGAGGATTTTAGTCACAACTGAGGAGAAAATTACACTGATGTTGTCTGCAGCTTCAATCTGCTCGATCAGCTTGCTTTCGCCTGTCAGGAAGGGGAGATTCTGGATAACGGTGACACTCTTTGAGGTCTTTGCAAGAAGGATTGCCTCCTGCAAAGCCGAGTTGCCGCCGCCGATTACTGCGATGTCGTTATCCTTATAAAAGGCACCGTCACATACTGCACAGTAGGAGATTCCCTCGCCGGTGAATTTTTCTTCATTCTTAAGACCGAGTGTGCGGTGCTTTGAGCCTGTTGCGATTACTACGGACTTTGCAGTATAGTCGCATCTGGTGCCCTTAACGGTGAAAATACCGTTTTCCTTGGTAATGCCCTTTGCCTCGTCAAGGTCGATATCGGCGCCCTGACTCATTGCCTGCTCAACAAGCTTGTCGGCAAACTCCGCACCGCTTACACTGAGAAATCCGGGGTAGTTTTCAACCTTGGGGGAGTGAGTGATCTGTCCCCCGAAGGTTTCCTTTTCAAGAACAAGAACATTTTTGTTTGCTCTTCTGAGATAGATTGCCGCTGTAAGCCCTGCAGGGCCTGCGCCGATGATTATTGTATCGTAAATCATTTTTATGCCCTTTCAGTGAATGCTCTGATGTTTGAAAGGTTTACGATTTTTTCAGCAGTGCCGTTTTTGATAACGACGAGGGTGGGAGCCTGCTGGATGCCGTATTCCTGTGCAAGTGCGGGGTTTTCGTCAGCGTAGACTTTTTCATAGCTGATGCCCGCAGTTTCAAGGAAGCGTGCAGCCATTTTACAGTTGGGGCAGGTTGTTGTTGCAAAGAGGATTGTCTTATCCTCGCATACTGTGCAGCTTTCCTCTGCAGCCTTTACTGCCTGCTTTGCCTCGAAGATTCTGTCTTCAATTTTTAAGGGGTTATATTCAACTCTGTGTTCGAATTCCTGGCTCTTACCGTCGTTCCAGTTCTGGACGGGTCTGTAGTAGCCTGTGATACGGCTGTAAACCTCTGTGCTTTCGCCGCAGTCGGGACAGGTGTAAACCTCACCTGCGATGTAGCCGTGATTCTTACATACAGAGTATGTCGGTGAAATTGAGTAGTAGGGGAGACGGTAGTTTTCTGCAATCTTCTTTACAAGGTTTGCAGCGCTCTTCCAGTCGGGAAGCTTTTCACCGAGGTAGGCGTGGAAAACAGTACCTGATGTATAGAGAGTATGAAGCTCATCCTGCTTGTCAAGTGCCTCGAAGATATCGTCGGTGTAACCAACGGGAAGGTGTGAGGAGTTGGTGTAGTAGGGAGTTTCGCCCTTCTTGCTGTCAGATGCGGTGATGATGTCGGGATAGTGCTTGACATCGTGCTTTGCAAGACGGTAGCTTGTGGACTCTGCGGGAGTTGCTTCGAGGTTGTAAAGGTCGCCGTACTTTTCCTGATAGTCGGAAAGTCTCTCGCGCATATGGTTGAGTACGTCCTTTGCAAACTGCTGAGCTCTGTCGTCGGTGAGGTTGCAGCGAAGCCAGTTAGCGTTGAGTGCAGCTTCGTTCATACCTACAAGACCGATTGTTGAGAAGTGATTTGTAAAGCCGTCTGTGAGGTATCTCTTTGTGTAGGGGTAAAGGCCTGCTTCAAGAAGGTTTGTGATAACCTTTCTCTTTATTGCAAGTGAGCGTGCTGAGGTGTCCATAAGTCTGTCAAGACGCTCGTAGAAATCCTTTTCGTCCTTTGCAAGGTAAGCGATTCTGGGCATGTTGATGGTAACAACGCCGATTGAGCCGGTGCTTTCACCGCTGCCGAAGAAGCCGCCTGACTTTTTACGAAGCTCACGAAGGTCGAGACGGAGTCTGCAGCACATTGAACGTACATCGCTGGGCTCCATGTCGGAGTTGATGTAGTTTGAGAAGTAGGG
Organism: Oscillospiraceae bacterium; assembly: GCA_015066015.1. Lineage (GTDB taxonomy): Bacteria > Bacillota > Clostridia > Oscillospirales > Acutalibacteraceae > UBA6857. Next base: position 22,754 of record SVPE01000001.1, read on the forward strand.
TGTACCGTATTTTGAGGTCATTTCGAAAAGAAGCTTGTTGTTTTCTGTTTCTGACCAGTCAAAGTTGCTTGTGATTGAGTAGGTGGGGATGGGATACTGGAAGCCTCTGCCGTTTGCGTCGCCCTCGATCATGGTTTCGATGAAGGCACGGTTGATCATATCCATTTCCTTCTTGCAGTCCTTATACTTGAAGTCCATTTCTTTGCCGCCTACGATAGCGTTGAGCTCTGCAAGGTCGTCGGGTACTGTCCAGTCAAGTGTGATGTTTGAGAAGGGAGCCTGTGTACCCCAACGTGAGGGAGTGTTTACACCGTAGATGAAGCTCTCGATACACTTTTTAACCTGGTCGTAGTCGAGATCGTCAGCCTTTACAAAGGGTGCAAGATATGTATCGAATGAGGAGAATGCCTGAGCACCTGCCCATTCGTTCTGCATAATGCCGAGGAAGTTTACCATCTGGTTGCAGAGGGTTGCAAGATGCTTTGCGGGAGCGGAGGTTATTTTTCCTGTTACGCCGCCGAGACCTTCCTTGATAAGCTGCTTGAGTGACCAGCCTGCGCAGTAGCCTGTGAGCATTGAAAGGTCGTGAATGTGGATGTCAGCGTTTCTGTGAGCGTTTGCGATTTCGTCGTCGTAAACCTCGCTGAGCCAGTAGTTGGCTGTGATTGCACCTGAGTTGTTGAGGATAAGACCGCCGACTGAGTATGTAACGGTGGAATTTTCCTTAACACGCCAGTCTGCAACGTTAACGTAGTTGTCAACGATTTCCTTGTAGTCAAGAAGTGTGGTGTTGATATCACGGAGCTTTTCGTGCTGACGGCGGTAGAGAATGTATGCCTTTGCAACATCGGAGTAGCCTGCCTGTACAAGTACGTTTTCAACGCTGTCCTGAATGTCCTCAACAGCGATGCAGTGATCCTTGATTTTCGGCTCGAAATCTGCAGTTACCTTGAGTGCGAGAAAGTCGATGATGTTGGGGTTATAGTCTCTCTGCTCTGCCTCGAAAGCAAGGGTGATTGCCTGTGTGATTTTTGCAAGGTCAAACTCAATAAGCTTGCCTGTACGTTTCATAACTGAATACATAAACTGTTCCTCCTCTTTCGTTCTTTCGATTTTAAAAAAATATAATCAGTATCTTCCGCTTTTTTTGCGGTGCGAGACTGATTATATCACTAAATATTGGAAAAAGCAAGGGGTTAAACACAATTTATTGTATGTTTTTTTGAAAAAAACCACAAAATATTGGGATCGACCACAATATATAGTTTCGCGAAAAACGACATCCGTTTATTATCCTTCACGCAGTGAAACGTTACAGTGCTGAAGCGCTAAAGTGTCTCTGAGATTTTTCATTCTTTGTGTTTCCCAGCCGTGGCAGCTTTTGTCAATCAGGTTACCCGAATCCTTGAATTGCTGCAGAAAGTAGGGCGTGTTTTCAGAGAAAAGTGAAAGAATTGCGGGAAAATTCTCCTCGGTGTGAAGCTCGTCTGTCACAGTGGTGCGGAATTCGTGGTCTATACCGCTTTCTTCGAGGATGCATATGCTTTCTTTTACGGGGGAAAAGTCGAAATCCTTTATGCCGACAGCTTCACCGTAGCGTGCGGGAGATGCCTTTATGTCCATTGCAACATAGTCGGCAAGACCCTTTGCGATAATCTCCTTTAAGATATCGGGCTTCGCGCCGTTTGTGTCAAGCTTTACAAGAAAGCCCATTGCTTTTATTTTCTCCATAAAGGCGATGAGGTCCTTCTGTAAGGTCGGCTCGCCTCCGGTTATGCATATGCCGTCGAGGATACCCTGCCTTTTGGACAGAAAGGAGAAAAACTCCTCCTCGCTTATCAGCTCCTCGGGGCTGTGGGTCACAAGAAGCGCGTTGTGACAGAAGGGGCAGCGGAAGTTGCACCCGGGAGTGAAAACCGTACAGGCGGTCTTGCCGGGATAGTCGAGTAGGGTCAGCTTCTGAAGTCCTGCGATGTTCATTCTGGGTTTCCTCCGTTGTTTTTATACTATAATATATTATCATTTCCTATGCACTTTTTCAATCTTTTTGAACAAAAAAATAAAAGAGGGACAAACCTCTTGCACAGAGGGTTAAAAGATGCTATTATTATAATGTATAATTATATATATCCGAAAAGGAGGATATAAAATATGAAAAATTCCCTTAAAAAAGTACTGAGCTTTGTGCTCTGTGCAGTTATGGCATTCAGCGTTGCCGTACCTGCATTTGCCGCAGAGGATGACTTTGCTGCATACCTCGGTGAGGTGACATCCCTTACAGAGGGTGTAAGCGAAGAAAACGGCATATTTACAAATAAGGAGGATATAGTCCTTGACTATGCGCTGGCTTCAGATATAAGCGACAGCTTTACTGATGCTGCATGGAGAGTTATAGTGAAGCTCACCGTTGCCGAGTCAGTGACTGACGGTATGCTTGCCAAGGCAAAGTATTACATCAAGAACGCTGATGCATGGAATGAAATCGGAATTGTCAGCGAAAGCGAGTTTTATAATGCAGAGTCTGAGAGCATAGTTATGGCTCTTAAGCTTTCTGCAGAGGACCTGTCAAAGGATGAGCTTTCTGTTACCTACGGTTTTGACTGGGACGGCAACGGCACCGAGGAGACTCTTCAGCAGGTGAAAATTGTAATTGATACAGATAAGGTGACTCTTATTCACGGTGAAAACAACATCAATTGTGTTGAATATGTTGACGAGCCTCAGGTTGAACCCACCTGCACTCAGGTCGGTTATACCGAAAGCTCTCACTGCTCCGTATGCGGACTTACAATCCAGCCAAGGACAGAGATAAAGGCTCTCGGTCACGACTTCAGCGAAAAGATTGTTGATGACAGACATTTCTCCGAGGAAAACGGCGACGGTACGAGCACATACCGTTATAACTGTGCCCGCGAAAACTGCGATGAAATCAGCACAGAGGATACCTACCTTGTTTCAGAAAGAGACTACAGCATTCCCGCAGCTGCGGTTACTGCGATTACAAAGGGACTTGAGGTTGACAGTGAAAACGCTGCTGATGTTACTGTAAGCAATACTGAAATGATTGTGCTTGATTTTGCTCCCATGGACCTTAGCATAGGCAGATACATGGACGGATGGTGGGCAGGCGTTAAAATCACTGCAGATAAGAGCCTTACTGTCGATGAGCTTAAGAATGTAAAATACAAAAGCTTCGGTAAAAACGGCTGGAGCGAGGCAAAATCTTTCTGGTCAAACAAGGATTCAGCCGATGATGCCGCAGAGCACTTCATTACCGTGTGGATTCCCGTAACTCCCGAAATTATCGCAAATGCCGCTGACGGAATTCTTTCCCTGATTTATAAATTCGACTGGGATAACAACGGCTTTGGTATTTCAACACAGAAAATTACAATAAACCTCGATGTGTCAAAGGATAAAATCAGCCTTATGCACACCGAAGGACACACAAAGGTTGTAACCGAGGCTGCAGTTGAGCCTACCTGTGATACTGTCGGCTACACCGAAAGCTCCTACTGCTCAGTGTGCGGACTTACAATAAGCGAAAAAACAGAAATAGCTGCTCTCGGTCACGATTTCAGCGAGGTTATCCTCGATGAAGAGCATCTTGCTGAGGAAGCTACCTGCACACACTATGACCTTTACCGCTACAGCTGCGTACGCTGTGATGCAATGAGCACGGATACCTTCTACGAGGATAAGGAAGGCAGTGTCCTTAAGGAGCACGTCAAAATGACAAAGCTTGACGATATCCACCTTATCAGCCCCGCGGACTGTGAGAATCCTGCATGGTATCACATGGGATGTAAAAACTGCGATACTGTTTTCTATGATGAGGACTTCTCTTCAGGCTCACCGATTTACCATTCATGGAAAATCGAAAAGATAACCAAGAAGGCTACAGTAAATGCAGACGGTGCAATCAATTTCTACTGCGTGGACTGTAAGAAGCAGGACAACTCTCCCATTCCCATTCCCAGAGTTGCTTCAATAAAGCTCAGCGCAACAACACTCAGCTATACGGGTAAAGCAATCACACCCTCTGTCACAGTTAAGGACAGAAACGGTGCAGAGCTCAGAAAGGGCACAGACTACACCGTAAAATATATCAATGCCGACCTTCCCGGCACTGCTACTGCAAGAATCACCTTCACAGGCAAGTATGAGGGCACCTATGATGCAAAATATAACGTTGAGATTCCCGTACCTGCAAAAACAGCCTTTGCATCAAATAACAGTGCAATAAAGATTTCATGGGAGAAGGTTCCCGTAGCAGCAGGCTATGCGGTTTACGTTAAAAACGGAAGCACCTGGAAAAAGCTCGGCACAACAAAGAACACCTCAGCTACCTTCAGTAAGCTCCCTTCCGGTACAAAGTATACCTTTGCTGTCAAGGCGGGTGTGCTCAAGAACGGTAAGGCTTACTTCACAGGCAGCTATAAGACCATTGATACCGTAACAACAAGCCCCGGCCCCGCAAAGGTTGTTGCCGCACAGAACACATCGGCAATCAAGCTTACCTGGTCGGCAGTTAAGGGTGCTGACGGCTATGCGGTTCTTCTCAAGACACAGAGCGGCTGGAAAACTCTCGGTCTTACAAGAAAGACAACTGCTACTCTCACCGGTCTTAAGGCAGGTACAAACTATATCTATGCCGTAAGATCGGTAAATCTTACCGCTTCGGGACAGAAGGTAGGCGGCGGTTACATTCAGATTACAACCGCAACTCAGCCGATTAAGCCCGTGGTTTCGGCAACTACCTCAAACGGTAATGCCACTATCAGATGGACTGCAGTTCAGGGTGCATCAGGCTATGAGGTATATTATAAATCGGCTACAAGCGGCGGATTTGTTCTTATTGATACGGTTTCCGCAGGCACCACAACGCTTACCGATACCGGTTACACCTCGGGTTCAAAATACGCCTTTGCCGTAAGAGCTACAAAGGCTGTTCAGGGTGGATACATCTACGGCACGGCAGGTCAGGTAATAGTAACAATGAGCTGAAAGGAAGGGTAAATTATGCAGCATAAAATAATCGCTTTTTACAAAAAGGTCATCGCAGCCGTTGTGGCAGTTCTTCTTTCTTTCGGCATCAGCTGCGGAGGCGGTGAAATTGCAGACGGAATTCAGCGCGGTGAGGTCAACACGGCTACAGAATATGACGTTGCCAACTCGGACTATGCTCTCAGCATTGACGCATCAGACGAGGTTCACGACATCAGCGAGCTCCTTTACGGCATTTTCTTTGAGGATATCAACTTTGCCGCTGACGGCGGACTTTACGCAGAAAAGGTAATCAACCGTTCCTTTGAGTACGGCAAGCTTGCAGCAGATGATGAGCTTCACGGCTGGAGCAAGGTCGGTGAGCCCATGATCGAAGTGGTAAAGGGTGACAAGGCAGGCGGCCTTAACGAAAATAACACAAATTACCTTGTAATCACAAACACAACAAACGGCAACGCAGGTGTGCAGAACAGAGGCTTCCTTGACGGTATGGCTATCGAGGAGAACGGAAAGTATTTCTTCTCTGTTTATGCAAAGGACCTCAAGGGCGGTGAGGCCGACCTTACCGTCAACCTTGTTGCTGACGGAAAAATTGCCGCAACAGGTAAAATTGCAGACATCGGTACAAAATGGCAGAAATATGAGCTTACTCTTCTTTCCGACGTAAAGGCAACAAGCAATGTATATCTCCAGGTGCTTACAGACTGCAGTAAGGTTGCAATTGATATGGTTTCACTTTTCCCCGAAACCTACAAGGGACACGGAATGAGAACGGACCTTGCCGAGAAGCTTGCAGAGCTTGAGCCGAAATTCCTCCGTTTCCCCGGCGGATGTGTAATCGAGGGCTACGATAAGGAAACTGCCTACAACTGGAAGGACAGCATCGGTGTCGGTTCAGACGGGCTTCCCCTTGAATTTGAAGGCAGATACGGCGACATTGCAGCACGCTCTTACGGCATCAACCTCTGGACCGACGTTGCCGCAACGGAAGATCCTCTTCCCTGTTATATGAGCTACGGTCTCGGCTTCTTTGAATATTTTCAGCTTGCTGAGGATATCGGTGCAGTCGGTGTTCCCGTTCTCAATTGCGGACTCTACTGCCAGATGAGAGGTAAGGGTCCTGTTGATATGTACACTCCCGAGTTTGAGCAGTATCTTCAGGATATGGTTGACCTTGTAGAATTCTGCCGCGGCGACGAAACAACTGTCTGGGGTAAGGTCAGAGCCTCTCTCGGACATCCCGAGCCCTTCGAGCTTAAGTATATCGGCATCGGTAACGAAAATGAGGGCGAGGTTTATTTCGAGCGTTACGAGGCATTCCTCGAGCGCTTCAATGAGGAAAAGGCAAAGAATCCTGAGCTTTATGAGGGACTTGAGCTTATTTATTCCTCAGGCGCATCTGAGGCTACTCACAGTGAAAACTACATCAAGTCCTATGAAAATGCATACGATTATGTAAACGAAAAGGGCATTACAATTGACGAATATGCAGGTGCAACAGACCACCACTATTACAACGATCCCTCCTGGTTCCTCAGCAATACCGACTATTATGATGAAAAGAACTACAAGAGAGAAACCGAAGAAATGCTTGATACCGGCTACGGCGGAGCAATCAACGTGTTCCTTGGCGAATATGCCGCACGCTCAAACAGACTTGAGGCGGCTCTTGCAGAGGCGGCCTATATGACAGGTCTTGAAAGAAACGGTGACATCGTGAAGATGGCTGCTTATGCTCCTCTTTTCGGTAACCTTACGGCTACTCACTGGTCTCCCGACCTTATCTGGTTCAACAATAACCTTTCAACCGGCTCAATCAGCTACTATATGCAGAAGCTCTTCTCAACAAATGCGGGAACAAAGCTTCTCGGTACTGCCTTTGACGGCGCTCAGCTTCCGGTAAACGAAGCAAAGGGCAGAGTCGGTGTAGGTACATGGTACACAAGTGCAGAGTTTGACAACGTGAAAATCGTCAACAACGATAACGGCAAGACTCTCGGTAAGGACAGCTTCCTTCCCACATCATACTGGTGGGGCTGGACAGACACCACAAGCGGTGAATGGGAGGTAAAAAACGGCAAGCTCGTTCAGAAGTCAACATGGATGGCTGACAATCACAGAGGTGCCGTAACCTACTTCGGTGACACCGACTGGTCAAATTATACATACACAGTCGAGGCTACAAAGCTTGACGGCAGCGAGGGCTTCATTATTCCCTTTGCCGCACAGGATACAGACAACTACTGGTTCTGGAATATCGGCGGCTGGGGCAATACGGTTTCCTGTCTTCAGGAAATCGAAAACGGCATCAAAACCGGCAGAGTTCCCGGCACAGTAAAGCCTTTCTCCGTTGAAACGGGCAGAACCTATGAAATCAAGGTTGTTGTAAACGGCAACAATGCAAAGGGCTATATCGACGGCGAGCTTATGTTTGATAAGGAGCTTGAAAACGGAGCCGCATCAGAGTGCTATCAGGTGGTTTCCACCGATGCAAGCGGCGACATCATCATAAAGCTTGTAAACGTTACCGGCAGTGAGAGAACAGTTGCAATTGATATCGCAAATGCAGATGTCAAGGGTACTGCAAAGGTTTATCAGGTAGCAGGTGACAGCCTTGACAACGACAACATCCTCGGTGCGAAGGAAGACTGCATCATGGAGGAATTCACCGTTGACGGCATCGGCGAAAAGTTCAACTACACTGTTCCGATGTATTCTGCAACGGTTATCAGGGTAAGCAGATAAAAAACGAGTCAGCAAAGAGCCGAACTTTGAATAAGATAAAACAGATGTGCAGAGTTCTGTACATCTGTTTTTATGTAAATGTTTTATTGACAACACTTGATATTTGTGATAATATAAAACTGCTTAAAGGCATAATATTTTAAATTTGAAACATTGTTTCTGTGCGTTTATTTTTGTTTATGCAAGTGAACATCTGTAAATACCCTAAAACAAAGAATTAAATTTAATCTATGTTGTCCGACATTCCTTACCACCGGTGCACAGGGGGTAGTGTTTTTTGTCGGATATTATTATGCCTTTTAGTAAATTATTTACTGAAAGGATTTTTTTATTATGAAAAAAAGCTACTTTGAAAACGAAAAATTAGTCTTCAATATGATTCAGGGTCAGATCGGATATGATTTTAAGAACCCGGAATTGTTGAGACAAGCACTTACCCGAAGTTCTTACACAGAAGAACATGGTGGAGAAAACAATGAGGTACTTGAGTTTATTGGGGATAAAGCATTGGATTTTGTTGTTACTAAATTGCTTATAAAAAAGTTTGGACATTTACCTGAGGATAATTCGGCAAATTCATTTAGTTGCGATTATGATGAGGGTAAATTAACAGGACTCAGGGCAAAAATGGTTCAAAAAAAAGCATTGTCAAGACGTATTGACGAAATGAAATTGGCTGATTTTCTTATAATGGGTAAAAGTGATATTGTCAACAATATTAACAAAGAAATGTCAGTCAAAGAAGATTTATTTGAAGCTATTATCGGAGCAGTTACAATCGATTGCAGTTGGGATTTCAATGTAATACAAGCGGTTGTAGAAATTATGCTTGAACCGGATTCCTTTTTTGATGACACATCAGAAACAAATTATGTTCGTCTTGTACAACAATGGCAATCACAGGACAATTTAGTGCCTTTTTATAAATATAAAGAAGCATCGTACACTCAAATTTTAGGCATCAGGGAAGAGAATACCATTTATCAGGATATACCGCTTTGGGGTTATGATTATTCAAAATTAAAGTTTTGTTGTTATCTGAAATTGAGAGACAGTTTGCCGATATTTTGCGGTTTTGGACCTTCAAAAAGTGAAGCTCGCATGCAGGTTTGTAAATTAGCTTATGAATATCTTGAAAGAAAAAAATATATTTCTTCAAATTCTATCTGTGATGAAATTGATAATCCAAACAAAGAAGATGCGATCAATCAATTAGAGATTTTGGCTCGCCGCGGCTACTTTTCAATCCCTGTCTATGATTTTGAGCTAACATACGATAAAGACGGCAACCCAATCTGGAAAAGTATTTGTTGTATTGCAGAAAAAAATGAATCTTTTTCTGCGAAAGCATCATCAAAAAAAGAAGCCAAGAAATCCGCAGCATTCAAAATGCTACAGCACATTCTGAACGAATGAGGAGGTGTTAGTATGCCAAAATGGTGCTTCAATTACGAATCCGGTGATTATGAGTATATCGACCGTGACGGATTCAGCATTGACCGCGGAGAGTATGTTTATAATTGGGACGATAGTGAGTATCGTCGTGAGGAAGAAGAGGATGGAGACGATAACTGGTAAAAAAGCGCTGTATTTACGTGACACTGTATTAATATCACGGTAAGCAGTCGAAATGTGCAGAAGCCTTCCGATTCATCATAATACTGAATATAACAAAAAAGCAGAAACTAAACTGGTTTCTGCTTTTTGCTTTAATGTTCTTCATAGCGTAAAAAATCGTCTTATCTTACGCTGTAGCTTTTTCAAGCAGCTCGGCAATGTCGCCGACGGTCTTGATGCGGTGAAGGGCGTTGTCGGGTACGCTCAGTCCGAAGCGCTCTTCGATTTCAACGGCAATGTTCATAAGGTCAAAGGATGTTGCGCCGATGTCGTAGCGCAGTGATGATTCTGCGGTGATTTCGTCAATGTCTGTTTCAACATAGTCGCAGATGATTTCTTTTACGGTTTCAAGCATTTTTAAATCTCCTTTATTATTTCGCCTATTGTTTTTTCGTTGTGGCTGACAGCGGCGATAAGTGTGCGCACAACGCCGTCGTGAAAACGGTAAACGTCTTCGTCTGTGGTAAGTGAAATACGGTGTATATAGGAAAATGAGAATCTTTTGCTTACGGAATCCTGCATCGTCAGTGCATAAACCGGCATTACATAACGGCCGAAGTTGTAGGCGGTGAAGTCAAATTCCCTTTCACCGAAGCTGCCTTCCGATGACGGCAGATAGGAAAACATCATACTGTTTGCCGTCTGCAGAAGTGAGTAGTCATACAGCTCTCTTTCCATGTGACGTACTGCCGTAAAGGGTACGTCGGAATTTCTGAAAAGGAAGGCCTGGGTTTCGCCGAGCTGTCTTGCGGTTTCGATGAAGGTTTTGTTGTCGTCGAGTATTTCGCGCCAGGGCAGAGGGGAGGCGAGTGTGCCCCCGCAACGCTTTTCCTTTACTGTTCTTCTTCTCGGGCAAAGCACCCATAAGAGTGAATCGTTGTGATGCAGGTTGATTTTTGAAAGATAAATTCTGAACGCCAGCTGAATTACCCACTCGGGACTTAAGTTGTTGTTTCTTATGTATTCGGAAATAACATTGCTGTCTTTGTCATTAAGACGGCATTTCACAAGATGTGTGGCATCCCTGAAGGGGAGGTAAACGTGCGGAATATCAAGGCTTTTGTTATGAAGAAGCTTGCGCTGCCTTTCGAGAATTTTCTGTCCGCTGATGCCGTTATATACGGGACGGCGGTCGGGAAGTATCTTTTCCTTAAGAAGTTCATACTGCTTGCTGATGCGATCCTCAAGCTCTTTGTTATCCTGCTCTTTGATGATAATATCCTCATACTTTGAAAGAGGCTTCGGCATATCCGTGCCGTTTTTCAGACTGTCATAAACTGCTATAAGGTCCTTGAAAAAGGTGAATGCAGCGGCAAAGTCCATTATCATATGGGAAACGAGAAGGTAGATACCTGATTTTTCGTTTGCGGTACGGAAAAATACCACGCGGAAGGTTTCTCCGTCGAAAACACGGAGCTTTTTTGAAGCATCGTTATCGAAAAAGCTTTCCTGCTCCTGCTTTGAGGAGAACTCCTTTACAAGGATTCTGTCGAGCTTATATTCGCTGAGAAAGAACTGTCTGATTCTGCCTGCCTCGCGGAATATTCTGAGTCTCAGGCAGTCGTTACGCTCAATTTCGATGTTTACCGCGCGGGCGAGAAGTGAGAAGTCGATATCCTCACCGAAGGCAACGGAAAGGGGAATCTGCGTTGACTGCTTGTGAATCGAGTATTTCCACATATACTGAACCATTTCCTGAGAATGAATCAGACTGTAGACCTGTTCGTTGCGCTGAGGTTTCATCAGGCGTCACCTCTTGAAGAAATTTTGCGCTTGATTTTGCCCATTGAATTTTTTTCAAGGGGTGTGTCGCGGACAATGAGTCTTGCGACGGTGTGAGAGGGCAGGGCCGTCTCGTTGAGTCTGTCCGTGATTTCCTCAAGCTCGGATTTTATGTCGGTGATGCCCTTTTGCTTTGCATATTCTTCGTCGGGGAAAACCTCTGCAATGATAAGGTCCTTTTCGGCATAGACCATTACCTCGCTTACTATTTTGTGAGCCTTGTAGCGGTTTTCGATTCCCTCGGGAGATACGTTTTCACCGTTTGAAAGGATAATGAGATTCTTGAGTCTGCCTGTGATGAAGAGCTCTCTTTTGTCGTTTACATAGCCGATGTCACCTGTTTTTACCCATCCGTCTTCAGTAAAGACAGCTGCGGTTTCCTCGGGACGCTTATAGTAGCCTATCATACGGCAGGGTGTGTCGAGCTGCACCTCGTTGCCGACAACACGTGCATCAACAAAATTCATAAGTCTGCCGACGCAGGCAATGTCACTGTCAAGGTCAGGTACTGTAACCTTACCCGAAACCTCGCTCATGCCGTAGCCCTGACGAAGGAAGATGCCCATTTCATCAAATGCCTTGCAAAGCTCAGGGTCAAGGTAGGCACCGCCTGAAAGCATCATGTCAAGATTACCGCCGGTTACCTGTGCGGCAGCCTCGCGGGGTGAAAGCTCGGGATGCTTTGCCTGTACGGCACGGATACGTGCGAGCATTGACTGCGCAATAAGGGGAACAACACGCATCTGGTTGGGCTTGAAAATAAGGAAGTTTTTGAAAAGGTCGCGCATACTGCCGTTAAGACAAAGCTCATTGCCGTTGCGAAGGGGTGAAAGGTAGTCGCTTACAAAACAGAAAATGTGATAAAGGGGAAGCACGGAAAAGAGCACGTCATTGCGCACGATGATGTCACTGTAGGGCTTGTACATAATGTTACATACAAGGGCATAGCTTGAAAGCATAACGCCCTTTCTGTCACCTGTTGTGCCTGAGGTGTAAATAATAAGCGCGCAGGCATCGGGGTCCATTTCTATGTCGGAAAGAGCAGCAAATTCAGAAGAATCTGAGTAGTCGGTGTAGATTTTTTCGAACTCATCTGTGTCGCCGAGGCAAAGTGTGTAGCTGAGCTTGGGACAAAGAGCCTTCACCCGGTCAAGTCTGTCTGAAAATTCAGCCTCATAAAGCACGGCGGTAACATCAGCATCGTTGAGAATTTCAGCAACGTCTTTTGCCGTTGAATCGGGAGCGATGGGAATTGCAACGTTGTTACCGACAAGCACGCCTGTTACGGAAACAATGTATTCATAGCAGGTTTTGCTGATGATTGCGATGTGGCTTCTGTCGGGCAGCTCGTTGCGGAGCTTTCTGCAGAAGGCAAGGCTGTCGCTTCTTACCTTGCTGAAGCTTTTTTCGGTAAGCATACCGTCTTTTACGTATTTGATGAAGGTTTTATCGTTGTGCTTTGTCGGGGCCTGATCGAGCAATTCTCTTATGGTAGGTACATTTTCAAGTCTCATTCTTTTTCACCTTTTAATTATTTTTAATTTGCATACTAACCTATTTTATTTGTTTAATGTTTCGAAATCAACCGAAGAAAAGCAAGTTTAACGAAAACTTACAACAAGCTTAACAAAACGAAAACATATGAAATAAAAGGAAAAAAGTGTTGTTTTCTTTTTTGAAATTATTCAGGTCCTTTATTGAAAGAGGGATTTTTTTATGGTATAATACGGTAAATAATGTTGAAAGGCAGGGAGCAAAAGTGGTAATACCTGAAAAAGGAAAGCGTATTTCCAAAACGGATACATACCTTAACTGTGCCGAGACCTTTGCATACAGAAGTACCTGTCTGAAAAGAAAATACGGTGCGGTAATTGTAAAAGAGGATGTTGTTATTTCCACGGGCTATAACGGCTCGCCGAGAGGCTTTGACAACTGCTGTGACCTCGGCTCCTGCCCGAGAATAGAACGCAATATGCATCAGGGTGAGGGCTACGGAATCTGCCGTGCAATTCATGCCGAAATGAATGCACTGCTCAACTGTTCAAGAGAACAGACCCTCGGAGCAGATTTATATCTTGCAGGAGTCAACCCCGATAACAGCGTTCATAAAGCAAAGCCTTGTCCTGTCTGTGCAAGAAATATTATTCAGGCAGGTATAAAAAACGTGATACTCAGAACCGGGGACGGTGAAAACAATTATGTTGTTGTTCCTGCCTGTGAGCTTGAGTGGTATCAGAATCCGTAAGGAGAAAGGAGAATTTTTATGGCATCAAGGGTTTATTTTATTCCCGACTGCGAAAAAGAGAGTGTTCTGAAATTATATAAGGCACTCGGCAAGGAGCTTACCGGCAAGGTTGCCGTAAAGGTGCACAGCGGTGAAACGGGCAATCAGAATTTCCTCAGACCCGATTTCTGGAAGGAGCTTATCGATCATGTCGGCGGCACCGTGACAGAGACAAATACTGCCTATGAGGGCACAAGAAACACCACTGAAAAGCATCTGAAAACAATTAAGGAGCACGGCTGGAGCGAGCTTTTTCCCTTTGACCTTCTTGATGCAGAGGGCGATGATATGGTGCTCGGGATTCCCGACGGCAAAAGAATAAAGAAAAACTTTGTCGGCAAAAACACCGGAAATTACGACTCGCTTTTAGTTCTTTCTCACTTCAAGGGTCACCCCATGGGCGGCTACGGAGGGGCACTCAAGCAGCTTTCAATCGGTATGGCATCCTCCTACGGTAAGGCCTATATACACGGTGCAGGTGAGGTGGAGAAAATCTGGTCTGCAGACCACGACAGCTTCCTTGAGTCAATGGCTGATGCGGCAAAAAGCGTTGTGAGCTATTTCGGGGGAAATGCAGTTTACATAAACGTGATGAAGAATATGTCTGTTGACTGTGACTGCTGCGCAGTTGCGCAAGACCCTTGCATGGGCGATATAGGTATGCTTATTTCTCTTGACCCCGTTGCAATCGACAAGGCCTGCCTTGACCTTGTTTATAAGAGCGATGACCCGGGAAAGGCTCACCTGATTGAGAGAATTGAGTCACGTAACGGCGCACACACCGTTGACGCCGCGGCAGAGCTCGGCATCGGCAGTAAGGAATACGAGCTTATTACTCTTGAATAAAAAAACTTAAAGGAGAATGAATATGAATGCAATAATGTCAGTTATCATCACAATTATTATGTTGTTTGAGGCATTTCCTCTTGTATGGGTGCCGACTGTCAATGTCGATGCTTCAAAGCAGCTTGCTCCCGTTTCAACAAGAGCAACAGGTCACCTTTACGGCCTTGCTGAGGAGGGTGTGCCCTCAAAGGTTATGACAGACAGCCTCGATATTTCCTCTGTTTCTCAGAAGGTTACCGACGGACTTCAGCACCCGACAGGTGACGTCAGCCACGTTGCACCTCAGCTTGATGAATGTGACTATACCGTTGTTTACCTTCAGGATGCTTACAGCACCTGGTACTACTGCCATGACGAGATTATGGAAATGCGCAAAAACGGCACCTACGACTGGAAAACCTTCCTTACCGAAAGCTACTTTCCTCTCGTAAAGGAAAAGGTTGAGCTTCTTAAAAACGAGTCCTTCAAGGACAAGCTGGTTTACTGTATCTACAATGAGTGCGATAACGGTGTATGGTTCGGCAACTATGTTGACGGAGTTGCTCATTATGATGAAATCGGCAGGCAGAATTTCTATGAGGGTTGGAAGATGACCTATGATTACGTGAAGTCTCTTGATAAGGATGCGGTTATCGGCGGTCCCGGCTTCTGCGATTATGAAACCACCAAAATAGAAGGCTTTATGACCTACTGTGCAGAAAATGACTGTGTGCCTGAGGTTATGATTTATCACGAGCTTGCCTGGTGGTCAATTTACGACTGGCAGATGCACGTTGACGATTACAGAAGGATCGAAAATGAGCTTGGTATAGACGAGCTTCCTATAGTTGTCACCGAATACGGCGAAATGCAGGACTGCGGCAATCCCGGTAAAATGGTCCATTACATAACTGCCATTGAAAAAAGCGGTACCTGGGGCGAAATGGCATACTGGAGACTTGCAAACAACCTCAACGACACTGCCGCTGACGACAACTCGCCCAACTCCAACTGGTGGCTTTACAGAAAATATGCCGAAATGGAAGGCAACCTCCTTGAAACAAGTGTAAGCTTCATCAAAAACAGCGACCTTCATGACGGCGACTGGCGACTTGACTACAAGGGTATTGCTTCAATCAATGAAAGCAAGGACGAAATCAAGGTAATCGTTGCAGGCAGTGACAGCAAAAGGGCGGTAAAAATCAAGGGTCTCTGCGAAACAAACCTTGGTACAGATGTCAATGTTAAAATTGAGTGCGTTTATTATCAGGGCCTTACAGGTGTGGTTTCTTCACCGATTCTCTTAAGACACTACAATACCTCAGCGGCTCTTGGAAGTGTCAACATAAACATTCCCGGCACAGACACCGATGCGGTTTACTTCATCACCGTTTCACCGAAAATCAATAACTTCACACCCGTGAAAAACAACAATATTCCCGTAAGATACGAATTTGAAGACGGAACACTTCTCGGCACAGCCTATACCTATGACAGCGCATACGCCACAACCGGTGAGGTTGCAGGTATGTGCGGCGGCTTTGAAAATGCGGGCGACGGAGTAAAAATCACCGTGAAAGCAGAGGAAGCCGGTCTTTACGATTTCAAGGTCATTTTCGGTAACTCCAACGACGGAGCAACAAGAGACGACAGAGATTTCACAACGGTTAAATTCTCCCTTGACGGTAAGGAGGAGCTACTTTACTTCCCGAATACAATCAAGAGTGAATACACCGACTGCTATGAAATGCAGCTGGCTCTTACAAAGGGTAAGCACGAAATTGTTTTCAGTCACGGTGAGGGCACCTTTGTCCTTGACAGTGCAATTTTAAGCAAGCACGAGGATAAAAGCGAGCTGAGCCTTCTCAAGGGCGGTAACGACAAATTCGACTACCTTGCGGTTGCGCCCTGTGACGGCTACTACAGAGTTTCTGCTACGGGCTTTTCAAAGGGCGATATTGACGGTGCTGACGCCGTATTTGTAAACGGTGCACTTGTTTACCTCAGGAGAGGTCTTAACGGTATAACACTTGAGGATAAGAATGTAAAATTTGCCCTTTATACTCAGGAGGGTGACGGCGGCTTCAGTAAGCAGGTAGCTGCAGACGGAATGCTTCTTTCTGACGGTGCTGAGCTTAAGAATGACAAGTACGGTAACAGCTTTGTTGACGGAATATCAAGCAAGGGCGGCAAGGCTCAATTCACCGTAACTGCACCGAAAAGCGGAGAATACAGAGTCACTCTCAATTATGCAAATAACCTTGAGGGCGGCTATCACGCATATAACGTTGACCTTATTGAAGCTTTACTTACCGTAGAGTGCGGCGGCAAGACACAGGACATCTTCTGCCGTAATACCTACAGTCTTTACAATTACAAGACTCTCACCTTCAGCCTTTATCTTGAAGAGGGTGAAAACACCGTAACGCTTTCAAGCAGCGGAAACACACTTTTTGCAGGAAATGAAAGCTTTGCACCGAGGATTGCGTCACTTACTGTAAACGCAGTCAACAAATAAATCATAAAACTTCAGAAGCTGTTGCATTACGTCAGGGTAGTGCGGCAGCTTTTTTATGCTTAGTGCGGGGTGAAGGGGAGATGCGGGGAGGCGCTTTGGCTTTCCTTCAGGGAAAGCCAAAGGCACACAGAAAAACCGCTTCCGTTATCGGGGAAGCGGTTTTTCTGTGTGTGACGCGCCTGCGGCGCGTCCGCCTCCCCGCCGGTCGGTGAAATTCACAATGCACAATTCACAATTGCCGAGGCGGATCTTTCTTCTTGCGAAACACTTTTTTTGCACGGTGTTGCAAATAGGTGAAATAATTGATTTTTATTTGTAAAATAAGGTTTTTTTATCAAAAAAGCAATAAAATATGTTGCAAATCCGAAGGGGTTGTGATATCATATACTATGAATACTTGGGGCTTTTTGCCCTTTTGAAAATTAAGTTTGAGGAGGAGACAAAATGACAGATAAAGAGCTGAAAAAATTAAGCCGTCTGAAGCTTCTTGAACTCCTTCTTGAGCAGAGCAAGGAGAATGAACAGCTCCGTCAGGACAACGAGGCCTATCGCAGGGAGAATGAGAGTCTGCAGAATCAGCCTGTTATGCCTGCCGCAGTTGACCCGGGTATGCTTACAAACTTTTCGGAGTTTGCAGAAAAAATTGATTCCAGCCTTTCCGAAACGCGAAAGGCTACACAAAGCTATATAAACCGTCTTGCCATGCTTGCGGAGTATGCGGAAAAAAGTGTCGCAAGCGCATCGGCCACTCAGAAAAAGGCGAGGAGCTCAGAACTCAAGGTAACCGATGAAGCGATTCTTCCTGAGGTGGAGGAGGTCACGGCGGCAAGTATAAATGTCAAGCCTCTGGCAAAGTCAAAGCCCGTCAAAAAGGTGGAGACAAAGCCTGTTGAAGCAGAGACAAAGCCTTCAGAAGCCGCTTTTCCGGATGCCGCATCAGATAAGGGCGCTGCACCTGTCAGAGCTGAAGCTGCAGCTCAGGGTGCATCCGTGCCTCAGACAGTACCTCAGCCGCCGTTTGTGCCGATGGGCTCTTATCCGGTTATAGGTGCTCCCATATATCAGCCTGTACCGGTATATTATCCCGCGCCTGTGCCTGTGCCTTCGGCAAATGCGGTGAAGTCGTCCTCAAAGCAGGTTGAGAGAATAGAGGAAAACGGAGTTACCGTAAGACCGCTTCAGAAGAAGAAAAAAGCAGAGCTTCCAACAAGAGAAGATGTGGATGCTAAGCTCCTTTCGGCAATAGTGGAGTTTTACTTCGGAAGACCGGAGCTGCTTGAGCTTCTTCCGGAAGAAATTAAAAAACAGATTATAATCCGATTCAAGAGGTAATTTAAATGAGCGAGGAAACAAGCAAGTATCCTCAGATAAGTGACATTGAAAAGGAATTGAACAGAGAGCGCTACCGTCAGAAGTATAAGCTGTCGCTGAAAAACACGGTGTTCACACTTGTTACCGTTGCGGCAATAGCAGTGCTTGTAGCGACCTTGTGGCTTCCTGTGCTTCAGATTTACGGAGGCTCAATGTCACCGACACTCGAGGATGGGCAGATAGTTGTCTCCACGACGGTGAACAAGCTCGAAAGCGGAGACATCATTGCCTTTTACTATAACAACAAGGTGCTCGTGAAAAGAGTAATTGCGGGTGCCGGTCAGTGGGTAAACATTGATGCAGACGGAAACGTTTTCATAAATGATGCTTATCTTAATGAGCCGTATATCGGCAAAAAAGCGCTTGGAAATACGGATATAGAATATCCCTACCAGGTGCCTGAGGGAAAAATTTTTGTTCTGGGAGATGAAAGGTCAACCTCAATCGATTCCAGAACAAGCACAGTCGGGTGCATCGACCGAGAGCAAATAATCGGAAAAATTGTATTCCGTATCTGGCCTTTTGCCGGATTCGGTACGGTTAACTAGCGTATACCGAAAAAAGGAGATGTTGTCAAATGGCAGCACTTATGCAGAAAATTGCGGAAGTGCTTCGGCTGATACGTCTTGAAAAGCGTTGGCACAGAGTTGCACGTGTGCTTGCAGTTGCAGTTGTTTTCTGCACAACATATATGCTTATTATGCCTGCAATCACAATGGATGACCGGGCAGTATGCGGTATGTCAGAGCATACACATAAATTCTCATGCTATCTTGACGATGACGTGCTTATCTGCACAATTCCTGAGCACAAACACAGTGAAAGCTGTTATATCAGGGAAACCGACGGAAATGTTACGGACGGAAACGTTACCGACGGAAATATCAGTGCAGGTTACATAGCTGAGCCTGAAACTACCCTGCAGGATACCGGTGAGACCGATCCTGTAAAACCGGACATAAATGAATACACCGAGACTACTATGCCGTCTGTACCGCAGACTGTAGTACAGCAGACAACTCTTCCCTTAGTGCAGTCATCATCGGATACTGTAAGCGGGGGTATTGAGGCTTTTGAGGCTTCACTGACTCAGGAGCAGAGGATTTTACTTAGTGTTCTTTCTGCTGAAGACAGAAAGGCTGTTATTGAGCTTTCCTATGCCATAGACTGTCTTCCCGATGCCGACGAATTCTACAGTGCACTTGATGAGTATTACGAAAACGGCGATGAAGAGGGCGAAATAAAGTATATGACGGATACTCAGCAGCAGATGATAAGCGTCTATGCACAGTATCAGAATTTTGAGCATCTTGAAAGCTATATGATCGGTCTGCCGAAGCTTTTCGAGCTTAAGGATATTTACAGTAACTTCAGCATCTCGACATTTACAACGGGAACATCATCAGCAGTAACCTTCAATTATATCAACAGAGGCTGGAGCGCTGTTGCCCCCGTAGTTATTTACGGAGGTAATGCAACTGAAAAAATCACCACGGGCAGCGCAATCAATCAGTATTGGAACGGCATTGTTGTAGAGTATAATTCTACAGAGGGCTACTACTATGTTTCAAATAAATATGCCGGCGGATCATCGACCTCTGCGGCAACGGTAAGAAGTCTTGAGGCAACTACAGCCAAGGGCTTCGTAATATTCATCTGGATGGCGGACTCGGGCGCCAACGCTACTCAGAAGGCTGCAGCCAATGTTGCAACAAATGTTGAAATAGGCGACCGTGTACTCGTATCCGTTGACCCCACAACCCTGTCAAGCGGATACAGCTCAGGCGGCTACGGTACAGTTTTATGAATATATTCCTCCTGAGGTTGAAACCGAAGAGGACCTCGAGCTTTATAAGGATACAAGCGAGCCCTCCGACAGTCAGATAGACGACGGCGGCGGTAAGGTCACATCGGCAGACGGTGCTGTAATCACAACAAAAACCATTGACGGTACAAGCGAGGAGAATGTTTTCGACATCACCCTTACCGTACAGACGAAAACCGATGTGCAGACCTTCCTGAGCGAGCCGGATATGGCAGTTGTAATCGTTATGGATATTTCCAACACCATGAACGCTAAATTTACAAACGACACAATATCAAGATATGATGCGGCTGTTGTTGCGGCATCAAGCTTTATAGATCAGTTTGCCGAAAATACCGCGGGACTGAGTAAAATCGGCTTTGTTGCGTTCAATACCAGTGCTCACGAAATATTCAGTCTTCAGCCCTGTTCGAACACCTCGCAGGCGACGGCGCTGAAAAATGAAATGATGACCGATACGGGAAATATTATTGATAATTATGTTACAGACGACAGAACGAGATTTACAAATGTTGAGGGTGGCTTGAAAAGAGCATATGATATGCTGAAAACCTCAGGAAATGCAAATCAGTATGTAATTCTTCTTACTGACGGTTTCCCGACTACATATCTGAAAAATAACGCCGCTTCATCAACAAATTATGAGGGCTATGACCCATATACTCCGAGCGGTACAAAGGGTGCAGACGGTACCTTCTATGACTATGTGACAGGTTATTATTGCTCATACGGTACCTCTTACAGTGATAAAGCATCAATCAAAGCAAGACAGATGGCAACCTCAATCAAAAATTCCGGAGGAAAGATTTTCTCTATCGGTGTTGACGTAGCAGGTCAGACTATTGAAATGTATGACGGCAGGTCAGGACTTTCCGTTATTGACCGAACGAGCACTACCTATGAAATCGGTGGTGCAAATGATCTTAATGCATACAAAAACTGGCTTGGTAACGGAGTAGGCTCAGGCTATTACTACGATAGTACCGACCAGGCAGGCATCACAGCAGCTTTTGCGAATATCTTCGAGGAAATACGTAATCTGAACGAGCAGAGCACCAAAACCGTATGGACGGCAACAGACCCTATGCCCGTACATGATGAGGAATCCCAGGTAGTAGGCTTTATACATTTTTATGACAAGGACGGAAATGTTGTCGGCGCACCTGACCCCGAAACACTCACAGGTACACACGCCGAGGGTGCAGAAAATACGGCTAACCATAAGGACAATGTTGTTTACTGGGATCTTAAAAAATCCGGCTATACAACAACAACGGAAGGCACAGTAACGACTTATTATTATAAGCTTAAATACCGTGTAAGGCTTGTCAATGAGGCTCCTCCGTTTAAGGAAAATACAGTATATGACACCAACGGTGAGGCTCACCTTGACTATAAAACCATTGTTACCACAAATGGCGTTCAGGAGGCTTCCGAGCTTAAAAATGTCAGCTTTTCAAAGCCCGCAGTTCACGGCTATGTTGCAGGCTTCAGCTTCTTTAAGAAGGATGATTTTTCCGAGCCTCTTGACGGTGCTGTGTTTACGCTTATTCACGATGACGGAAGCTGCAGCCTTTGTCACGGTGACGGCACGGCTATTACGGACAGCACTACTCACGATAATATTTACATAAATTACCATAAGCCTCACGTTATCGGGCCTTATACGGCAGCTTCGGAGAACGGCGGTACGGTAACATTTACCGGTATTCCGTCAGGACATAGCTACATCATGACGGAAACGCTGATCCCTCCGGGATATATCGACAGCGGCAGCACCTATAAGGTGGTTGTTGCCTATGACGAGCTTACGGTGACTGAAACAAAGCGTGACGGCACCGTCAAGGTCTGGGATTCGGCTGTAAACAATGTGTTCAACTACGGACACATTCTCCCTGAAACGGGCGGAATCGGTGTCCACTGGTTTTATATCGCAGGAGCTGCGCTTATGATGGCTTCTGTTGTGATACTCGTTAAAAAGAAGAAAAAATAAACTGTGAAAGGAGGAAATAAGCAAATGGCGACACTTATGCAGAAAATTGCAGAAGCGCTACGTCTGATGCGCCTTGAAAAGCGTTGGCAGAAGGTTGCGCGTGCCCTTGCGATTGTTGTTGTTTTCTGCACTACCTATGCGCTTATTCTTCCTGCAATCACAATGGAAAGCCGCACAAGCTGCGGTATGTCCGAGCACACACATAAATTTTCCTGCTATCTCGATGACGAGGTGCTTATCTGCGGTATTCCCGAGCATACGCACTCGACGATGTGCTTTCTTATGCCGACGGTCACCGACGGAAACGTCACTGACGGTGATGTGCCGGATGATGCTGAGGATATGGGATTTTTCGACCGCATAATGCTCTTCGGTACGCCGAGAAGCGATATTCTCTATTACTCGGAGCTGGAGAACTTCCTTGTAAGTGCAACAATCAAGGATTATGACGGTCAGCCTATTGAAAGCGGAGGTACGGTCTATGTCGGTCAGCATTACACGGTAGACCTTGAGTTCGGTGAAATAAACAGTGGCGGCACGTGGTCACAGTTTGCCTATGATGAGAACGGTTATCTCACCTACAGCCTGCCCTCAAACCTTAACTTTGACCACTTCGGTGCAAACGAGTGGCGAGACATTAACTTCACAGACCCAAACACAGGCACAGTACGAAAAGTCGGTACATATCATATTTATGACGATGGTACGCTTAAGGTCAGGTTCGATACTGAAAGCAACGGGGTTAATTTTATTGATAACTATACAAACGTTAACTTCCACGTAAACTTCAGCGCAACTGTCGGCAATAGTCAGTCGGGCAATAAAACGGAAATAAACTTCGGTAATGACATTATGGTTGACCTGAATGTTGACGGCAGTGCGGCGATGAACGTCACAAAGTCTCACGGAAGCTATGACGGTGAAAATCACACTATGGAATACACTATCCGTGTTGAAGCCACAAAGGGCGTCGTCAAGGACCTTATTATAGATGACCAGATATGGAAAGATCACTATACATTAAGAGATACTATCGTTGTAACAGACCTTAACGGAAACGTGATTGACCCCCAGCCCGTTGTAAGCAACCATCCGTCACACAACAACGGCGCAGAGGAAGGCTTTAGAATTTCGTCTTTCCCGGACTTTGCCGCAGGTGAGGGCTTCCTTATCAGCTATAAAACGCAGATATATGACGACCTTCTTTCAAGTGAAAGCGTCGAAATGTGGAACGGTCTTGACTCTTACGGCAAGGATTCCAACGGAAATAATATTTATGTATGGGCAGAGGACTGGCTGAGAGTAGAGCTTGAAAATTTTGAGAAAGAAGGCAATCAGGTAACTATTGAAACAGCCGACGGCTCAGAAATCGATGTTATAGAATGGGTTGTCCGACTGAACAAGGGCGGAGCTGATTTTAACGGTACGGTTATCATCGATACCCTCGGTGACGGACTGTCCTATTATCAGGATATTCCCATAAAGGTCAGAGGTATCAATCAGAACGGTACTACAAGAACACAGGAAATTCCCTGGTCTGATGTAACGGTCAACGGTAATACGATGAGCTTTCAGCTGCCATTTACCAATGATTATAAAATAACCTATTATACAACCTTTGAGCCTCTTCAGGCAGGAGAGACCGAGAAGAATTTTACAAACTCCGCCAGGGTTACCGTAAACGGTGAGGAGCTTGAAACCAACGGCTCAGGACAGGTTGTCGGCTTCAGCCCCGTTGTGAAAAAAACAGCCTGGGGTGAAGACGGCGAATATGTTTACTTCAACATTGAAACCAATGTGGCAGCTATGCTCAAGGACAGAGGATATTTTTACCTTACTGACCTTTGTGCATTCTGGAACTATCCCGAAGACGGACAGACTCTGTATGTTGAAAATATCCCTGAGGATATTGTAATCACAGCAAGGCTTGAAAGCGGAGAGGTAGTAACATTTACTCCCTACGTCAGCGGCTCCGGCACAGAAAATACCTATCTGGTTGAAGCTCCGTCGATAGCCAATAACGGTGAATCGGAGTATCATACCTTTAAAATATATTTCAACACAAGGCGTGCACAGTATTCTGCATCAAAATGGATTCACGATGAAAATGCCGTAATAAATATTTCGTATAAATTACCCTTTGATTCAAGAACCGGTGCAAACTGGACAGGCGTTCCCGACGGCACCAAAACTCTCGGCGATGTTCTTCTTGAGGGTGAAAGGGTCGCAAATGAGGCGTACTTCAACTTTATGCAGGACTTCAGCGTTACGGGAACCACAAATTATGAATACACTCCCAGAATCATCAAAACCTCTGTGGTAAACGAAGACGGTACAATTGATTACACCGTTACATTCAATAATACAGTTTCCGGTTCGGGAGGCAATAACGGTTATGTTGACGGCAGTGTAGATGTTGCCTGGTTTACAGACACCTTTGACGAAAGACTGGAGTATGTTCCGGACTCGTTGGTGGTTACCGGCTATTCTCCGTGGCAGCAGGGCTTGTGGCTTGCGAAATACAAGCACAACGGCACAGTAACCGGAAACACAATGAATATTTCTTCAACAGACCTGCTCTTTTATGATTATAACGAAGAAGCCGATGCCTACGGCTGGAACGGTTTGTCAGGTACAAGTGACTTCAGAAATTATTATCATTGGGTCAATGCCGGCGGAAAGTTCGTTTTCTCCTATAAGCTCAAGGTAAAGGATGAGTACCTTGCCACTATTGAGCATTCAAAGTTTTATTTCGATAATACGGCAGAGCTTACCTGGGGCACCGACGGCACATCGGGACCTGTAACAGAGGAAAGTGAGTTTGAAACAGGCCTTCTTGACAAGCACTTTGCCCAGGACGGCTCGAAGCTCGACTTCGACATCCACATAAACCGTAATGCACTCGACATTCTGCCCGGAGCTCCCACACTTACTATTGTGGACACTATGACCCACAATCTGTCCGTATATTGGCAGAGTATAAAGCTGCTTTACGAGGATCCCTACGGGAACTGGATTGACTTTGACAGTCAGGAAAGCATTTATGACTATGAGGTTACCTATGATGCAGTTGCAAATGCTCTTACCTTTATTGTTCCCGACAGTTTACATATAAGAATAGACTACAGCACCCTTATTACCGAAAGCGGAATGGTTTCCGTCAACAACTCGGTAAAAATCGACGGTAAGGCTGAGGTTACCGATGTTGTCGATGCCGAATTCCGGGTCAACGACTACGACGGCGGCGCATCGGGCTCGGTGGGAAGTCTCACCCTTCTCAAGCATAGCGGAATTACGGGTGAAAATCTCCCGAATGCCGTTCTCGCGCTTTACGGTCCCGTAAGACCTGACGGTATAACAGCTCCCGAGGGAACACCTGCCACCGTTGAGGGTCACGGAAAGACGCTGTACTATATTGCAACCTACACAACAGGTCCTGACGGAACTGCTCTTATGGAAAATCAGTATCTTGTTCACGGAAATATGTACGCTCTTTATGAGGTTACGCCTCCTGCAGGCTATATCAAGCCTGACGAGCCTACATTCTTCTACTTCTATGACAAGGGCGACGATGAAACGGTGCAGACCGTTACTACCATTATAACCGTGCCAAACTACATTGAAGGTGATTACCTTCTTCCCGAAACGGGAGGTATGGGCACACAGTACTTGTATATAACCGGAGGTTCGCTCATGTTCCTGAGCGTTGTCTTCCTGCTCGGTAAGCATAAAAGCACGCGGAAAAGGAGGTCAGACTTTTCAAGAGCATGAAGCGCAAATCCGATTATATAAATAAAAAAATTTTTCAAACAACTCCTACGGGAGAAAAAAGAAAGGAAAAAAATCATGAAAAAGACAAGCAAAATTTTCAGCGTAGTACTTGCACTCGTGCTTGTATTCGCAATGGCAATCCCTGCATTCGCAGCTGACGGCAAAATCACTATCAGCAATGCTGTTGCCGGTCAGGACTACACCATTTACAAGATGTTCGACTTCACAGCTATCAGCGGTGGCAATGCTGGCGCTACAGATGCAAAAGGCTTCTACACAATTGCTGACGATTCACCTTGGGCAGCTTTCCTTGCAGGTGACGGTGCACCTTACCTTAAAGCTGACGAAGCTAACGGCACAATCGTTTGGAATGGCGCAGAAACACCAGAAAGAAAAGCTGAGCTTGCAAAGCTTGCAGTTGCTTATGCAAAGGATGAGGATAACGGCATTAACGGCACAACAATTACTGCCGACACAACAACAGTAGAATTCACAGGTCTTGACTTCGGTTACTATGCAATCGACTCATCACTTGGTACTGTTTGCGGTCTTACCAACACAAACCCCTCCTTCGAAACACACGAAAAGAACACTCAGCCCACAATCGACAAGAAAGTTCAGGAAGATAGCGACAATTCTTGGGGTAAGGTTAACGATGCTCAGATCGGTGACACCGTAAACTTCGAGACAACTGTTAAGGCAAAGGCTAACTCAACAAACTATGTTGTACACGATAAGATGGAAGCAGGTCTTACACTTAAGGCTGACACTATCGCAATCGCAGGTCTTGAAAAGGACGTAGATTACACAGTTGCAACAGGTTGTGGAGACGGTTGCACATTCGAAATCACTTTCACACAGGAATACCTTGACTCAATTACAACTGACAGAGACATCGTTATCACTTACTCTGCAGTTCTTAACAAGGATGCAGAAATCGTAACTGATACAAACGACAACACCACATGGCTTTCATACGGTGACAAGGCTACTGTAACAGCAGAATCAAAGACACAGACTCTTACTTACTACTTCAACCTTAAAAAGACTGATGTTGATGGCAAGCAGCTTGAAGGTGCTGAATTCACTCTTAAGGATGCAACAGATAAAGAAATCAGCTTTGTAGCTATTGACGGCGGTTACCGTGTAGCAACAGCAGAAGATGCAAATACTACAACAACTATCGTTGCAGGTAATGTTGTTATCAAGGGTCTTGACGCTGACACATACAGCCTTACTGAAACAAAGGCTCCCGCAGGTTACAATCTCCTTGATGATTCTATCAATGTAACAGTAAATGCTGCTACAACAGGCAATACTATTACATTTGCTCCCGTTAATCAGGAAGTTGTCAACAAGACCGGTGGTCTTCTTCCCGAAACCGGCGGCATCGGTACTACAATCTTCTATGTTGTAGGTCTTGTGCTCGTTCTCGGTGCAGCAGTTCTTCTCATCACAAAGAAGAGAATGTCCTGCGAAGCATAATTATTGCTTTTGATTTTATGATTTTAAGCTGACGGGTTTGTCCCGTCGGCTTACCGGAGAGCCGATACAATTCGGCTTTGCGGTAAGTCCTACGGCTTATAAAGGAGAAAAACGATGAAAAAACACGGCTCAACAATTTTACTTGTGCTGGTTTTCGTCCTCGGTCTCGGAATACTGCTTTATCCCACCGTCAGTAACTGGTGGAACGAACAGCATCAGTCCAGAGCTATTGCTTCTTATTCGGAAAACGTTGCCGATATGAAGGATGAGGAAAAAACGGCCCAAATTGAAAAGGCAAAGCAGTATAATGAATCACTTCGCGTAAACGGTGCAGAGCCTGTACTCAGCGATACTGCAAGAGCTTACTATGAAAGTATACTCGATATCACAGGTACGGGTATTATGGGCTATATCGAAATTCCGTCTATAGATGTTTCTTTGCCGATTTATCACGGTGTTGCGGAATCCGTGCTTCAGGTTGCCGTAGGTCACCTTGAATGGTCAAGCCTCCCCGTAGGCGGTCAGAGCACCCACTCGATTCTCTCGGCACACAGAGGTCTGCCCTCGGCGAAGCTTTTCACTAACCTTGATAAATTAATCGAAGGTGACATCTTTTCAATCTTTGTACTTGACGAAAGGTTTACCTATCAGGTCGACCAGATTCTTATCGTTGAGCCTCACGAGGTTACCTCACTTGGCATAATCCCGGGCAGAGATCTTTGCACCCTTGTAACCTGCACACCCTACGGAATCAACACTCACAGACTCCTTGTGCGCGGTCACAGAATCGAAAATCCCAAGGAGACTCCCAAGTATAATATTATTGCCGAAGCGTCGAAGATTGACCCGATTGTAACGGCACCCATTATAGCAATTCCCTTCCTTCTTGTGCTTGTCGGCTACGTGCTTATCAAGTACAGAAAGAAAAAATAAATTCGGAAAGGCGGTGAGCGTGTGAAAATATACAGAAGAATTGTGGCAGTGCTTTGTCTGCTGTGCTTCATCTGTGTCGGAATTTTTTCGGCAAGCGCTCTGGATAATACCCAGGAGCTTACAGTTAAATTCGGCAGAGACGGTCTTGCAGTAAGCGGCTCAACTGTCCGTATTTATAAAATCGGCTCCATGTCTGAGAAAGAAAAGAAAATTATCCCCGAGGGAGCTTTTGAAAATCTGAAAGTTGACTATGAATACAAAGATACTCAGAGCCTTGCAAATCTTGCGCTTACTCTTGAGGGTATCGTGTTTCACAATAAAATACAGGAGAATTACCGCGATGTTACCGATGAAAAGGGTGAAGCTGATTTTGACGGCGCACAGTTTCCCGAGGGCGCATATCTTGTGCTCGCATCAAAGGTGACTCAGGACGGTGTGTGCTATATTGCCGCACCTTCGGTTATATTCCTTCCCTATATTGAAAACGGTTTGAAGTATGATGTGGTAACTCTCGAGCTCAAGTACGAAATCCCCGAAGACAAAACCGTTTCCCGTAAGGTGCTCAAGGTCTGGAAAAATGACCGCGAAGATATGCGAAGCGAGGCAGTTTCCGTAAAGCTTCTTTGTAACGGCAGTGTTTACGACACCCAGAAGCTCTCGGCGGAAAACGGTTGGAGCTATACATGGCATGAGCTCACGGCTGACTGCCGTTGGACAATTGTCGAGGAAAATGTTTCTTCGGATTACGAGGTAAGTATTTCCTTTGAGGGTATCACCTTTATTATGACAAACGATGCACATCTGCCTTCCGATGAGCCTTCTGACGAGCCGACCACCGACGAGGATGTTCCGGGACGTCCCACACGCCCCGATCACTACCGACCTCATCCCGACGATGACGATGATGAGCTTCCCTACACAGGTACAAACATCCGTTTTGTGCCCTATCTTGCGATTATCGGTACACTTTTCTTTATATTCGGTTATGCAAGCTACAGAAAAGGAGAATTGTCCGATGAACAGGAATAAAAAACGCGGAAGCGTGCTGATGTTTATCGGCGGTGTGTTTATTACCGTTGCTCTGGGTATGGTGATTTACAATATCACCCTTGAAAAAAACGCGGAAAAGAGCCACGCTGTAGCAGAGGTAATCTCCGGGCTGGAGGTCAGCATCCTGAGTGAGAGGACTACGGCAAAAAATGAGATTCCCGACTATGAGCTTAATCCTCAGATGGAGCTGCCTACCGCCGAAATAGAAGAGGAAACCTACATCGGCAGACTTTCGTTGCATTCTCTCGGGCTCAGCCTCCCGATAATGGACGACTGGGACTACCGTAAGCTGAAGATAGCACCCTGCCGTTACACAGGCTCACCTTATACCGGTGATTTTATTGTGGCAGGACATTACTATGAAAGCCACTTCGGCGGAATTGACGGTCTTCAGCCGGGTGATAAAATAACCTTCACGGATATTGCCGCAAACAGCTTTGAATATGAGGTTATGTATGTTGAGCTGCTTAAGGATACTGATGTGGAGCTTATGGAGGCAGGAGAGTGGGATTTAACCCTTTTCACCTGCACCTATGATACTGAAAACCGAATAACTGTCAGAGCAAAAAGGATAAAATAGGAGGATTAATATGGAAACACAAAAAAGACCCGGTCTGAAGGATAAGGTTACGGGGATCATTAAAACAACAAAAGCTTGTTGGCACGAGCCGCCTAAGGGACAGTATGTTGCCTATAAGGAAATCGGCTTTCTCAGCGGTGCCGGCTTCGGTGTCCACTGGATGATGCTTCTCGCTTCGGCGATTTCTTTGTCTGTGGGTAACTACATAGTCGGTGCCAGTATACATATTGACGGTGTTCATCTCCAGTTAATGATGAATATTGCCAACATTATCGGTATTCCTATCGGTATTTTCCGCGGATGGTATATCGATAATCACAAGCTTCCCGGCGGAAAGTTTCTTCCGTTTATCAGAATTACGGCACTTCCCATAGTTGTTCTTTCCACGCTTTTTGTGTGGATGCCCTATGAACATATGGATTATGTAACCAAGTGTATCGTTGTTGAGATAATCTTTCTTCTGATGAGTATATGTACAGGCTTTTACAATGAAGCCTATACATTTTTCCAGCAGGTCGTTTCTCCCGATTCGCAGGAAAGATCAAAGGTGCTCAGCATTTCCCAGGTTATCTATTCATTGGCACCCACTATTTCTCAGGCTCTTGTGCCCACTCTTGCAGCTCTGACATGGGGCGAGGACAATATCTGGACCTACAGGGTTATTTATCCCGTTTTCAGTATAATAGGATTTATTATAAGCTCAATATTCTTCCGCAAGGTCAAGGAGAGAATTGTTCTTCCGAAAACCAAGCCTGAGCCTGTACATATGCTTGATGCAATCAGAGAGGTTGCAAAGAATAAGTATTATTGGATAATTCACGCTGCAGCCTGGATTGTTTTCCTTGAATCGGGCTACGGTTATGTTCTCGGCTGGATTTTCAACTATTCCAATAACGGCGAATACGTGATTTATAAGGGACTCGCAAATGTCGTTATAGGAAATGCTGCCTTGTGGGCAATGCTTCTTTGCCCCATTGCAATTAAAACCTTCGGTAAGAGAAATATGTTGATTATTTCAAACACATTCAACATACTGTTTATCATTCTGTTTTATTTTTCCTACGAGAATCTTATTATTGTCTGTGTTCTCTGGTATCTCAACAATTTTATCAGCACCTTCTGGAATATTATTCAGTTCAACATCAGCGCTGATATGAGAGACTATCACCAGTGGAAAACAGGTGTCCGTGTTGACGGTCTTTTCGGCCCTCTGGGTATTATCGGTACGTTTATCGGCTTCTTCACCGGATATTTTTATCCTGTTGTCCTTAAAAATCTGGGTCTTGAAACTGATTACAGCGTGCTTTATGACGATGCAATCAGAAACAATATTTTTGAGGTGCTTCTTATCTGTTCTGCTGTAGGTGCTTTCCTCAATCTCGTACCCTTCTTCTTCTATGATCTTACGGAAAACAAGCATAAGGGCTATGTTGAGGTGCTTAAAATCCGCGCTATGTTTATCAACAATGCCGTCGGTAAGCTCGATGATGATGAGCTTTGCGAGACAATGGAGATAATCCACCGTGCAAGAGAAGCTGTCGGCAAGGAAAAATATGCTCTCGATAAGTCGGCAATAAAGCAGGCACGAAAGCTTCCTAAAGCTACCGAGGAGGAAAAGAACATCCGCTACGCTGCAATCAAAAAGGCTAAGGAAGAATATGAGAAGGTCAAGGAGGAAAATCTCTTCCTTGAAAGAGTGCCCACAATTCTTGAGGATCTCGCAAAATTTGAGGGCAATGCCGCACAACTCAGGCTTGAGGCAGCAAAGAAGTGCGTTGAAAACGGAGAGCTTTTCTGCTATATTGATGCCGATTCTGATATAGATAACGCAAGAGCTCTTCCTAAGTCAACCGCCGAAGAAAAGGAAATCCGCCGCGATGCAATAAGCCTTGCAAAGCTTAAAAAGAAGTCATACAAGCTGATTTCAAAGTACAGTATAACCCCTGCCTTCCTTCCTGACGAAAGCGTAAAGACGGAGCTTCAGGAAAGAGAAGCTGCAAGCTTCTTTGAAAGTATGAAGATAAGACGTGAGCTCAAGGCTTACGCAAAGGCAGTTTCAATTTACGAAAGAGCCACCAAGCCTTATACAGAGTCAAAGCTTCTGCTGACTCAGGCAAAGCATTACACCTCTCTTCAGGAGCTTGAAGAAAGGTATGCGGCAATTAAAGCGAGCGTATAACGGAGAAAAAACTCCGACACTTAACAAAGTGTTGGAGTTTTCTGCTGTTACGGCTGCTAATTTGGCAAGCGTCGGGGAGGCAGACGCACCGCAGGTGCGTCACACGGAGAAAAACCGCTTCCTGAGGGCGGGGGAAGCGGTTTTTCTCCGTGCCTTTTGCTTCCTGCAGGAAAGCAAAAGAGCCTCCCCGACGAAGCTGTCCTAAGAGTCTTTCTAAAAAACAGCGTACAGTAAAAAAATCATCAGGATTCGATGTCCTGATGATTTTTCCTGGAAGTTAAAAGTTTTATCTTATGCCGAAGTTTTCGAGAACATAGTCCATATCCTTGTCGCCTCTGCCTGAAAGGTTGATAAGCACTGAGCCGTGCTCCATAGTCTTTGCAAGCTTCATACCGTAGGCAACTGCGTGGGAGCTTTCGATAGCAGGGATAATACCCTCAAGGCGTGAAAGCTTGAAGAAAGCATCGATTGTTTCTTCGTCGTCGATAACATCGTACTTGACTCTGCCGAGTTCGTGAAGGAAGGCGTGCTCGGGACCTGATGAGGGGTAGTCGAGACCGCTTGCAACGGAGTAAACGGGAGCGG
Organism: Oscillospiraceae bacterium; assembly: GCA_015066015.1. Taxonomy (GTDB): domain Bacteria; phylum Bacillota; class Clostridia; order Oscillospirales; family Acutalibacteraceae; genus UBA6857. Next base: position 55,304 of record SVPE01000001.1, read on the forward strand.
GCTCGCCGTTTTCGTCCTTGAGCATAATGCTGTTGAAGCCGTGCATAATACCCTCTGTGCCGTATTTGAGGGAAGCGGCGTGGTCGCCGAGGCTTGGTCCCTTACCTAAGGGCTCAATGCCGTAAATGTCAACGGGGTCGTTAAGGAAGCCTGAGAAAAGACCTGCTGCGTTTGAGCCGCCGCCTACGCAGGCAACTATTGCACTGGGGAGGTGACCCGTCATTTCGATAAACTGCTCTCTTGCCTCGATACCGATAACGCTCTGGAAATCACGCACCATCATGGGGAAGGGGTGAGGGCCTAAAACTGAGCCGATGCAGTAGATTGCGTCATTATATTCCTTACTGTAAGCGTCGAAAGCGGCGTCAACAGCTTCCTTGAGAGTTTTGAGACCGTGGGTAACCTCAACAACGTTTGCGCCGAGAATCTTCATTCTTGCAACATTGGGAGCCTGCTTCTTGATGTCAACAGAGCCCATATAGATGTCACATTCAAGTCCGAAGTAAGCGGCAGCCGTTGCGAGAGCGACACCGTGCTGGCCGGCACCTGTTTCAGCGATAACCTTTTTCTTGCCCATATATTTTGCAAGAAGAGCCTCGCCCATACAGTGGTTGAGCTTGTGGGCACCTGAGTGATTGAGGTCTTCACGCTTTGCATAAAGCTGTACCTTGCCGCCGAGTGCATCGGAAAGTCTTTCAAGGTGAGTCACGGGAGTGGGGCGACCCTGAAATTCCTTCCTGATTCTGCGAAGCTCTGCGATGAACTTACGTGACTGACAGATTGAGTAGTATGCCTCGGTGATTTCTGCCATAGCGGCCTTGAGTTTATCGTCAACATAAACACCGCCGTATTTGCCGAAGTAGCCGTCCTTATCGGGATAGTTATTAAAATAAGTGTCAAAATTTACGCCGTTAAAATACATAGTTAAATCCTCCGTATATTAAAATAAAAGCTTTGTTTCGGTTCGTTCAGTGGCAAGGTCGCCATCGTTTTGTTAAAAGTACCATAATAATCACCTTAAAAAATAATAAGCCCTGACAGAAAAATACTTCTGTCAGGGACGAATAAGCTATTCGCGGTGCCACCCTGATTCACGGCAAAAGCCGTGCGCTTAGCGGAATACCAACATATTCCCGGCAACTGACGTATGCCCACACGTTGCATTATACTCTCCCGTAATGAGATTTCCCTGCACCCTCAGCGGCCCATTTAACGGTTTGTTTCTTACCCGGATTTCAGCATCCCGGACTCTCTTTGAAGGCATTGCCGTTTTTATCCCCGCCTCAACGGTTTAGTATTAAATTAAGAGTAGTTTATCACTTTAAAACGGGTTTGTCAAGGATTTTTTGATTTATTCTCTAATTGATTAAATACAATTTTGCGGTTTGATTGGCGAAAAATAACGCCGTCAGGCGTCCTGACTCCTGACTACTCGCCAAAGCTGCGAAGCTCCTCTTCCATTCCCTCAAAAAACCTCTCGACCATCGCTCTGTCCTCATCGGTGCCCTGAATGGTCATCGAAAGCGTAAGCCTTCCGTCAAGGGTGAGTGCGTTGACTGCCGCACAGGGCTTTACCTTTGCGCCGCCTGCTACAAAGGCATCTGTCGGCTCATGTGAGCCAAGGGAGAAAAGCTTCCTATCAACCTTGCCTACGTTGCTCAGAGCAAGATTTGCGTTAGCATAAAAGAGTGCCACCGTAGGCTCAGCCTGAACGTAAATCATAGCCTTGTAGGCAAAGTTGAGAAGGGGTAAGCCGTGAAGACCCAAAAAGGGGTCGTTTTTGTTTTTACTGTTACACTCTGCAACCTTTTTTACGGTGTCAGCCATTGCTTCACCGATACCCTCAATCGTGCAGGGCATAAAGGTGGTGTGATTCGTGTAGCCGATGCGGTCGGGGTTTTTCATATAGCGTCTCAGGTCTACTGCGCAGGAAACGCTGATTTTTTCACCTTTGTCACAGCCTATGAGCTTGTATGCGCTTCTTATGTAGGCGGCAACAAGAACATCGTTTGCCGTTGCTCCGAGATTTTTTCCTTTTGCGGCGGCTTTAGTGAAGACCTCTGCATCAATTTTTTTGAAAATAAGAATGTTTCTGTCCTCTTTGCTCTTTTCTGTAAAGGGGAGAGTCTTTTTTTCGTGAGCTGAGTTGCCGAGAATCTGTGACTGTGCCTTTCTTCTCGTTGCTTTGTCCATATCTGAGTAAACCTCAGTGTAGCTCCTTGAGCCGGTGAGGAAGCTTACCGGGTGAGACCCTTTTTCGGCAATTTCGCTGTAAGATCTGAAAAGGTCTCGGGCAAACTGCTTGAAGCCTCCACCGTCAATCAGCATATGATTCCACCTGAAGCAGACGGCACACCTGCCGTTTTTATGGAAAACAGCAATCTTCATCTGGGTGCTGTCCTTTATGTCGATACCCTGAACTAAAAAATCATAGGCTGATTTTTCAATATCCTCTGTTTCTTCAAAGGTAAAAGAATCTTCAATTTTGTAATCGCACACAAGCCAGTAGGGATTAATGGGATTATTCACAAAACGCGAGTGAAAAACGGGTGATGCTTCGTAAAGGGCACAAAGAGCCTTACTGAAAGCCTCTTTGTCGGGAACAAAATCATAGTCAAGGCGAAAACGTGCAATTCTGTCCATATAACGTCGGCACATAAAATTCACCTTATCGTACATTTCGGCTTTAAGTTTCTGAGCCATAGTTTCACCTCAGTGTAGTTTGGAGTTTTGGGGTAATGAGGCGGGGAGGCGCTCAGGCTTTCCTTCTGAGGAAAGCCTGAGGCACACAGAAAAACCGCTTCCGTGGGCGGGGAAGCGGTTTTTCTGTGTGTGACGCGCCTGCGCGCGTCCGCCTCCCCGCGTACCCCTCAATCAGCAATTATATCGGGCGGTAAGGGATACAATTTGAGTGTTGCCCCTTGTCGCTTTTATCAGAATGCTTATCCGAAGATTGCGTGGCTGAAGAAAAATTCTTTTCTTTCCTCGGAATTGATAACCTTGATGGGCTTTATCTGATTAAGGTTTGCGCCGTTTTTACGAAGCATTTCACGGTATTCATCATAGGTGCCGTGTTTAAGGAATTTAACCTCGCAGTGACCGAGGGCACCGCTTTTGATAAGTGGTCCTACGGAAACATTACCTGCGCAAAGGCACTTTTCGAATTCCTCTGCATAAAGCTTTTCCTCATCGGAGGTGTGCTCCTTTGTACCTTCAACGAGAAGCACATAGTGACCGGGAGAGGTGCTTCTGTCAGGATAGATGCTGTAACCGACGAACATTTCACCCATTTTGTCCGAGAAGTTACCCACGATTTCGTCAAAGGCAAGCTGGTTTATCTTTTCACCGCTGATGTTTGCAATCTGGTTGAGTCTGTACTGGAAGGTAACCTTGGGCATATCGTGGTAGTAGCCGGTAACTTTGATTACGTCCTCAATTCTGTAGCGGTAGAAGCCGCTCATATTTGTAAGAATAAGTTCATATTCCTTGCCGACCTCAAGCTCACCTACAGTAAGAGGTCTTGTGCCCTCGGGAGCGTCAAGGGGCATAAATTCATAAAAGCCGTTCTGAGGAAGCATAACATACTCATAGGAGTTGACCTCTATAGGCACTGCCATAAGAGCCTCTGTTGCAGCATAACCGCAATAGTGAACGGGCATATCCTCGCCTATATAGCGGCGCAGTCTCTGTTGATAGTGTGAGAGTGCGCCTGTGCCCATACCGTACATCCAGCCGCATTTAGGCCATATTCTCGGTACGATGGGCGAAACATCAAAGCCCTTGCTGAATTCCTCACGGAGCTTTGCGGCTCTTTTCGGTCTGGGTCTGAGTCTTTTTTCAAGATTTACCCTTATGTCATCGGGAATACGCACGTTTTTATTGATTGTGCCTGTTTCGATGTCGTTGCAGAGTGATTCCCAGTTTTCCTCGAGGTAGAAAAACATTGATTCAAGTGTAGTGATGAAAATCGTTCCGAGATAGCTTATGTCACTGTCACGAAGAGCAAAAAGCAGCTTCACGTAGTGCATATCCATATCTACATCGGGGTCAGGGAACATAACCTCTTTGGGTGAACTGGTGTAAAACCTTACAATCGGTTTCATATTAAGGAAGGGGATTGAGGACAGACAGCTTGCAGTTTTTCCGCCGGGGAGACGTCTGTAGTTTACCTCTGCAGTGAGAAGGCCTCTCTGGGGCGGAAGGGGTCTGTGCTTTTCTTTGAAGAAATACTTTACTGCGCAGCCGATAGGTGCGCTGAAGGAAAAGCACATGATTGTCCATTCTGAAAAGCCCGAAAGGGGGACAAGCTTGCTTCTTCCCGTACTTCCGGAGGACTCAGTAAAGCGGCGGATGAGTCTGTTGGTGGTAAGCCCTTTTTCGCCGTTTGCCATACGCATAACATACTCTTCGTAGTCAAGGTAATCGGAAAGAGGGACAATGTCCTGATAATCCCTGATGCTGTGCACCTTGTCGAAGTTGTTTTTCTTACCGTAAACGGTGGTTTTGTTGTCCTTCATAAGCTTCATGAGGACTTTTTCCTGCTTTTTTACGCCGTTTTTAGCGTAAAGGTAAAGCTTGATGTGTTCGCATATGCCGACCAGGCCGCCATATGCAGTGAACATGGGTCGTAACATTTTACTGATCATTTCTAATTCTCCGATATCTGTATTTTGCATAGATACAGAAATTTTACACCAATTTGTGATAAATTGCAATAATTTTTTTAAAAAACACCGGTGGAGGCTCAGGGCGATGCCTACGGCATCGCCTAGGGGGGAGGCGCGGCGCGCTGCGCGCGCCGCCACACCGGGGCCGGCTGCGCCGCCCCGCGCCCCGGTGTGAATTGACCTTAGGTCAATTGCCTCCCCTCATTGCCCCGCCCCTGAGGGGCGGGGCGCCTGTTTCCCTCACCCGCCAAAGCCGTTTTTATGTAATATCCGAAGCAGTGGCTGAATAAACATTAAGCGAGTAAACAAAAGGAGATGTTACAATGAGCTTCGAAATTGCAAAGCAGGAAATCAGGACAGGAAAAAAGCTTTATGAGATATCCGACGGACAGAGAATCGAGCCGGAAATAGTTCTGCCCGACTACTGCAAGGAAATAAAAAAGCTGCTAAAATGCACCTTTGTGCCGGGGATACATTCGGTAAACCGTTCGGGAGAAAGAGTGACTGCAAAGGGTACGGGTGTTATACGGGTACTTTATCTTGGTGAGGATGATACGGTTGATGTGTTTGATAAGAGCTGTGACCTTGCCTCCTCGGTGCAGATGAAGGATATGCCGGAAGATGCTGTAATAACTGCAAAGCAGAACGTTGATTTTCTCAATTGCAGGGTTACGGGTCAGAGGAAGCTTTCCGTAAGCATAGGAATAAGTACGGTTTTTACCTGCCTTTGTACCCGTTGCGAGGAAATAATCGGAAAGCCGGTGCAGTCAGAGCTGCAGACGAGACATGAAAAGCACCTTTGCGAGACCTTTTACGGCTTTTGCGAGAAAACCTTTGATATGAGTGAAACAGTGGTGCTCAATTCCGAGCATCCGTCAGTAGGTAAAATTGTCAGCACCGATAGCTTCTGCAAGGTGGAAAGCTGTAAAATTTCTTCGGGGAAACTTCTTGTCAAGGGAGAAGTTATAATAGATATACACTGCCTTGAGGAAAATGGCGTAAACCGTTTTCACCGCGTAAGCCACAGTATGCCCGTCAGCCAGATTATTGATATCGGAGACAGTGACGGCGACAGAAGTGCCGACGTGACGCTTAAGGTAACTCAGCTTATGTGCAGTCTGAAGTCGGATTCATCGGGTAAAAACCGTCTTGTTGAGCTTAGCCTTCGTGTCAGTGCCCTTGTAAGTCTTTCAGCGAAAAAGGAAATTGAAACCGTTGCCGACTGCTACTGCACAGGATATGAGATTGAAACCGAGTATGCTCCCTCGGAGCAGCTTTGCCCGGTGAGGGTGATTGATGAGTCGGCACACGCCTCGGGAGTGGTTGAGTTTTCCGATAAGGTCAGGGAAATTCTGTCGGTAAGATGTCTTGAGATAGCAAAAGATGTGGATTTCAGTGATGAAAAGGCAGAAATTTCCTGCTCGGCAACGCTCGGCATAGTACATACCGACGAAAAGGGCATACCTGCTTACTGTGAAAAGAATCTAGGCTTCAGCTTTGACTTTTCAGTCGGCAAGAAGTGTGCCGATCCCTTCGGCTTTTTTACGGTTGAGCCCTTGAGCGTGGAAGCCTCTGTTTCGGAGGATAAAGCAGAAATATCCCTTGATTATAAGGTCAAGGGCAGGGTTTACTGCAGAATACCGGGCAGAATTCTCAAAAAGCTCAGGGTGTGTGAGGATAAGCCTCTTGCAGATGACGGTGCAGCGCTTACCCTTTATTTTGCACAAAAGGGCGAAAGCCTGTGGGAAATTGCAAAAAGCCACAACACAACCGCAGAGCTTATATGCAGTGAAAACGGACTTGAAAACGCATCGGTTACTCAGGAGGGTATGCTTCTTATACCCTGTGTGTAAATTTTTATGAAAAAAATAATCAGCCATCTTGTCAGGTGGCTGATTTTAATGTAAAATATATTCTGTACGGAAATATATAAGCTGCTTTTCAGGAAAAGAGTCTGACAAGCAGCAGTGAAACTGCAATAAGCTGAGCAATCATAATAAGGGGCAGACCTACGGTAAATTTTTTGTGCAGCGTCTTGTGACGGATAAGCCGCATTGTGAGATATTCGGCAAGACTTCCGCCTGAAAGTGCAAGAAGTATGAGTGTTTTTTCGGAAATGCGGAAAGCACCCTTCTTCGCTCTGACCTTGTCAGCGGCGGTGACTGCTGCCGTGATAAGTGAAATAAGCACAAACCAGACAGCCAGAGGGTAAAGAAGCTCCTGTTTCATTTAATCTGTGTTATGATTTTCAGATCTTCCTTTGTGATGGTGACAAAGGTGCCTGCGTTTTTCTCGTTGATGTAGTTTTTGTTTACGGAGTAAACCGTACTGCAGTTAGGACATACGGCAATTGAAAGGTCCTTGTCCTCTTTTGCCAGCTTTGCAAAAATTGTTGTGTCAAGGGTAGTGAAGAGTCTGAGGCAAACCTCTTTTTCACATACGGGACAGGCGATGCTTTCGCTGAAGCCGTCGTCTCTTGAGCTTAGCTTGTTGATTGTCTTGATTGCCATAATTCTACCTCCGTAGCTTTTTCTGTTATTTATTGTAAGTAATTTTTTCGTTGTTGTCAAGGAGGATAAGTGTGAAAAAATATTTATTGTGCATAATTGCAATAGTGCTTATGCTTACCGGCTGCTCGAAAACAAAGCCCTTCGGGGAAAATCCCGTTTACGGACCTTCCTCGCAGACGCAGAGCACCGTGCCGACAACCTATGAGGTTTTATCCTGTGACAACAATGAAGGCGATACGCCTTACACCTCAGCTCCTTTTCAGAATACGACTGTGCCCTTTTCATCTGAAACGGTGCAGCCTTCAGAACGGGGCGAATTCCGCGGAGTGTGGCTCAGCTATTATGAAATCGACGTGACAAATGAGACCTCTACCGAGGAAAGCTACAGAGAATATATAGAGTCCCTCTGCAGTAAGTTTGCGCCCTACGGTATCACCGATGTTTTCGCTCACGTGAGAGCCTACGGCGATGCAATCTACAAAAGCAGTGTCTATCCCGTTTCAAAATATGCCGCAGGTGAGCAGGGCGGTGAGCTGCCCTTTGATCTGCTTGAAATCATATGCGAGGTTATGTCAGCTCATAATATAAGAGTTCACGCCTGGGTCAACCCCTACAGAGTGCATAACGGAACCGATATAAACGAGCTGAGCGACGACAACAAGGCTAAGCAGTGGTATAATCCTTATTCAAACGAGGACGTTGTGATTGTGGGAGAAAAAATCTACTTCAATCCCTCCTCTGAGAAGGCTCAGCAGCTGGTTGTGCAGGGTGCGGCAGAAATCCTTGCAAACTATAACGTTGCGGGAATTCATATCGATGACTACTTCTATCCTCCCGGGTGCGGAGATTTTGACAGTGCCCAGTATAACGCCTTTATTTCTTCCGGCGGAAATCTCAGCCTCGATGACTGGAGAAGAAGCAACGTGAACTCACTTGTTTCTGCACTTTATTCCACGGTCAAAGCCTACGGCGCGGATAAAATTTTTTCCATAAGCCCGGCAGGTAATATAGATAACAACTATAACAGTCTTTACGCCGACGTTGAGCTTTGGTGCAAAGGCGGCTATGCGGATATGATTATTCCGCAGATTTACTTCGGCTTCGAGCATTCCTCAAGAGCCTTTGACAGCTGCACCGACGACTGGCTGAAGCTTAAGGCAGACAGTGTGCTTATGCCCGTAGGTCTTGCCCTTTACAAGTCGGGCACAGAGGACTCCTATGCAGGTGAGGGGATAGCCGAATGGACTCAGCAGACAAATATAATTGCCCGTCAGGTGCAGTATCTCAGAAGCAGAAACTGTGACGGCTTCGTAATTTTCTCTGCAGAGTATTTCTTACGGGAGGGTACATATCCTTCCGTTGAGCTTGCAAACTTAAGGCAGATTATTTAAATTCACATAAAAGGAAAGTCAAAATGAAAAAAACAAGAAACGTCTATATTGCAGTAGGACTGCTTTTTGTTGCGGCAGTTGCTCTTATGGTGATTTTTTTCAGCCAGGCGAGGTATAAGGATAACTCTGTGCAGCCTGCGGTGAATGATACGGCAGCTGAGGAGTATCTGCTTATGAATACCCTTGAAAAAGCTCCGGCGGCACAGAATTTCATTTTTCTCAATGAGGGCAGTGACTGCAGCTTTGTTTACGGCAGTGAGGATCTGAAAAAGGCCGCAAAGGGGATAACCGACAGCTTTTTTGACGGTGTAATTCTGAAAAGCACCCTGCTTTCCTCTCAGCAGACAAAGGCACTTACAGAAAGCGAAAAGGAAAAGCTGACGAAGCTTTGCACATACTTTGCCTCAAAGGAGAAAAAGAGCTTTGTTTATTGCAGTGCCTATCTCCCTTGGGAGGACATAAGAGGTCTTGCCGAAATGTCCGACGGTGTTGTGATTGACCTTAAGGGCGTAGGCGAGGACAAAAAGGACAAGCTCGGCGAAAGGCTTACAAATATAAGAAAAGGTCTTACGGGTAAGGCGGTAATCCTTATGCTGTCCGACTCGGGCGAGCTTTACAAAGAAACGGACAAGCGACTTTTTGACTGCCTTCTTGTCCCCTTCAACAATATGCAGGACGTCGAAAGATACAGGCAGCTTCAGCTCGAATTTTTTCAAAGCGGCACTACGGTTTCGCCTTTTACGGATTTCTCACTGTGCAATGAGGGTGAGGGTGCTATGGAGCTGCTGAAGGCCCACTACGACATAAGAAGCTGCACAGATATCGAAATGAGGGCATTTACCTCATATTCCGACGCAAAGGAAAACAGGGATAACTGCTATTCTGCAGTAAAGGCATATATTGTAAGAGGTATTGCTCCCATACTCGCTTTCCGTGAGCTGAGCATAAAGGAAAGCTCCTCAGAAATAAAGGTAACAGAGCCTTTGTACAGACTTCCCGTTTCAGCCTCCTATCTTTTCCCCGTTTATATAAACGGCAAGCAATCGGGTACCTTCCCGAAGGCAAAGGGTGAGCTTCTTCTGGGTCTTGAGAGAGGTAAAAACACCTTTGTTCTTGAGCAGGCAGGTAAGAAGGCGGAATATACCGTTGAATACGAATTCACAGACGAGCTGATTAAAAGTGTGGTGCCTGCAGACACAATCAATGTTTCCCCCGGTGAGGAAATTGTTGTTATGGTTGTTGCCTACAGTGAGGCAGAGGTTTTTGTAAAGCTCGGCGCAACAAAGTACCCTGCCGAAAAGCAGCCCGATGCTACGGGATACACGGCATTTTATGCAAGGCTGAAAATGCCCTCTGACATAACCGGTCTGTCATCCCTTGATAAAATCAGTGCAGTTGCCACTCTGGCAGGAAAGACGCAGCAGCTTGACGGAGCTGAAATCAGACCCGTAATGCTTCAGAATACACCGTCATTCACCTCCTCGGCGGTTTTCTCGACGGGCGTAAGCATAGGCAATTTCACTCCGACATATATGGACGTCCAGCAGCATATTGCACCCTCAATCAGTGCCGCCATAAGCAAGGCGACTTCCAACAGCTATAATGTGCCCTATACGGGAAATCAGACTGCCGTTGTTACTGCGGAATATGCCGATGCACTTCCCTCGGGCGGCAACATTGACTTTATTCCCTATTATACCGCCCTTGCAAAGGGCACAAAGGATTTCGTTATCGGTGAAAGTCAGGTCTTTGACGCTGAAGAAAACGCCACGTACCATTATTACGACCTTGCCTGCGGTGTCAGGGTCAGCAGAGAAAGTGTAACTCTCGAGCCTTCACAGACAATGCCCGAAAACGTCCTTGAGGTCAGGTCCTGCTACGGAGATGACAGAGGCTTTACCGTAAGACTCGGCAGCATATGGAAGGTGCCCTATACTATGGAGCTTGAGGGTCAGAGCTACTACACAGGTAACTCCTACCCCTTCTATGTTTCATCCTTTACCGCATCGGCTATAAATCTTACCTTCCACTACACAACGGTTGTGTCGGGTGCTGTTGACTGTAAGGAAAGTGAAATCCTCTCCTCAGCGGCCTGGACACTTTCTCCCGAAGCTCAGACCGCTACGCTAAGGCTCAGCCTTAAGCAGCCCGGAGTATACTACGGCTACAGTATCGTTTATGAGGGCGACGAGCTTGTCATTACGGTGAAAAACAAGCCGAAAGCTGTTGCAGGCAGTGTAGTCGTGCTTGACCCGGGTCACGGTGCAGATGACTGCGGTGCCGTCGGACTTTCAGGCGCAGTAAAGGAAAGCGATATTAACATCCTTGTTGCCTATCAGGTGAAAAATGCCCTTGAGCAGCAGGGCGTTACAGTATATATGACACGCTACGCCGATGACGACATCAACCTCGAGGGCAGAAAAATCTTTGCACGCAGCGTAAAGCCCGACCTTTATGTAAGCATCCACTCCGATGCCTCGTCAAAGGCCGAAACCATAGGCACATCTGCCTTTTACTATAAGCCGTTTTCAATGAATCTTGCAAGCAATATCCACAACGAGGTCGTCTCTGTTTACAGAAACAGTATCTATGCAGGGCGTCAGGATATCTATAGCAGCATCTCAAGAGGCGTAAAATACTATCCCTTCTCGGTAACAAGGCTTGACGAATGCCCGAGTGTGCTTATCGAGCTTGGCTTTATGACTAACGACAATGAGTGCTATATGCTGACAATTCCTCAGAATCAGGAGCTTCTCGGTCAGGCTATCGCAAGAGGTATCTGCACCACGCTCACACAGTAAAGGCAGTAAGCAGAAGTCCTATTACACCGGGTATCCCCGAAACAGTGCTGACTGCAAGGGTGAAGCAGTTTACGGGCAGGGAAAGCTCAAGTGTACTGCCGATAAGCTGAAGAGCAAAAAGGCTTCCCACTCCCGAAAAAGCCGTAAGAAAAACCGATTTGAAAAAATGCTTGCTTTTAACGGAAACGGTGAGTATTATAATAAAAGAAAGCACAAAAACCGAAATGAAGATAATTTTTACAGGGGACAAAGTCTCAACCACCTTTCACTTAATCATATGAAGGGCGAAGGAGTATTATTTCCCGTAACAGGCTAAAGGAGATACAGACAATGAAAATACTCAAGCTTACACCACCGACAAAGGATTATATATGGGGCGGAACCCGTCTTTCAAAGGAGTACGGCATACTCTCCTTTGATGACAGACAGGCTGAGGCCTGGATGCTTTCCTGCCACGAAGCAGGTCAGTGCATAATAGAAAACGGCGACTTCAGGGGCAGGACTCTTTCCGATGTCCTTTCTGCCGAGGGTAAAAGCTATCTCGGCACAAACTGCGAAAAATTTTCCGCCTTTCCCATACTTATAAAGCTTATCGATGCAAGGGATAATCTTTCCGTACAGGTACACCCCGACGATGAGTATGCTATGAGAGTCGAGGGCGAATTCGGTAAAACCGAGGCATGGTACATTGTTGACTGTGACGACGATGCCGAAATAATTTACGGCTTCAGTCAGGATACCGACAGGGAAACCTTCCGTAAGAGCATTGAGGAAAATACTCTGCTTGAATATGTAAACAGAGTAAAGGTCAAAAAGGGCGATATCTTCTTTATCGAGGCGGGTACTCTCCATGCAATCTGCAAGGGTATTTTACTCGCAGAGGTACAGCAGAATTCCAACACCACCTACCGTGTTTACGACTACGGCAGACTTCAGAACGGTAAACCCAGGGAGCTTCACATTGAAAAGGCTCTCGACGTTACAAGTACAAAGGCTATAGATGCAAGCGGTAAGCCTCAGGGCGAAACCGAAAAGAAGGACGGCTACAGCGAAACTCTGCTTACCTCCTGTGACCTGTTTACCGTAAAACGTCTCGACGTAGAGGAAAAGGCAGTTCTTTCTGCAGGCAAGGAGTCCTTTGTTTCTCTTGTGGCACTTGAGGGTAACGGCGTTGTCATGCACGGTGACAGCTGTGTGACTCTTTACAAGGGTGACAGCCTCTTTGTTCCTGCCGGCTTCGGCGAGTTCGAAATTCTCGGTGAGGTTACCGTGCTTGAAACAAGAGTTTAACTTTGTAAAAATATAACAAATCACTTTGTGTAATCTTCCGTTGACAAAACGGTAATGCGGTGATATGATATCTACAGAAATAATCTTCAGGGCGAGGTGAAATTCCTCACCGGCGGTAATGGGCGTAAGCCTTAGCCCGCGAGCAGCTGCAGATCCGGTGCGATCCCGGAGCCGACGGTACAGTCCGGATGAAAGAAGAATACATAATTTGTATTTACGCCTTGGTATATTTATTGTACCAAGGCTTTTTCTTGAAGTTATTCCAATAATTGTGAAAGAAGGATACTTTCAATGAATCAGAAATCAAGAAAAAATTTAATCAGTTACCTTATAAGGGTTGCCGCCTGTGCAATGCTTTCGGCAATGAGCTTTGTACTTTTTCTTCTGGAGTTTCCCGTAACTCCTCCTGCTATGGGACATCTTAAAATGGATTTCAGCGATATTCCCGCGCTTTTTGCAGGTGTTGTTTTCGGTCCGTTTTATGCTGTAGTGGTAGAGCTTGTTAAAAATGTGCTTGAGCTTATCACAAAGGGTATCGGCACACAGATGGGCTTCGGTAATCTTATGAATTTCATTGTAGGCTGTGCCTATGTTGTACCCTTTTCCTTTGTTTTAAGAAAGCATAAGGATGAAATGAAGGATACAAAAACCATACTTACGGCAGCCTTTACGGGGCTTATAACAATTGTTGTGCTGGGTATCGGTGCAAACTATTTTATCGCGCCCTTGTTCTTTAAGCATTTCCTGGGGATTGTTATTGACGATGCGGGACTCTGGACTGCGGTTGCATCGGCGACAGCCCTCAATGCCATCAAGGGTCTGATGCTTTCCGTTGTTGCATTCCCTCTGGTCAGAAGTATGGTTGACAGGGTCAGAAAAATTGCAAAAATGGGATAACAGGGGACTTTTGTAAATTACAGCTGCGGAATGCTTCTGCGGCTGTTTTTGTCTTTTTTTAAGAGTAACATTTATTTTTTTCCCTACGCTTTGTGACAAAGTTTTCCTCAAGAGGATGATAAACTCACTGATGCAATTACCGATTGGCTCGGAAAATACTATCAAAGGAGTTTTAATTATGCTTTGCCGGAACTGTAACTACATATTAAGCGGAAAGGAAAATTTCTGCCCGAATTGCGGAACAATACCGATAAGTCCGTCGGAGGCATTCCCGAAAATAAAAAGAACCGCCGACAGAGTAACTGACGAGGCGGTACAGACGGAAAAAGAACTTTTGCAAAGGAAAACACCGGGAGAGATAAGGTCTGTTTTCGGCGCGGAGGTCAACGATTACGACCTGCAGAATGAAAGAGGAATATTCGGCAGCGGGGAAAATTCCGAAGAGGAAGCACCGCCTCAACCGACGCAGAAAAAGAAAAGGCAGCTGTCGAGGGTATTTTTACTGCTTTTTCTGTTATGCGGGCTTGCAGTTGCAACGGTGGGTGTTGCCGACCATTTCGGAGTAACCTCTGTTTTTTCGGGCTTCAGCCGCACCTTTGAGGAGAAAACCACTGCTGCGCCCGAGTCCTCCTTCAGTCACGGGGAAACCGTTGTGGTGCCTGATATAAACTACCCGATGACAACTGCCTATGTCTTTTCGGGAAGCGGACTTGCATTGCGCAAGGGTCCGGGAAACGGATATTCTCCGCTTTATAATCTCACTGACCTTACACAGGTACAGATTTTCGGCGGAAGCCTTGCAAATACAAACTGGCTTTATGTTTACTGCGGTGAAAAGAAAAGCTACGGCTGGCTTGACGGCAGCTTCCTTTGCAGTGAGACAGTGGCTGAAAATGAGCTCACAAGCGAGTATGAAAGCGAAGAGGATGTGCCTACGGCATATTACAGTGATGAATACTGAATCTGAAGGAAGGCAGATAAAGGGGAAATTATTTTTAAAATATGAGCAGGTAATTTCGGGTGAAGCTTCTGAAAATATCCCGAAAAAACGCTTACTGACCGCAGGAAGCGTAAGTGCATAAAAAAGAGGTAACACGGAGACTTTATCCGTATTACCTCTTTTCTGTTATTTTACAAAATCAGGTCGGCGGTAATGGGGTAGTGGTCTGAGGGATACATGTTTTTTGCCGTGTTTCTGATGATTTTGTAGGTTTCGGCTCTGACGCCCTTTGTGGTGAAAATAAAGTCAATGGGACTTGAGCCGTCCTTGATTCTGCCGTAGTCGTGGAAGGTGATACCGCTGTCAGTGTTTGTTGCCGTAAGCTTTACATCGTCGGCGGCCTTGCACATTTCGGCATAAACCTCGCCGTCTGTATAGGTGTTGAAGTCGCCTGTGCAGATAACCGTACCGTCTTTTTCAAGCTCTTTGAATTTTTCGATAAGCACCTTTGTCTGACCGACTCTGGTTTTTTCAAGTATGTGGTCAAGGTGAGTGTTGATGTGGGTATATTTTCTGCCCGTCTCCCTGTTTTCCAGCACTGCCCAGGTTGCAACTCTGTAGCAGGCACTGTCAAAGCTTTTTGTATACCTGACCTCGGGAGTTTCGGAAAGCCAGATTGTACCCTCACTAAGGAGATTGAACTTGTCTCTGAGGTAAAAAACCGCGCTGTATTCACTGAAAATGCCGGTTTTGTCTCTCGGCTGCCCGACTCTTTCATATCTGTCGGAAAAGGCAGGGTCAAGGCGTGCAAGCCACATGGGATTTGCCTCCTGGACTCCGAAGGAATCGGGAGCATAGGCGTCAATGATAGCCTTTACTATTTTTGAGCGGTTTCTGATGCTTCCTTCAGGGTCGTTGGCACACCTTAAATTAAAGCTCATTATCCTTGTTGCACCGTCGGGCTTTTCGGGGACACCGTCAATGACTATCTCACCGAAATCAACTGCGGCGGCACCGGGAAATATGCCGAATCCTGCATTACCTGCAAGGGCAGAGATACCCCTTGAAATCATTTTGCGTATGGTCATAGTTTTACGTCCGCTCAGCTTTCTCTGTTGATTTCCTCAAAGGGGAGATTGGAGATTTCCTGCATTGTGACATCTTCTTTTTCGTAAATGCCCGTATACTTGTCCTGATAGTAGCTTTCCGCGCTGCAGCTGAAGCTTCCGTCGGGGGTGAACTCAATCATGGTGCAGCCGCGCTGTGAGCCTTTTTTGTATATGCCGGGATATGCAAGGTAGTCAACACTCATGCCGTAGGTAAGTCTGATTCCCTTATACTCGATTGAAAAATTGTTGTAGTGGTCGTGACCGCTGAAAACCGCCTTTGTAGAGCCTGTTTCAAGCATAGCCTCGAAGAGACCGTCATCACCGATGCCGCAGTAAACAACCTTGCCGCCTTCACCGGCTGCACCGTAATGAAGCTTTACGCCGTCGCTGTCCTTGAAGCCGTTTTCGGCATATTCATACCAGGCGTCCTTCTGCTCTGTCAGGGGAATGTGGAAGAAGGCTGCTGACTTGATATCGGAACTCTCAGCCTTGCCGAGCTTTCCGAGAGCTTCGTTGTTCTGTTCGTTGAGAGCCTTTACGGTATCTTTATACCACTGAACCTGATTTTCGTGGATGTTGTCGTACTTCCACATAAGGCCGAGAACATCGCCGTCAACATATGAATGGCTGTCAAACACGAAAAGTGACTGGGTGATAATACCCTCACTGTTTTTTACATTGATAACCTGGTTGCCGTAGCCGTCAACCTCTTCGGGACCTGATTGGAAAATGCAGTATTCATAATCCTCGCCGCCGTAAAGTGCGGAAAGATCATCTCTTCCGTAGTAGCTGTATGCCTCTGTGTCGTGGTTGCCGTAGCCTACAGTCCAGTAAACGCCAAGGCTTTCCATCAGTGCGGCAAAAATTCTTGCTGAGGAAAGGTTGTTGAAGGTGCCTGCCTGGAAGGGCACGGGGTAGGAAACGTCACCTGTTACAATAACAAGGTCGGGTTTTTCAGCCGTAATCATTGCAGCAACGGCATTCATTGCAAGGGAGTCCTTTTTTGAGGACATAAAGCCGCCGCCGATATGTACGTCGGTAAGCTGCATCACTCTGAGATTATCGTCGGTGACAAAGGTGAAATAGCCGTTTGCGTCCTTTTCGGGAACAAGCTGATTTTCATAAACCACCTTTTCGTAGCCTTCAGCCTTTCTGATATTCGCATTGGTGCTGACAAGGTTCATCACTGCAGTAAGACCTGCAAGAAGAACAATTACAATCACTATAATGCCTATAACCTTGGCTGCGGTTTTACCTCTGCTTTTTTTAGCAGCAGTCTTTTTTTCTTCTGTTTTTGTGTTCATTATGAATTCCTCCTTATTTCAGAAGATACAGGCTTATGCCCGTTTCTTCCTTCAGCCTTTTTTTGATTTCCGACAGACTTTCATCACTGATTGCTGCCGATGTTTTTAAATTGACGCTTTCTTCTGAAGAAAACGAAAACTCAAGCTCTGACGGGGCGGTTATTCCGTATTCCGACAAAATTTCCTCTGCCTTTTGTCTTATCCTTTTCGGCGGGATGCCGACAACTGCTTTTATGCTTTTTCTGAAGCTGCCCACTCCCGATATCAGTATCAGCACACTTATAACAAGTCCTGCATAAGCGTCAAAGGAAGCTCCGCCTCTTTGTGAGACGAGAAGGGTTACAAAGGTGACCGCGGTGATAAAAAAGTCCAGAAGACTGTCAAGGGACATTACCCTGAGCATACTGCCGCCGTTTTTTCTGCTTTTGCTTCTGAGAAAGAAAAACAGCAGAAGCTTCACTGCAGCCGTTGCGGCGATTATGTAAAAATAGCTTGCCGTAAACCATACGGGAGCAGGGTACATAAGCCTTTCCAGACTGTTGAAAAAGAATACGCCGCCCGTAAACACTATAACGGCGGAAAGCACAAAGGAAAAAAGCTGCTCTGTTTTTTCGCTGCGCGGGTTAAGGGACAAATCTCTGCAGCCCGAAAGCAGGAAAAAGCACACAAGACCCGTTACTGCCGAAATTCCGTCAAAGAGATTGTTTATACCGTCAGAATAGATGCTTATACTGTTTGAGGAAAGTCCCACATACAGCTTGACGGCAAAAAGAATAAAATTCAGCAGAAAAACAACGCTTAAAACTGCGGAAGTTGATTTGTTTCTGATGTTCATCACCTCTTGCTGATTTTATACCTATATTATTCTATCATAAAAAATCACAAAAATAAATAATAAAAATGCAAAAAACACAAATAACTTTTCAGCTCTTCCGATATAAAAACTCTGCTTACCGTTGAAAAAACTCAGACGTTGTGATAATATATGAAAAAACAAAAAGGTGGGTACAAAATGAAAGACCTTTGCTTCAAAGATATAGAAAACGCATCCTTCAGCCTCTACGAGGGTAATCCCGTAATCCGTAATCCTATGCCGAGCCTCGTAATTGCTGACCCGAGCGTGCTTACTCCTGCAGAAAGCCACAACGGCAAGTGGAATCTTTTCTGCCATACATTCTTCGGCATCTATCACTACGAAAGCAGTGACGGCATCTCCTTTAAAAAGGTGCAGAAAATCGCTTCACGCGCCATGCGCCCCAACGTAAATTACATTGACGGAAAATACTACGTCTTTTTCGAAAGAACAAGACCGGTTATTCTCAACGCCCTTTCTCTTATCGGTGTAAAGTGGGAGAGCGAAATCTATGTTACGGAAAGTGAAGACCTTGTAAGCTGGACTGAGCCCCGTCTTGCTCTCGGCTACAGCCGTGAATACGAAAAGGCGGGAAGAGGCTATGCGCTTTCAAATCCCTTCCTTATAAAAAACGGCGATATGTGGCGCCTTTATTATTCCTGCGGTCTGACCTTCATCAGGGACTGCGGCTTCAGTGAGCCTACCTATGTAAGCTTTGCCGAAAGCAGAAGAATCCGTGACGGCTACACCGCAAGAAATGCTCCCGTCATAAAGCCCGACAAAAACGATGCAAGGCTCAACCTTTGCTCTGGCTGTCTCAAAATTTACAAGCTCAGCGACTGCTATATCGGTCTTCAGAACGGAATTTACGAGAAGGACGGAAAAAGCCACTCGGCAATTATGCTTCTCAGGTCCGATGACGGAGTTAATTTTGAGTTTGTAAAGGATTTCCTCGTGCCTCAGAAATGCGGTGACAACAACTGGATGGCACAGTATGTATACGCCTGCTGTCTTACCTGTTATGAGGGCAAGCTGAGACTTTACTTCAACGCCAGAAACGTTTCCGACAACATCAGAGGCAGAGAGTGCATCGGAATTTATGAGGCAGATGTGAAGAGGTGATTTTGTAATTCACAATGCACAATTCACAATTGCGGGCAAGTTTTTTGAATGCAGAATTGCGGTTGCGGGTGGGTTAATGCTCTGCTGAAAGCGAAACTCCGCGAAGTTGGTTTTGTGGCGGAGGTTAAAATGTTGATTATAATTCTGCCGAGGCGGATAGCCGAGGCATAATATAACATTAAAAGAGGGTTTCTTTGGACGTCGTATCCGAAGAAACCCTTTGCTTATTCTGTATCAGGCGCTGCGAGTCAGAGCCTTATCGCTTAAACTCGTCTACGCTTCTGAGCTCGGATTTAACCGAGGTGTTTTCCTTTGCGCATTCGCGGCAGATGATGACACCGTCTACCGTTTCAATGGGGATGTTTTCTGTGTCGCCGAAAAATGAGCCGAAAACAGAGGACAGCACACCCTGACTGCCGTTTTCCTTGTAATAGCCCTTGCCGAAAATAAGCTCAGAGCAGTCGTCACACTTGTGAAGACATGTGGCTGCAACGGTGCCGGCTATTATTACCACGGCAACAAGTGCGGCAATAAGGGGAATGAGCTTTTTGGTTTTCTCTTTTTTGTTTATTTGCTTTCTTCTTTCCTTTGACATTGATTTTCACCTCTTTAAGAGCTTGATTGTGTTGGTGATATTATATACCTTTGTTTTACTTTCGTCAATAATTTGAAAAAATTCATCTTTTTTGTGTACATACTTAAATGAACAGTTAAATTTGTTACAAATAATCACAAATTGTAAATTGACTTCGGTATTCTTTTGATATATAATAATGACGGTTTAAAGGAATTGTGATTAGTTGTCACAATTCTTACTGAGAATATTAACAGGTAGGTAAAGAACAATGGCTATTAAAATGACAGTAGCAGATTACGGTCCGCATCCTGAGCAGTATCTTGAAGCTCCCGGAAGTCAGTCCTGCTACGAGTACCTTCACGAGTGCTACAACAGAATAAGAAAAGACCTTGGCGACGACTATATCGCTTTTATGATTCCCGTTGCAGATCAGGAGTCAGCAGTAAGAATGCCCCGTCTTCTTTCCGATGTTGAGAAATTTGCGGATTATCTCAGCTCAATCGGTCTTAAAAAGGGTGATGTTTACACCGTATTTCTTCCCACCTGCGGACACGCGGTTGTAGCTCTTTATGCCCTCAATAAGCTCGGAATAATTGCAAACTATGTGCACCCCATGACACCTCCCAATGCACTCGAGGGTATTATGGCTCATACAAAAAGTAAGGGTATACTCACTCTTGATCTTCTTGCAGGTCCCTTCGCGGGCGTGCTTGCAAAATATCCCACAGTTGTCGGCTCAGTATCGGACTTCTGTGACGGCGTTGCTCTCAAGTATGCAATGTATAACGAAATGCAGAATGCCAAGGTGCCCGAGCTTTCTACAATCACACGCTATAAGGACATCCTCGCTATGGAGCTTCCCAAGTCAGAAACCGTAAAAGAAATGGGTAAGCAGGACGCCTTCTATATGCACGGCGGCGGCACTACGGGCAAGAGCAAGACAATCCGCCTTTCAAGCTACGCCTTCAACAGCCTTGCATATAAATTCTACCTTCTGGATATTCCTCACGATTATGTAAACTGTCACGCAATCAGCGCAATTCCCTGCTTCCACGCATACGGTCTTGCAGGTGTTATCCACTACGGTATATGTAACGCTTATAAACCTTTCCTTTGCCCAAAATTCGATGCCCGTCAGATAAACGAAATTATCCGCAGATACAAGATAAACGAATTCATCGGTGTCCCCAGAATGTTCCAGAAAATGATGCAGGAGGACAACTTTGAAAACGAGGGTCTCAAAAATCTCGAAATGGTTTTTGCAGGCTCAGATATCGTAAGCAAGGCCTTTGTTGATGCCTTTGACTCAATAATGATAAAGCACGGCGCCAAGGCCAGAATGTGCCGAGGCTACGGACTTACAGAGGTTTGCGGTGTTGTTACCTCAAACGGTGCGTCAGGTCCTTACCGCAAGGACTCAACGGGCTTCCCTCTTTACGGTCTGACTGTTGAAATCTGGGACGACGACGGCAACAGACTTCCCACAGGTGAGGTCGGCGAAATCTGTGTTACGGGTGACAGCATAATGAACGGCTATCTTCCCGACGATGTTATCCAGGAAAGCGGTATTTATACCGATGAAAACGGCACAGACTGGATCCGCACAGGCGATATGGGTTATATGGATGATGACGGATTTGTATATTTTTCAGGCAGAAAGAAGAGAATCATCATCATTTCGGGATACAACATCTATCCTGCAACCATTGAAGAAAAGGTTGATACCCTCGGTTACATAAACGAGGTCTGTGCAGTTCAGGGCTACACAGACGACTGCAAGCCCCTCGTAAAGCTTGTTGTTTCCCTCAAGGACAAGGATGCCGACAAGGAAAAGGTTATTGCTGACCTTAAGGCATTCTGTGAGGCAAACCTCGAATCAATCGCAGTGCCCAGAAAGTATGAGATAATGGATCTGCTTCCGAGAACAAAGATGGAAAAGATAGACTTTGTCAAGCTTTCCGATCCGATCCCCGAGGGCTGATTTAAAGCAGTCAGCAGACAGTAACGGTGGCCTTTGAATGCAGAATTGCGGTCGGGGGGGAGTTAATGCTTTGCTGAAAGTGAGTCTTAGCGGAGTTGGTTTTGAGATATAGACAAATCGTTGATTATAAATGTCGGGGTACGGGTAACCGTTACTCCGGCTTTTTTTGTGTCTTTGGGGAATGTTCAAACAGATTTACGGGTAGTTTGGGGTGTTCGGTGCGGGGAGGCGCTTTGGCTTTCCTTTCGGGAAAGCCAAAGGCACACAGAAAAACCGCTTCCGTGGTCGGGGAAGCGGTTTTTCTGTGTGTGACGCGCCTGCGGCGCGTCCGCCTCCCCGCCGGTCGCCCGTTAATTAACAATTGCCTGCCCATAAAACATAAAGTCCCCGGGTAACCTGACAATTACCCGGGAGCTTTACACATATTTGAAAGGAGAGGGGGTGCGGTGGGAAGGAGGGATGATACATGAAAAATCGGAAAAAAACATATATCAATTCCCATCGCACAATTAGATTCTAAAACCCTAACTTAAAAATAACCTAAAACATAAAAAGGAAATTTTTATGTGCCTTACCAGTGAGCGTCACCGCAGGCGCATATTTTTTTAGAGGGACTGAAAATGCGCCAGAAAAAGCACTTGATGCTCCACAGGAACTTGTTGAAGCCCTTGCTGCTGTGACAGTCGCAACGGCAAACCTCCTCTTTTTCTGCCTGGCCGAGACGGAATGAGGAAAGCCAGGAAATCATTGTTGAGTCTTCGCCGATGCTGACGGACTGACCCTTGGCGTTCTGTGTGTACATGCCGCAGTCCGAAGGCTGGTCGAGAAGGTCATAGCCGACAGCGTGGTGGACATAGTGGCTTGAAGAGTCATAATAGTTGTACTTTTCAAAGGTCGTGAAGCGGCAGCTAGAGGGTACATTGCTCGTATCTCTGAGAGTGTTCCAGAATGCCTTTGACATTGTGCCGTAGGTAGCCGTGATGTCATCCTTACAGGCGACGAGCCATATGGGTGTATCACTCAGTGCGCGGAGATGATTCTCGTTGACTGTGTAGTGAGGAGCAATTACAATCAGTGCGGCAAAAAATCCGGGATAGCTTACTGCCATTTTTACTGTGCCGGCACCGCCCTTACTCCAACCGCCGAGGTATATGCGTCCGGTATCGATTGAGTCGGCGTGTTCATTTATGAAGCTGTCTATAAGCTTTTTGAGGTCGGAGTGGTGACCTTCTGCGCTCCAGGAGCTTGAGTCACCGCCGGGACAACGGGGCATAAGTATGTAGGCACCGCCGCTTTCGCTGAATCTCGCCTGGAACTCAGCGCTTGACCAACGGTAAAAATCCGTTTCGCTGACCTGCTCGCCGTTTGATGAGCCGCTGTATTTTCCGTGAAGAAGCACAACAAGGGGGTATTTTCTGCCGTCATCTGCTCTGTCGGGGGAAAATGCCTTATAGGAGATGCCGTGGCTGCTTCCCGTTTCCCATTGGGCGAGGAGGGCATCCTTGCCTGAGGAGATGCTTACGGCTGCACTTGCCGTAAGGGGGCATAAAAGTAAAATGGAGATTATGGCTGCAAGTAAAACCGATACTGTCTTTTTCATAAATTTGTTTCTCCTTGTGAATAATAATGGACTGCATATGCATAGTATCACGGCGGTTTTATATTGTCAATTAATAATTAATTAAAAATCATATTTAATTATTCTTAATATATATTTTCCGAAGGGCGCTTTACGCAAAAAAATATGAATAATAATTAAAAACCCGTCCGTTTTTACTTGACATATTGTGTAATATGATTTAAAATATTCAAGATAGTGTATACACATACACTTTCGTTCGAGTAAGTATTACTGTAATTCTTTTGATGAAAGGGCTTTACGGCGGAGTATCCGTGCGTAAACCACAGCTAACAACAAGGCGTACGCCGTTATATACAAGCGGCAGAGCCGAATTTCAAAAAAAGGAGGTGCTGCTACTTTGGAAGGAATCACAATTACAATTATCGTTGCTGCCGTATGTGCTGCAGTTTTCGGAGTCCTCGGCTTTATACTCGGTCAGGCTCACAGAAAAAGAACTGCCGAAGCACTCATAGGCTCAGCAAATGACGAGGCTGCAAGAATTGTCAACAATGCCGTAAGCGAGGCTGAAACAAAGAAAAAGGAAGCAATTCTTGAAGCAAAGGACGAAATTCACAAGTTCAGAAGTGAATCCGAGCGTGAAATCCGCGAGAGAAGAAACGAGGTTCAGCGTCAGGAAAAGAGACTTATCCAGAAGGAAGAAAGTCTTGACAAAAAGATTGACAACCTTGAAAAGAAGGAAGAAGCGCTTGAAGAAAAAGTCAAGCAGGCAGAAAGCCAGCTTTCCGAAGCAGAAAGCATCAAAAGAAGTCAGTTAGAAATGCTTGAAAAAATATCGGGCTATACAAAAGAGCAGGCAAAGATTGATCTTATTGCCACACTTGAGGAAACACTCAAAAGAGAAAAGGCAGTCAAGGTTATGGAATACGAGCAGATGATCCGCGAGGAATCCGATAATCTTGCAAGAGAAATTATTGCAACTGCAATTCAGCGCTGCGCCGCTGACCATGCATCGGAAGCAACGGTTTCCGTTGTTGCTCTTCCCAACGATGAAATGAAGGGTCGTATCATCGGCCGTGAGGGTCGTAACATCAGAACCCTCGAA
The DNA here is from genome assembly GCA_015066015.1 of Oscillospiraceae bacterium. Classification (GTDB taxonomy): domain Bacteria; phylum Bacillota; class Clostridia; order Oscillospirales; family Acutalibacteraceae; genus UBA6857. The sequence continues at coordinate 79,430 of SVPE01000001.1, forward strand.
ACAATCACAGGTGTTGACCTCATTATTGATGACACACCGGAAGCAATCACTCTTTCAAGCTTTGATCCCGTACGCCGTGAGGTTGCAAGACTTACACTTGAAAGACTTATTGCTGACGGACGTATCCATCCCGCACTTATTGAAAAGCTTCACGAAAAGTCGAAGCGCGAGGTTGATCAGACTATCAAGCAGACAGGTGAAAGAGCTGTTATTGACGCAGGCGTCAACGGCATTCATCCCGAGCTTGTCAAGCTTATCGGCCGCCTTAAATACCGTACCAGCTACGGACAGAACGTTCTCAATCATGCCCTTGAGGTTTCCTATATTGCAGGTCTTATGGCTGCAGAGCTCGGTGTTGACGTGAAGCTTGCAAAAAGAGCAGGTCTTCTTCACGATATCGGTAAGGCAGTTGACCATCAGCAGGAAGGCTCACATATTGAGCTTGGTGTTGAGTATGCCAAGAAATACAAGGAAAACGACATCGTTATCAATGCTATCCACGCTCACCACGGTGATGTTGAGCCCAAGAGCATTATCGCTTGTCTCGTTCAGGCAGCCGATGCTATTTCCGCTGCAAGACCCGGTGCAAGAAGAGAAAATCTTCAGAATTACATCAAGCGTCTTGAAACTCTTGAGCAGCTTTCCAAGTCCTTCAAGGGCGTTGACAATGCCTTTGCAATTCAGGCCGGCCGTGAGGTAAGAATCATCGTCAAGCCTGAGCTTGTAAGCGACGAAGAGATGGTGCTTCTCGCTCACAACATTGTTGAAAAGATCGAGCAGGAGCTTGAATATCCCGGTCAGATCAAGGTAAACATGATCCGTGAGACAAGGGCAACCGACTACGCAAAATAAGCACATAATCAAAAGCAGTATCCTAAGGGATGCTGCTTTTTTGGAGAAAGCCATGAAAATTATTTACGAAGACAAGGACATCGTTGTTGCAATAAAGCCCCCCGAGCTTCTTTCCCAGTCCGACTCAAAGGGCAGAGAAAATGCCGTAAGCATCCTTGCTGATATGACAAAAGGCGAAATCTTTCCCGTGCACCGACTTGACAAGGGCGTCGGCGGTGTGATGGTTTTTGCCCGTAATTCGGCTGCGGCAGCAGAGCTTTCCCGTCAGGTGAGCGACAGGACAATGGAAAAAGAGTACCTTGCCACCCTTTGCGGTGAAATAGAAGAGGACAAAGGCATTCTTGAGGACCTTCTCTTTTTTGACCGTAACAAAAACAAGGCCTTCGTTGTAAAAAGGGAGAGAAGGGGAGTCAAAAAGGCTCTGCTTGAATATGAGTGCATCAGCAAGGGCGGCGGAAGAAGCCTTGTCCGGGTGCGTCTTATTACCGGCAGGACTCATCAGGTGAGGGTACAGTTTGCCTCAAGAGGCTACCCGCTTGAGGGTGACCGACGCTACGGCGGAAAGGGTGAGGGCGACATTGCACTGCGCTCGGTCAGGCTCAGTTTCCTTCATCCTGCCACGAAAGAGCCGCTTACATTTTCAGTTGAGTGACCCCGCTTTAAGGGGCGGCGGTCCTGCGGACAGGCCCGCCGGCTTCCTGCGGGAAGCCGGCGGCACAGACAAGAAAAAAACCGGTTTCGTGAAGGTGAAACCGGTTTTTTCTTGTCTGTGACAATGCATGCGCATTGTGCCTGTCCGCATAGTCGGGTATTTCTTTCAGGCGGCGACAATGACTATTTCATCCTTGTCGGTGTCGCAGATGTATTCTTTGCCCTTTTCCATGCTTCCGTCAAGAAGCTTTTCCGAAAGATAGTCTTCTACGCGCTTGCGTATTTCTCTTTTGATGGGACGGGCTCCGTAAACGGGGTCGAAGCCCTTTTCTGCAACAAGCTCTGCAACGCTGTCGGTAAAGCTGAGTGAGACACCCTGAGTGCCCAGCCTTTCGGAAAGTGAGTCGAGTAGCTTGCGGGCGATGAGCTTTATTTCTTCTTGCTTGAGCTGCTTGAATACGATGATTTCGTCAACTCTGTTTATAAATTCGGGACGGAATGCCTTTTTGACCTCGCCCATTACGGCCTGCTCGATTGCAAGGTCACTGCCGTCCTTCTGTGAGCCGAAGCCGATTGACTTGCCTTCGCCTGCGATGAGCTTTGCACCGAGGTTTGAGGTCATAATGATTACGGTGTTTTTGAAGTCAACTCTTCTGCCCTGGGAATCGGTGAGAATGCCGTCGTCGAGAATCTGCAGAAGCATGTTGAATACGTCGGGATGCGCCTTTTCGATTTCGTCAAAAAGAATTACACTGTAGGGCTTGCGCCTTACCTTTTCGGTCAGCTGACCGCCTTCCTCGTAGCCTACATAGCCGGGAGGCGAGCCGACAAGCCTTGAGGCGTTGTGCTTTTCCATGAATTCGCTCATATCAAAGCGTATTACTGCATCCTCCGAGCCGAAAACGGCCTGACCGAGAGCCTTGCAAAGCTCGGTCTTGCCTACACCCGTAGGTCCCAGGAAGATAAATGAGCCCATAGGTCTTTTCGGGTCCTTGAGACCGCTTCTCGTGCGCCTGAGAGCACGTGCAACGGCACTTACGGCTTTGTCCTGTCCGACAATGCGGCGGTGCAGAAGCTCTTCCATTTTAAGAAGACGCTCGCTTTCCTCCTTGCTGATTTCCGTTACGGGGATTCCTGTCCAGCCGGAAATTATTTCACCGATTTCCGCGGCAGTAACACTGCCTTTTTCTCTGGTGTTTTCTTCCTTCCAGCGGGCGCGTGAGACGGTGATTTCGCTCATAAGCTCCTTTTCCTTGTCTCTGAGAGAGGCGGCACCCTCGAAATCCTGAGCGTCGACGGCGGCGCTTTTTTCTTTTGTAAGCTCGGAAAGTCTGTTTTCAAGCTCCTTGATTTCATCGGGGACGGTGTAGCTTCTGAGTCTCACCTTAGAGGCAGCCTCATCAATCAGGTCGATTGCCTTGTCGGGGAGGTAACGGTCGCTGATGTACCGTGAGGAGAGTCTGACTGCCGCATTGATTGCCTCATCGGTGATTTTCACCTTATGATGAGCCTCGTATTTGTCACGCAGTCCGCGGAGAATTTCGACAGCCTCCTGCTCGGTGGGCTCGCCGACCTTGATAGGCTGAAAGCGCCTTTCAAGGGCAGAGTCCTTTTCGATGTGCTTGCGGTATTCGTTGAGGGTGGTTGCACCGATCAGCTGAAGCTCGCCGCGTGCAAGGGTAGGCTTGAGAATGTTTGCCGCATCAACGGCACCCTCGGCTGAGCCTGTGCCGATGAGGTTGTGCACCTCGTCGATGAAGAGGATTACATCCTTTGCCCTGATAACCTCGTCAATGCAGCCCTTTATCCTTTCCTCAAAGTCGCCGCGGTACTTTGTGCCGGCAACCATACCCGTAAGGTCAAGGGTTACAAGGCGCTTGTCTTTTAAAAGCTCGGGCACATCACCGGACACGATTTTCAGAGCCAGACCTTCAGCGATGGCAGTTTTGCCCACACCGGGCTCACCGATAAGGCAGGGGTTGTTTTTTGTTCTTCGTGAGAGAATCTGTATGACCCTTTCGATTTCCTTTTCTCTGCCGATGACGGGGTCGATGGCGTTGCGCTGAGCCTTTGCGGTAAGGTCCTGACCGTATTTGTCAAGCGAGGGCGTGGAGGATTTGCCCGATGCTGACCTTTTGCCTGTCACGGAGGTGCGTGAGGATGATGATTTGCCGCCTGAGCTTATTTCATCAAGCAGTAAGGGTACGGAAACTCCCATTGACCTGAGAAGCTCGCCGGCTGAGGAGTCATCCTGACTCAGAAGCGCCCTGAAAAGGTGCTCTGTACCGACGTAACCGGAATTCTCCGATGCGGCAAAGGAGATGGAAAGCTCAATGATGTTTTTTGCTCTGGGGGTAAAATCTGCGGGGGTAAGCACCGTAGGTATGCCGATGCCGATAGATTTTTTTACGGCGCTTTGTACGCTCTGAGCGGTAACGCCTCTTGAAACGAAGGAGTTGTGTATACTGCCCGACTCCTCGTAAAGCAGTGCCGACAGAAGATGCTCTGAGCCGATATAGGTGTGGCCTATGTCCTCGGCGATTTCGATTGCCCGGTTAAGGGCTCTGTTGGCTTTTTCGGTAAAGCCTGTGAATTTATACATAATATCACCTCATTCAACATTAAAAAAGGGGGAACCTGAGAGGCTCCCCTTTAGTCATAAATCAAGAAATTATTTCCCTTATTTTCTTTGCCCTGAGGATATCCCTTTCATCGTGTGAAAGGTTTTCGCCCTCGGACTTTTTCATTGTGGCGGGAAGCAGGGTAATCATCGAGCAAAGGAGCTTTTCCATTGGAGCCTCGATGATTTTTTCCTCTGCGCCGAGAAGAACAAGGGATGCAAAGTTGATAAGCTCACGTGAGGTAAGCTTGTATGCACTCTGAAGTACACCCTTTGCACGGTAAATTCTGTCTATGAATTCGCTGTCGGAAAGAAGAGAGGCTCTTGCCTGCTTTTCCTGGTCGATAATCTGCAAAGCAATTGAGCTGAGATTCTGCAAAGCAGCCTCCTCACTTATTCCGAGGGTAACCTGATTGCTCAGCTGGAATATATCACCTGCCGCCTCAACGCCCTCACTGTATGAGCCTCTTAAGGTCAGACCGAGCTTTGCAACGGTGGCGGCAAGTCTTCTGATGGCATTTTTGCGCACAAGGGCAGGGAGGTGGAGTATAACCGATGCTCTCATACCTGTGCCGAGGTTTGTGGGACACTGTGTAAGGAAGCCGAGATTTTCACTGAAGGCATAGTTGAGCTTGCTTTCGATGACTCTGTCGATTTTATCTGCCTTTTCGTAGGCCTCCTTGTGGCTGAGTCCGGGAAGAATGACCTGGATTCTGATGTGGTCCTCTTCGCAAAGCATAATGCTGATTTCCTCATCCTCGCTCATAAACAGGCCTCTGCCGGTGGTATCGTAGGCGAAATCGGGGCTGATGAGGTGCTTTTCTGCAAGGCTGACGGCATCGTTTGGGGAAAGCTCCTGCATATCGGTATAGCTGAGCTTTATTTCAGTATAATCCGAAAGTGCGTCTTTTACACATTCGCAGACCTGTTTTTTTCCTTCCCTGTCGAGTCTTACGGGGAAGGGGAAGTCCTCAAGGTTTCTTGCAAGGCGTACTCTTGTACTTAAAACAATGTCGCCGTGTTCACCGAGTCTGTTGTACCAGCTCATCTTATTTCTCCTCCTTCAGCTTTTTGATTTCGTCGCGGATGATTGCCGCTTTTTCAAAATTCTGCTCTTCAATTGCCTTCTGCATATCCTTTTGCAGGTCGGCAATTTTTTCTTCTGCCGTTTTGTTTTTGGCAGTTACCTTTACGCCGTGCATTTCGGGGATTTTACCCTGATGGGCAGCTTTTCCGTGGATTCTCTGGATTGAGGGCTGAAGCTTTGAGTAGAATTTCTCGTAGCAGTCGGCACAGCCTACCTTACCGGTTTTGATAATGTCGTCGAAAAGGCAGCCGCACTTTTCGCATCTGTCCAGCTTTCTTTCACCCAGGGAGAAAACGCTGTCTCCGAAGAAGGATGAGAAGAAGCCCGGAAGGTTGAGTGAGAAGTCATCGAAGAAGTCGCCGACTCCCGTGCTTTCTGCGCAGGCGCTGCAAAGGTGGCTTTCCGTTGCCTCGCCGTTTATTACCCGCTTGATGTGGGTTGTTGCTTCGTTTTTCTTACAGTTCTGACATAACATGGTAGTTACCTCCTTTTATTTTATCAACGTGATAAGCATCTGTTTGAAAATTATTGCTCTTACCGTATCACGGTATTCGTATGGCAGAGACCTGAGTGTGCAGTCTCCCGTTGCGGCGATTATAAGTGCCGCCTCCTTTTCGGAGATTATCTTGTGGTAAAGCAGATTCACAACGTAGCCCTCTGCGGTGTCGCTGTCGATTCGCTCTCCTATGCGCGAATATACATCGGTTAAAAGAGAGTCTCTGTCATAGCTTACCCTTGTAATGCGGATACATCCGCCGCCGCCTCGTCTGCTTTCGACTATGAAGCCTCTTTCGGGGGTGAAGCGGGAGGAAAGCACGTAGTTTATCTGACTTGGTACGCAGCCTAAATCCTGCGCCAGAAGATTACGCTGAAACTCAATTTCGCTTTTTTCGTCAAGCATCTGAAATATCATATCGGCGATTGTATTTGAAAGATTCATTGTCTCACGTCCTTGTTTGATTTTGACTATCTTTGACCTTTGATTATATTATAGCCTGTTTTTTGTGAATTTCAAAGGTCAAAAAAGGTCAAAAATGACTTTTAATTTTATAAAAGCTTCTGTTTTCTTTGATTTTCTCTTGTTTTCTTTGATTTTTAATTTTTTTGACTTTCTTTGACCTTTTCAGGGACAATATTGGTACAATAAATCAGGGGGACTTGACAAAGGTAAAAATATCATCTAGAATTATATATGTAAAGAACATTTGTTCGATACAGGACTGCCGCAAAAAACTATTTTTACATATGAAAGGAGCATTTTTTTTGAAACGAAATGCAATAATACTACATCACGATCTGTATGACGATCTTGCAATGCTCAGCCCCACCGAAAGGGGTGACCTGATATGGGCGGTGTATCAGTACGATATTTTCGGCACGGTGCCCTCCTTCAGCGACAGAGCACTGACCTGCATATTCAATCAGATGAAGCGTTTCCTTGATGCCAATCACAGAAACTATGAGCAGACCTGCAAGGCAAGGTCTGAAAATGCAAAAAAGCGATGGAGCAAGGCGAAAAAGGAGGATGAGATACAAAACGATGCATTTGCAGACAATACTAATACTAATACGAACACTAATACTAATATGAATACTAAATCCAATACTAATACTATTACTATTACTAATTCTGATACCAATATTAATACTATGTCCGAAACCGATAACAATGCCGATGTCTGTGCCGCCGATGAAAAGACGGGGGAAGGTGCAGCTGCGGCACAGACCTTTTGTGATGAAACACACACAAAGAAAAACGGATACGGTGAATTTCATAATGTTTTTCTTTCCGCGGAGGAATTCGGCAAGCTTTCCCGCATGCTGCCCGATGTTATGCGCAGTATAAACTCCATGTCAGCATATATGAAGGCGACGGGTAAAACCTACGCTGACCATTATGCCCAGCTTATGAACTGGAGGCTTTTCCCTTATTCCGACGGCAAGGCTGCAGAAACTAAAAAAATGCCGGGAGAAAGAAGAGAGCCCACCTTTGACGTAAGCGAATTTACCAAAAAAGCGGTGGGCATAAAATATGTGCCGCCAAAGGAGGACTGACAGACTTATTTTTTACGGGCACTACCGTTACAAAAAAAACTGCTATTTTTTGTAAGATAAGTAAATTGACAATTATTAATATAGTTGTATAATATTAATAGCTTTATATATGCGTCACAAGGACGCGGCGAAGAGAGGCTTCTCTTCGGGGAGAGGGACAGAAAAGGAGAAGAAAAAATGCAGTTTAAAAATGTACTTTCCGACAAACGTGTTCCCGTAGACACCCCCGTAAACGCCATCGACGAAAACGGAAAGGCGGTTTTCGGCACCTTTAAAAGTGAATTTGAGAAAATGGACTTTCTCAAAATTAAGGGGCAGTCACCCTATGTGCCCGACTGGTACAACAAATTCCGCTACACCATGTGGGAGGCAGTCGAGGTCAATCTCAAGGATGCACTTTTCCTTACTGCCGTATGCGATATGGGTTGGTTTATGACCGCACTTACCTGCTTTTACGACAAGAAAACCAAAAAGGTTACATATTGGAAGAAGACTCTGCGTCACAGGGGCGCAAGTGTAAGCTACAACCTGCTTAACGGTGACACAACCGAAAGTGTATATAAGAACCTGAAAATCAAAATCGTCAATCATTTTGAAAGAGGAAACGCCTATGTTTTAGGCTGTGCCCACCACGATAAAAAGGGCGACATAAAATATGACATCACCCTTGAGAGAGTATCTCTTCCCAGCGTTGTAAGCATTCCCTTCGGCGAGAATAAGCCCCTTTACACCCAGAAGGACCTTTTCAAGGCAACGGGCTATATTGAGTTTCAGGGTAAGCGCTACGAATGCGACGAGGACTCTGCGGGCATCATCGACGACCACAGAGGCTATTATCCCTACAGTGCCCACTATGACTGGGTGACAACCATGGGCAGAAAAGAGATTGACGGTGAGAAGAAATTCTTCGGCTTCAACCTTACGAGAAATCAGTCAGTCTGTCAGACCGACTATAACGAAAACCTCATCTGGTTTGAGGGCGAAACCTCAAGACTCACTCCCGTACGCTTTGAGCATATCGAGTACAACAAGTGGCGCATCCGCGACGTTTACGGTATGGTGGACATCACCTTTGACATAGGTGACCGCTATATTATGCGTATGCCCTACAAGGTAATCGATGTAAATTATCACATCACCTTCGGCGAGCTCAAGGGCTACGTCTGCGACGAGGACGGCAACAAATACATCCTTGACGGTATGGGTGCCATAGGTGAAGACAAGACTCTTCACTTTTAAAAAGGAATAAGCCCTTAAGGGTTAATTCATAAACAATAAGGAGGAAAAACTTATGAAAACTTTAAGAAAGGCCTTAAGTGTACTGCTTTGTGTGCTTATGGTTTTCTCAACCTCGAGCGTTGCCTTTGCTCAGGACAGCACTGCTGCAGCTGAAGAATTTTCCGAGGTAAGCCTTGAAGAGGCTATGGCTGCTGAGGCTACCGTCGCAGCTGAAGAGGTTACAGGCTTTACAGACGAGGACTATCTCATTGTAAAGGGCAGAACACTCTACAACAAAAAGGGTGAGCATATTCAGCTCAAGGGCGTAAACCTCGGTGCATGGCTTGTACGTGAGGACTGGCTCTGCCCCGACCATATTCCCGAAGGAGTGCAGTATGACGGCGAATACATCTACGACACCCTTGAAGAGCGCTTCGGCAGAGAAGGCGCAAAGGCTCTTATGGACCAGTATTACGAAAACTGGATTACCGAATGGGACCTTGACAACATCAAGGCAAAGGGCTTCAACTGTGTACGTGTTCCCTTCTGGTACAGAAACTTCTACTATGACGACAAGGGCACAAAAATCCTTGACGAAAACGGCGAATGGGACTTCTCAATCCTTGACTGGGTTGTTGAAGAGTGCAGTGAGCGCGAGCTTTACGTTATCCTTGATATGCACGGTGCAGTAGGCTCACAGAGTGATGCTCCCCACAGCGGACGTGCCTTCCAGGGCGCACAGCTTTACGAGGACAGCGTAAGAGGCGAAGAGTACCGCAAGTATACCAAGGAGCTCTGGACTGCAATTGTTTCAAGATTCAACGGCAACCCCGCAGTTGCTATGTATGACCTTCTCAACGAGCCTATGTGTGACGTTCAGTGCACAGAGGTCGAAAGACGTGCAAAGAACGAATGGATTTACGGCATCCTTTACGATACCGTACGTGCAGTTGACGAGGAGCACATAATCTCCATGGAAGCTATCTGGACAGGCTTTGCTCTTCCTCCCACATTCCTCAAGGGATGGCACAACATCGTTTATCAGGTACACTTCTATAACAACAATGACTTCATTTTCACATTCTTCCTTCTTCTTACCATTATTCTTCATCCCAACGTACCTCTTATGGTAGGTGAATTCTATCCCCATCAGGCAACAACCTGGAAGAATTGCTTCAAGACCATGAACAACCTTGACTACAGCTGGATGCTCTGGACATACAAGGCAACAGGCCACGGTATGTGGAGCTCTGACTGGTGTATGTACGGTGCAAAGGACGGCTTCTGGAGAGCTGACATTGCAAACGGCTCCTATGAAAGCATTGCCGAAGCCTGGTCAGCCGAAAGACTCAACACAGAAACCGGCTTCCAGGATACAGGCCACTACGACACCAACGTCAAGGCATACCTGTAAAAACAAAATCAGTGTCACTTCATCTGTGGCACTGATTTTTAATGAATAAACAAAGGAAAGGACAAAAAACATGAAACTTTATTACGACATCAAGGACAAGCCTAAATTTCCGCAGCTGATAGTTTTTGCAATTCAGCAGCTTCTTGCCATTATGGCGGCAACTCTTGTTGTGCCCATCATCATCGGCAACGGAATGCAGCCCTCGGCAGCACTTTTCGGTGCAGGTGTAGGTACACTTGTCTATGTAGCCTTCACAAAGGCTAGCAGCCCCGTTTTCCTCGGCTCATCCTTCGCCTTCCTCGGCTCGATGAGTGCCGCATTTGCAGGTGCAGTCAGCGCATCAGCCGGCTACGCAGGTCTTATCATCGGTGCAATTTTTGCAGGTCTTGTTTATGTTGTTATTGCTCTTGCAATCAAGTTTGCCGGTGTAAACTGGATCAACAAGCTTATGCCCAAGCAGGTAATCGGCCCCACAGTTGCCATTATCGGTCTTTCACTTGCAGGTAATGCAGTCGGCGACCTTCAGTGTTTTGTAAACGGCGCACCCTCATCAATCAACGTTCATGCAGCCGTTGCCTGCGGTCTTGTAACACTCTTTGTCACAATGATCTGCTCAACCTACGGTAAAAAGTCAATCAAGCTCATTCCCTTTATCATCGGTATCCTTGCAGGCTATGCTTTTGCTGCAGTTTTAACCCTCATCGGCACAAAGCTCGGCAACGATTCTCTCAAGCTTATCGACTTCAGCGTTTTCTCAGGCATCAGCGTCTTTGCTCTTCCCGAATTCACATTCCTCACTGCTGCAAAGGGCATCAAGGAAATCGACGGCGCATACATCGGTACAATTGCCGCTGCATATCTTCCCGTTGCTTTCGTTGTATTTGCTGAGCACATCGCTGACCACAAAAACATCTCCTCCATCATCGGCAAGGACCTTCTTGAGGAGCCCGGTCTTCACAGAACACTTCTCGGTGACGGTGTAGGCTCAATAGTAGGCGCATTCTTCGGCGGCTGTCCCAACACAACCTACGGCGAATCCGTTGCCTGCGTTGCTCTTACAAGAAACGCATCAGTTTACACAATCATCGCTGCTGCAATCGGTGCAATCATTATCTCCTTCTTCGAGCCCTTCGTTGCTTTTGTTGATTCAATTCCCGCTTGTGTAATGGGCGGCGTATGTATGGCTCTTTACGGCTTCATCGCAGTTTCAGGTCTCAAGATGGTCAAGGAAGTAAATCTTGAGGACAACAGAAACCTCTACACCGTTTCCGTAATCCTTATTGCAGGTATCGGCGGTCTTACTCTCGGCTTCGGCAAGATTACCATCACCTCAATCGCATGTGCACTTATTCTCGGCATTATCACAAACCTTGTACTTTCCAAGGCTAAGACTGCTGAATAAGTCACAATTCAGTTTTTTCACAACAACTGAATACTAAGACAAAGGGGCAGCTGCGCTACGCGCAGCTGCTTTCAGCTTGTCGGAAATGCTTTTTCCGGCAAGCTGCTTTTTCTTTCCCCTCACTTACGGGTAAAGGCAGCTTTACGGGGAGGCCCTTTGACTTTCTGCCGAAAGTCAAAGGCGCAGCGAAAATCCGCTTCCCGCTGATACGAAGCGGATTTTCGCTGCGGCAACGCGGAGCGTTGCGCCTCCCCGCATTTCCCTTAAGCAGGAGACAAAAAGAAAACCCGTCACTTCCGAAGGGAAATGGCGGGTTGCCTTGTCAGCTTTAAGCAAGTTCGTCGATCATGCCTGAGTCGATAAGCTTTCTGAAAAAGCCCATAATGAAATTGATGATTGCAAGAATGCTGTCAAAATTGAGTGTCATAATATTTCCTCCCTGAATGAATTGATACATAGGATTCAATTCTGTCCTTATTATATAATAAGGGAAGGGAGTCACTTGTTAACGTTTTGTTAAGCGGTTGCAAATTAAGGTAAACAAATTATTCTGATTTATTAAAAAGTTATACAAGTGTCGCTTAAGTGGCTCTTACCACTCGTGAATTACCTCGGGATTTGCAAAAACCTCCTCGAATTTCTTTACAAGGGGGATAACGTCACCGAAACCGCCGAGTCTGTGGTCGAAAGCGAGAGTTATGGGGAGCATCTTCTTTGTGCCGATGTCGACCTCACCCTTTTCGTTTCTGAAGGGGTAGTCAACCTCCTTGATGTTGCTTATGCCGAGCATGAACACCTGAGGATAGAGAAGAGGTCCGTAGGAAATGTGACCGTAAAGCTCACGGCAGAGTGTGCCTGTGTTTGTAAAGCAGACTGTACCCTCGTTGAAATCGTACATTGAGAGTGATTCGGGGTCCTTTACTCTTTTTTTGAAGATGTCAGCGGCGCTTGTAACGCTGTATTTGCCCACGAAGCCTGAGGCTATCTGTGCGAAGGTTGAAACAACCTTGCCCTTGAGCATAAAGCCGATCATTCTCTGCTGGATAAGGTCAAAGAGCAGACCGTCAACGTCGGTTTTGTCCATACGTCTCATGATGTCTGCAATCTGGTCTGCTATTTCCTTGAGGCTCTTGTCCTCAATAGCGCGAACCTTTACGGGGAAGGTGATGCCGCCGTCCATGAATATGGGCATTGCAACGTCAATGTGCTTTTTGACGATGAGTCTTCCGCAGGAGGCGGTGTGGTTGTACTCAAGATGTGCGTTGAGTCTGGGAGCGACCTTGAGGCCCTCAACGAGAAGGCGCATCATAAGTGTGTTGAAGGAAAGGGGATAGCCGCATTCCTCCTTGAGCTTTTGGTACTCGTTGTAGAATTTTGTGATGTCTGCCTCGTAGACATAGACGGGTGTGGGGATTGTTCTTTGTGCGTTTACAAGAACGTTTCCCGATACTCTTGCCTTGAGATTGAAATATTCAATCTTGTCACCCTCTTCGGGAGCGGCGAGAGCTCTTTGCATGTAGTACTTGAAATCCATAGTTTTTACTTCCTTTTCTCTAATATATATGCTGTCCTGTAACAGCTAAAGCCAAGACCATTTTATACTATTAAAAAGAAAAAGTAAATATATATATTGATTTTTTAACATAAATTTCTTTTGTGTACCAATAGCGCAATTATGTATTGATTTTTATTGCCGTGATTGGTATAATAATATGAAAAAGTTTTTCTGAAAATATTACATAAGCGAGGTAGAAAATTATGATTAAAATATCACCGTCTATTCTTTCATGCGACTATTCAAAAATGGGAGAGGAATTTGAAAATATGAAGCGTTGCGGCGCGGACTGGCTTCACATTGACGTTATGGATGGCCATTTTGTGCCCAATATCACCCTCGGTGCGCCCCTTGTGAAGTGCCTGAGAAAATGCTCTGACCTTGTTTTTGACTGTCACCTTATGATAAGCGACCCCGAAAAGTATATCCCCGACTTTATAAAGGCGGGCGCTGACCTTATATGCTTCCATGTTGAAAGTGATTCACCTGTTGAAAAAACTATCGACCTTATCCGCGAAAGCGGTAAAATCGCCGCCCTTGCCGTTAAGCCGGGTACACCCGTTGAAACAGTTTTTCCCTACCTTGACAAGCTTGGTATGGTGCTTATTATGACTGTTGAGCCGGGCTTCGGCGGACAGTCCTTTATGGCAGATATGATGGATAAGATTGTTGCCCTTCGTAAGGAGTGCGATGCAAGAAATATCGAAATGGACATACAGGTTGACGGAGGAATCTCCCTTGCAACCGTTGAAACTGCCGCAAAGGCAGGCGCAAACGTCCTTGTTGCAGGCTCAGCTATTTTCGGCAGCGATGACCCCGAAAGGACAATTGCCGAGCTCAGAAGCAGGGCAGCAAAGTATTTTGACTGATAAAAGAAGGTAATATACCTATGAATTTCAAAAAATTTAGCACAAAGGGCAGAAGTCCTTACAGCAGCAATAAAACCCGTGTGAGGAAAAGCTACTACACCTTTTCAAGGGAATACCCTGCAGGAAACATCCCTCTTGAGAGAATGAACCATTACACCATCAGATCTAAAAAAACAAAAAAATCCCTGTCGGTGCTGCTGGTATTGCTTCTTCTGGGCGCAGCCTTTTTTGCTGTGAGGCTTCCCCTTGACATTGCCTATAAGGATGCACCGCAGCTTACTCCGGGAAATATTGAGGCATCTCAGAACACGGCGGCAGAAACCTCCGTTCTTTATGAAGGCGGCTTCAGGGCGCTCTATATGCCCTACGATAAGCTCAGCGACACCTCATATATCAGGTCCTTTATCAAAAAAATCCGCCGCTACGACTGTAACGGAGTCGTCATCGATTTCAAACCCGAAAGCGGAAAGCTAGCCTACAGCTCTCTTAATTCCTATGCCATCAACGGCAAGTGTGCGATTTTTGACAATAACACCGTAAGACAGGCTCTCAACCTTTTCAGAAAGGAAAATATCACCGTTGCGGCAAGAATCTTCTGCTTTCTTGACAATACGGTGCCTGTAACAAGTCCCGAGCTTGCGGTAAAATATATGGACACTGACGTAAACTGGGTCGACTCCACCGAGGAAAACGGAGACAAAACCTGGCTCAATCCCTGCTCAACGGAAACTCTGGGCTATCTTCTCGACATCGTAAAGGAGCTCAGAAGCTTCGACATCAAGGGCTTCATCCTTGAAAAGTGTCATTTCCCCGACAGCGGTAATACAGCCGGTGCCACCTTTCCGGGAGACAAAAACTTCAAGGACAAGAATGCCGTGCTTAAGCTTTACATCAAAAGCATAAAGGAGCTGCTTGAAAAGGACAACTTCCTTATCATTACGCAGACCTCAAACGACAGTCTCAACGGCAACAAGAAGATTTACTACGGCTCAATCAATTCGGGTGCCTTTGATGCAGTTGCCTCTTATACAAACAAGCGCCCCGATGACTGCTATCCCGATAAGAAAACGGGCTTTTCGTCAATGCTCAGACTCTTCTCAGACTCGGCAGCGAATTTCCCCGACAGAATCTTTATGCCCGTAATCGACTACAGCGAATATACAGGTAAATATATGCGGACAATCCGCAAAAACAACTACACAAGCTACATTATCTTTGATGAAGCGGGAGAATATTAAGCTCCCAAGGAGACCATGATGACAAAAACTGCATTTATTGCCATTATCGGCAAACCCAACGTAGGAAAATCCTCTATATTAAATAAAGTGCTCGGACAGAAGATAGCCATTGTTTCCGACAAGCCCCAGACCACCCGTACAAGAATTATGGGTGTACTTACAAGGGGTGAGACTCAGCTTGTTTTCACCGATACACCGGGCTTCCATAAGCCGAAAACAAAGCTCGGAGAAAAAATGATAAAGGCAGTCGGTGACAGTATTTCCGGTGTTGATGCCTGCCTTCTTGTGGTTGAGCCCGTCGGTGAGCTTACCGAAAGTGAGCTGGAGCTTATCGAAAAAATCAGAAAAAGTAAAATTCCGGCAATACTTGCGATAAATAAAATTGACACTCTTTCCGATAAGAGCCTTCTTATTGAGAGAATAGCAGAGCTTTCTGCACTTTACAGCTTCACAGCCGTAGTGCCTGTTTCTGCAGTTAAAAACGACGGAATTGACCTGCTCACGGAGGAAATGGAGGCTCTTGCCTTCCCGTCAGAGCATTTCTTCCCCGACGACACTCTCACCGACCAGCCCGAGAGGGTGCTTGTTGCCGAAATCGTAAGAGAAAAGATGCTCCGTCTTCTTGACAAGGAGATTCCTCACGGTGTCGCAGTTTCCGTTGAAAAAATGCGTGAAAGAAGCGACCGTGAGCTTATCGACATCGAGGCAATAATCTACTGTGAAAAGGAAAGCCACAAGGGCATTATCATCGGAAAGAAGGGTGCCACCCTCAAAAGAATTTCCACCTATGCACGACAGGATATGGAAAAATTCTTCTCCTGTCAGATTAACCTTCAGTGTTGGGTCAAGGTCAAGGAGGACTGGCGCAACAGAGAGGGTCTGATTCACAATTTCGGACTGGACTGATTTTTGAAATGCAGAGTGCAGAATGCAGAGTGCAGAATGCAGAGTTGCGGTCGCGGGCGAGTTAATGCTCTGCCGAAAGTGAGTGACCGCGGAGTGAGTTTATAGTTGACGGTTAATAGGTTGATTGTAAAATGCTGAGTTTGGGGTGAAGGGAAGATGCGGGGAGGCGCTTTGGCTTTCTTTTTGGGAAAGCCAAAGGCACAAAGAAAAACCGCTTCCGTTATCGGGGAAGCAGTTTTTCTCTGTGAGACGCGCCTGCGGCGCGTCCGCCTCCCCGCCAGTCGGCGAAATTAACAATTCACAATTGCCGAGGCGGATAGCCGAGGCATATAATCGCCTATGGCGATAAAAACCTCACTTACCCGACCTGAGACGTTTACATCATCCGGTAGCGGATCGCGACTGTCGGGACGTAAGCTATTGAAGGCAGTCGTGAAGGGAGACCATCAACGACCGTGTGGGACACAGCATAAGAAGCGAACGGACGAGTAAAACGTATCTGAAATCACTTTGTACGTGAGCATCAGCCTGAAGCCCCTCAAGTAGTAATATTAATTTTCCGTAAAGTAGGAATTACAGCTTGTACATTACTGTAATAATACCGATAACCGACCGCCATATCAAAACAGTGACGGAAAATTAATCGCCACTGCGGCCCTCCACCCGTAAAAAGCGTATTTTTGCTTACTTTTGCTACAATCGGCAAAAGTAAGAGGCCCACGCGGCCTTGAAGCGTTCCGGGGAAGGATGAGGCGGTGAGTCACTTTGTAAAGGCCGCCCGAAAGTCAGCAATGCCTGCGATTTTGAATGCAGAATTGCGGTCGCGGACAGGTTAACGCTCTTCTGAAAGCGTTACTCCGCAGAGTCGGTTTCACCATCAAAAAAACAAACCACACATCAAAATTAAGAATAAAAATTTCATATTTCGTACCTTTTTCTGCAAACTATATCTGTAAGAGGATGTATTCTTTTATAAAAAGCAGATGAGGTGACACTATGAATAAGAAAGATTTATGGGACAGATTTATCCGTACGGGGAAAATTTCCGATTACCTTGAGTACCGCAGAGCGGAGAGCTTTCCCGAAGACGATATAGAGGCAGCAGACGAGTTTTTCGTTGACTGTCCCAACGGAGAGGACTATAAATATGACAATGAGGACGGACGGTATAGTAATCCGTGAACAGAATACCGGTGATCAGGACAGACTTATTACTGTCCTGACTAAGGAAAAGGGCATAATAAAAGCCTTTGTAAACGGTGGAAGAAACCCGAAGAACAAGAACGTTTCTTCTACGGGCTTGCTTTGCTATTCCGATTTTTCGGTGGAAAAAACAAAAAAAGACGTCTGTTTCATAAAGGAAGCAACATCAAAAAAGGTGTTTTTTTCTCTCAGACAGGATATTACCGTCCTTTCCCTTGCACAGTACCTTGCCGAGCTTGTTTACGAGCTTGCTCCGCGGGAGGAAGAGGCAGGGGAGTTTTTGCCTTTGATGCTCAACAGTCTCCACCTGCTTTCAAAGGGCGAAAAGGACAGGGGGCTTATAAAGACCGTTGCCGAGCTTCGTATGCTTTCGCTGTCGGGCTATATGCCACAGCTTGTTTCGTGTAAGAAGTGCGGCGTATTTGAAAGCGAAAAAATGTACCTTGATATACTGACGGGTGAGCTTTTCTGTGAGAATTGCCGTACTGCAGGCAGACTTTATGAAATGAACGCAGGTATGGTGCGGGCAATGAGACACATATGCCTGAGTGAACCGTCAAAGATTTTCAGCTTTTCCCTGCCACAGCCGAGTCTTGTTGCCCTTGGCGAAATATCGGAAAAATACCTTCTCGGCATAACAAACAGACGCTTTAAAACACTTTCATTTTACAAAACCATGACAGAATTTTAATCCGAAGGGATGTGACTGACCTTGAATAAACACCATAAAGCCCTTGAGCTTGATAAAATTCTCAGCCGACTTGCCTCTTTTACAAGCTGCGAGGATGCAAGATACGAGGCGGAAAATCTTACTCCCGAAGTAAATCTCAGCCTTGCGAGGGTGCTTCTTCAGCAGACCGATGACGCATATATGCTGATGGCAAAATTCGGCGCTCCCTCCTTTGGCGGACTGAAGAATATAAATAACGCCTTAAGCCGTGCAAATGCAGGCAGTGTGCTTAATATGAGAGAGCTTCTCGACGTTGCAGAGGTGCTTCGTGTCATACGCTCTCTGAGTGAGTGGAAAAACCGTAACAGCGGTGTCACAACCTCTATTGATACATATTTCTACTCGCTTATGCCCAACAAGTACCTCGAGGACAAAATCACAACGGCTATTATCAGCGAGGACGAAATGAGCGACAACGCCTCGCCCGCACTTTACGATATAAGAAGAAAAATACGTGTTGCCTCCTCAAAGGTGCGCGACAGTCTTGATAAGCTGACCCGTTCAGTGCATTTTCAGAAATTCCTGAGAGACTCTATCGTAACCATGCGTAACGGCAGATACGTTGTGCCCGTCAAGGCAGAGCACAGAGGTGAGGTTAACGGACTTGTCCACGACACCTCCTCAAGCGGTGCAACGGTATTTATCGAGCCTGCCGCCGTTGTCGAGGCCAACAACGAAATCAAGGTGCTTCAGAGCAGGGAAAGAGAGGAAATCGAAAGAATTCTCTACGAGCTTTCCGTTGAAGCAGGCTCATTTTACCAGGGAATAAAAAGCTCCTATGAATGTGCCGTCGAGCTTAACCTGATTTTTGCAAAGGCAAAGCTTGCCTACGATATGAAGGCAACTATGCCCATACTCAACGACAGCGGAATAATCAATCTTAAGGGTGCAAGGCATCCTCTTATCGACCCGAAAAAGGTCGTTGCGACGGATATCCGCCTCGGCAAGGATTTCGATACACTTATCATCACGGGCCCGAATACAGGCGGTAAAACTGTTTCTATCAAGACCGTAGGTCTGCTTTCGCTTATGGCTATGTGCGGCCTTATGCTGCCTGTAAAGGATCAGAGCGAGATTTCCGTTTTCGATAACATTCTTGCCGACATCGGTGACGAGCAGAGCATCGAGCAGAGTCTTTCAACCTTCTCGTCCCATATGGTGAATATTATTGATATCATGGACAAGGCTGACGAAAAAAGTCTCGTGCTTATCGACGAATTAGGCGCAGGCACAGACCCCATTGAGGGTGCTGCTCTTGCAATCTCAATACTTGAAAGGCTTCACGAAAAGGGAGCCAAAATTGCGGCTACGACTCACTATGCTGAGCTTAAGGCCTACGCCCTTGAAACATACGGCATCGAAAACGGCAGCTGCGAATTCGACGTTGAATCCTTAAGACCCACTTACCGTCTTCTCATAGGTACACCCGGTCGCTCAAATGCCTTCGCGATTTCCTTAAGGCTGGGTATGGGTCAGGAGGTTATCGAAAGGGCGAAGCAGCTCGTTTCCAAGGACAGCGCACAGTTTGAAAACGTACTGGAAAACCTTGAGCAGAGCCGCCAGGATTTTGAAAAACAAAGAGAGGCCGCTGAGGCTCTCAAGGCAGAGGCCGAAAAAGAAAAGGCAGAGGCAAGAAGGCTCAAGGAGAGCATCGATGAGCTTCGCAGAAAGGAGCTTGAAAAGGCACAGAATCAGGCTGTCAAAATCGTTGAGCAGGCAAAGCGAAGTGCTATGGCACTTACCGCCGAGCTTGAGCAGCTCAAAAAGGAAAGCGCAAAAAATGCCGACAAGGCCGAAATGCTCCGCCGTGCAAAGCAGATGATGAAAAAGGGCTTTGCCGATTTTGACGACATCACAAATCCCGTTGTTGCCGCCGTTATCGAGGATGAAAACTATGTGCTTCCCAGAGAGCTTAAAGTCGGTGACGAGGTCCTTGTTGCCGATATGGGCAAGACTGCGACGGTTACTGCCCTCAGGGACAGAAAGGGCAACGTTGAGGTTATGGCAGGCATAATGAAGATGCGAACTCCCGAAAGCAACCTTCGACTTATTGAAAAGTCAAAGCAGAATACGGGTAAATCAAAGCCCCGTAATGTACCCAACAGGACAGAGCATGTTTTCTCACCGGGCACAGAGGCACAGACACGCTGTGACCTCAGGGGTATGAATGTCGAAGAGGGTGTTATCGAGGTTGACCGTTACATCGACCGGGCGCTCCGTCTGGGACTCGGTGAAATCACTGTAATTCACGGCAAGGGTACGGGCGTACTCAGAAAGGGCATACACGAATACCTGAGAAAAAACCGTTATGTAAAATCCTTCCGACTGGGCGTTTACGGTGAGGGTGAGACAGGAGTTACGGTTGTGACGCTGAAGTAACGACATATAAGTGCATAGTGCGGAAACTACAATAGCCTTTTGAATGCAGAATTGCGGTCGCGGTCAGGTTAACGCTCCGGTGAAAGCGGTCTTTGCGGCACTGTTTTTGAGATAGAGGCAAACCGGTTGATTATAAAAGTCGGGGTACGGGTAACCGTTTCTCCGGCTTTTTTTGTGTCCTACGGAAATGATCGGGCAGTTTTTTTGGGTAGTTTGGGGCGAAGGGGAGATGCGGGGAGGCGCTTTGGCTTTCCCTCAGGCAAGCCAAAGGCACACAGAAAAACAGCTTCCGTTATCGGGGAAGCGGTTTTTCTGTGTGTGACGCGCCTGCGGCGCGTCCGCCTCCCCGCTACGGCGTAATTCACAATTGCGGTCGCGGGTGAGTTAACGCTTTGCTGAAGGCGAGACTGAGCAGAGTTGGTTTTGAGTTAGAGGTTAAAATGTTGATTACAATTCTGCCGAGGCGGATAGCTGACACTAGCGCGCCTCGGAGTGTTCCGGGGAAGGATGAGGCGTTGAATTGCTTTGTAAAGGCTGCCCGGAAGTCACCGGTCAGCAGCCGGACAAAAACGGTTCTATTGCATTACGGTAAAAAAGTGTTATAATTAAAAGGTAATATAAAGCAAAAGGTGGCGATACTGTGTCAAAAAAGAAAATAAAAGCGGTAAGTGCAGGCGGGTACCATGCACTGATACTTACTGAGGACGGAGTCGTATACGGTGCAGGGGATATTCCCGTATCGGGAAAACACTACGAAGCACCCGTCAAAATGCTTGAGGGGGTAAAAGCTGCAGCTGCAGGTCTCAATTACAGTATTTTCCTTATGAAAAATGGCGATATACTTGTAAAGGGAGAGCTTCAGGGAGTGAATATGGACGAGCCCTTTGACGGCAGAATTTTTCATATTGCGGATGCGGTTGAGGTTTATGCCTCACCTCTTGCCGATGCCTTCTGGGTCAGGGACAAAAATGACAGACTGTTTGCTTTTGGCTGTAATTATGAAAATGTAACAGGAGAATTCCGCGGGATTTTCAAACCCAGGATAAAAGAATCAGTTTATGACAATGACTTTATGCAGGTGAAATTTGAGCATAAGGATGTTGATAATTTTTACGGTCAGCACGGCACAAAGACAATTGACCTTGATTCCATGGGCTACAGACTGTCACGCAAGCCACAGGGCAGAAAGGCTTACGATCAGCTGATAAACTATATGAAAAAAGATAACGAAGAATATCACAGATCTGAGAAAATTTACGGAAGGGGTAATGTATTCAAATCCACCAGTCCGGAAAAAGCCAAGGGTATCAGAGTGATAACAGGCAAAAACTCATATATATTCTTTTACATTTGATTTTCACATTGTGCATATTAACAATTTTTATTATGAGCCCGTTGAGTGTGACTTTCCGCATTATCCTTTTGACTGCTATTCGGGAAGTGCACCGCTGATTATAGTTGAAGGCTTCGGAGCAGGTGCGCCTACAGACGAAAATTACAAAAAGGCTGTTCAGCTCTGGCCTGATGCTCTGACTCAATGGTCTACTGCAAATATACTTGATTTTGGCTCTGTCCCCACGGGTGTGGGCATGAAAGAGTCAATGCTGTGGTATTTTCTGAGTGATAACGGAGAGCTTAAGTTCCTCAACAGAGTCAAAGAAAACACTTTAAAGCTTGTTGCAAAGGGAGTTGCTGACTTTTCGGCAAGTTCAAATGTGTCCGTAATGCTCACTGATGATAACAGGGTTTTCTGCGATTTCTCAAGGACTGTTCAGATTGGCATAGCGCCCAAAAAAGAGTTTGTTGTTGTTTAAATGTCAGCAAGGGCAATAATCTGTAACTTAATTTGTTTGCCCTGTTGTTAATCTCTTGATTTTTCTCACACACTGTGCTATAATTATAAATCGTTATATCCCACGGATATACAGTATTTTTCAATTTTGAAAGGAGATCAATCCAAAATGGATGACCCCGGCAGTCTAATTTTTAACATTGTTTTACTGTTCGTACTTATTTTAGTCAACGCCTTTTTCGCAATGAGCGAAATTGCAATCATTTCCCTTAACGACAATATGATTGACAAGCAGGCAGAAGACGGCAACAAAAAAGCGCAGAAGGTCAAGAAGCTGACAGAAAATCCCAGCAACTTCCTTTCTACCATTCAGATAGGTGTTACCCTCGCAGGCTTTCTTACCTCAGCGAGCGCGTCAACCACCTTTGCCGCTATGCTGACCGACGCGATTTTATCAATCAGTCCTTCTATGGAGGGCTTCAAGGATGTTATCGAAGGCGCATCTGTTGTCATCATCACCCTTATTATGTCTTACTTCTCACTTGTTCTCGGTGAGCTTGCACCCAAGAGAATCGGTATGCAGAAGCCCGAAAAAATCGCCTTCAGGGTTGTGGGCGTTCTTCTTGTTGTAAAGAAGGTCTGTTCACCCTTTGTAAAGATTCTTTCACTTTCGACAAACGCTGTTGTAAGGGTTCTCGGCTTTGACCCTAACGCTGACGAAGAGGTTGTAACCGAGGAAGAAATCCGTATGATGGTTGACGTCGGCGAGGAAAAGGGTGTTATCGAAAACCTTCAGAAGGAAATGATAAACAATATCTTTGAATTTGACGATATCGATGTTTCCGATGTTATGACTCACAGAACGGATATGGTTGCTGTTGAGGACACAGACTCTCTTGAGGAGGTTGTTAACCTCTCAATGGAGCACGGCTACTCAAGAATCCCTGTTTATCACGAGGATCAGGATAATATTATCGGTGTCATTTACATTAAGGATCTTCTTCAGTATGTATCAAAGGCTCTGCCCGAGGATAAAACTCCCACAGATGTTATGCGACCTGCGTACTATGTGCCCTTCAGCAAAAACTGCGGTAAGCTCTTCAGTGAAATGAGCGAAGAAAGAGTACAGATGGCGGTTGTTGTAGACGAATACGGCGGCACGGCGGGTATTGTCACTATGGAAGACCTTGTAGAAGAAATTATGGGCAACATCCGCGACGAATACGATGACGAGGAAGAAGAAATCGTAGAAGAAAGTGAAAACGTTTTCACCGTTGACGGCACCGCCTATATCGAAGAGGTAAATGAGCTTGTCGGTGAAATCATTCCCGAAGGCGAGTACGATACACTCGGTGGCTTTATTATAAGTCAGCTCGGCTTCCTTCCCAAGGACGGAGAAATGAACGAGGTTGTTTTTGAAAATCTCAGGTTTACCATTCTCAACGTTGAGGAGCGAAGAATAGGCAAGGTAAGGGTAGAGATTTCTCCCCCTCAGCCCGACCCGGACGAGGCAGGCTCTCGGTAAGTGCACAGGAACGTATATGCCGGTATAAACAGTATGAAGATATTGTTTGCTTAAAGGTTAATTAAGTATAATACAGAAAAATCGGTAAAACATCGAGTTTTGCCGATTTTTTCATATATCGCAGCTTCGTACCAAATCCGCAAAAAAGCATTTTCACAGCCTTCAGTGCCCGTCGGCTTTTTACTTCTTTTATAGTGTGGGGTGGCTGAGCCCCGCGGCTACGCCGCGGGGCAATTGCGCGGGGCGGTCAATGCCGCCGCAGGCGGCATTGCATATCGGGAGCACAGCTCCCGATATGGCGCAGCGGAGCGTAGCTCCGCTGCGCGCCTCCCCGCGCCCTGCAATGCGCCCGGTGCATTGCCTTGGCAGAGCCTTAAGTTATAAGATAATACCTGTCAGATTGCCGTCAAAGCTTCTGTATTCCGTTTTCTATGTGTATTACTCCAGGAGACGAAGCAATGAAAAAACGGTCAGGATTCGATGTCCTGACCGTTTTTATCTTTTGATTGTTGCTTTGTCTTTAGGGAAAATCAAAGCCGCAGATTAAATCTGCGGCCTATGTTTGAATTTAGTCGTGATATGTTGTTGAACCGAAGCCGTCATAGTAGGTTACACCGGGCTGAGCCTTTATATTGTTGTGAGCAAGAAGCTCTGAAAGGGTAACAAGCTGATAGCCTTCGCTGATAAGCCAGGGGATAATCTCTGCTGAAGCGGTGTAGGTGGTGTCGTAAACGTCGTGCATGAGGATGATGTCGCCGTCTTCAACGTTGCTCTTTACGATGTCGATGACTGAATCGGGGTCCTTGCTCTCCCAGTCACGTGTGTCGATTGACCAGTAGAAGAAAGGCTTGTTAACAATCGCGCCGCTTACGTCGTCGATTTCACCGCCGGGAGCTCTTGCAATGTAGGTCGGGTGGCCTGTGTACTTTTTAACAAGCTCGTCGGTGAGGGTGATTTCTTCTCTGATTTCAGCCTCGTCGGTTGTGGGAAGGTCGATGTGACTGTAGGTGTGGGTTCCGATTTCACATCCCATTGCAGCGGCTCTTGTGAGAGCGTCGTTGTTCAGCTCAATGTTTTCACCGACTACAAAGAAGGTAGCCTTACCGCCGTAGCCCTCAAGAAGGTCGAGGATACTGTTTGTTACGGAGCTGCTGGGGCCGTCATCGTAGGTGAGCGCGACAAGCTTTGCATTGGGATCGAAGGTGACGGCCTTACCTGTGCTTACTATATCGGCATAGCCGCTGATGTAGGTTGAGCTTGAGTAGGCCTGAACTGTGTAGTAGCAGGTGATCTTTGCATCTGTTACTTTGTCGGCATAGCGGTTTTCCACGGTTTTGCCGATGGGCTTCCATTTGCCGGAAGCAGCCTTTCTGTAAACGATATAGAAGGAAGCAGCAGGGTTGTTTTCCCAGGTAAGAACGTGACCGCTTGCAGTGTCGGGGTCGCAAAGCAGAGTCTGAGGAGCTGCAAGGAAGCGTACTGACACTCCCTTTTCGTCGTAGGCGCTGAGCTTTTTGTCCCATACGGCTCTTACGGTGTAGGTGTAAGCGCGGGTATTGAGCACCTTGCCGTCAGTGAATTCTGTTGTGTCCTCACCGCGTACAACACCTGCAAGAGCCCATTCGCTCTTACCGAAATCCTTTCTGTAAACGGAGTAGCCGTGGCAGCCTGCAATTCTGTCCCAGGCGATGCGTATACCCTTGGTTGTGCTGTGAGCCTCCCTGATAACGGGCTTGCCGATGAGCTTCATGGAAACTGCCTCGTTGTAGGGGCTCAGCTGAGCTGATGAGTCAGCGGCTCTTACGATGTATGAGTATGTAACGCCTTCCTTTATATCCTTGTCGTCATATGAGGTGTACTGTGATGAGAGGATTACATAGGGCTTCCACTTGTTTTCGGCTTCGGATCTGTAAAGGATGTAGTATGAAGCTGAGGAAACTGATGTCCAGGTGAGTGAAATGCATTTGTCACCGCTTGTAACAGAGATGAAATTCGGGCAGGCAAAGAAGCTGAGTGACACCTGATTTGACGGTGCGCTGAGATACTGACCTGCAAAGGCTCTGACTGCATAGAGATATCTTTCGTCAGGGTTTGTCTTTGTGTCGGTGTAGGCGGTGGTTTCAGCAGTGCAGGTTGCAACTGTGGACCATTTCTCCTCCTTGAGACCGCGCCGTACAACATAGTAGCCCTTTGCCTCCTTGATTGCGGACCATTCGATGTGAAGACCTGTGTCCGTTGAGTAGGAGTTTGTGATTTCGGGGGTTGTCATACGGTAAATGATTGAAAGCTTGCTTTCCGCGGTACTGCTTTCGTCGGTGGTAACGGCAACAACTCTGTAGCCGTAGATGATGCCCGGCTCGGCAGTGGTATCATTGAACTGTGTTTCCTGGGCCTTTGAAAGAAGCACCTCCTCGCTGCCGTCGTTGCTCTGACGGTAAAGCTCGTAGTAGTAGATGTCCTCGATTTCGGTCCAGACGACGTTGATGCCCTCGGTTGTATTTTCAACCTTGAGAGCAATTTCCTCTCCTTCGGCAAAAACGCTTACGGAAAAAACAAGCAGCATTGCAAGAAGCGTTATTATGAATGCGGAAATAGCCGAAAATTTTTTCATTTTGCGTCCCTCTCTTTTGATACAATTTTTATTAAAATTACACTATATATTATCATTTACCCTGTTTTTTGTCAATGAAAACAGAGGTACAATTTTGTAACCTTTAAAAAAACTGCCACACCTGATAAGTGAGGCAGTTTCTGTGAATATTTTCAGTCGGATTTTCCGACGTAATCTCTTACTTACGGAATATAAAATTATTCGTCGCCACCGAAGGCATCCTTGAAGAATTTTTCTATAAAGTAAAAGATGTCTGATAAGAAAGCGATGATGTAAAGCATTGATTTTCTCCTTTCGTTTTACTTGTAAGAATTATGCTCCTTACTGTAGTTAAATGATAGCATAAAAAGGAAAAATTTTCAATAATTTTAAGATAAATACATCATTATTTGAAGCCTTGTTGCAATCAGGCTTTTACTCGGTGGGAAAAGCGAAGCAGACGCTGCTTTTTAAAGGAAAGCTTACCGTAAGCTTTTTTGATTCCCCGGGGTCTTGAGTTTTTCAGACTGTCGGGGAAAACTCCCTCGGAAAGAAGCAGGGCACGGTAATAGCCGAGCTTATCGCAGAAACGGGAAAAGTCCCGTTTTGCGGGGTCTGACCAGGCAGTCTCACATATTGCTCCGAGGCGCGGATAGGTGGCTTTGTCAGCCTTGAGCATATCATCGGTAAGCTCTGTCCAAAGGCAGGCCTCGATGCCGATAAGATTTTTTTCTCCCTTTTGCGTAACGCCTTCAGTAAGAGGCTCAAAGCCGTAGCATTTTTCAAGGTCTGCAACCGCGCAGGGGAGATTCAGAAAACAGCTGCTTTCGGGGGAGAGAATAAGCCTGCTTCCGCTTTCAAGCTCCTTTGCGATGTAAGAGGCGCTGCCCGATGTCACCTGACGGCAGATATCCATGTTTTTAAGCTTCGTGTCGCGGACTCTCACCTCGATGCCTTTCTTCATAAGGTGCAGGGCAATGCGCTCAAGATAGTAGGTGCAAAGCTCATTTTCATCGGTAAGACCTTCCTCTTTCATACGTCTCTGACAGTCGGGACAGTCCCTAAAACGTTTTGTCGGCACCTCATCGCCGCCAAGGTGTATTACATTGTCGGTGAAAATTTCCGCAAGCTCACCGAAAACCTCCTCAATAAAGGTAAAGGTGCTTTCCTTACCTATGCAAAGCACGTCTTCCTTTACACCGAAAAAGGAAGAGACGGTGTACTCCTTTTCTTTGCAGGCAAGGTGAGGGTAGGCAGCAAGCATACTCATTACGTGACCCGGTGAATTTATTTCGGGGATAACCCTTATATGCTTTTTGTGGGCATAAGATACAATTTCCGAAAGGTCGGCTTTTGTATAATATCCCTGATGGGGAATACTGTTCCAACAGGTGTGTGAACGGTAGGAGCCGATTTCCGTAAGAAGGAGCTTACTTTCAAGGCGGCATCGGAAGCCCTGGTCATCGCTTAAGTGCCAGTGAAACTCATTGAGCTTGTGAAGTGCCATCATATCAAGAAACTGCTTTACCGCATCAACGGTGAAAAAGTGCCTTGCACAGTCGAGCATAAAGCCTCTTGAGGCAAAACGGGGGTAGTCGGTGATTTCTGCTTCGGGGAGACTCCCTTCTGACTGAAAAATCAGCTGCTTGAGAGTCTGTACTGCGTAAAACAGTCCGCTTTCACCGTTGCCTTTGAGAAGAATACGGTCTTTTTCAATTTTTAAGCTATAGCCCTCACGGGGCTCGCAGTCTGATATTTCCAGACGGATTTTCTCTTTTCCCGTGCCTGTGGATATAAAGCCAAAGACCCTGTCAAGAAAAGCGACAAGGTCTGAGAGTGCATTTTCGGTTGTTTCGTCTCCCTCGAAAAGGACACCGTCGGTGAGAATAAAGGCAGGACAGTCGCCTTTTATCTTAAAGGAAACGGGCTCGGGTATGATTGAAAGCTTAATCATTTTGCAAGGAAATAGCATACCCACAGTGCAACAACAAAGGCGCTTTCTGCAGGGATGGCGAGCTTTGTGTAGGGACATTTCCAGCCCTTGTCAACAAAAAGGAAGATTGTTCTTGTAACAAGCACTGTTGTTGCAAAGAACATACCGCCGACAAGTGAGTGGAAGGCTGTGCCTGTTGCAACTGCAAGGTAGATGAGGAATGCGCCCAGAGCAAAGGAAATACCGCCGTAATAAACGCGGATTTCAGTTTTACCTGCGTTATCAACGGGCTTTACGGAAAAGCTTTCGGCATTTTTGATGGGCTTAGATATGAACACGATTGCCATGCCGAAAAAGTATGCGGCAAGGCAGGCTGTTGCAAAAGCGGCAGGGAAGTTTTCGCTGAAGAGAGCTTTGATTGTTTCCATGGTTTTAATCTCCTTTTTAATTTAATTGACAAATGAAGAACAGAGGCTGCTTTTCTGAATGCAGAATTGCGGTCGCATGCAGTCAGCAGCAGTCACCTGTGTGCCGTCTCCTGCGGCTTACAGCTTAATCCCCATTACCTCTTCAAACTTCGCCTTGATACCCTCGTCGCCGTCGCGGTGACGGTAATTCTGTACCATGTCGTAGGAGGGGAAGTTGTTGCCTTCAACAAGGATGGGACCGTTTTCGGTGATTGCAATATCCCAGCCGATGTATCTCATGCCGGGGACAACAAGGGCAGCCTTTTTGACAAGCTCAACAGCTTCCTTGAAATAGGGAATTTCAAAGCCGACAAGCTTTGTGCCCGAGGTGGGATGTATGTCGTGACAGAAGCCCTCCTTGTCGCAGAAGGCGGCGTGAGTGATAATGCCGTCAGCATTTACGGGGGCGTACATACCGCCGCTTGAAATGTTGTCAACCTTTGCGCCCTTCTGACCCATACGGATAAGTGCGTACATAAAGTGAGGCTCATTTTGGTTGTTTACGAGAGTTACCATTCTGAGAGTGTTTACACTGCCTGAGTAAAGCTCGTTCATTTTGCTGTGCTGGACAATTGCATCCTCGATAAGATACTGTCTGTTTTCGGTAAGTCTTCTGAAAAGCTCAGTGTAGTCGGTGTCGGGGGAAACAGGCTCTCTTGTGATGCCCTGACCGCCGAAGGTTTCGGTCTGCTTGGCAAAAACAACATTTTTACCCTCGCAGAATTTTCTCAGGTCGTCGGCAGTCTTTCCCTCAAGGTTGAGGAAGCCTCTGCCGGTAAATTCGCCGAAGTGCTCGAAGAAAAGCACCTTGTTGTCAAAGATTTTGAAATCGTCGGGGTTGTTTACCTGACGGACAAGAGAGAGATTCTCGTTCATTGTCATAAAGGTTTTTCGCTTTGCACCCTTAACCTTTGCAAAGCCGAAAACGTGATAGTCAAGATAGCCTATGTTGGCTGTTACGGCACAGATTATCATATCAATGAGGGTTACGATTTTTGCCTGACCGAGCTCATCGTGAATCTGATCAATGATGCTGAACATTGTTCTGAAGCTCATTGTTCTTACTCTGCCGAAAAAGATTTTGATTTTACGAAGCATTCCGTATCTCCTTTTTCCTGTTTTTTTTAATTTGTCTGAAATCTGACAGTAGTATACTCCACTTTCTTATAAAAATAAAGATGTTTTACGTAATTTTACATAAACTTCTCTCTGAACACCTTTATTGCGTCCTCTTTTGTAAAAGAGCCCGGTGAAAAGGTGAAGTTTGCCGGGGGAGTATCGAAGCGGCTGCAGTAGGACTGGATTTCGTCCTCTGTCATTGAAATGCCCTTTAAATCCGTAAGCTCTGCGATTACCTTTTTAAAGGTGTCTTTGTCCGTATTCATGATTGAAAGAGCCCTGCTGAGCTTTTCGGGAGTGAATTCTGCCGCACGGTCGATAAAAACGTCCATAAAAGCAGTACAGGCCTTGCCGTGAGGTGTGCCGTAATTTTCCGTAAGCACGTAACCGAGAGGATGCGGGAAGGCAGTGCCGCAGTAAGCAAGGGTGATGCCTGCATAAAGTGAGCCGTAATAAAGTGCATCGCGCAGACCGTCGTCGGGAAGAAGCCTTTCGTCTTTGTTTTCGTGAAGGAATAAAAGCCCCTTCCAGATAAGCTCAATTGCCTTTTCGCCGAAAAGGGTGGGGATATCTGTGCATTTTACGCCCATATAGCCCTCAAGGACGTGAGCCATTGCATCAAGCGCCGTAGAAACGGTGATGTCATAGGGCATTGAGCAGGTGTATTTAGGGTCTGCAAAGGTGAGCGAGGGGAAGCAGTCCTGAGGAGAGATACTCTTTTTTCTGCCTGTTACGGGGTGGGTGAGGACACTTACCCTGCCGACCTCACTGCCGGTGCCGGAGGTTGTGCCGACAAGAACAATGGGAAGAGCTTTGTTTCTTTCCTTTGCCGTATATATCTCATCCATGGTGAGATTTTCGTTTGCGGCATAGACTGCAACTGCCTTTGCGGCATCAAGGGGAGAGCCTCCGCCGATACCGACGATAAAGTCAGCCTTAATCTCTCTTGCAAGCTGTGCCGCCTCAAAGCAGAGGTCGAGTCGGGGGTTAGGCCCTATCTTATCGTAAACGGTGTATCCGATGCCCTGAAGGGAAAGAGCCTTTTCCATATCGGCAAGTGCGCCCGAAAGCTTTGCGCTTTTTCCGCCGGTGACAATCAGACATTCAGAGCCGAAGAGCTTCAGCCTTTCGCTGTTTTTTTCAAGGGCGCCTCTGCCGCTTATAACGTTGATGGGAATGTATAAATTGAAATCCATAATTACCCTCCTTTATGTACATATCATTTCTATTATAGCAAATATGTAAAGAGTGTGCAAGAATAATTTTTTCCTGACGAAAAGCCTTGAAAAAAATATATTTTTGGTATAAAATATAGAGGTTATGGTATAACTTGAGAAAGTGTTTCCTTATTTTGCAAAAAAGGTGATTTTTATATGAGAAAAAAACGTGTTGCGGCGATAATGACTCTTATTGCTTTTGTTCTTGCCGGATGCGGTTTCGGCATATATAAATATGACCGCACAAAGAGATTTGAATTTGCCGAAAAGAATTCCTTTGCCATGGGCACAATCGTCTCACAGAAGGTTTATGCACCCTACGGCGCAAAGCATGCGGAAAAGGTGAATCTGCTTATTGCGGCAATAGAGGATGTCATTTCCCGTAATGTTGAGTCCTCGGCGGTAAGCAGGCTCAATCTTACGGGCAGCGTTTCCGATAAGGATACGGCAAGCATTGTAAGGACCTGCACCGAGGTTTCGGAAAAGACAGGGGGAGCTTTTGATATCACAGTCGGCGGGGTTGTCGATTTGTGGAAAATCGGCAGTGATGACGCCCGTGTCCCCGATGAAAAGGAGCTTCAGCAGGCACTCGGTGAGGTCGGCTATAAAAACCTTACCGCAGAGGGCACTGAGATAACTCTTGAAAGTGAAGCCAAGGTCGACCTTGGCGCTGTGGGCAAGGGAATTGCCTGCGACAGTGCCGTTGCCTATTACAGGGCGATTGACGGCTGCAGCGGAGCAATTGTTTCTGTCGGCGGAAGCATAGGCTGCTTCGGCTCCTACAACAAGGCAGGGGACAAGTGGAAAATTGCCATACGCCACCCAAGGCAGGAAAACGCCTTTTTAGGTGTAATAGAGCTCGGTGAGGGCTTTGTTTCCACCTCGGGCGATTATGAAAAATATTTTATCGAGGACTCGGTCAGATATCACCACATCCTTGACGCAAGGACGGGCAGACCCGCTTCTTCGGGGCTTATCAGCGTTACCGTTGTGTGTGACAGCGGCTTTTTGTCCGATGCACTCTCCACAGCCTGCTTTATTTTAGGCAAGGAAAAGAGTGAGCCGCTTCTTGAAGCTTACGGAGCTTCGGCAATTTTTGTTGACGAAGACCTTGAAATCACCACTGTGGGAGAGATTGACTTTGAAAGGTATTAAGGAAATATTCCCGTCGCTTCGCTACGGTGACTTTATTATTGTCGCTGCGGTGCTTGTGATAAGCATAATGCTTTTCGTCTTTTCCTTTTCCGACGGTGAGAGCCTTGTTGCCCAGGTGAGTCTTGACGGCGAAGCTGTAAGGCAGGTAAGACTTTATGAGCTTACGGAAAAAGAGAGCATAAGAGTCGGCGGCTGTGAAATTCTTCTTGAAAGGGACGGGGTGACCTTCCTTTCATCGGAGTGTCCCGACAAGCTCTGTGTAAACAGAGGCAAGCTGAAAAAAGCAGGTGACACCATGGCCTGTGTACCCGAAAGGGTCACAGTGACACTGCAGAGTGAAAAAGGCGGAAAAATTGACGCCGTTGTTTTCTGACAGAGGTAATATATGAAAAGTAAAAAGGTTGCATTTTACGGGATTCTCGGAGCGTTGAGTCTTGTGCTGAGCTTTTTCGAAAGCGTACTGATTCCCGCGGTTCCCTTTCTTCCGCCGGGTGCAAAGTTAGGACTTTCCAACCTTGTGACTATGTATGCCGCATCCGTTGGCGGCTTTTTCGGCGGTATGTATATAGTGCTTATAAAATCTGCCTTTGCCCTTGTCACAAGAGGGGTAACTGCAGGCTTTATGAGCCTTGCAGGCGGACTTTTAAGCTGTGTGGCGGTTTGTCTGCTTATAAAAAAGGAGGGAAAGGTATTTTCCTTCTTCGGTATCGGTGTGGCGTCTGCCGTGATGCACAATCTCGGTCAGCTTGTTGCCTCGTGCATAATTACGGGCACACCGGCACTTCTCGGTTACGGTAAATATCTGATGGTTTTCGCCCTTATCACAGGGTCGGTCACGGGTACGGCGCTATTGCTTATTATGCCCAGACTGAAAGCCTTTTCTCCCGACAGGGTATAGGAAAATCAGCAGTTTTTTCAAAAGGATACAAAACAACAGAAAATAAAAAGGAGTTGGAAGAAAATGAGCAAAAAGGTTGCAGGAGTGCTTAAAGCCGTCAGACACGGTCGCGGCGGAGTAAGCGTTTCCCACAACAAGAATACGGCAGAAATGCCCGTTGAAAGAATGCCCATACCTTCAAAGGTGGTACTTTCCATGCAGCAGCACATAGGTGCGCCCTGCAGTCCCACTGTAAAGGTCGGTGACATTGTTTCTGTAGGTCAGGTTGTCGGTGACAGTGAGAGCTTTGTCTCGGCACCCATTCACGCTACAGTTTCGGGTAAGGTTACTGCCGTAGGCGATATCCGTCTTGCAAACGGTATCATCACAAAGGGTGTTACCATTGAAAGTGACGGCGAAATGAGACTTTATGAGGGCATTAAGCCTCCCGTTGTAACAAATAAAAAGGAGCTTGCCAAGGCAGTCAGAGAGTCGGGCCTTGTAGGTCTCGGCGGTGCAGGCTTCCCCACACACGTAAAGCTCAACTTCCCCGATGACAAGGAAATCGACACCCTTGTTATCAATGCGGCTGAATGTGAGCCCTACATCACCGTTGACTACCGTGAGTGTATTGAAAATGCGGAAAACGTGCTCAAGGGTGCAGAGCTTATCAGAAAAATCCTCGGTATAAAGCAGGTTATCATCGCAATTGAGGATAACAAGCCCAAGGTATTTGAAATTATGAAGGAAATCGCCGACAGAGACAATGACAAGGGCGACGCAATCAAGCTTATGACCCTTGCTTCAAGATATCCTCAGGGCGCTGAAAAGATGATGGTGCTTTCTGCTACGGGCAGAAAGGTGCCTCCCGGAAAGCTGCCTGCCGATGTGGGTTGCATTGTTATAAACGTTGCTTCTGTTGCATTTATCGCAAGATATATTGAAACAGGTAAGCCTCTCGTTTCACGCTCAATTACCGTTGACGGCGGTGCAATCAGTCAGCCTAAGAATCTCCGTGTGCCCATCGGTACAAACATCGGTGACATCATCGAATACTGCGGCGGCTTTAAAGAAGAGCCCAGAAAGCTCATTTCGGGCGGTCCGATGATGGGTATTGCCATCTGCTCGACAGATGCCCCCATCTGTAAGCAGAATAATGCAATCCTTGCCTTTGACAACAGAAAGGACCTTATCAAAAAGGAAAGAGACTGCATCCGCTGCGGCAAGTGTGTGGATGTTTGTCCCATGAGTCTTATGCCCACTCTTATTGAGCGCTATGCAAAAATCAAGGATGCAGAGAGCCTCAAGGCTTACAGTGTAAACGTCTGCATGGAGTGCGGCTCCTGTGCTTATTGCTGTCCCTCGGGCAGACCCCTTGTTCAGTATATGAGACTTGCTAAGCAGGTTCTCAGAGAGGAGAGTGCAAAATAATGGCTAAAAAATTAACCGTAAGTGCATCACCTCACGTGCGCTCAAATGTAACTACAACGGGTATTATGGGTGATGTAATCATCGCACTTATGCCTGCACTTGTAATGAGTGTTGTTTATTTCGGCTTAAGAGCTCTTGTGCTGACGGCAACCTGCGTTGCTTCCTGTGTACTGTCAGAGTTTGTATGCCGTAAGGTTATGAAAAGACCTCAGACAATCGGCGACCTTTCGGCAATTGTTACGGGCATTATCCTTGCCTTCAACCTGCCTGCAAACCTTCCCTTGTGGATGGCAGCTATAGGCGGCATTGTTGCCATAGTTGTTGTAAAGCAGATGTTCGGCGGCATCGGTCAGAACTTTGTAAACCCGGCAATGACCGCAAGAATCATTCTTATGGTTTCCTTCCCCTCAGCAATGGCAAGCTGGATTGTGCCCTATTCAAACGCATGGCTCAAGGGTGCGGATGCTGTTACCGCGGCAACTCCCATGGCATCCCTCGCAGCTGCAAAGGGCGGCGACCTTTCACTTGCCGCTGACCTTCCCTCACTTGCCGATATGTTCCTCGGAAGACACGGCGGCTCAATGGGTGAGGTGTGCTCAATCGCTCTTATCTGCGGCGGCTTCTACCTTCTTTTAAGAAAGGTTATTTCCCCGATTATTCCTCTTTCATTCATCGGTACGGTTGCTGTATGTATGCTCTTTGCAGGCGGCTTCAACCTTGAGTTTGTTGCATATCATCTGCTCGGCGGCGGTCTTATGCTCGGTGCCTTCTTCATGGCAACAGACTATGCAACCTCACCTATCAATAAAAAGGGTAAGCTTATCTTCGGTATCGGCTGCGGTCTAATCACAACGGTGATAAGAATCTTCGGCGCTCTTCCCGAAGGCGTATCCTTCTCAATCATTCTTATGAACATTCTTGTTCCCCACATTGAGAGACTTACAACTCCCAAGCCCTTCGGCTTCGTAAAGGAAAAGAAGGAGAAAAAGGCAAAGGAGGAGGCTAAGGCATGAAAAAGGTAAGCGTCAAAGACATTCTTGTCCCCACCGTTGCACTGTTTGTTTTCTGCCTTGTAGCAACAGCTCTTCTTGCAGGAACAAACCTTATTACTGTGGATAAAATCGCACAGAATGCCGTGGAAAAGGAAAACTCCAGCCGTATGATTGTTCTTCCCGAGGGTAAGGAATACGGCGAGGTCACTGTCCTTGAAAACGGACTTACCTACTGTGAGGGTAAGGACGCAGACGGCAACACCGCAGGCTACGTTTTCACCACAAGTGCAAAGGGCTACGGCGGTGCAATCGGTGTTATGGTAGGTATTGACACCGAGGGCGTTATCACAGGCATTGAGATTCTTTCTCACGGTGAAACTCCGGGTCTCGGTGCAAATGCAACAACCGACGGCTTCAAAAGCAGATTTATCGGAAAAAGCGGTACACTTACCGTTGACAAAAACTCAAACGACGGTCAGAATATCCAGGCAATCACTGCTGCCACAATCACATCCACAGCAGTTACAAGTGCCGTAAACAAGGTCATTGCCGAATTTGAAAGCATGAGCTCAGGCTCATCTGAAGAGGATGTCACAGATACTCCTTCAGCCGACACACCGACAGAGGAAGGCGCACAGGCTACCACTCAGGAAAGCACAGAGGCTACCACGGAAAAAGCTGTTGAGATGCCGGGCTTTGCTGAAAATGCAGAAAACACCGCAGTTCTTTCCGAGGGCAAGTTCTTCAGCGAATTCAAGGAGCTTGAAAGCGGCGTTTCCTTCAGTGAGGGCAAAAACGAAAAGGGCGAGGCTGCAGGCTATGTGTTTAATTCATCGGCAGAGGGCTACCGCGGTGAAATTGCTGTTCTTGTAGGCATTGATACAAAGGGCGTTATCACCGGCGTTGAAATTCTTTCACAGTCTGAAACCGACGGTCTCGGTTCACTTATAACAGAAGATTCCTTCAGGAGCCTTTTTGTCGGAAAAAGCGGTGAGCTTACAATCGACAAGAGCTCAAGCGAGGGTCAGAAAATCCAGGCTGTCACATCAGCTACAGTTTCATCATCTGCAGTTGTAAAGGCAGTAAATGCAGCAATCAAGGAATTCGGAAACATCACAGGAGGTGAGAACAATGGCTGAAAAGAAAAGTCTTACTAAAGAGCTGACAAAGGGCTTTATTGCGGAAAACCCTGTTTTGCGTCTTGTTCTCGGCACCTGTCCCACACTTGCCGTTACAACCTCAGTTTCAAGTGCTATCGGTATGGGTGTTGCGGCCACAATCGTTCTTGTGTGCTCAAACATCGTTATTTCGGCACTGCGTAAGGTTATTCCCGACAAGGTGCGTATCCCCGCATATATCGTTATTATCGCATCCTTCGTTACAATTGTACAGATGATAGTAAAGGCCTTTGTTCCTGCCCTTGATGCGGCACTCGGTGTTTACCTTCCTCTTATAGTTGTTAACTGCATCATCCTCGGCAGAGCTGAGGCTTTTGCAAGCAAGAATCCCGTTCTGGCTTCGGCTGTTGACGGTGTCGGTATGGGTATCGGCTTTACGGCTGCACTTTTCCTTATGGCGACAATCCGTGAGGTTTTCGGTGCAGGTACCTTCCTTGCAGGCATAAAGGACCTCCTTTCCGTTTTCGGCGATTTCGATTTCAACGGATTCAGCGTGCCTTTCCTTGCTGACAACCCGATGCTTATCTTTATCCTTCCTCCCGGCGGCTTCTTTGTATTCGGCATCCTTATGGCTGCTGCAAACAAGCTCGCTGAAAGCAAGGGTAAGCCCAGAGCAGAATTAAGAGGCTGTGAGGCATGTCCTATGGCTCAGACCTGTGCGCTTAACAAAAAGAACGAAGTAAAAGAGGAGGTAAGTGAATCATGACAAAGGAATTATTCTCAATTCTTCTTACAGCGATTCTCACCCAGAACTTTGTTCTTGCAAAGTTCCTCGGTATCTGCCCCTTCCTCGGCGTTTCAAAAAAGCTCAATACCGCAGTAGGTATGAGTGCGGCAGTTATCTTTGTTATGGGTCTTGCAACGGCTGTGTGCTATCCCATCAACAAGTTCCTTCTTGTAAAAAACGACCTCGAATACCTTCAGACAATCGTATTCATCCTCGTTATTGCGGCACTCGTTCAGCTTGTTGAAATCATTCTCAAGAAGTATATTCCTGCACTTTACAATGCGCTTGGAATTTATCTTCCTCTCATTACAACAAACTGCGCGGTTCTCGGTGTTGTTATTCTCAACGTTGACAACGGCTACGGCTTTGCACAGTCAATGTTCAACTCCATCGGTGCCGGTGTCGGCTTTATGCTTGCAATGGTAATGTTCGCCGGCGTAAGAAGCAGACTCGAATCCTGTGATATCCCTAAGTTTATGCAGGGTCTTCCCATCACACTTGTTGCCGCTTCACTCGTATCCGTATCCTTCCTCGGATTTACGGGTATCGTTGAAAACATTTTTGCATAAGGAGGTAAGGTAATGAGTCAGATTTTAGTTCCCGTAATTATCGTTGCGGCTATCGGTCTTATTGCAGGTCTCGGACTTGCCTTTGCCTCTGCCGTTTTTGCAGTTCCCGTTGACGAAAAGGAAGAAAAGGTAAGAGAATGCCTCCCCGGTGCAAACTGCGGTGCCTGCGGCTATACAGGCTGTGACGGTTATGCAGGTGCTCTTGCAAAGGGCGAAACGGAGGATTGCAGTCTCTGCATTCCCGGCGGTAACGACACTGCCAAGGCTATTGCTTCCATAATGGGTCTTGAGGCAGGGGAGATTGTCCCTTCCGTTGCTGCCGTTATGTGTCAGGGCAACTGCCACAATGTTGAAGAAAAGCTCGAATACAGCGGTGTACGTTCGTGTAAAATTGCAACACAGCTTTTCGGCGGTCCCAAAAACTGCGTTCACGGTTGTATCGGCTTCGGCGACTGCGTTGAGGTCTGCCCCTATGATGCAATTTTCATCTGTGACGGCGTTGCAAGAATCAATCCCGACAGATGCCGTGCCTGTAAGATGTGCATCAAGACCTGTCCCAGAGGTCTTATAGAGCTCTTCCCTCTCGATACCACAAAGGCTGCCGTTCTTTGTAAAAACCACGACAAGGGCGCACAGACAAGAAAACAGTGTAAGGCCGGCTGCATCGGCTGTATGAAGTGTATGAAGGCTTGTCCTGCTGAAGCAGTAAAGGTTGAAAACTTCTGCGCAAGTGTTGATTATGACAAGTGCATCGGCTGCGGTAAGTGTCACGAGGTATGTCCCGTAGGCTGTATTGACCTTTACACCGTAAAGAAGCATTTTTGATCTTAACCGGTCACTGAATTAATAACAAAGTAAAAAGTTAAAAGCTGTCGGCACAGAGCGTGTCGGCAGCTTTTTTGTAATGTGCAGGGTGCGGAAGGTAAAAAACTCAAAATGGGCGATTTAAGGCACTTATTGTGTTTTACGGTGTTGCTACATTGAAAAACGGTTAAATGCGGTAAAAATGCCCGAAACGGAAGAAAGAGGATGATGTGCAGTTGACAATGCCTTGTTGAATGCAGAATTGCGGTCGCGGATGGATTAACGCTCCGGTGAAAGTGTGTCTCCGCGGAGCCGGATTTGTGGTGGCGGTTAATGGGTTGATTATAAAATGCTGAGTGTGGGGTGAAGGGAAGATGCGGGGAGGCGCTTTGGCTTTCCTTTTGAGGAAAGCCAAAGGCACAGAGAAAAACCGCTTCCGTTAGCGAGGAAGCGGTTTTTCTCTGTGTGACGCGCCTGCGGCGCGTCCGCCTCCCCGCTAACCGCCCGTAAATTCACAATTCACAATTGCGGTCGCGGGTTAGCCGTGTGACTGCTTTTACGTTTGTGCCGCGGAGTTTTGTGTGTTATGACGGGTAACTCCGATAATTGTAGCGCCGCCGCTTCGGCGGCTGAAGCATAAACCGCGTAGGGTACACCCTGTGTGCTGACCCTTATATCCTCACACAAAAAAAGCAGATATTTTCAAGTAAGTAGCTACTGAAAATATCTGCGGATTTTTATTTGCCTATGATGTACATAATATCTGACTTGACGCTGGTTGCGTAGCCGAAATCAGTTTCAATATAGGACTTGATTGTAAAGTAGTAGAACTGACCCTTTTTAAGATTTTTTGCGGTGAAGGATGTTACATCTGCACCTTCAATCTTTTTAAGGAGCTTGTACTTTGTACTGTCCTGGCCTTCAGCAACATAGAGGGCGTAACCGTCTATGTTCTCGACTGCAGTCCAGTCAATCTTTGCTGAGCCTGTTGTTTGGGTTATACCTGTGAGAACGGGTGTTGCAGGCTTTGTTGCAGCGAGGAGTGAACCGCAAGCCTTCGAGTAGAAGTATTTGCCGGGATCACCGCACTTGAAAGCACGAAGATTGAATGTATACTTTGTACCGGGCTCGAGACCTGAAACGATGTATTCATCGCAGGTGGGATCCCAGATTGTTTTTATTTTTTTCCATGCATCGTTTTCTCTGATATAAACCTGATAGCCGTCAGCACTTTCAAGAGCATCCCATTCAAGACGGATCTTTGTAGGATTGTAGCCGGTTACTCTGAAGTTTGTCAGCCTGACTGTCTTGAAGCTGTCTGATGTAAGCACGGGGATAGTCTTTGTGGCTGTAGCATCGCACTGCTTACAGGAAACGAGCATCTTACCCTCCTTTTCGAAGGTGGGATTTTCAATAACGGTATTTACACACTGATGTGAAAGACACTTAACGGTAAATTCGGCAAAGTTACTGTTGATAATTTTGCCTGTATTTGCGTTGTAGGCTCTTACGCAGGCTGCATAGCTGCCCTTGGTAAGAGTTTCGGGCTTGACGGTCTTTGCAGTGGTGGAGGCACTGTACTTGCCTATCTTTGCCTTTGACCAGTCATATTTACCTTTTGAATTTTTTTCGGTAACGTAGAGATAATAGTTTGTAACATCGTCACCGCCGTCGCTCCATTTAAAGGAGATGGAGTGGTCGATGTCGTAGGGATTCTTTTTGTTTGTAAGTGAAAGCTCGGGAGCCCTGAGATCCTCAACACCGAATTCGGGCCAGTAGTAGCTTTCTGCGTTTGAACCGCGCTGAGCAGCCTTTGTAGCTCTGTTACTGGGAATTTCGTAGTAGTAGCACCAATACCAGGCAGCGTCGTAAGCACCGTCGGCATTATTAGGCACCTTTTTAAGGTAGTCGTAGATGTGTCCGTAGGAGTTGGAGTTCATCTCCCACGAAAGGTAAGCAATCTGTCCTTCAATGGAGAGATAATCATAGCCGTAGTTTCTGCAATAGGTCTGCAGGTTGGAGAATCTGCCGCCGTTCCATTGGCAGAGACCGCCGCTGAGAAGACCGTTGCTGTCATAGATAACTACTGTAGGGTCAAAGTCTGATTCTCTTTCGATGTTAGCC
Source organism: Oscillospiraceae bacterium (assembly GCA_015066015.1). GTDB lineage: Bacteria > Bacillota > Clostridia > Oscillospirales > Acutalibacteraceae > UBA6857. The sequence goes on from SVPE01000001.1 coordinate 120,109, forward strand.
ATTATACCACAGGCTGCTGCCGGATTAAAACCTAACTTTGTTGTGAGCTGTTCAAAAACTTCGTCTTTGTTGTCGCTGGTACTTGCGGATGCGGAGAGTGGTATAATTGCGGCAAAGATAACAAGAGTAACAGCAAGCAGCAGAACTTTTGTTAAAGCCTTTTTCATTTTATCACCTCAGATTATTTTTCGGATGTGGAACCTTCCGTAAAGTTCTGTCATCCTGAGCAAAGACCGATTAACGGTGGAGCCGCATTTTGTATTTGCATAGACCCGTAATAAAACACATTTCATCTTTCTTACTTACTTGTTTGATTGTTGTCATCGATATAATAGGGGAAGTGCGATGTTTTATCCGTAGTCACTGACCGTGCAGATGCGTATCCGATCAATATCTTTGCCCGATTGGGATATGTTTTAAACATATCTTTTTCATTTCCATATCGGCAACGTCGGCTATTATATAGATTTCTGATCGAAATGTCAAGTTTCGCCCTGTTTTTGGGGCTTTTTTCGAGGTTTTTAAATTTTTATATTAAAGAAAATCCGTGTTTTTTTTATGAAAGGTTCACAAAATTTTTAAAATGCCACATCTGAAACCTTGGGCATTGTTACAAAGTTGCTCAAAAATGCAAAAAAGTGAAAATTTGTGAAAAAATACGACGGTATTTTTTAGTGCATACTGCCCAAATTGACAGGGGTTCAAATATACAAATTGAACAAATACATTCTAAAACAGAATTAAACTGCTATTATATAATGCGAAAACGGAAAAATATAATCAATAAAACATCGTGGTAAATTTGCACAAAAGCTCTGACAGATTTTTCGGCTTAGGATAAAAAAACGGGTGAAAATCAACAACATGTAGTGCAAAAGGAGTAATTTTTACACTACATGAGCAGTTTATCGACATTTGTTGATAAAATCATTTTTGTAAGGGTAAGAAAAAATGTCAGAATTACATTAAAATATCTTTAAGGAAAATTTTCCGTAAGTCTGTGTTTTTCAGTAGTATATGAGTTGGGGAAAAGGTGCGGGGAGGCTCTTTTGCTTCCCTTCTGAGGAAAGCAAAATCCACAGAGAAAATCCGCTTCCGGGAAAGGGGAAGCGGATTTTCTCTGTGGGAACGGGCGAAGCCCGTTCGGCCTCCCCGGCTAATGTGGATTCACCATTCTGTATTCAAAAGGCGACCACAACTCTGCGCTCTGCATTCTGCATAAAAAAGGGGCTGTTGGATTAAGATGCAGAAGGCGTTTTCTTCGCCCCGAAGGCGTACAGTGGTACTCCGAGAGGGCGAAAAAACGTCTGAAAAAGCAAAATTATGTTTTATGCAACACTTAAAAGTTACTTTCAATAGAATTAAAGCAGATATTTTCAGTAGATTTACTACTTCAAATACCTGCTTTTTGCATTGCTTTTTGGTCTGCGCTTAATGCAACAACCCCTTCATTATTAATATGCCTTGCCCCAGTAAACAAGGTGCTTAGCTTCTTTTCCGCAGCATACACACTTGTCGCTGATGCTTTCCTGCTCAAGGGGCATACAGCGTGAGCCGACGCCGGTGAGCTCTTTGACTTTGTCCTCGCATTCTTCTTCGCCGCACCACATTGCTTTTACAAAGCCGTCACCCTTTTCTTCGAGTGCCTTTGTGATTTCGTCGAGAGTAAGGCAGGAGTAGGTCTTGTTTTCTCTGTTTTCAAGAGCCTTGTTGTAAATGCCCTCGTTAACCTCTGTAAGCTTCTGCTTAACACTTTCTGCAAGGCTGTCAAGGGAAACAACTGTCTTTTCTCTGTTGTGACGGGTTACGAGTACACACTCGCCCTTTTCGATGTCACGGGGGCCTACTTCGATTCTTACGGGTACGCCCTTCATTTCATATTCGGCATATTTCCAGCCGGCTGAGTTGTTGCTGTCGTCGAGCTTTACGCGGATGCCTGCGTTTTTAAGCTCAGCCATAAGCTCGTTTGCCTTTTCGAGTACACCTTCCTTGTGCTGTGCAACGGGAATGATAACTGCCTGAATGGGAGCAACTGCGGGAGGAAGCACGAGACCGTTGTTGTCACCGTGAGTCATAATGATAGCACCGATGAGTCTTGTTGTCATACCCCAGGAGGTCTGGTGCGGATATTCGAGCTTGTTTTCCTTGCTCTGATACTGAATTCCGAAGGCCTTTGCAAAGCCGTCACCGAAGTAGTGTGATGTGCCTGCCTGAAGAGCCTTGCCGTCGTGCATAAGAGCCTCGATAGCGTAGGTTGAAACTGCCCCTGCGAACTTGTCGCTTTCGGTCTTTTTGCCCTTGACTACGGGAATAGCGAGATACTTTTCACAGAAGTCGGCGTAAACGTTGAGCATCTTTTCTGTTTCAATGATTGCCTCTTCAGCGGTAGCGTGGATTGTGTGACCCTCCTGCCAGAGGAATTCTCTTGAGCGAAGGAAGGGGCGAGTTGTCTTTTCCCAGCGTACAACGCTTACCCACTGATTGTAAAGCTTGGGGAGGTCTCTGTGAGAGTGGATGATGTTAGCGTAATGCTCACAGAAGAGGGTTTCCGATGTGGGACGTACGCAGAGTCTTTCCTCGAGCTTTTCACTGCCGCCGTGAGTTACCCATGCAACCTCGGGGGCGAAGCCTTCAACGTGATCCTTTTCCTTCTGAAGAAGTGATTCGGGGATAAACATGGGCATACATACGTTTTCGTGACCTGTCTCTTTGAACATACCGTCAAGGATTCTCTGGATATTTTCCCAGATAGCATAAGCATAGGGGCGGATAACCATACAGCCCTTGATGCTGGTGTATTCAACAAGCTCTGCCTTTTTGCAGATGTCGGTATACCACTTGGCGAAATCTTCCTCCATAGAGGTGATTTCCTCAACCATTTTCTTATCGTTTGCCATTGGAATTTTCCTTTCTTTATTTCGATAAAAATCGCGAAAAAACTATATATATAATAGTATACGAAAAATGCAAAATGCAAAATGCAAAATGCAAAATTGTGGTCGCGGGATAACAAGTTTAATAATAAACCTTTATCCCGCGAATGAGCGTTTTTAATCAAAAGTAAATATATATTTATAATTGCCAAACAATGCAGCCTGGCGGAATAAAGCTTATATCCGATACAAAAGCTGAACGGATATAATCGGAGCGAAGCGACCCTTCATTCTGCACTTTGCATTTTGCACTCTGCATTCGAAGGGCAACGCCCTGAGTTATGCTTTTTTAACGCTGATAGTAATTTCCTTGTCGCCGATAGCAGCAGTCTTTGTAAGGTCGGCTTCGATTTCGCCGTTTACGATGATTTCGTCGGCAAGAAGCTCTGCTGTCATATGGTCAAGACTTTCTTTGATGCAGCCGGCGATGAATCCGTCGTCGCTTGAAATAGCCATAACAACTCTCTGCTCAACCTCGTAGCCTGCTTCCTTACGGATAAGCTGACACTGACGGATGATGTCGCGGACAGTACCTTCCTTGATGAGCTCTTCTGTGAGTACGACGTCAAGAGCGATTACTGTGCCGTTGCCGCACTCAGCAGAAACGATGCCTGACTTTGTCTTTGACATAATGTTGAAGATTGCAGGCTCATAAGCGTTTTCGAAGCCCTTTACAAGTACTGCTTCGCCATTCTTTGCTTTTTCGGTGTATGCTGCCATTTCGTCTGCAGTTGCAGCTTCAAGAGCCTGCTTCATCTTGTTGACGTCGCCCTTGAGCACGGCACCTGCAACCTTGAAGTTAACGGTGAGGTAGCTGTCGTTGAGCACGTTTACGTCGTCGATGTATTCGAGAGCCTTGATGTTGAGCTCGTCAAGGATGTTCTTTTCAAATACCTTGATGTCCTCAGCCTTGTCTGTGCATACGAAGAGCTTTGAAAGAGGCTGACGAACCTTGAGCTGATGCTCGTTACGAAGTCTCATAGCTGTTGCGATGATATCTCTTGCAAAGGCGGTCTTTTCGATGATGCCGTCATCCTCGAAGCCCTCGATAGCTGTGGGCCAGTCGGAAAGGTGTACGGAAAGCTCTGAGGTGGGAAGCACACGGCGTACGAGATTCTGCCAGATGCTTTCTGTCATGAAGGGGATGATGGGAGCCATAACCTTTACACAGGCTGAAAGTGCTGTGAAGAGTGTCCAGTAGGCGATCATCTTATCCTTTTCGTCCTCTGTCTTCCAGAAGCGGCGGCGGTTTGTTCTGATGTACCAGTTGGAAATGTCATCGGTGAAGATTTCGAATTCCTTTACAAGGTTATATGCCTTGTAGTCGTCCATCTGAGCAGTTGCCTTTGCGATGAAGTCGTTTGTTCTTGCGATGAGCCACTTGTCGGTGACTGTCATTGCGTTTTTATCGGGAGTGTAGCCTTCGAAGTTGGGCTTGTCGATTCTTGCGTAGGTCTCAAAGAAGGTGTAGATGTTCCAGAAGGAAAGGAGCTTTCTTCTTGCTTCGTCACCGAGATTGAAGCCGAAGCGGACATCGTTTGCAACGGGGCCGCCTGCATAAAGGTAACGTACTGTGTCGGCACCGATCTTTTCGGCTGCCTCGTCAAAGCGGATCATAAAGCCTGTCTTGGAGAACTTTTCGCCGCTTTCCTGAACAACGCTTGAGTGGCAGAGAACTCTCTCGTAGGGAGCTCTGTCCTCGAGTACGGTGCTCATAAACAGAAGTGAGTAGAACCAGAGACGTACCTGCTCGCGCATTTCAACAACCCATTCTGCAGGGAAGTTCTTTTTCCACTCCTCTTTGTCGGTGAAATAGCCTGTTGTTGAGAAGGGAACGATACCTGCATCGAGCCACACGTCGCCGACGTCGGTGATACGCTTTACATTTTTGCCGCACTTGGGGCACTTGATTTCGACCTCGTCAATCCAGGGTCTGTGAAGCTCGGGAAGAGCGTCAACCTTTGCAGGATCAACAGCCATCTTTTTAAGCTCGTCGATTGAGCCGATAACATGAACGTTGCCGCAATCCTCACATACATAGAAGGGAAGGGGCATACCGTAGTAACGCTTACGGGAAATATTCCAGTTGCCCATGTTGTTGAGCCAGTCAAGCATTCTCTTGCCGTTTGATTCGGGCTCCCACTTAACGCTCATAGCGTTTCTGATAAGTCTGGGCTTTAATTCTTCTGTTGTGATGAACCAGGAGGGAACAAGACGGTAGATAAGCTCCTCCTTACATCTCCAGCATACGGGGTAGCTGTGCTCGTGAGGCTTTACAAGGTAAAGCTTGTCTCTCTGCTTAAGCTCCTCGAATACCTCGTCGGCAATGGTCTTTGTGTCCTTGCCTGAGAAGAAGCCGAAGCCCTTGAGGAAAATACCCATATCGTCAACGGGCATAATTTCGGGAAGACCGAGTCTCTTGCCGAGCTCATTATCCTCTGCACCGCAGCCGGGAGCGATGTGAACAACGCCGGTACCTTCCTCAGCGTCAACGTCCTCCCATGCAACAACGGTATGCTCGAAGCCCTGCTGAGCGGGAAGCTCGGGGAAGCAGGTTTCGTACTTTTTGCCTACAAGCTCTTCACCCTTGAACATACGAAGCACTTCAAGCTTGTCGTCGCCGAGATACTTGATTGCATTCTTTGCGAGGATGAGAGTCTTTTCGTCGCTTTTTACCTTTACTTCAACATAGTCGATTTCGGGGTTTACTGCAAGGGCAACGTTTGAGGAAAGAGTCCAGGGTGTGGTTGTCCATACAACGATTTTGCTGTCGGTGCCTTCAAGGGGAAGCTTGAAGAATACAGAGTTGTGAGTGATGGTCTTGTAGGAGCCTGTCATCTCGTGCTCTGAAAGTGATGTACCGCAGCGGGGGCACCAGGGCATGGGCTTGTATTCGCGCTGAATCCAGCCGTTGTTGTCACAGGTCTTGAGGAAGTGCCAGATTGAGGTGATGTTGAGGTCTGTGTTGGTGTAGTAGGAGTTGTCCCACTGCATCCACTGACCGAGTCTCTTTGACTGGTCTGTGATAACACCTGAATACTGCTTTACACGCTCAACGCACTTTTTTGTAAAGTTGCCGATGCCGTAGTCCTCGATGTCCTTTTTGCTTTCGAAGCCGAGGTCTCTTTCAACGCCGACCTCAACCCAGAGACCCTGACTGTCAAAGCCGTTCTGACAGCGGCAGTCGAAGCCTCTCATGTATTTGTATCTTATGAAGGTATCCTTGAGGGTACGACCCCATGCGTGGTGGATACCCATAGGATTGTTTGCGGTGATGGGGCCGTCGATGAAGCGGAAACGCTCTTTGCCGGCATTTTTTTCTTTACGCTTGTTGTAGCAGTCGTTTTCTTCCCAGAAGTTGAGAATGTCGTGCTCCATGGCGATAAAATTATTGCTTTTTTCAATTTCTGCCATAATAAATCAAATCCTCCGTAGTTTTAACCTTAACCGGAAGGCATAATCTTCCGATTATATATACTCGGATAGTATACTATAATATAAAAGATTTTTCAATACTTTAGGAGATTTTTTACAAAAAAAGAGAAGAAAAATTTTCGCGTATAATTCCTTTGTAGAAAAATAAACAGTTGCTGTTGTGTCATTATTATTCTGGTATGTTTTATTAGTCTTTTTGCGAAGGAGAAAAATGCAATGAAGAAGAAAATTATTGCCGGTATACTGTGTTTTATTGTGATTGCCGTTGCCGCAGCTCCGCTTTTTACTGCAGGCGACACAGGGAAAACCTACTCACAGAAGGCAACCGATCTTTTTTCAAAGGGGCTGGGTAAGGCTCTTACGGGAATTACGGGCGGACTCAATTCACTTATGAATGAAAACAGCAGCTTTATACCCGAGGATGAATATGCCTATGACAATTTTTATGAGGGTACGGCTGAATTCATAAAAGAGGCAAAGGAAAACGCCGTCTGGTCACTCGGCAAGGCAGAGGCAAGCCTTATTCCCGAAAATCACACCGAGTACAGTCTTTTCCTCGGAGGCTTTCTTACAGGGGGTAACGGCTTTAAAAATGACGTCAGGGAAATTCTTGACGATATGAAGGTCAGAGTAATTGCACTCAGTGACGGCTCTGAAAGGGGTATAACGGTTTTTGCCACAGTTGATGCCATCGGTGTTTCAAACGGTGATATAAGACAGATAAGGCAGATGCTTTCCTCCTTTGCCAAGGAGAACAACATAAACGCAATCAACATTTTTGCAACCCACGCTCATTCCTGCATTGACACACAGGGCCTGTGGACAGACATACAGAACAAGTGGCCGGTAAATTTCCGTTATGCCTTTACCGGTAAGGGCGAAAGCGTGCAGGGTACTGACGAAAAGTATATGAGCTTTTTCCGCGATACGGTGAAATCTGCAATTGAAAAGGCGGTTTCCTCAATGGAAAAGGGTAAAATGACCTACGCTGAAAAGTCGCTGCCCTCTTACTTCTCAAATAAAAACAGACAGTCGGCATCCTATATGGACGATATGCTCAGACGTATAGCCTTCTATCCCGAAAACGAAAAGAGCACACCGACCTTTATTGTGAATATGGCGGCACATCCCGACGTAGCAGGTCTTGCCGTTGAGGATGACCCCGTAAAGGGACACGGAATCTCGGGTGACTATGTTTATTATATAGGCGAGACTCTCAATAAGCTGGGCTATGACTTTATGTTCTTCAACGGGGCAATCTGCGGAATTTATATCGGCAGACCTGATGTAAATACCGACAGAAGAGTTGAAATCCCCGCAGGCTACGGTAAGGAGGTCGCACAGATAACCTATGCTCTTACTATGACCGAGGAGGAAATCCTTGCTGACGAAAATCTTATGAGCTTCAACTTCACCGCCGAACAGACAGAGGGGCACGAAAACTTCACCTTCTGGTATGAAAACTGGGAGACGGCAGAAGAAAAAGAGATTGAGCCCATACTCAACCTCAGACTTAAAACAGTAGAGCTTCAGGCGACAAATCCCATAATCAAGGTTGCCGCAAAGCTCGGACTTGTGAATTATCAGATCAAGAAAACCGCTGCCGAGGAATACTTCCTTACAACGGAAATCGGATATATGGAAATGGGTAAGGAGCTTAAGTTTGCCTTTGTACCCGGTGAATTCTGTGCAGACCTTATAAAGGGAGGTGCTTCCCTTACCGCTGACGGAAGCGTCAGTGCAAAAGACTTTGAGGGCAGAACCTTAAGTGAAATTTTCGGTGAGGACATAATTGTTTTCGGCCTTGCAAATGATGCCATAGGCTACATTGTTCCCGATAACGATTACTGTATGTGCCTTGGTATGGGACACTATCACGAAACACTTTCACTCGGTGAGAAAACCGCATCAACAATAATGAAGGGCTTCGAGGAGCTCAGGAAAGAGGTATAATTATGAAATACGCTTTTGATTTTGAAAATAAAGGAGTGCTCATCACAGGTGCCGCAAGCGGTATAGGTCTTGAGGCAACAAAAGCATTTTTGCAGAATAAGGCTGAGGTTTTTCTTGCTGACTACAATAAGCAGGCTCTTGACCTCAGTGTTGAAAAGCTCAGGGAGGAATTCCCCGGTGCGAAGATTCATACATTTATCTGCGACATCACCGATGCCGACGCAAGAAAAAGCCTTGCCGGTGATATAAAGGCTCAGGGCGGAAATATTGATATTCTCATCAATAACGCAGGTATGGCCCATACGGCCTACAGCATTTACGAAAAGCAGGAGGACTGGGAAAAGGTTATTTCCCTTAACCTTACGGCACAGTTTTTTATGGCTCAGCTTATTGCCAACGAATTTTTTATTCCTCAGAAAAAGGGTAAGATTGTCAACACCTGCTCACTCAGCGGCATTATGGGGATTCCGAGTGCCGTTGCCTACAGTGCAAGCAAGGGCGGCATAATGCAGATGACAAAGAGCCTTGCCTGTGAGTGGGCACGCTTCGGCATTACGGTAAACAGTGTGTGTCCCGGCTTTGTTGATACTCCGCTTATTGCAGAGAATATGTCAAATGAAAAGTGGCTTTCATATATGACCATGAGAACTCCCATGCGCCGCCTTGCAAATCCCGATGATGTTGCAGGCTCTATTCTCTTTTTTGCATCGGATATGGCAGATTATGTCACGGGTGCAGCTCTTGTAGTGGACGGTGGCTTCTCAAGTGGCTCATGAGTTGAAAAACAAGCTGCAGTCGGCGGCATTGGATATTGCCTGCAGAATCACGGGCAAAGAGCATAAAAAGAACATCATCTTTTATTTCACCGATCAGCAGCGTTACGATACGGCAAACAATGTCATAATGCCCAACCTCTACGCCTTGTCAGAGGAGGGTGTCACCTTTACGGACTGCTACAGCTGTCAGCCTGTCTGCGGCCCTGCGAGAGCCTGCCTTCAGTCGGGTGTATATCCGACACAGACGGGCTGCTACAAAAACGGCATTAACCTGCCTGAGGATATCACGCCTCTTGCAGAGCTTTTCAACCGTGAGGGCTACGATACGGCATACATAGGCAAGTGGCATCTTGCTACGGGAAACGGTCTCAACTGCGAAAGAGGCCCTATCCCTCAGTCCAGGCTCGGCGCATACAGATATTTCAGAGGTGCCGATGTGCTTGAATTCACCTCCCACGGCTATGACGGCTACGTCTTTGACGAAAAGGGCAACAGAATTGATTTTGAAGGCTACCGTGCCGACTGTATAAATGATTTTGCACTCGGTTATCTTGATACGGTAAGGGCAGGGCATCCCTTTTTTATGTTTATATCCCAGCTGGAGCCCCATCACCAGAATGACAGAGGACGTTTCGAGGGCTTCAGGGAAACGGTTGAGCTTTTCAGGGATTATCCCATACCTGAGGAGCTTACCCATTTCAGGGGCAACTATCAAAAGGAGTATGCCGACTATCTGTCGGCAATCAACCGCATAGACCGTAATCTCGGAAGGCTTGTCGATAAGCTTAAGGAAAAGGGCATCTACGAGGACACGGTTATAATTTTCACAAGTGACCACGGCTGCCATTTCAGAACGAGAAATTCCGAATACAAGCGCTCCTGTCACGACAGCAGCATTCACGTGCCCCTTGTCATAAGGGGAGGGGATTTCACCGGCGGCAGAGCCGACAACCGACTTGTAAGCCTTGTTGACCTGCCTGCAACCCTGCTTTCACTCGGCGGAATAGATATACCCGATTACTTTATGGGCAGAAGCCTCTTAGATGATGAGGAAAGAGACTGTGTTTACATTCAGATAAGCGAAAGTCAGTGCGGCAGAGCAATCCGTACAAAGGATTATATGTATTCGGTTTGTGCACCGACGCCACTTGCGGGTATGACAATGCCGAAAAGCCCCGTTTATGCCGAGGAATACCTCTACGATACGGCAAAAGACCCGATGCAGCTGCATAATCTTATCAAGGACCCCACTTATGCATCCGTCAGAAAAAAGCTCAGGCTTATGCTGCTTGAGCAGATGGAAAATGCAGGCGAGGGCAGGGCAGTGATCTTGCCTGCCGTCGCAGTAAAAAGCAAATAAAAAGACTGTCGATAAGGTCACAAGAACAACAATGCGAAGAAACATCCAAAGAATGGCAATAAAAAATCAAAAGCAAACTACAAAGAAAAAAGGTCAGGACATCGAGTCCCGACCTTTTTTTGCATTGTTTTGCCCTTTTTTCACCCTCTCGGAGTACCTTTGTACGCCTTCGGGGTGAAGAAAAGGTCATCTTGCAACCTTCTCAACAGTCTTTCAGACTGCAATAAGGTCACAAGAACAACAATGCGAAGAAACACCCAAAGAATGGCAATAAAAAAAAGACTGTTACTCCGAGGTGGTGTAACAGTCAATTTTTTATAGTGATTATTCAGCGTCTTCAGCAGCGTCGTCGCCGTTCATCTTGTTGACGATAGCTGTGATCCAATCTCTGAGAGCCTTGAAGAAAGCAGCGATATCTTCCCAATAGGTTTCAACAAAAGCGAAAAAAGCGTTATCCATCTGTGATTTCCTCCTTCAGAATATTTTAACAGATTAATAAATCTATCTTATATTTTAATATAAAGTTAATCACTTGTCAATAGAAAGTTTTAAATAAGATGCTTCTGCCTCTTCAGGTAGTCTGCGGAACTTTTTCTGCTTGTGCAGATAAATTATCACAAGGGGAATATCCGCAAGAAGCCAGGCGGCGGGACCTGCATAGCATACGGCATCAAAGCCGATAAGCGGTGTCATCACAAAGGCAATAAGCAGTCTGCCGAAAAATTCGCCCGTACCTGCAACAGAATTTGCAAAGGTGAAGCCGAGCCCCTGAAGGGTGTTGCGCATAACGAAAAGTACGGCAACAAGACTGTAGCACTGTGCAATTGCGAGAATGTATCTTTTTGCCGCTGCCATAATGTCGGGGTTGAATTCCTCCATAAACAGCGATACAACGGGCTCAGCCAAAAGGTACAGTGTGATACTCATCACAACGGAAACTGCGACGTCAAGAAGGAAAATCCTCTTTACACCCTGCCTTATGCGGCTATAGTTGCCTGCGCCGTAATTTTGTCCGACGAAGGTCTGAGTTGCTACACCGAGTCCTGACATCGGTATATTTGTAAGCCCCTCGACTCTGCCCGCGGCGGTAAAGCCTGCTATTACACTTGTGCCGAAGGAGTTTACCACACTCTGCAGACACATTGAGCCAATGGAGGTCATGGTAAACTGCAGCGATACGGGAATACCGAGAGAAATCTGCTTGAGGGAAATTTTTCTGTCGGGGATAAGGTCGGTCTTTGCAAAACGGATTTTCTTCAGGAAGAAAAGTACAAAAATTCCGTTGAGGGTTGCTGCCGTCATATGACATATAAGTGTCGCCGCCGCAGCACCCTCGACACCCCAACTAAGAACCTTTACAAAGAGCATATCAAGCAGGAAGTTGAGCACAACGGTAAAAGAGAAAAAGTAAAGAGGCTTTTTGCTTTCGCCCGTGCTTCGGGATATGGCGGTAAAGTTGTTTGACAGCATCTGAAAGGGTATGCCGTAATAAAGGATGTTTATGTAGGCTGAGGAAAGGTCTATGATGTCTTCGGGTGTGCCGATGAGCTTTAAAAGTCTGCCCGAGAATATGTGTGCAAGAACAGCAATAGCGGCGCCGATAATAAAGGCAAGGGAGATACTGTTGCCTGCAAAGCGTGACGCTTTCCTCCCGTCGGCAGCACCGTAAGCGTGTGCTACGGGAATTGAAAATCCGCTCGTAAGTCCGAGGGCGGCGCCTATTATAAAGGAGTTGATTGCCCCTACGCTTCCTACTGCGGCAAGGGCCTCGTTGCTGACGTAGCGTCCGACGATTATATTATCTACAAGTGAATAGTTATATTGAAGCATTGATGATGCCATAATCGGCAGAGCGAAGCGTATTATTGCTTTTACGGGGGAGTCTCTGAGCATATCAAGCTCTTTTTTTGCCATTATGTCACCTTCTTTTTTTCTGAAACGAAAGGATTATACTATATGTGGTGTACAGTGTCAATAAAAAATTCTTAATCGGCAAATAAGGGGCACGCGCGCGGGGAGGCGCAACGCCTTCGGCGTTGCCGCAGAGAGCCCTCCGCACTGTTGGGGAAAGGTAAGAAGTCGGAGCTCTCTGCCTTTCCGGCTTTCGCAGAAAGCCGGAAAACCTCCCCGCGCTTTGCGGTAAGAGCCTGAAAATAAAAATTAAAAACACCCGGAATTTTTCCGAGTGCTTTTAAAAGGAGAAAATATGAAGAAAACATTATAGTGGAGAAATCTTAAGTTAAGCCGAACCTTTGCGGTTCGCTTTTGTTTTGCAATCTCTCTCGATTGCAAAGTAATGATACAACAAATTCTGAAAAAAATCAATAGTTTTTCTGCGAAAAAATCGACTTCTACCTTTTGGTTAAAATGTAAGAGATTTGAGGTTAACTTTTGTTGAAAATACACAACAAAAAGTAGTGCAATAAAGGAAAAAAGGAGCAGTGTAAAAGTTTCATTTCGAAAAAACACAAGATGTTGTGGATTTTCGGCAGAGTCCGAAAGTGCGGAAAAGGAAAATAAAACAACCTGTTTATATTGATGAGAAAAAATCAATTTGACATAAAGTTGTCTGAGTGTTAGAATTATACCACCGGAAAGGAAATTTCCTTTTCTGCGGTTAAAATTCCGAAAGGCGGCTGCACCGACAGCCAGGTATATACTTATGGATAAAAAACAGAAGGCTTTGCTCATTGTCAATCCTTGTTCGGGCAGAAATAAATCCCGTGCAGGTACATTTGAAATCGTGGATAAATTCTCAAACAGCGATTTTGACTTTTCAGTTCATACCACAACCTGTCAGGGTGATGCAACAAATATCGTAAAAAGGGAGCTCGGCGAGCATGATTTGGTTGTGTGCTGCGGCGGTGACGGCACTCTTAACGAAACCATCAACGGCGTAATGGATATGCCGAGACGTGTGCCCATCGGCTATATTCCCGCAGGTACCACAAACGATATCGCAAATTCACTCGGTATACCTACCGACATCAAGGATGCTACAGAGCTTATTATCAACGGTAAGCCGAACGATTACGATATAGGTCTTTTCAATAACAGATATTATTCCTATGTTGCATCCTTCGGCGCATTTTCAAAGTCCTCATATACCACAAGCCAGAAGCTCAAAAACCGTTTCGGCAGACTTGCTTATATCGCAGCAGGTGTGGCAGAGGTGAAGGATATCAGAAATATTAAAATGAGAGTTGAGTATGACGAGGGAATTATCGAAGGCAAGTTTGTTTTCGGTACGGTTTCAAACTCTCTTTCAGTCGGCGGATTTATCAAGCTGCCTGAGGATGCGGTAAAATTCAACGACGGCAAGTTTGAGGTTATTCTTGTAAAGGATTTCAAGCCTCATAAGCTGCTTTCACTTATGCATAAGACAATTACCCAGAAGTACGATAACAAGGAAATCATAATGTTCAGCACCAATAAAATCAAATTTACCGCCCTTGAAGAGGATGTGCCCTGGACAATTGACGGTGAATACGGCGGCAGCCACAGAGAGGTAAGAATCAATGTGCTTGAAAGAGCCGTTGAGCTTTATTCTCCCGAAACAGAGCATTTCCTTCCTAAGCCTGCGGTAATTGAGCCTGTTGAAGAGGAAGAGCCGAAGGAAGGCCGTAAATCCCGCATCAGCAAGCGCGTAAAGGGAGATAAAAAATCAGCAAGGGCGAAGCAGGATGACGATTCGCTGCAGAGTGTAAACGGTGAAGAAAAGGCGGCTGATGTAACAGATTCTGCCGCAAATAACAGTGAAACAGTTACCTGCTGATTTACATTTTGTTATCCGTAAATTTAAAAACCTTTGAACTATCCGTTCAGTAAATATACAAAACAGGGATCTTTGCAAGTAAAATCCCTGTTTTTTTACTAAAAGATGAAAAATATTTAAACAAATTATTGACAATTAGTCTTTGATGATGTATACTCATAGTGTAAATACAGATAAGGAGGAGTTTCCTGTGAGTTATATAGATTATATCAAGGCACTGATTAACTTCATAATGAACCTCATTTCCTTCTTCAAGCAGAGTGATAACACCGAAACTGAAGAAGAAGAGGTCGGCTGATTTACAATTAGTAAAAGCTGTTGCGTTATGCAGCAGCTTTATTTTTTTACATTTTTTTCAGTTTTATAAAATGGCGGATAAGATATATAATCGCACCGATGGGAATAGATATAATGATAATCTTTATTATCAGGTGAATGGGGATGTAATCGTAGATTCCGTCGCCGAGTATGGTAAAGAGAATAACTCTGGGCATAATGCCTATTACCGAAGCGAAGAAATAACGGTGAAAGCCGCATTTTGATGCACCCCAGAAAAGACTGACAAAGTCAATGGGGAAAACTGGGAGTGCCCGTATGGGCAAAAGGGCAATAAAGCTGTCGTTGAGCTTCATATCGAGGATTTTTTTGCCGGCCTTTGTTTTTTTTAGCTGCTTGTTTACATATTCTCCGCCAAGGAAGAGTCCGAGAAGATAGGTGACGGTTACTTCTATTATTATGCCTACAAGGCTGATAAGTGAAGCCGTAACCGGCGGAAAAGCCATTCCCGTTGAAATATATATAAGGGAGGCGGGTATAATAAAGAGAATGGATTTTGTGAGATAAACGCCCCATATTGTAAGTACGGCAACAAGCACACTGCTGCTGCCTTCGACAAGGGCACGGACATCTATGTTTTTCAGCCTATCGTAATTTATTACGGCAAGGACAAATATTATCATTGCAACGGCGACGCGTATGAGTGCCTTTACGGTTGATTTGGTTTTTTCGCTCATTTTTTCCTCCGTGAAATATTAAACTCCGAGTATTATACAACCTGAAGTGATTTTTTACAAGAGAAAAAGCAAAAATAAAAAATTACCTATAGACAATTGTTTTTTTTAATGATATACTTACATCAAATGCACTGAATTTGTAACAGCACTGTATGAGGTGAATTATGACAGTAAAAGACAAAATAGAAAGAAAGGCCACTGACCTTGCCATAGGCGAAATTCTTAAATATATTGACAAGAATCCCAAGGAAAATATAATCAAGCTGTACAACCTGGGCGTTAAGCTTCTCGGCGGTACATTTCCTCAGAAGTATCTCGACAAGGTTAAGGAGGTTATAACCGAGGGTGACAATGTCTATTATAATATGGCACTTGATATTCTCAGGGATCTTGACAGAGGTATGCTGAGAAAGATGCTTCTTGCAATGGGTCTGGGTGCAGGTGTCAAGGGCACAAAGGCAGTAAGAGAAAACCGCGAAAAGTATAAGTGCAACATTCCCTTTCTTATGCTTATGGATCCGACAAGTGCCTGCAATATGAGATGTAAGGGCTGCTGGGCTGCTGAATACGGTCAGAGAAGTAACCTTACCTTTGAGGAAATGTCAAGACTTGTTTCACAGGGCAGGGAGCTCGGCACACACCTTTATATGTTTACCGGCGGTGAGCCTCTTATCCGTAAGGGTGATATTATAAAGCTCTGCGAGACTTATCCCGACTGTGCTTTCCTGGCTTACACCAACGGTACACTTATTGATGAAAAATTCTGCGACGATATGGTCAGAGTCGGCAACATCGCTCTTGCACTTTCAATCGAGGGTGAGCAGGACGCTACCGATGAAAGACGCGGTAGCGGCAGCTACAAGAATGTTATTGAGGCAATGAAGCTTCTCAGGAGCAAGGGCTGTCTTTTCGGTATGTCAGTATGCTACACAAGCCACAACATCCCCAGCGTAACAAGTGACGAATTCCTTGACAAAATGATAGATCTCGGCGTAAAATTCGGCCTTTACTTCAACTATATGCCCGTCGGTCACGATGCCGATGTTGAGCTCATCCCGAGACCTGAGCAGAGGGAATATATGTATAAATGGCTCAGAAGAGTCAGAAACGTAAAGACAGGTAAGCCTCTTTTTATTATGGACTTCCAGCACGACGGTGAATACGTCGGAGGTTGCATTGCAGGCGGCAGAAATTATTTCCATGTTAACTCTGCAGGTGATATGGAGCCTTGTGTGTTTATTCACTTCTCCGATGCTAATATTCGCACCCACACGGTCCTTGAGGCTCTCAGAAGTCCTCTGTTTATGGAATTCAGAAAGGGTCAACCCTTCAATGACAATCATTTAAGACCCTGTCCCATGCTTGAAAATCCCGACTGTCTCAGAAAAATTATCGAAAAGACAGGTGCAAAATCAACTAATCTTGTCCGCGAGGAATCGGTTGAAATGCTTTGCAGCAAGTGTGACAAATTTGCTTTGGAATGGGCGCCCAAGGCACAGGAAATCTGGGACAGCAATAAGCATCCCAATCCCAAAACTCAGTATTACAGAGACACACCCGAGGGTAAGGCGGAGCTTGCCGCCGGGGCAGATTAAGAATTAAAATATAACGGTCGCAGATTTTGAATGAAGCTGCGACCGTTTTTTTGTTCATAACGATGAGCAGGAAGGGAGTATTATACTAAAAAAACGTGAAAATCATAAAAATCACTTGACTTTTTCAGAATTTTATTGTAACTTTATATAGTAGATGACTGCGTGCGGATATTCCGGGACGGGCCATTACTAAATAATGCGTTTAACGCAAAATTTTGAAAGGGGTTACACAACCATGAAACAAGAAACAAAGATTATTGCACTTGTACTGGGCTTCCTCTTTGTGTTCCTTAGCGGCTTCGGTCTTGGCGCAACAAAGGGTATCACAGTAAATGTTAACGGCGGTGCAGCAGTTCAGACCGGCGGCGAAGCAGCTCCTGCAACACAGCCTGCAGCTCCCGCAACAACACAGCCTGCAGCTCCTGCAACAACACAGCCTGCAGCTCCTGCAGACACAACAACTCCTGCAGCAGAAGCAACAACTCCTGCAGACAATGCAGGTGCATCAGCAGGTGCAGTTCCTCAGACAAAGGCTGAAATCGCTGCAGCATATAACAAGGCTATCAACGATGCAAAGCACTACACAGGTAAGGTTACACTTAAGAAGCACGACATCATCGATGTTCAGCTTAAGGATCTTCCCGCAATCGCTGAAAAGATTATTACTCCCGTTATTGCAAACCTTACAAAGACAGAGCCCAAAGAGGAAACATTTGACGGCGGTAAGGGCACAGCTGATACAACAAGAGAGCTTAAGAACTGGATTATCCCCGGTGGCGGAAGAGATGCAGCTCTTCAGGAAGCCGGTATCGCATCAGCAACTGCAACACCTAACGGTGACGGCGGCTACACAATGGTAATCACTCTTATTGCTGAAACATCAACATTTGACGGTACATCAACAACCTCAGAGCCCACACACCACAAGTCAATTATGGATCCCCTTGAGCTCGGTTCACTTGATCTCGGTCCCATCACAATCTCCAATGCTGACCTCAGATATCCCGGTGCTACAATGACAGCAACTGTTGACGGTCAGGGCAGACTCGTTGCTCTTAAGCAGCAGCTTCCTCTTGAAGGCACAGGTACAGGTAAGGCAGGTATCTCCATCACACTTAATCTTGGCGGTTCAATGGACGGTACTTACGAATTAATTTACGCATAAGTCAGAAATTCAATAAGAAGGACTGTCCTTTGGGGCAGTTCTTTTTTTGTGAATAATGTTGAGTCATTTTCAAAAAAACTGTTAAAAATACAAACGACGATGCAGGCCGGGAAAAAAATCAAAATTGTAACATCAAAATAATAAAAAGCACTTGACTTTTTTTATGATTTGTTGTACTTTTATAGGGTAAATAATTGCGTGCGGATATTCCCGGGCGTGTCATTATTGCAAAAATAACGCGTTTTACGCAAAATTCTGAAAGGGGTTACATAACCATGAAACAGGAAACAAAGATTATTGCATTTGTACTCGGTATTCTCATTGTGTTTCTCAGTGGTTTCGGTCTCGGTGCAACAAAGGGCATTACGGTAAATGTTAACGGTGGCGCAGCAGTTCAGACAGGCGGCGAAGCAGCTCCTGCAACACAGCCCGCAGCACCCGCAACAACAGCGGCTCCTGCACCCGCAACAACAGCAGCTCCTGCTCCCGCTGATACAACAGCTCCCGCAGCAGATGCAACAACAGCAGCTCCCGCAGCCGATTCAGGCGCATCAGCAGGTGTTCCTTCAACAAAGGAAGAAATCGTAGCAGCATATAATAAGGTTGTTAACGAGGCAAAGGCTTACACAGGTAAGGTAACACTCAAGAAGCACGATATCATCAATGTTCAGCTTAAGGACCTTCCCTCAATCGCTGAAAAGATTATCACTCCCGTTATCACCAAGCTTACAACAACCAATCCCGAAGAATATGTATTTGACGGCGGTAAGGATGTAAACGATCCTGCAAGATTCGTATCACACAAGATTGTTCCCAACGGCAGAGACGTAGATGTTAAGCCTGAAGGTATTGCTAACGCAACTGCAAATGCAAATGCTGACGGCGGCTACACAATGTCAATTACATTCATCGCTGAAACTTCAACCTTTGACGGAACAAATACAACCTCAGAGCCTACACACCACAAGACAGCAATGGATCCTCTTGAGCTCGGTTCACTTGATCTTGGTCCCATCACAATTTCAAACGCTGATATGAAATATCCGGGTGCTACAATGACAGCTACAGTTGATGCTCAGGGCAGACTTGTAAAGCTTGAGCAGAAGCTTCCTCTTGAGGGTACAGGTACAGGTAAGGCAGGTATCTCCATCACACTTAACATTGCAGGTTCAATGGACGGTACTTACGAATTCATTTACGGTTAATTTTTTAGATTAGTGCAAAAGGACTGTCTTAACGGGCAGTCCTTTTTATCAGTAAGGAGTGTGTTGGCAATGAAAAAACAGCTTGTTGCTCTTGGTGCAGCAGCTACAGCAGTTGGCGCGGCGGCCTACGGTGTTTCCGACCTGCTTTTCAAGGCTCTTATTTCAAGAAAGTTCAAGGTGCCTGCCGCAGTTTCAAAGTTTATCACTGAGAAGGAAGAAGGCAGTGAAAACGGCCTTGAAAGTGCCTATAAAACAAACATGAAGTGGCTCACGGATTACGGTTTTGAGCGTCACGAGCTTATAAGTGACAGAGGACAGAAACTGCGCGGTTATCTTATGCGCCCCAAAAAGCCCTCTGATGTTTACGTTTTCGGTTCTCACGGCTACAGAAGCGACGGCAAGGGCGAGTGGTGCTACTTTGCAAAATTCTACCTTGAAGAGATGGGCTATAACCTCTTTTTCGTTGACCATCAGAGTCACGGCGAAAGCGAGGGCGAGTATATCGGTTTTGCCTCTCACGAGCATAAGGATTGTCTTAAGTGGCTTTCATATATTAACGAAACCTTCGGCAAGGACATAAAAATCATCCTTCACGGTATATCCATGGGCAGTGCTACGGTTATGCTTATGACAGGCAATGAAAGCTTGCCGGCTAATGTTAAATTTACTGTTGCTGACTGCGGATACACATCGGCAATGAACGAGTTTGATTATAAAATTGACACCCTGAAGCTTCCCTTCAGACCCCTTATTCCCATTATCGAGGCTATCAATCACAAGAGAGCCGGCTATGATTTCCGGGACGATACCGATGCCCTCGGTGCAATAAAAAAAGCCCGTGTGCCTGTGCTTTTCGTTCACGGAGACAAGGACCTGTTTGTGCCGACAAAGATGGTTTACGAGCTTTACGATGCCTGTGCAAGTGAAAAGGAGCTTTTTGTTGTTACGGGTGCGGACCATGCCAAGAGCTACCACATTGATAAGGAAGGCTACGAGGCAAGAGTAAAGAAGTACGCCGAAAAATATCTTTGAATATAAACGGTCACCGTCTTTTCTGAGTCTGACCGTAAAAAGATGAAAAAGAGGTAATACGGAATAAACCGTGTTACCTCTCATTTTTTGGATGATAAGTGATTTCGTATTTGTTTTCGTGACGTTTTGGGCGTTATTCTGCCGATAGGGAGATTTTGTATGCCATTTCTTCAAGTTGCTCGATGCTTTCAAGGGTGCCTGCCTGCTGACGGTAGGCGGCTGCACCCCGTATGCCCTTGATGTACCAGGCGGCGTGTTTGCGAGCCTCTCTTATGCCTGTTTTTTCACCCTTGTATTCGCAGATGAGCCTGACGTGATTTACCATAACCCGCATTCTTTCGCTTACGGGTGGCTCGGGGAGAATAATTCCGTGCTGAAGGTAAGCGTTAATCTGACTGAATACCCAGGGTCTGCCCAGAGCACCTCTGCCGACCATAAGGAAGTCGCAGTTTGTCTCCTCGAGCATTCTTGCTGCTGAAATTCCGTCAGTGATGTCGCCGTTTCCTATAAGGGGAATTCCTATGCTTTTTTTCACCTCGGCAATCATTTCAAGGTCAACGGGGGGAGCGTACATCTGCTGACGCGTCCTGCCGTGAAGAGTTACGGCTGCCATACCTGCTCTTTCTGCCCTCTGAGCCATATCAATGCAGTTGACGGTGTCCTTGTCCCAGCCGAGACGGATTTTTACCGTTACGGGGAGGTCGACGGCGTTTTTTACGCTTCGCATAATTTCTTCAGCAAGGTCTGGATTTTTCAGAAGAGCACTGCCGCCACCGTTACCGGCTATTTTCGGTGCAGGGCAGCCCATGTTTATGTCGATTACATCGGGCTTGTAGGGGAGACAGGCAAGGGCACTTTCTGCCATGATTTGCGGGTCATTGCCGAAAATCTGTGCCGCTGCAGGTCTTTCGTCCTCTGAAAGGGCGAGCAGCTTTTTGCTTTTTCTGTCGCACATGGTAAGTCCCTTGCTGCTGACCATTTCACTTACAACGTATGATGCTCCGTAGGAAACACAGATTTCCCTGAAGGCGCGGTCAGCAACCCCGGCCATAGGGGCAAGGGCGGCGGTATTAGGTTTTATTTCAATGTTACCAAGCTTCATTTTGTCACCTTTAATTTTTGATTTCGAGCTATTTTACCATAAAATAAAAAAAAAATCACCCCTTTTAACAAAAAAAGGGTTGTTGCATTAAGATGCAGAAGGCGTTTTCTTCATCCCCGAAGGCGTACTAAGGTACTCCGAGTGGGTGAAAAAACGTCTGAAATAGCAAAATTATGTTTTATGCAACACTTAAAAGTTACTTTCAATAGAATTAAAGCAGATATTTTCAGTAGATTTACTTCAAATACCTGCTTTTTGTTTTGCTTTTTGGTCTGCGCTTAATGCAACAACCCCAAAATTTTATATTATTACAAGCTTCAGTTTATCGAAGCTTTCGGCTTTAAGCTTTGTAAAGTCGCGGTCAACGGTGATTTCACCGTTTTTGATTTTTTCATAGAGCTTCTTGTAGTCCTCGACGGTGAAATTTTTCATTTTCCAGCTGTTGAGGGGCAGACCTACGGCGTCATCCTTTGCGCCTAAGGTTGTAAGCTTTCCTGAGAAGGTGTCCCACTCACCCTTTTCGATTTTATCGAGTGTGAGTATAACCGATTCGCGCAGGCCCTTGACTGCCGAGGTGATTACGGTGTCCGAGTCGCCTGACTGGTCAACGTCAACACCGATAACTGCACCGTCGTTTGCCGATGCCGCTGCAAAAGCTGACTGACACATAGGTCCTCCGCAGCAGAAAATTATTTCAGTGCCGTCGGCATACCAGCCCGAAAGCAGGGTCTGAAGCTCTGCCGAGGGGGCAAAGGAGGCTCCGTATTCCCAGCTGAGCTTCATTTCGACTTCCTTTCCCAGCTTCTCTGCGGCTGCCTGAGCGCCCTGAGCGTAGCCGTAAGCAAAGCGGTTACAGGAGGGGTTAGTGCCTCCTCCTCCGCCGGTAAAGCCCAGTCGGGTGTAGCCGTCTGCCACTGCGGCGAAGCCTGCAAGAAAGCCCGACTGCTCCTCGTTGAAATCAATTGCCGCAATGTTTTCAAGGATTGCCGAATCCTCACTGTCGGTTTCTCTTATTACACTGCCGTCAATGAAAATGAATTTCACATCGGGGTATTCTGTGGCTGCCTTTCTCAGCGCCTCACCCTGAAGATAGCCTGCACAGACCACGACCTTTGCACCTGCATCTGCAGCAGCCTTCATGGCGTTGAATCTGTCCTCGTCGGTGGCTCTGTTGCCGTTTGCGGGCTGATAGTACTTGTACGAATGTCCCTTTTCATGGGCGTAGCGCTTCAGTCCCTCCCAGGTACCCTGATTGAAGGATTTGTCCAGCAGCTGTCCTAAGTCCGTAACAAAGGCAAGCTCATACTTTCCGTCGGGAGAGGTCATTGTGTTGGGAATTGAAGCGTAGTCAAAGTCCTTTTTGTCCTCATTTTTTTCTGCGGTGGTTTTTTCTGCTGACGGTTTTGTTGCTTCGGTCTGTGAAGGCTTATTTGTAGTGGAAACGTTGCCGCCACTTTCGTTTTTACCGCCACATGCCGCAAAAGAAAAAAGCACAAGCATTGCAAGAAAAATTGCCGTAATTTTTTTCATTGATATTCCTCCTTGAATTTGTTCTTACCATAGTTTTGACAGAAAATTTCCCGATAAACCGATTTTTTAACTTTACAAAAAAATTTTTGATGGTATAATTAAAATATAAACAAATCCAAAGGAGGTGTACATAATGAAAATAGCTGTAACACACCGTGGCGGAGAAGTTTTCCAGCACTTCGGTCATACAGAGCAATTCAAAATTTACGAGGTTGAAAACGGCGAAATCAAAGCTATAAAGCTCGCTGACACTAACGGAAGCGGCCACGGAGCACTCGCAGGCTTTCTTAAGGATAACGGAGTTGATACAGTTATCTGCGGAGGTATCGGCGGTGGTGCACAGACGGCGCTTAAGGATGCGGGTATTACCCTTTACGGCGGTGTTCAGGGCAGTGCAGACGCAGCGGTTGTCGCTCTGCTTTCAGGTAAGCTTACCTTTAATCCCGACGTGCATTGCGACCATCACGACCATGAGCACGGTGAGGGCCACACCTGCGGTGAGCATGGCTGCGGCAATCACTGAGATAAAATAATAAGTGTCTGTAATTAATCGCAGACCGTAAGTCAAAACAAAAAAGCAGGTGTTTTCAGAGGTAGACCCGAAAACACCTGCTTTTATTTACTGTGTTTTTATTTTAAGCCGAAGCTATGGGGCAAAAGCTCCCCGAGGGAAAAGCTCTTGATTTCGTCACCGTCTTTTCCGAGGATAACGGTGAAATCCCTGTCACAGAATTCAGCCATAACCTGTCTGCAGACTCCGCATGGCGTGCAGTAATCGGTAAAGCTGCCGTTAATCCCGCCGACAATTGCAATTTTCAGAAAATCTCTTTCACCCTCGCTTATTGCCTTGAAAAAGGCGGTTCTTTCCGCACAGCACGTGGGGGAGAAGGAGGCGTTTTCTATATTACAGCCCTGAAAAACCTTTCCGCTTTTTGTCATAAGTGCGGCGCCCACGCTGAAGTGAGAGTAAGGACAGTAGGATTTCTCTGCCGCCTCTTTTGCCTTTTGAACGAGCTTTTTGTCGGTCATTTTATCAGTCCTTTATAATCAGATTTTTAAAGCTTTCACCTGCTATGTCACAGTCTGTGCCGAAAATATCGGCTATTGTTTTTCCTATGTCGGCAAAGCTTTGTCTTGTGCCGAGGTTTACGGGCTTTATATCATTGCCGTAAATAAGCACGGGTACATACTCTCTTGAGTGGTCGGTGCTTTCGGTGGCAGGGTCGCAGCCGTGGTCTGCGGTGATAAAGAGTATATCGCTTTCCTTCATTTTTTCCATAAAGTCGCCGAGCCACTCATCAAATTCCGAAAGAGCCTTGGCGTAGCCGACTGCATCGTTTCTGTGCCCGTAATGCATATCGAAATCCACAAGATTCGTAAAGCAGAGACCGTAAAAGTCTGTTTCTGCCATCTCTTGCGTAAGCTCCATACCGTGTGCATTTGAGCATGTCGGCTTTGCTTCCTTTAAGCCCTTGCCTGCGAAAATATCATAAATTTTGCCTATGGGTATAACCTCAATACCGCTTTTTGTAAGAACATCAATCAGGGTGTCCTCAGGCGGAAGCAGTGAAAAATCGTGGCGGTTTGCCGTTCTTCTGAAGTCGGGATATTCTCCCGTAAAAGGCCTGGCGATTACTCTGCCGACAGCGTGCTCACCTCTGAGGATTTCTCTTGCAGTGCGGCAGTAGCCGTAAAGCTCCTCAGGCGGTACAAGGCTTTCGTGAGCCGCAATCTGAAACACGCTGTCTGCCGAGGTGTAGACAATGAGCTTTCCTGTTTCAAGGTGCTCTTTCCCGTAGTCTTCGATTACCTTTGTGCCCGAGTATGGCTTGTTGCAAAGTATACCTCTGCCTGTTTTTTCTGAAAACTGACTGAGTATTTCCTCAGGAAAGCCGTTGGGATAAGTCGGAAAGGGCTTTTCGGATATGATACCCGCAATTTCCCAGTGACCTGTTGTGGTGTCCTTGCCCTTGCTTTTTTCACCGAGTCTGCCGTAAGCTCCGAGAGGTTCAGCCTCTTTTTCTCCGAAGCTGATTCCGTCGATGCCGAAAAGTCCCAGCTTTTTCATATTGGGGATATGAAGCTCCTTTTCCCTATAGCAGGAAAGCAGGGTATTGCTTCCCTCGTCGGAGTAAAGATGTGAGTCGGGCATTTCACCTATACCGAAGGAGTCGAGGACAATTAAAAATACACGCCTTTTATTCATTTGTCAAACCTCACCGCAGTTTCAAGTGCGATTTTCATCATATCTGTAAAGGTGTTCTGTCTTTCCTCTGCGCTGCAGCTTTCACCTGAAAACGGCAGGTCAGAGATAGTGCATATGGCAAGAGCTCTCTTTTTAAGGTGCATAGCGTTAAGATAAAGACCTGCCGCTTCCATTTCTACGGCAACGGAGCCTGCCTTTGCCCATTTTTTCAGGCTGTCCTCATCGGCATCGTAAAAGGTGTCAGAGGAAAGCAGATTGCCTACCTTAAGCTCAATGCCGATTTCTTTTGCACATTCGTCAGCAGCTCTGAGAAGCTCATAAGAGCAGGTGGGGGCAAGAGTGCCTGTTACACCGTACTGATTAAGATAAGCTGAGTTTGTGTTTGCGCCGATACCTGCAACAACATCACGGAGCTTTATGCCTTCGCCGATGCCGCCTGCAGAGCCGATGCGGATGATGTTTTCCACACCGAAAAAGCTGAACAGCTCATAAGAGTAAATACCGATTGAGGGGATTCCCATACCGCTTGCCATAACAGAAACCTTGTGTCCCTTGTAAAAGCCCGTATATCCCTGAATGTTTCTTACATTGTTGATGAGCACGGCATTTTCAAGGAAGGTTTCGGCAATCATTTTTGCCCTCAGGGGGTCGCCGGGCATAAGCACGGTTTTTGCAAAGCCGATGTCATCAAGCAGGTTTATATGTGGTGTGTTTGTCATAAGTGCAGCTCCTTTTTAAAAAATACAAAACATTGAATGATCTGTTATCAGTAACCGTGTCCCTCTTCATTTTTCACAAGCTTTACAATTCTGCTTGTGCCGAGTCTCGAAGCACCGAGTGTAAGCATGGCTTCTGCGTCCTCAAGGCTTGAAATTCCGCCTGCCGCCTTGATGAGAGTGCCTTTTTTTACGTGCTTGCTGAAAAGCTCAATATCCTCTCTTGTGGCGCCTGCCGTTGAAAAGCCTGTAGAGGTTTTGATATAGTCTGCCTTCGATTCGGAAACGATTTCACACATTTTTATTTTTTCATCCTTTGTAAGAAGGCAGGTTTCGATGATAACCTTAAGGAGTCTTCCGTTACAGCCTTCCTTTACTTTGTTTATCTCCTCGAGGATTTCGCCGTAGCGCTTTTCCTTGAGCATACCGATGTTGATTACCATATCGATTTCGTCGGCACCGTCCTTTACTGCCTCGGAAGCCTCAAAGGCTTTTACTTTGGCTGTACTGTAGCCGTTGGGAAAGCCGATTACGGTGCAGATTTTAAGGCTCTCACCGACATATTCCTTTGCTCTTTTGACAAATGCGGGTGCAATACAGACGCTTGCGCAGCCATACTTTATTCCGTCATCGCAAAGAGCTCTGATATCATCCCAGGTTGCGCCCTGAGATAAAACTGTGTGGTCTACCTTGCTTAAAATTTCTTTTATATCCATAGTTGTTGCCTCCGTATCATTTTTAGTTTCTCTTATTTAATATTATATATTCAAAGTAAAAAAGTCAAACAATTTGTTGATAAATTATTGTAAAGGCGATAAAATTAGTTTATTATATATCTGAAGAAAAAAGAAAAGGAGAAAATCTGATGGCAGACATTATTGTAACAAAGGATACTCAGCTTGGCGAAATTATGAAAACCCCTGCAGGCCACGATATTATTATGAAGGCGCTTTATTCTGTGGGCGTAAGCGGAGACGCGGTTAAAAAAGGCCCCCTTTCAAAGCTTACACTCGGAAAGCTGCAGAAGCTTACGGGCGGAAAAATTGATGACAGCTTCATAAATTCACTTCTCGGTATTCTCAATATCGAAAAGGATGTACCTCTGACGGATGATTGCGAAATCGAAAAAAAGTGGTGGAAGGAGGCAGTCTTCTATCAGATTTATCCGCGCTCCTTCAAGGACAGTAACGGTGACGGTATCGGCGACATCAGAGGTATAATTGAAAAGCTCGACTACCTTAAGGAGCTTGGCGTGGACGCAATATGGTTCAGCCCGATGTACGATTCTCCCAACGATGACAACGGCTACGATATCCGTGACTATGAAAAAATCATGGAGGAATTCGGTACAATGGAGGACTTCAACGACCTTGTTGAGGGACTTCACAAAAGGGATATGAAGGTTATTATGGATCTTGTAATCAATCACAGCTCCGATGAGCATGAGTGGTTTTCTTCAAGCGTAAGCGATCCCGATTCTCCGTATAAGGATTATTATATCTGGCGTGACGGTGACGAAAACACCCCTCCCAACAACTGGGACTCGATCTTCAGCGGCTCAGCCTGGAATTATTACCCTGAAAGGAAGCAGTGGGCGCTTCATCTTTTCTCAAAAAAGCAGATGGACTTCAATTGGGAAAACGAAAGCCTCAGAAAAGATCTGTACGCTATGATCAACCGCTGGCTTGACAAGGGCGTTGACGGCTTCAGACTTGATGTTATCAGCTTTATTTCAAAGGTTGACGGACTTCCCGACGGTGACGAAACGGTCGGTGCGCTTATGGGCACAAAGGGCGTTGAGCACTACTTCTACGGCCCGAGACTTCATAAATATCTTCACGAAATGGCTGAAAATACCTTCAATAAGTACGATGCCTTCACTGTAGGCGAATGTCAGGGTACGGGTATAGAAATGAGTAAGCTTATGACCGGCGATTACAGAAAGGAGCTGAGCGTAGTCTTCTCCTTTGACCATGTTGAAAATCCGGGTAAAAAGCGTTTTTCAAAGTATAAGTATGACCTTCGCCCCATGGCAAAGGAGCTTGTAAACTGGCAGCTCAATTACGGAAATCACTGCTGGCCGACGGTCTTCTTTGAAAATCACGACACGACAAGAATGACAAGCAAGGTCTGCCCCGAAGGCTACTACAGAAACGAAGTAAGCAAGCTGCTCGGTCTTATGCAGATGACAATGAAGGGCTGTCCCTTTGTTTATCAGGGTCAGGAAATCGGTATGTGCAACGGCTCATTTACTGATATGAGCCAGATAAGAGATGTCGAATCCCTTAATTATTACAGAGAAAACATTGCAAAGGGTAAAAAGGCAGAAAAGCTCCGTGAGGCAATTTTTGCCGGCACGAGAGACAACGGCAGAACACCTATGTGTTGGACAAAGGGCGAAAATGCAGGCTTTACAACGGGTACTCCCTGGCTTAAGCTTATCGACGAGTGCGACAGAATAAATGTTGAAGCTCAGGATAAGGATCCCTTCTCAGTGCTTAATTTCTACCGTGATGTAATAAGACTGCGTCACGAAAATTCTGCTCTTGTTTACGGTAAGTTCAGACTCGTGAATGAAAAATGGAAGGATGTGCTTACATATTACCGTATTGGTGAAGAGGGCACCTTCTATATCGAGCTCAACCTTACCGACAAGCTGCAGAAAAAGCCTCTTTCAACGGACTGCTTTGAAAAGCTGCTTTCAAATATCAGCACCTCGAGGCAAAACGAGCTTGTACCCTATGAGGCAAGCATCTATAAGGTAAACTGAAAATAACTGAATAATAAACCGCCTTTTGATAATCATAGTAATATATGATTACATCAGGCGGTGATTTTTTTGTACAGACCACAGACTGTAAAAGAGATACTTATTAAAAGTGAGCAGATGTACAGATATAACTGTGCCTTCACCTTTCTTTCCGATGAGGGCAAAAGAGTGGAGATAAGCTACAAAAAGCTGAAGGCGGATGTGGAAAGTATTGCACTGAGTCTTATTCACGTGCTGAAGGCGCAGAATGAAAAGGCGGCAATAGTCTGCTATAACTGCTATGAGTGGTGTGTGTGTTATCTCGCCTGTCTTTATTCGGGAGTTGTTGCAGTGCCCCTTGACAGGGAGCTTTCTGGAAAGGACATGAGTGAAATTCTCTCCTTCGGGGAGGTGAAGCTTGTTTTCTGCGACAAAAGAAGCCGGGTCAAGCTGCAGGATAACAGGGAGCTCACCTTTATTGATATTGAGGGTGAAGAAGAGGGCAGCTTCAGCTCGCTTCTTGTAAAGGGTGATAAGCTGCGACGTGAAGGCTTCACCACGGAAAAAGGGCCCGACCCCGATGCACTTGCAGTAATGCTTTTCACATCGGGCACAACGGGAAGTCCTAAGGGTGTGATGCTTTCCAACAGTAATCTTTGCAGCGACCTTTATCTTGTAAGCGGAAACATCAGGGCAAGGGATACGGATCGCACGCTTTCAATTTTACCTCTTCACCATACCTATGAGGCTATAGCTTTTCTTATGATGCTTTACTGCGGCGGAAGCATAGCCTTCTGCGGAGGCATACGTTACCTTTCAAGAGGCTTTTCCGTTTTTTCGCCGACGGTTTTTGTAACAGTGCCCCTTATACTTGAAAAGCTTCACGCAAGGTTTACAGGTGAGCTTGAAAAAATGGGCATGAAGCGCAGATTCCGTCTGCTTTCTGCTGTGTCCCAGGCTGTAAGCGAGGAAAATAAAAAGAAGATTTTTACTCCCATACACGAGTTTTTCGGCGGAAAGCTCAGAAAAATAATAGTCGGCGCCGCACCGCTTCATAGTAACGTGGCAGAGGATTTCGAGCTTTTCGGATTTAAGGTGATTATTGGCTACGGCCTTACGGAGTGCTCGCCGATTGTAATATGCAACAGCATAGACGACAGGACTCCCGACAGCATCGGAAAGCCCCTTGCCGAAACCGAGGTTAAAATACGCCGCAGTGACAGCAAGGGAATAGGTGAGCTTCTTATAAAGGGGCCTATGGTGATGAAGGGCTACTACAACAATGAAAAAGCCACCGCAGAGGTTTTCTCTGACGGCTGGTTCTGTACAGGTGATATGGGTTACCGCGACAGAAACGGCAGATATCATCTTACGGGCAGATGCAAGAATGTCATTGTCACAAAAAACGGCAAGAATATTTACCCCGAGGAGCTTGAGGAAAAGCTCGGCAGAAGCCCGCTTATAAAGGACTGTGTTGTTTACTGCGAGAAGGGGGAGATTCTGAGCTGCGAAATTCTGGCCGATGAGTCTGCTGCGGCACTCAAACTGAAAAGGGACTCTGTAAGTCAGGAGGACATAAAGTCACTTATTAACGAGACAATCAGAAATCTTAACCGCACCCTGCCGTCTTACAAAAGGATAAAGAAGGTAAGCATCAGAAAGGATGACTTTATAAGGACAACGACCCATAAAATAAAAAGAAAATATTGACCATTCCGTTGAAAAGCAGGACGGTTTGTAGTATAATAAAATGAATTTGACGAAAGGCGGTGAAATAATGTCCGAAGAGCTTATGCTTGAGGGTACGGTAGAAGATATAGTGTACCGTAATCCCGAAAACGGTTACTGTGTAATAAATATAAGCCACGACAGAAACCTGGTTACTGCTGTGGGCATTATTCCTGCCTGTAATGCAGGCGAAAAGGTGAGGCTTTACGGAAGATGGAAGAATCACCCTACCTTCGGTACACAGTTTTCTGCCGAAAGGTGCGAAAGAAGTATGCCTGAAAGTGCCGCCGATATGCTCAGGTATCTTTCAGGCGGCTCAATAAAGGGTATAGGCCCTGCTACTGCGAATAAGATAGTTGACCGCTTCGGTGACAGAAGCTTTGAGATTCTCGACAAGTTCCCCGAAAGACTCAGCGAAATCAGGGGTATTTCAAGGGAAAAGGCTCTTGAAATGGGCAAGAGCTTCCGCAATGAATTTGCTGCAAGGCAAGTAATCATTGCTCTTGAAAAGTGGGGGCTTTCAGCCTCGGAGTCTCTTACGGCATACAAGGTTTTCGGCAGCAGCGCAGTAGAGAGAATCAATGAAAATCCCTATATTCTCTGCAGTGAGAAAATGGGGCTTCGCTTTGAAAGGGTAGACGAAATTGCCGGAAGCTTTCCTGTAAGAGTCAAGGACATTTTCCGTCACCGTGCGGGAATTTTACATATTTTAAGGCACAATCTTTCAAACGGTCACACCTGCGTGCCCAGGGAAAAGCTGATTATCCCTGCCGCAGAGCTTCTCGGCACAGAGCGTGAAGAAACCCAACAGGTAATCGACGACCTTATTGAGGACAGAGAGCTTGTGCAGGACTTTTTTGAGGAAAAGCCCTATATTTTTCTTACCGAGGAATATATCGACGAAAAAAGCATTGCCGACAGAATAAAAATTATGCTCCGCTTTCCGCCTGCAAAGGGCAGAATAGGAGAAAAGGAAATTGATTCGGTTCAGGAAAAACGAGGCATCAGCTTTGAAGCAAAGCAGCGTCAGGCAATTCTTACTGCAGTAAATGACGGTCTTCTTGTGCTTACGGGCGGACCGGGTACCGGTAAAACAACGACCCTTAACGGCATACTTGAGCTTTTTGAAAAAAAGAAGCTCCGTGTGCTTCTTGCCGCACCTACGGGCAGAGCCGCAATGCGCATGAGCGAGGTTACGGGCAGACCTGCAAAAACCATTCACCGACTTCTTGAGGTTGAATGGGGCGAGGGCGATAAGCAGCATTTTACAAGAAATATGGAAAACCCCCTTGAGGCTGACGCGGTAATTATCGATGAGCTTTCAATGGTGGACACCCATGTGTTTGCTGCACTGCTTGATGCGCTTCCCTTAGGGTGCAGACTTGTTATGGTCGGAGACTCGGACCAGCTTCCTCCCGTCGGTGCAGGTAACGTACTGCAGGATATCATACGCTCAGAGCTTATTCCCGTTGTGGCACTTACGGAGGTTTTCAGGCAGAGCCTTGAAAGTCTCATTGTTACAAATGCTCATCGCATAATAAAGGGCGAGTATCCCGAGCTGGGTGTAAAGGACAGAGACTTTTTCTTTATGCCGAGAAACGACGCTATGAGCTGTGCTCATACAATTGTTGAGCTTTGTACGGGCAGACTCCCGAAGGCTTACGGATATGACCCCCTTGAGGATATACAGATAATCTGTCCGTCCAAGATGGGCGAAACGGGTACAGTGCGTCTTAACACCGCAATGCAGCAGATACTCAATCCTCCCTCAAGGGACAAAGAGGAGATTGCAAGAGGCAGCCGCATCTTCCGCGAGGGAGACAAGGTAATGCAGATAAAGAATAATTACGACATTGTATGGACAAGAGGCAAGGAAACTCTTTCGGGTGTCTTCAACGGTGACATAGGCAGAATAATTGCAGTAAATCACAACGCGGGATTTCTCAAAATTCTTTTTGACACAAGAACGGCAATTTATCCCTTTGACAGTCTGAGTGAGCTGGAGCTCGCCTACGCCGTTACGGTGCACAAAAGTCAGGGCAGTGAGTTTGAGTGTGTTGTAATGCCCGTAAGCTTTCTTCCCGGGCAGCTTTGCTACCGTAATCTTCTTTATACGGCAGTTACAAGGGCTAAAAGCAGGCTTATTCTTGTCGGCTCCTCGGATGAGGTTTTTGCAATGGTCGACAACGATAAAAAAACACGCCGCTATTCGGCGCTTAAATATATGCTTAAAAAGTAAGTCTTCCTTGACAAAGTCGGGGAAAACAGGTAAAATTATCTGTACGGAAAATAATAAGAAAGGAAGCGTGAGGCTATGGCAGGCTACAATATCGGCATTGACCTGGGTACAGGCAATATCAAGGCATTTGTCAGCGGCAGAGGTATTGTTTTAAGTGAAGAAAACGCAATCTGCTACGATGCGTACAACGATGAGTTTGTTGCTATGGGTAACGATGCAGGGGAAATGTTCGGCAAAGCTCCCGACTGCTATGTGCTGAAACGACCCGTTTCAGGCGGAGTAATTTCCGATTTTACCGTTATGGCGGAAATCCTTTCACGCTTTCTTACAAAAATATGCAAAAACAGTATCTTCAGACCCAGCGTGCTTATAAGTGCGCCGAGCTGCAACACCGAGCTTGAAAAAAGGACGGTTATCGAGGCTGCCTGTGCGGCAGGTGCAGGAAAGGTGCATCTTATTGATGAGCCCGTAGTTTCTGCTCTGGGTGCAGGACTTTCCATTGATTATCCTCACGGTGTTATGGTTGTTGACATCGGCGAGGGTACAACGGATATTGCCGTTATAACCATGTCCACGGTTGCATATGCCACATCGATTAAAATTGCCGGCGGCACTATGACAGAGGCAATCTGTCAGTATGTCAAAAAGGAAAAGAATATTCTCATAGGCAAGCAGACGGCGAGCAGAATCAAGCATTCCATAGGCTGTGCCGTAAAACGTGACGAGGAGTTTGAGCTTATCTGTACCGGCAAGCATATCATAACAGGTATGCCGAGAAGCTTCAGCGTCAATTCCGGCGAAATCTGTGAAGCGCTGAGCGAATGCACCAAGGCGATATTTGACGGAATAATGGATGTGCTCGAGCAGACACCTCCTGAGCTTTATTCCGATATATGTAACGAGGGTATAATTCTTACCGGCGGCACGGCAAAGCTTTACGGCCTTGCAAAATACCTTTCCGAAAAGCTCAGTATAGACGTAAGAGTTGCCGCTGACCCGGAGCACTGTGCCGCAAAGGGTGCGGGCTTCATACTCAAAAACATGAAAAAGCTCGAGGACAGCGGTTACAGCTTCCGTCTTCGCGAAAGCTCATATAATTTCAGGGATTAATCCTCCCTTATGTTTGCAGTCTGCCCGTAAAGCGGTCGGCTGACGGGCTTGCTTGTGCTTTCGGGCTGCTGAAGGTAGTTGTCCGTAATCCACAGCTGGCAGCAAAGCTCGTTTGAGTAATATACAAGGCTGAAATGCTCCCACAGAGAAGTAAGCTCCCCGGTTTTTGAAAAGGCGCTTCCCGATAAGGGGATAAGCCCGGTCAGGGCCTTTTCACAGACGTCCTTTTCTGAAAGGGAGAAGGCTGAAAGCATATTTACGGCATTTTTCAGATAAATATGAGCCTCACTGTCAGTTACGGCTCTGAATTTGCCGTTATCATCCGTTTTACCTACGGTAAGGCGGATTTTTTTTATCTGTCCATCTTCGGTTTCTTCGACTGTGAGAAGCTGGTCCGATGTGTCCTCTTTCAGAAAAAGGGTGAATTCTCTGCCTTTTATGAGGTAGTCGGACATTTTTATTCTTTCATATCCCTCGCATCGGTTGAAATTTTCCGTAAACTGAAAAAGATTCACCGACTGAGACTGGCTGCAGGCGGTGAATATAAGTATTAAAATAAGAGGTAACGGTAAAAGAGCTTTTTTCATATAATCACCGTTAAAGTCTATGCCCCGGCGGGGACTGTTATGCATGTTCGGTGTAGAGGCTTTTTGCTCTTTCGATTGCAGAGTTGATGTCACTGCAGAAGTTTTCGCTTCCTACGGCAGTGTAGAAGCCTGATTTTTTCATAGCCTTCATAGGCTGCTCGTTAACATGGGAAAGAATGAGGGTGATATCCTTTTTTTCGCATCTTTGTCTGAGCGCGTCAAGACTGTTGAGTGCGGTACTGTCAATAGCAGGTACGCCGCGCATACGGAGAATAAGACATTTTGTCATATCCTTGAAAATAATCTGTTCAATCTGATTTGCCGCACCGAAGAACATAGGACCTGTTGCCTCATACACTCTTATGTAAGAGGGGATTGCCATAAGTCTGCTTATGGTTTCGTCGCTGTCGGGTGAAGTCTCCTTACTTTCGTTTATGTATTTCCAGGATTTGATGTAGCTTTCCTCGCTCATTCTCTTCATAAACAGAACGCAGGCCATAAGCATACCTACCTCAATTGCCACAACAAGGTCGAAGACAACTGTAAGCACAAAGGTAACCACAAGTACAAGAATGTCACTTTTCGGTGCAGTCTTTATAAGAGAAACGAAGGTTCTCCAGTGGCTCATATTGTAGGCAACCTGAAAGAGGATTGCTGCGATTGCGGGCATGGGAATGAGAGCCGCATAGGGCATAAGGAATACCAGCACAAGCAGAAGCACAAGAGCGTGGATTATGCCTGCAACGGGAGTTCTGCCGCCGTTTTTGATGTTTGCCGCAGTTCGTGCAATAGCACCTGTTGCAGGAATTCCTCCGAAAAGAGCTGAAGCAATATTACCGGCACCCTGAGCAACAAGCTCGGTATTTGAATTATGCTTTGTGCCTGTCATACCGTCGGCCACCACGCAGGACAGAAGCGATTCAATTGCGGCAAGCACGGCAATTGTAAATGCATCGGGAAGCGCAAGTCTGATTGAAGAGAGAGAAAATGAGGGGAGAGTAAGCTTCGGAAGAGAGCTGTTGATTGTGTAAAGATCACCGATGGTATTGACCTCGAGCGGGAGAAGCTTTACCATTGCAATTCCTACAAGGACTGCAACAAGGGAAGCGGGGATTTTGCTGCTGATTTTCGGCATAATTATCAGCACTGCAAGACAAACGGCGCCTACGATAAAGGCGTGGGGGTTAAAGGTGCCGATTCCCGCAAAAAACGCCTTGACCTTATCTGCGGTTTCAATCGTTTCCATTCCTGCAGGGTAGGTTACTCCGCAGAAGTCCTTGAGCTGACCGAGAAGTATAGTCAGGGCGATACCTGAGGTAAAGCCCGTTGTAATGGTAAAGGGAATAAACCTGATAAGTGAGCCAAGCTTGAAAAATCCCATTATGACAAGTATCACACCTGCAAGTATGGTTGCTGTGGCAAGTCCCTGCATACCGTTTTTTGCAACGATACCTGCTACGATGGTGGCAAAGGCTGCAGTAGGACCTGCAATCTGTACAGTGCTGCCGCCGAGAAATGAGATGACAAAGCCTGCTACGATGGCTGTATAGATACCTTCCTCGGGGCCTACACCTGAAGCGAGCGCAAGGGCAATTGAAAGGGGCAGTGCAATAATTGCAACAATAATACCTGCAATAAGATCCTTTACAAGCTGATTTTTGTTATAGGATTTAAGGGACGTGAAAAGCATAGGTCTGAATTGATTTTTATTCATTTTTTTAACCTTCCGTTATTATATTTACGGCTAATATTATATAACTATCATAAAAAAAGTCCATATCAAATTGCGAAAAAAAACGTCTTTTGCGATAATATGTGACTTTACATAAATATTTTTCAATAAATTGCTCGGAATTGTGGAAAATCGTAATTGACTTTAAGGCGTCATACTTCTATAATTAGTGCGGAAAAATAAAGTAAAAGAAGGTAATATATTTATGGAAATGGCAACACTTTTAGGCTTGTCGATAGCTCTTATGGCAGGTCTTTTCATGTCAAGGGTTGTAAAGCCTCTGAAGCTTCCTGCAGTAACGGGATACCTTATTGCCGGTATACTTATAGGTCCCTACTGTCTCGGCCGTCTCGGTATAACGGGTGTCGGCTTTACAAGCGTGGATGAGGTTACATCACTTTCGATTCTCAACGACGTAGCACTCGGATTTATTGCTTTTGCCATCGGTGACGAATTCCGTCTCGAACAGCTTAAGCACACAGGTAAGCAGGCAACAATCATCGGTATTTTTCAGGCAGTTGCAACCACACTTGTTGTTGACGGTGCGCTTATAGGCCTTCACTTCATCCTCGGCGAGGAGAGGCTTCCTCTTTCAAGTGCAATTATTCTCGGCGCAATTGCTTCGGCAACGGCACCTGCAGCAACACTTATGGTTGTAAGGCAGTACAAGGCTAAGGGCAGACTTACAAACCTTCTTCTTCCCATAGTTGCTCTCGACGATGCTGTGGGTCTTATCATTTTTGCCGTTTCCTTCGGTGTTGCAAAGGCACTTGTTCACGGTGAATTCAGTCTTGTTTCAATTCTCGTCGATCCCCTTGCCGAAATTGTATTCTCACTTGTTCTCGGTGCAATTCTCGGTTGGTTCCTTTCCTTCTCGGAAAAGTTCTTCCACTCAAGAAGCAAGCGTCAGGCAATCGTTATTACGGCAATTTTCCTTGCCGTTGCGCTTTCCAAGCTGAAGTTCAGTATCGGACCTGTACACATAGGTTTTTCACCTCTTCTCGTATGCATGATGCTCGGTACAATTTTCTGCAACGTCTGTGATTTCTCGGCTAACCTTATGGAAAAGACCGACCGATGGACAACCCCCTTGTTCATTCTTTTCTTCGTTCTCAGCGGTGCTGAGCTTGAATTTTCAGTCTTCAGCGATCTGAGCATAATCGGCATCGGTGTTATTTACATTATTGCAAGAAGTCTCGGCAAATACTTCGGTGCAGGCATAAGCGCAAAAGTTTCTAAATGTGAGCCTCACATCCAGAAGTATCTCGGTATAACACTTCTGCCTCAGGCGGGTGTTGCTCTCGGTATGTCAATTACCGCAATGAGTATCGGTGAAAGCGGCATCATTATCCGCAACATTGTACTTTTCGGTGTGCTTATCTACGAGCTTTTCGGTCCTACACTTACAAAAATTGCTCTTACCAAGGCAGGCGACATCAGTCCGAAGCCCGAAACGGAAAAGGTGCCTCTTCCCAAGGGTCGAGTCTGATTCTGAAACCGGTTATTACAGCTGCAGATTATTCTGCGGCTGTTTTTTTTGTGGGGATTTTCTGCAGCTGGTGCCGCCAACCTTTGGTGGCGGCGACGGCGCGGGCCTGCGTTGTGCGGCTATGCCGCACAACGGCGGCGGAGCTGTGCTCCGCCATAAATCTGACCGCAGGTCAGATTTATGGCCCGCGCCATTGCCCGATGCCGTAGGCATCGGGCTGCACAGCCACACCCGTTTAAATATACCTATTGACACACAATGGAGGTTGCAATATAATTAATTATGAAGAAAGCAATAAAAGGAGAGTAAAATATGACGAAAACTATGAGCGACGAAAAACTTGAAAAGCTTAGGTTGAAGCGGGAAAAAGAGCTTGCATACTGGCAAAAGCAGAAAGCCCGTCCTAAGGGTAATTTTTATTTCTGGTATCTTGTACTGATTATCGCACTTATTTATGCTGTTGACGAAATTGCATCACAGATCGGTGCACTTATGCAGACAGAAATCGCTAACGACTTTTTTGTAAGTGACAGTGCGGTTACACTTCTTAACCTTCTGCAGGTTATTGCAATACCTTTTCAGATTGTCGGTATTTTTTACAGACCTCTTGCTGACCGCTTCGGTAGAAAAACCTTTCTTCTTATCAATACCTTCGGTATGTCTGTTGCAATGCTGACTATCTTCCTTTCGCAGAACGTGTTTATGTACTTTTTCGGTGCATGCCTTATTATGTTCTTTATTCCTCATGATATGCATGTCGTATATATTATGGAATCCTCACCGGCAAAAAGCCGTGCTATCACCTATTCGGTCATTAAGTTTTTTGCCAATATGTCCGTTCTTCTTGTTCCTTTGCTTCGTAGCTGGCTTATGGAAACTGCATCACAATGGCGCAAGGTTTACCTTATTCCGGCTATTGTAGGTATAGTAGTTTCTCTTATTGCGCTCATATGTGCAAGGGAGACTGACACCTTCATTGATACACGAATCCGCTATCTCAGCATGACCGATGAGGAGCGCGAAGCAGAAAGGCAAAAGAAATCCGCTCAGGATTCTCAGGGCGGTGTTATAGACGCCCTTAAGTTCGGCTTCAAGCATAAGCAGCTGCGTTGGATATACATCTGCTTTGCCCTTGCAGGTGTGGGAGTTATAGGCAGTCTCAACTATCAGGCTATCCTTACTCACGGCTATGCTATGAGTATTCACGGCTCAAATGTAAAGGAATTCCTTGATATTGTAAGTGTTAATGAGGTCAATAAGGCTATAGCTCTGTATCCTATCGGTATGGCAATTTCTCAGGTGATTATGGGCTTTATTTCTGATAAAAAAGGCAGAAAGGCTGCTGCTATTACTGTTGCCGCAAACTGCGTTGTTTCATTTGTTATTTTCGCGGTAGGTTCAAGATACAACCTTTTAACTCCCGCAATCGTAGGCTTTTTCTGCGGCGCTTTTGTAGGTAGCTACTATTCAACAAATGACGTGCTTATTATGATGGCAAGCGAATCTGCTCCCACTAATCTGCGCTCGTCAACTGCAGCGGCACAGACCGTTGTCGGCTTTGCAGGTTATGCTGTTGCTTTTATTCTTAATATGATTCTCGCCCTGATTTTTGGCGACGGTATTATAGGAACAGTTGCACTTTGTCTTCTTGTTCCCAGCTTTGCGGTTACACTTGTTGCCTTGATTAAAAAGACTCACGATACAAAGGGCATAGATCTTGACACCGTCACAGGCCTCGAATGGGATTGAGACCGGTGATAACGGCACAGGAACGGCAAAGAATATATAAAAATTCTGATAGTTAATTATGTAATAAACCAAACAAAACCGTCGGGACATCGAATCCCGACGGTTTTACTTTGCCTTGACCTTTTTTCGTCCTCTCGGAGTACCGTTGTACGCCTTCGGGACGAAGAAAAGGTCATCCTGCACCATTCTCACCGGTCTCAATGAGGTGATAACGGCACAGGAACGGCAAAGAATATAAAAAAACAGAAGTGATTCTGAAAGCTAATTATGTAATAAAGCAAGTAAAACCGTCGGTGCATCGAATCCCGACGGTTTTGCCTTGCCTTGACCTCAGCTATGCAGAAGACCCCGAAAAACAGAAAGCAGCCACCCTGAATTGGCAGCCGCTTTCTGTTTTATGTAAAGGGAGAGAAGAAATCAAAGAGTGTTATTTTCAATTTCCTGTATAAGCTTAAGAATTTTGGGAGCGTATATGCTTTTAAAGAAGTTGTGTATCCTGCCGTAGACAAGATGATTTGTTGCTGCTATCAGGAGACCGCCCAGGACAAGCACACTGTTAAACGGTACTGAAAGCTGATCCTTTATAAGCATAATTGTTCCCATAACAAGAGCAACAGAGCCGAAAAGACCGATAGCTATCGAAATCATAGTTGCGATAAAGTCTATCCGTTTGTCAAGTGACCTGATCTCTTTCATTTTTTCTGTTGTATGTTTAGGTGTGTATTTTTCTTTGAACATTTCGAGTTCATCTTTTGTTGCTCCCGAATAGGAGTAGGAAAAAGAATTGTCGCTCACAGTATGCCTCCTTTACTGTTTAAGTCTGATTTTTACCGTGAAGGTGGAGCCTTTGCCGAGCTCACTTTCTACAGTGATTTCGCTTTTTGTGATGTCGATTACTCTTTTTACCAGAGCCAGACCGAGTCCGTTGCCTTCTGTTGTGTGGGAGGTGTCACCCTGATAAAACTTTTCAAAAATATGAAGACCTGTTTCTCTTGTCATACCGCAGCCTGTATCCGATATTTTAACAATGGCAAAGCTTCTTTCTTTTTTAAGAGAAACTGAAATACTGCCGCCCTTTTCGGTGAACTTGACCGCATTGGAGATGAGATTTGACCAAACGGTGAGAAGAAGCTCTTCGTCAGCTTCAATAAGGATGTCATCTTCTATGTCTGTGGAAATCTCCAGTTCTTTTTTTTCCCAGTCGTTTTCGAAAAGAAGCAGTGCCTGACAGAGCTGCTCGCTGAGGTTATAGCTTTTGAGACTGTAGGAAATCTGCTGATTTTCGAGCTTGCTGAGCTTAAGGATACCGGTGATAAGTCCGTTGAGCCTTTCCGATGCATGCTTAAGGCTTGCAGTGTACTCAAGTCTTTCCTCTGCGGAAAGGTCGGGACTCTGCAGTATTTCGGCATAGCTTTGTATTACGGCAAGGGGAGTTTTGATTTCGTGGGAAACATTTGAAATAAAGTCGGTTTTCAGCGTTTCTATGGAAGAAAGCTCCTTGGCCATTTTGTTGATGTCCTCAATGATGATGTCGTATTCGTTGAAGGCTCTTTTTTTGTGGAGCGGTTTGATTCTTACGGAAAAATCACCCTTGGTAATTTTTCCTAAAGCATCGATTATCCTCATAACGGGACGGTGATTGAAAATTCGCTTTCGTATACCGTCAATCGCGCTCATAAAAAGACAGATGAAAAGGATGTTGAAAAGGGTTCTGAGAGCTCTTTCCTTTACAGTTCCCTCGGGAATGAAAACAGGAGTATCGGGAGCATCAAAAAGATTTCCGCTGAAAAACAGAAGGAAGCTTACGGAAACAGCAAAACCGGTAATTGCAAAATACAGGGCGAATCTCCAAGGCGAAAGAATACTGTCTTTTAGTCTTTTGTCCTTCTTTTTTCGGTTTAACCGAAAAATCATCATTTAATCACCGCCTTGTAGCCCAGGCCGTGTACGGTAACGATTTCAAAACCGTCACAGGAGCTGAAGCGGTCGCGGAGCTTTGCCATATAAACGTCTACGGTACGCAGTCCTGAGGTTGTACCCGATTCCCAGAATTCATCCATAAGCTGGGAGCGTGTGAAGGTCTTTCCGGGATAGGATAAAAGCTTATAAAGCAGGTTGAATTCTCTTGCGGTCATCGGTATTTCATTGCCGTCAAGCTTCGTTGTTCTTTCGTCCATATCCATAACAAGTGAGCCTACCGTAAGCTTTCTCGAGCAGGCAATTCTGCTTCTTCTGAGTATTGCACCGATTCTGAGAAGAAGCTCTCCGAGGTCAACGGGCTTTACCATATAGTCGTCAATACCGGCAAGAAAGCCCTTTTGTTTTGAGAAAAAGTCATCACGTGCAGTGACAAAAAGTATCGGTGTATCTGAATCGGTGGAACGGATGCTGTTTGCAATTTCGTATCCGTCTGTACCGGGCAGCATTATATCGGAAATTATAAGGTCGTATAAGGTTTCGTCCAATTTCTGATATGCTGCTTCAGCACTCAGAACGCCTGTTGCTTCATAACCGTTGTGGTTAAGATAGGTACACATGGTATGACAAAGGTCTTTATCATCCTCGATTACAAGTATCTTGAACATAAAAATCCCTCACTTTCCTTTTTATTATAACTCACATATGTTAAAATTTTGTTTAGGATAGTTTGCATTGATTTGCTTTTATCAGAATATGAAGAATTTACAGCAACACCCTTGCCGTCTCCGCAGAGAGGACAAGGGTGCAACAGATTTTATTAAGGGATGCTTTGATGCTTATTCTGCACTTGCTCTGCGGATATAGTTCTTGAAGAACCTGAGAGCATCCTCAAGGCAGGCTACGGGAATCTTTTCGTTTGTACCGTGGGTGCCCCTGAGAAGCTCGACGCTTACTCTGAAGGGTGCGTAGCGGTAAATGTTTTCGCAGATAGGCTCGTAGTTGTAAGCATCTGTTCCGCCCATAACAAGATAGGGAGCGATGATTGAGTTAGGCTCAAGTCCCTTGCACAGGTCGCCTATGATTTTGAAGCATCTTGAATCGGTAGGGGAGAACTTTGATGCTTCCTTGGAGTTGAGTACATTGATTTCAAGGTCGGGATTTTTTGTTACCTTTCTGATGTGGTCAACAAGGTCCTGCTTGGTTGTGCCGGGCATTGCACGGAAGTTTACAATAGCAGAAGCTCTCTGAGGAAGAACGTTTGCTGCGGGGCTTCCGCTTGCCATGGTAACGGCTGTTGTTGTTCTTACGAAGCATGCACCGAAGGGAATTGCCTTTGCGACCTCAAGAATAATGGGTCTTAAAAGTGGGATGTTGCAGGTGATAAGACGTACGGGATATGTACATTCTCTGCCGACTGCATCCATAAGGTCCTTCATAAGCTGATTGAATGAGGACTTGAACTGATTGTCCTCAAGAGCCTTGATAGCGCATGCGAGCTGACCGAGAGCGTTATGCTTGGGAGGCTGTGATGAGTGACCGCCCTTGCCGTTTACGACGATTTCGATATCTGAATAGCCCTTTTCGGCAATGCCGATGCCTACGAGGTGCTTGTTGTTGAGCACACCGGGAACATTTACGGGAATGATAGCACCGCCTTCATCGATAACGCTGTCGAGCATAATCCCTCTGTCTCTGAGGGTTACCATAAGGTCGTGTGCACCGTTTTCGGCATTTGCAACAACCTCTTCATTGTCACCGAAGAGAAGGTAAACATCTCTCTCAGGCTCAAAGCCGTCCTCGAGAAGAGCCTCGACAGACTCCATAACAGCGATAAGGTGATTTTTCATATCTATTGAGCCACGGCCCCAGATGAATTCGCCGTCGTCAACACCCTCGAAAGCGCCGTGAACCCAGTCCTGCTCGGTGCCCTTTGAAACGGGAACAACATCCTGATGAGCAAGAAGGGCAATGGGCTTGAGGTCGTCTCTCTTACCCTTCCAGCGATAAAGAAGGTTTGCGGGAGGAACCACCTCTTTTTCGAGCTTCTCGGCAATAAGAGGATATGCTTCATCGAGGAACTTGTGGAACTTTTCGAATTCCTTCCAGTCTACGAGAGATGAATCTCTGTTGGAGACGGTCTTGAACTGAATAGCCTTTGAGAGGTTTTTGCGGTATCTTTCAACGTTGAATGCCTCTTCGGGAAGGGGAGCAAGCTCTCTCTTTTCAGGCCTGAAGGTTGCGGCGTGGATTGCATTGCCTACTGCAGCGGCAGCAAGTGCTGTACCGATGATTTTAGTTGTTTTCTTCATGGGTGAACCCCTTTCTGTGAAATATTTACCTTTTCATTATATACCTCTTTAAAAAGAATTTCAACATATTTTATCAAAATAAGGAACATCGCACTGCGGGGCGTAAAGTTGACAAAAGCACATATTAGTGATAGAATAACATCCGGAAATATTTTCAGAGGTGAATGTAAAATGATGAACAGGAAAATGGTTAAGATAATCTGTATAATTATGGCGGCTCTTATGCTTCTCAGCGTCGGCGCTGTTGTGCTTCAGGTCTTTGCCGTTGACGAAGCTGTGCAGTCGGAGACTGTAATTGTGCCCGAAACCGGTGACGGACTTTCAGATTATGTTCTTCCCGCAGGTATAGCCGCTGCTGCTGTACTTGCGGTTATTTTATGCCTCGTGTTGCCGAAGCTGAAAAAGAAGGATGAGAAAAAACCGGAAAAAGAGGAATGATATGCTCCATGGGGGCTGTTGCATTAAGATGCAGAAGGCGTTTTCTTCATCCCCGAAGGCGTACTAAGGTACTCCGAGTGGGTGAAAAAACGTCTAAAAAAGCAAAATTATGTTTTATGCAACACTTAAAAGTTACTTTCAATAGAACTAAAGCAGATATTTTCAGTAGATTTACTACTTCAAATACCTGCTTTTTGTTTTGCT
The DNA here is from genome assembly GCA_015066015.1 of Oscillospiraceae bacterium. Taxonomy (GTDB): domain Bacteria; phylum Bacillota; class Clostridia; order Oscillospirales; family Acutalibacteraceae; genus UBA6857. The sequence continues at coordinate 164,159 of SVPE01000001.1, forward strand.
TTTTGGTCTGCGCTTAATGCAACAACCTCTTTTTCGTTTTCTAATAGCTTTTTAATAAAAACCGTGCTATAATGAAAAAAAGTCCGTAAAGGGGGATTACTATGCGTATTCTTGTTGCTGAGGATGAAAAAGCACTCAACAGAATTCTTGTAAAGCAGTTTGTAAAGCTCGGCTACAGTGTGGACAGCTGTTTTGACGGTGAAAGCGTTTCCGATTATCTTGCAGGTGCAGCTTATGATGTTATAGTGATGGATGTAATGATGCCGAAAAAGGACGGCTTTACCGTGCTTGAGGAGATGAGAAGCCGTAAAGATACAACTCCGGTTATTTTTCTGACGGCTAAAACCGAAATAAGCGATAGGGTACACGGACTTGACCTTGGAGCAAACGATTACCTTATTAAGCCCTTTTCCTTTGAGGAGCTTGCTGCGAGGGTGAGAATGGTTACAAGGGATTCCAAGGGAAACAGCACAAATATGTTTTCCGTAAACGACCTTACCGTTGATATGAAAAGCCACGAGGTGAAAAGAGCAGGTAAGGTTATCGAGCTTTCTGCAAGGGAGTATTCAATACTCGAGGTGCTTATAAGCAATGCAGGTACGGTAATGACCAGGGAAAAAATCGAAAACAGCGTCTGGAATTACGATTATGTCGGCGGTACAAATGTTATAGATGTTTACATACGCTACCTGAGAAAGAAGATAGATGACGGGTATGATACGAAGCTTATACACACCGTCAGGGGTGTAGGCTATGTTTTAAAGGAGGAGTGACGGCGTGAAAAAAAGGTTTGCTTCCATAAGTGCTAAAATCAACCTGTGGTACACTGTTCTTATGTGCGTGCTTTCGGTGGGACTGATTCTTTGTATTGTCACCGTCGCCAAAACTGCACAGAATTCTGAGATTCAGCAGAATCTTGTAAGAAGTGTAGAAAGAAACATAGATGAAATTGAGGTCGAAAACGGACTTTTAGATATCGAATCCGACTTTGCATACAGAAGCGGTGACATTTTCGCCCTGGTTTATTCCGAAGACGGACAGATTCTCGGCGGTGAATATCCTGAAGGTGCAGACAGCTCACTTCCTCTTGAAGCCGGTCGGTTCGGTAGCTTTGACGGCTTTTATGTTTATGATACAAAGGTTGAATTCACTAAATACGATTTCAAGATAAACGGCAAAACGGGGGAAATTATAAGCAGTGAGGTTGAGGGCGCTGATTATTTCACACCCTTTGAAGGAAGTCTCGATTTTTTTGGTGACGGCTGTAATATTTCCTGCCGTGAGGCCTTTGACAATTCTCTTGTAAGCAGCGGACTGAATATAGAAAAAATCAGGATAATCAACGCGCGCAGCTATGAGTATAACGACGCTCCGATTTACGAAATTGAGTTTCACAGCTCGGAAAAGGCTTACGCTGACATATGGGTAAGAGGTGTTGTGGGAGTTACGGGACTTGGCGGCATATGGGGTATTCTTGTCCGTCTTGCGGCGGTGATTCTTCCGTTGTTTCTGCTTGCCTCCGTGCTTGTGGGCCGAGTGATTACCAATAAAGCCCTTGAACCGGCCCGCCGGCTCAGTGAGGCTGTTTCCGAAATTCACAGCGGAAAGGACCTTTCAAAAAGGCTGGCGGTTTCTGACGGCGACCCGACGGTAAAGGCTGTTTCCGAAGGCTTCAATGAAATGATGCAGCGACTTGAGGACTCCTTTGAGGCAGAAAGGCAGTTTGCCGGAGACGCATCCCACGAATTGCGCACGCCTGTGGCCGTTGTTCTTGCCGAGTGTGAATATCAGCTTTCCCGTGAGGAGCTGGATGACGATGACAGAGAGGGTTTTTCCACCATTATGAAGCAGGCATTTTCAATGAAGAGGTTGATTTCACAGCTTCTTGAAATGACAAAAATGCAACAGAACAGTCTTCAGCTTAACAAGGAAAAGGAAGACCTGAGCGTGCTTGTAAGCTCCCTTTGTGATGATTTCTCTTCTTTGGATAAGAAATCCGTCACCCTTCACCGCGATATTGATGAGGGCATTGTGATGGATATGGATGTGCTTCTTATCAGTCGCCTTGTAAGCAATCTTTTATCAAATGCATATAATTACGGTAAAGAAAAGGGCAATATCCGGGTTTCCCTGAAAAAAACTGACGGGAAAATCCGTCTCAGTGTAAGCGATGACGGTATAGGTATTGCAAAGGAGCATCAGCAGAAAATTTTCAACAGATTTTACCGCGTTGACAAGGCCCGTTGCCGTGAGGACGGCTGCTCAGGACTCGGACTTCCTATGGTAAGGCAGATTGCACTGATACACGGCGGAGAGGTTTATCTTGAAAGCGAGGAAGGCTCAGGCAGCTGCTTCACCGTTGAGTTTAAGGTGTGATTCAAGGCATATATTTCATAAAATTCAAGCCTTATAAGTTGCAGTTTAAGGGGTCGGTGTATTTCGGTACGGCGATCCCTTAAAAAGTTAAAAAAACTTTCTTTTTCTAATCGTCCTTTAATTTTTCCTGTGTATTATAAGGGTGTAACAAAGGAAAGCCAAACAAAAAAACAAGGCTCCTTGCTTATAATAAAAAATGAAACACAAAAAAGAAAGGTGGATTTTTATGAAAAAGAATCTTAAAAAATTATTCGCATCGGTGCTTTCACTCGCACTTGTTTTTCTTCTTTCTCTTTCAGCTTTTGCCGCAGATGTCGGTGATGCCAAGGCAAAAAGCATCGCTCTTAAGGATGCAGGGTACGCACAGGCAGATGTTCTGTGGCTCAGTGCATATCCCGATTACGACGACGGCGTGAAGCATTACGATGTAGAATTCTATGTTGAGAATGCTGACGGCAGCTTCTTCGAATACAGCTATGAGGTTTCCGTAGACGGAAGAATCCGCGAAAAGGATGTTGAAAGAGAGGGCTACAGAGTGCCTTCAGGCGGTCAGAGTGTAAGTAAGCCCGCAAATCAGGCAGCATCTCAGGCAAGCCCGGCGGCAGCAGATGCCGATGTAGGACCCGAGGCAGCAAAAAAGGCAGCGGTCGCATACTTCGGTCTGAATTATTCTGAGGTTGAATTTATCAAGGCTGTCAGGGAAAGAGACGACGGCAGATATGTTTATGATATCGAGTTCTGTAAGGACTATGATGCGAAGTATTCATGTGATGTACTTGCAGCGGACGGCAGGGTAATAGATGCCGACAAGGATGTTTCAAGAGGCATCTTCGACAAGCTTGAGCTCTTCTTCGAGCTTCTTTTCGCAAGGCTTTTCTCAAGATAATCTGATGTGAGACTTACGGGTTTTCCGAAGCTCAGCATCGGGGCAATAAAAGTAAGGGTTCGGCTTCCTGAAAGTCGGACTCTTATTTTTGTATTCTGTATCTCAGTGTGGGTTTTGTCATTTTGAACAATATGCAGGCTCTTTTTTTGTTGTACATAATATTAACGATTGATTGAAATTGTTAAAAAACTGTGATAAAATATTATAGTTGAGTATAACATAAAGGAGATGTTTGTTATGAAAAAAATATTGGCAGTTTTACTCGCAGTGCTTATGATGCTTTCGGTTTGTTCAACAGGTGTCTGGGCAGCTGTTGAAGAGGACAAGCTTACTGAGTATCCCGTAATTATGGTTCCGGGTTATTCCTCAAGTGAGCTTTACAGACTTGATGAAAACGGTGAGGTTGTTCACGTGTGGGGTGATGCCTTCGGTCAGGCTATGCCTGAGGTTGAGGCTAATCTCGGCGGCATTATTGCCGATGCAGGTACTTTTCTTCTTGCAGGTGATGTAGAGCCTATTGCTAAAAGACTCGGTGAGGGCTTCCAGAGAATTTTCGGCGATATGAAGACAAATGCTGACGGCTCAAGCTACTATGATGTTAAAAATTACATCAACACTGCTGAGGAGTGCTGCTATGCTAACCTTCAGGAGAAGTATCCCGAGGGCAGACATCAGGCAGAAAATGAAATGATGACTGATGTTTTCGGCCATGTGGGCGCAGAAAACTGCTTCGTTTTCACCTGCGACTTCAGAATGGGTGCAGTTGAGTGTGCTGAAAAGCTCAGAGCATTTATTGATGACGTTATTGAATATACCGGTAAGGATAAGGTAAATATCCTCGCTGTTTCTCACGGCGGACAGGTTTCAGGAACATATCTTACCCTTTACGGTCACGAGGGCAAGGTTAACAATGCAGTGCTTACAGTACCCGCACTCGGCGGTGCAGGTATCGCTTACGATGCTTTCAATGCACCTAAGGCAGGCTTTAACTTCGGTGATGTTGCGCTTCTTGTTTTTATTGAGCATGGTATGATGCTTGAAGAGGATATCCACTATCTTGTAGAAGCAGGCTGGCTCGGCTTCCTTGATGACCTCGCAGCGGCTCTTGTTCCCTATGTAATGCCTGTTATGGGTACATGGGGCAGTATGTGGGACTTCATTCCCCTTGAGTATTATGAGGATATGAAATCTGAGCTTCTTGATGAAACAGAAAATGCCGCTGTAATTGAAAAGAGCGACTTTATGCACTATCAGATTCAGTCTCCCGACGGTGAGCACTACTTTGCAAAGGGCTTCAGAGAGGCTCAGCAGGCAGGTACCGATGTCTATATCCTTTCAGGATATGATATCCAGATTGTTACGGGTATGCCCGTTTCATCTGATGCGATTATCACAACTCCCTCGTCATCAGGCGCAACCTGTGCCCCCTTCGGAAAGCGCTTTGCCGATGGCTATACACAGCAGGTTGATACGGGCTTTTATCAGGTTTCACCTTCAATGACGGTTGACGCTTCAACCTGTTACCTTCCCGAGCACACCTGGCTTATCGAGGACTATCATCACGGTATGACATATAAGGATGAATACACAAAGTCTCTTATGTATACGCTTCTTCTCAATGAAGAGAGCTACGACGTGCATTCCTTGGAGCAATATCCTCAGTTCCACGCAACAACAAATGTTTCACACAGCATCTTTGCCACATTCAATTCAGGCACAGAGGGTTATCTTGACGGTGAAGCAACGCACCTTACCGTTACAAACCTTTCAAAGGAAAGAGATGTCACAATTCTTGCTGCAAATGTTTACGGCTCAGAGCTTGAGCTTTCCTTCAGACCTCTTTATCTCAAGCCCGGACAGAGCGGCGAAATCGCAATCAAGGGCGAAATTCCCGAAGGCAGTCTCAAAAACTTTGAAATCAGCCTCAGCTATATGATAGAGTCGTTTACCCTTGTCGGCGAAAGAACCTTCAACTTCACCCTTATGAACGGTGAAGCTGCAGAGTACGATGCTGAAAACCCCCTGGTTGATGCTGACAGTGCACCTGCAATCGAGGGCGTTCTTGATGAAGAGACAAACGCAATTCTCGACAAATACGGCGCAAAGACAATCGCATCAATAATTTATAATATTGTTATGACAATTATGAACTTCGTCTACAGTATTATTGATCTTTTTAAATAATTAAAAAATGAATAAAAAACACCTCCCTTTGACATAATAAAAATGTGACGAGGAAACTTGTCAACAAAAAAGGGAGGTGTCGTTATGCATAACGAAGGTGTAAAGTGTACCGTAAACGAATGCGAGTATCATGTTGATTGTGATAAGTGTAAGCTTCAGAAGATTGAGGTAACACACGAAAAGACCGGTGCAGATTCAATGGCTGTTCCCCATTTCTGCAAGAGCTATCAGAAGAAAAACTAACTGAAAAGACTGTTATGTATCCGCTTTACAGTGTGATGCATAACAGTTTTTTTATATATGGGAACATTCATTTGCCTTGCAATAAGTATTATTGTGTGATATAATTGATGTCGGTAACATTGACTGATTTTAATTTGTAAGGAGAAAATTATGGATTCAGCAAAAATTGAAAAAAGAAATTACGGACAGCCGTTTACTGACGGTCAGTTCGGATCTGACAGAAACCGTATCCCCGCACTCTATACTCTCAATGACGGCAGCGTTATCTTCGGTGAGGATATGCGCTACGGTCACGGCTCCGATTCACCCAACAATATCGATATTGCCGTGGCGGTTTCAAAGGACGGTTATACAGATTGGGAGTATACTATGGTAAATTACTTTGATGATTATGCCGAAAAGCTCACAGCGGTTGACAGTGCCTCCTTTATTGATTCGACTATAGTTCAGACCCGTAACGGAAGAATTTTTCTTCTTGTCGATGCATATCCCTACGGCTGCGGCTATCTTCAGTCAAAAACAGGCACAGGTTATTGCAATATCGACGGTAAGAGCCGGATGCTTCTTACTAAGGGAAACTGTGGAGATAGGCTTTCAAGCTTCGGATATTATATCGGTGAAAGTGTAAACGGCTTTGCGACTGTTTATGACAGAAAAACTAAAGAAGCAACGGAGTATTCCACCGACGAAGAGTACCGTCTTTATAAAAACGGTGAGCCTCTTTATGTAAAGCAGGAGGGCTCAGAGGATGTTACCGTAAGGCAGACGGTATTTTACAAGGGCGCTGAGCTCAAGTGTTATAAGACAACCTACCTCTGGCTCAGATACAGCGATGATAACGGCAAAACCTGGAGTGCACCCAAGATTATTTCCGATATGGTTAAATCCGAAAGAGAGTCATTCCTCGGTGTGGGTCCCGGAAGAGGTACCGTAATCAATCATAACGGTAAGGAGCGTATTCTGTTCTGCGTTTATGACAACAACGGTCTGTTCAAGGATCCGATTTTTGAAAGAGCAAGTGTTATATACAGCGACGATAACGGCGAGTCCTGGCACAGAGGCGGCAGAATGAAGGTCGGTATGAATGTCAGAAAGACAAGTGAGTCTCAGCTTGTACGTATTGACAGCGGCGATTATAAGGCACTTCGTATATATGCGAGAAATCTTACCAACTACATAGCATATTCCGACAGCACGGACGGCGGTATTACCTGGACAAGGTTCCGACCCGATAAGTCGCTTCACGGCACAAAAAACTGTATGGTTTCTCTGATTGATACAAGCACAGTGATAGACGGAAAGCAGGTTATCCTTTGCTCGCAGGGCGGAAACACAAAAAAAAGAGCAGACGGTATTGTGCGGGTCGGTCTTGTTGAAAAGGACGGTAAGGTCAGCTGGATAAGCAAGTATCAGCTCAATAAGGGCTTTTTCGGCTATTCCTGCCTTACACAGCTTCAGGACGGTAATTTTGCCGTTGCTTATGAGGACGAACCGGCGCATATCAGCTATAAGATTCTCACACTCTCGGCGGATGGCATCATCAGTGAAATAAACGGTAACAACTGTGAATAATCGGCTATACGGACAGGAGAAATAGTATGAAGATGTTTAAAAATTCCATAGCTACAGATGTAAATGAAAGAATTACGCCGAAAGAATATGTTGCATTGGGCTCAAGCACTGCCGTGTCAAGAGTGGCATCGGCAATGCAGGGCTTTTTCGGCGGACTTGTTGCGTCCACTTACCTCGGGCTCAGTAAAGAGGCCTTTGCAACCTACAGCACGATTGTTTTCTTCCTCGGCTTCTGGGATATTGCAAACGATGTAATTGTTTCATCATTTCTTGACAAGAGCCGAAAAAACTTCGGTCAGTGGGGTCGCTTCAAGCCCTGGCTTATGATGATGCTTATACCCTTTAATGTTGTAGTTATTCTTCAGGCACTTCCTCTTAAAGAATTTTTCCCCGGAATAAGTGATACCTTCAAGGTTACATATCTTGTACTGCTGTATTTTCTCAACGATGCATTCAGCACCTTTTACAATGCGGCACTTACAGCTCTCAATGCGCGAAGAACAACGAATCATATGGAAAGAGGATACATCTCTGCTATGGAAAGCATTATCACCTCTGCCATAGGCTCAACGGGCACTTACATTGCGGCATTTCTTCCTATGATTCTTCCTAATCTCTCCGAGGCGGAAAGATATTTCTACGGCTACAGTGTTGTTACAATCGCGGCTATTCCTCTTACACTGTGGAATATTATTGCAACCAAGGAGCGTATAGCGGAGCCGCCCGAAGTTGAAACCCCGAAGCTTAAAGAGGTTTACCGTAACATTATCCGCAATAAACCGCTTATACTTTATATGATTTCCGAAATTCTCGGTCTGGGCTTCGGTGTCGGCTACAGCCTTATGACATATGCTTTCATTGCCTGCTTCCGTGCGGAAACCTTCTCGATTACTTTCTTTGAGGGTTCGGCTATTGAATTTACTTATAATTACAGTGACGGTAACTATGCGGCGCTGCTTTCCTTCGCATCCCTTGCTTCCTTTGTTACAACGGGCATTTCTCTTTTCCTTGCTCCCATTGTCCGCAAGTGGGTTGATGATAAGCTGCTTTATATCGGTATGAAGATAGGTACCTTTGTCTGCTATATTGCAATGTTCATTTCTGTTTTTCCTTTAGAAGAGCAGGAGCCTCAGGATGTTTTCCTCAAGGTAGTTTTCTGGTACGCTCTGCACGGCCTTACAACAGGCTTTTACAACACCATACCCAATCTTATTCAGATGGCGGTTTACGATTACGGTGAATACCGTTACGGTGAAAGAAACGAGGCTACTGTCAGTGCACTGAAGGGTACCCTTTCACGAATTCTTACAAATTTCACAACCTACGGCACCAATCTTCTGCTTGTTTATATCGGCTACACCGAGTTTGCTGATAAGCCTGAGCTTATGCCTATGGAGGCAAAGTCCAGCCTGCTTTATCTTTTCGCAATTCTCCCTGCCGTGTTCTCCTTGCTCGCTACGATTCCCATGTTCTTCTATAAGCTTTCGGGTAAGAGGCATAAGGAAATTATTGATGCACTTGAACAGCGCAGACAGCAGAGTCTTGACGAGATAAATCAGTTGTAAATCAAACATTAATAATAAGGAAAACAAAAATATGCAGAATCGGAGAAAGTAAATAATGAAACAGCTGATAATTTATGTAAGCATAATTTTTCCGGTTATGGCAGCTTACATGATAATGATGATATCAGGTAATGTTACTGTGAGTTACAGTGGCTTCGGAATGGACTCTTCCGGTGTTCTGTATGTTGGAAAAGACGGTGTTATTGAAAAATATCATAACGGCAGTCTGATAGGAGATTTTTCTTCGAGAACTTCAAGAGGCTATGCCTTTGCAGTTCAAAGCGATGATACAGTTCTTTTATCTACGTCGTCAACAGTATATTCCTTGGACCTTCACGGAAATGAAATAGAAAAACAAGAGGATGTACTGTCAAAGATATTTTATCAGTTGGATAAAACTAAAAAATCCTTTAGGTCTGCTGACGGTAAGCTATATAATGTGATATCACCTTTTGGCAGAACAAGGATTGTTTGTGAAACAGGCGAAGAAATTTTCACAATGCCGCTGAAGGATTATATTGTAAAAGTAATTTTAAGCCTATGCGGTTTAAGTGTGTTTGTTTTTTCCTCTTTAATGGTCTATAAATTCAGAATCAGAAAAGAATCATTTTTTAATTTTTAATAAAACATTTGTGTTTGCTTTATTTAACAGCCTTAAAGTGCAGGGTTATGCCGACTCTGCACTTTTTAGCTTGTTAATAATTTTTTATTTTTCTGAAAAAGAGATGACAAATGTAAAAAAGTGTGATAAAATTATAATATCTGTTTATTTATTTGTAATTTGTTTTTGGAGGCGACTAATGAAGGAGTATATATCCCGTCTTAAATCAGGGTGCGGCACACCTGTTTTTATTTTGTGGTGGGTGCTCAGAATAGCAATGCTTGCGGCATTTATTCTGAATTTTTCAGCCGACACATTTACTGTAACGGGGCAGATTCATATAGCATTCTGTTTTATCAGCACGTTTTTCTGGGAGCTTTCTCTTGCAATGCCCCCAAAAAGTATATTCCGCCTGATACCGTCGTCGATACATACGGTATTCAATGTAGGTATGACTGCTTCCGCAGTGTTGGGTGTTTATTTTGATATGTATTACAGCGTCAAGCTGTTTGATCCCATTGTACAGGCTTTCTTCGGATTTGCGTCTGTGCTTTACGGCTACGAGATCGCTTATGCCATTGTTAAAAAGGAGCATTTTGCTGCAACAAAGGCAATGGTGTTTTATGCAGCCTTCGGTGTGAGCTTTATTCTTTTTAATGTCTGGGAGCTCGGCGAGTTTTTTACAGATCAGCTTATAGGACATCTGACAGGTCAGCCCGGTAACGCGCAGTTCTGGTCAGTTCTTCTTGCAGAAGGAACTGCAAGAGAGGGCGGAGTTATTCCCGCGCTTGTTGATGAAAGAGCGCCGCTTATGGATATTATGCTTGATGTCATTATGCATTTCCTGAGCGCGTTTGCGGCACTTATTTTCATCAATGTTTTTCCCTACCGTTTAAGAGGTAAATATAAGTATGATATTGAGTACGGTAACAATATTATTGAACCAAAAGAAACTGTAAACAGTCGGAAGTGATTATTCGAAATGAAGGATTTTTGCAAAAAATGTAAGGGAGAGTGCTCCAACGGAGTCTACACCTTCTGGTGGATTATACGACTTGCAATGGTGGGTCTTTTTATCAAGTCTCTGTTTGACGATCCGTTTCTGCCCGTTATTTCCTTTGAGATTCTCATGAATCTCGGTATAATGTTTGTCTGGGAAATATGTATGTTTATGCCCAGGTGGACGGTCTTCAGATACATTCAGCCTTTGATGCAGACGATAATAATAATTGCGGACTTTATCGCCGTTGTGACGGCTTACCTTTTCAATTTTTATTATGAGGTAAGACTGTGGGACTCATTCCTGCATTTCTGCAGCGGAGCCGGAATCGTGTTTTTCGGTTATGAATTTGCCTGTGCTCTTATCAAAAAGGAAAAGAAGACTGCTTCGCTTTCGCTGATACTTCTTTGCTCGGTAGGCTTCAGCTTTATGTGTTCAACACTCTGGGAGCTTTTTGAGTTTACGGGGGATCACGTTATAGGTCTTGTTACAGGTAACCTTGCAAATGCACAGTTCTGGTCATATACGAGGCTTATAGGCACAGACAAGATTAAGACCATTTTCGAGTATATGGATATCGGGCGTTATGCCATTATGGATACAATGGGCGATATGTTCCTGAATACGGCGGGTGCCATACTCGGTTTCGTGATACTGAAGCTTTATCCCTACCGTCATAAAGGAAGATTCAGGCTCGATTTCATTTTGCAGAAGAATAAAGTCAGTAATAAATAAAGTAAAAGGCACAAGAACAACAATGCGCTGAAACACTCACAACGGAGAAAAAATTAAAAGCAAACTACAAAGAAAAATGGTCAGGACATCGAATCCCGACCATTTTTGCATTGTTTTGCCATTTTTTCGCCCTCTCGGAGTACCACTGTACGCCTTCGGGGCGAAGAAAAAGTCATCTTGCACCTTTCTCAACAGCCCGTCAGCTTGTTTTTGCGTGGATGAATCATTTCATATTATTTTCTATTCCAAAGCTCCACAGAGTCCTTACGGTTTCTGCAACGGGAAGACCTACTACGGAAAAATAGTCGCCCTCTATTTTCCTGACGAGAACGCAGCCAAGTCCCTGAATTCCGTAAGCTCCTGCCTTATCGTCACTTTCTCCCGAGGCGACATATCGCTCAATAAGCTCCTCGGAAAGCTCATAGAATTCAACTTTTACCGTGTTAACAAAGGACACGGTCTTTTCTTTGTCGGTAATACAGACGCCTGTGTGAACATTGTGAGTTTTTCCCGAAAGCATACGAAGCATATTTACGGCATCGTTACGGTCGGAGGGCTTGCCAAGTACAGTGCCGCCGTATTCAACAACTGTGTCACAGCCCAGCACAACGGCATCGGTGTTTTCCTTAAAGATGCTCTCTGCCTTGCGCTTTGCCAACTCCGCGACAAGTCCGTCAGGGGAAAGGCTTCCGTCGGTGCTTTCATCAGCGTCGGAGGGAATTATCTCAAAGCTGAAGCCGACCTTTTCAAGAAGCTCCTTTCTTCTTGGCGAAGCAGAGGCTACAATGAATCTTTTCATTATATCTTATTCTCCTTGATGAGATTGTGAAGCTTGAGGACAAGAACGGCAGTTTTTGAGTCGGAGATTTCGCCGTTCATTACCATTTCAGCAGCCTTCTCTATGCTGATTTTTTCATAATCGAGGAATTCGTCTTTATCAAGGTGCTGAGCAGTGTGTGAAAGTCCCTTTGCGGCAAAAAGGTAGATTATTTCGCTGCAATAGGCAACGGTGGGATACACAGTACCCATTGAAATTACCTTTTCGGCAACGATTCCGCATTCCTCCTCGAGTTCTCTCATTCCGGCTTCAAGCGGGTTTTCACCTTTTTCGAGCTTGCCTGCAGGAAGCTCAAGAAGCACCTTTTTGTAAGGGTAACGGTACTGACTTACAAAGAAAAGCTCGTTTTCCTCAGTTATGGCTGCAACACAGACTCCGCCGCTGTGCTCAACAATTTCTCTTATTGCCCTTTCACCGTTGGGAAGCTCAATATCATCAACGTGAAGTGAGAGAATTTTTCCGTTATAGATTTCGTTTCTTTTAAGTGTTTTTTCTTCGAAGTTCATTTCCGGTCTCCTTGTAATAAAATAATTCATATTCAAATATACATTACTCAAAAGGAGCGATGTACAGTGAACAGTATTGTTAAACCGACTGAATTTGATTATAACACAAACTTAAAGCTTTTTGAAGACCTTACGGCAAAATTTCCCTTTATTAAACCGCAGGTGCAGGGCAGAACTGCCCTTGGCAGAGGAATTTTTTCTCTTTCCTTGGGAAATGCGAAAAACAGTGTGCTTCTTGCAGGCGGCTTTCACGGCAGCGAGTGGCTTACCTGCCTTGAGCTTTACCTTTTCACCGAAAGACTTTGCAGCTGCATTGCAGAACGGACAAGTCTTTGCGGTATAGATGTTGAAAGAGCATTTTCAATGCTGGGCGTGACGGTTATCCCTTGTGTGAATCCCGACGGAGTGGAAATTGCGGTTCACGGGCCGTCAGGTGCAAGAGGACTGAAGGATTACGTTTCCTCTCTGAATTGTGAAAACTACCGCAAGTGGAATGCCAATGCTTTGGGCGTAGATATCAATCATAATTTCGGCGCAGGCTGGGAAAAGCTCAGACAGCTTGAGCAGGAGGAGGGGATAACGGGACCCTCACCGAGGCGCTACGGCGGAAAGTATGCTGAAAGTGAGGCGGAAACCAGGGCACTTATAAGGCTCTGCCGTTTGAAGAGGTTCCGTTCCTGTATGGCACTTCATTCCCAGGGTGAGGAGCTTTTCTGGCGGTACGGTGAAAACACTCCGGATAACTCTGCCATGATGGCAAAAATACTCGCCGATTCCTGCGACTATACTCTTGCCGACAACAGCGGACTTTACAGTCACGGCGGCTTCAAGGACTGGTTTATCGAGGAGTTCCATTCACCGGGCTTTACAATGGAAATCGGCAAAGGAGAAAATCCTCTGCCGAAAGAAACGCTTTATGAAATTTACGGCAGAATTGAAGAGGCGCTTTTATTGTTCTGCCTTATGTGAGGGGTGAAGGGGTCGCGCGGGGAGGCGCAACGCCTGCGGCGTTGCTGCGCACAAAATCAGGTTCCGGCGCCGGGGAACCGGATTTTGTGCGCCTTTTTGACTTTCTGCGGAAAGTCAAAAAGCCTCCCCGCGGCTGACCGTCGCGTCTTACTTGAAATCAGAGACTGTCTACTGCGGCCTTCAGCTGCTGCATTGCCTTTTCAAGGGTAGCCCTCGGACAGGCCATAACGATTCTCTGATACTGCTCGCTTGCCTTGCCGAAGATGTCGCCTGCGTCAAGCCAGAGCTTAGCTTTGTTTATGATAAGGTCGTTAAGTGCTTCAGCCGTAAGACCGAGTCCCGAGCAGTCAAGCCAGGCGAGGTAGGTGCCTTCGGGCTCGATTAGCTTTATCTGCGGAATATTTTCATTGAGGAAGTCCCTGAGATAGTCAAAATTGCCCTTGATGTAGCTGAGGCACTCCTCAAACCATTCTTCGCCGGTAGCGTAGGCGGCCTTGCAGGCTACTACACCGGGGTTGCTGGGTACGGTAAAGCCCGTAACATCGATTTCAGCCATGTATCTTTCGCGGATTTCGGCTGAGGGGATGAATATGTTTGAAAGCTGCATGCCTGCAATGTTAAAGGTCTTGCTGGGTGCAGTGCAGATGATAACTCTGTCCTTCATTTCGGGTACCGCGTCGATGAAAATGTGATGCTTGCTGCCCTCAAAGACAAAGTCGCAGTGAATTTCGTCTGCAACAATGTAAACGTTGTGCCTGAGACAGATTTCACCGAGCTTCTGCAACTCCTCTTTTGTCCAGACTCTTGAAACGGGGTTGTGAGGTGAGCAGAGAATGAAAAGCTTTACATTGTTGTCGGTGATTTTCTTTTCGAAGTCCTCGAAGTCGATGTAGAATTTACCGTCACGGCAGACAAGGGGATTTTCGATTATATTTCGGTGATTGTTTCTGATTACGTTGAAAAACGGGTAGTAAACGGGAGGCTGAATGATAACACTGTCGCCTTTTTCGGTGAGTGCTCTTACTGCGTTGGCAAGGGCGAAAACGATGCCGGGAGTTTTGATGAGCCACTCCTTTTCGTATGTGAAGTCAAAACGCTTCTTAAACCAGGAGGCAACGGTTTCATAGTAGTCGTCACCGGTGTCGCTGTAGCCGAAGATGCCTCTGTCAAGGGATTTCTGTAAGGCCTCAAGCACTCCCGGGGGAGCCTTGAAATCCATGTCTGCAACCCAGAGGGGGAGTACATCCTCGGGCAGTCCCTTTTCTTTTGCAAAGTCAAACTTGAGACTGTCGGAATTTTTTCTGTCTATTACTTCGTCAAAGTTGAATTTCATTTTTTATTTCCCCTTTCATACTTGTAACATTATCATAATAACACTTTAATTTTTTTGTGTCAATAGAATAAATCTTGCTTAAAGAAGTTGACAAACAGTACTTTAAAATGTTATCATACTAAAGTATTATTATGAGCGGGTGCTGACCCCTCAGGTAAACGAAAAAATTAAAGGAGACAGAAAAATGAAAAACAATTCAAGAAAAAGCATTGCAAAAATCATTCTTGCCATTATGATTGTTTTTGCTATTGCAATGCCTATGTCAAGTCTCGTTTTTGCAACAGGCGAAGCTGACGTAATGGCAATTTCAGCAGAAGACGGCGAAGCAGTTCTTCTTGCTGCAACTGACGGCGATGCCGCAGTTCCCACAATCGGCGCAGATGCTGAAACAGTATTCTCCGTTGATATCGACGGCGAGGTTAAATATTACGATCTCGGCAATGTTGACGGAGACGAAGACGCCGGTACAGCCGGTGCAGCAGCTTATGTTGATTCCTATGCTGACAATCTCACAAACGACCCCGGCTTCAAGGCGCATATCGAAACTGCCCTTGCAAAGGTACGTGAGAATATCGGCTCATATGCAACATTTGCAGCACTTCTTGCTCCCGTAATTGCAATCGTACTTGCACTTATCACCAAGGAAGTTTATTCCTCACTCATTATCGGTATCGTAGTCGGCGGCTTTATTTATGCAGGCGGCAACTTCGAAACCGCAATCAACCATGTTCTCTTTGACGGCTTTGTTGCAAGCCTTTCAGACAGCTACAACATGGGTATCATTATCTTCCTCGTGCTTCTCGGCGCACTTGTTTCAATGATGAACAAGGCAGGTGGCTCCGCAGCCTTCGGCCGCTGGGCATCAAAGCACATCAAGTCAAGAGTAGGCGCTCAGCTTGCAACTATTCTTCTCGGTTGTCTTATCTTCATTGATGACTATTTCAACTGCCTTACAGTAGGTTCAGTCATGCGTCCCGTTGCTGATGAGCAGAAGATTTCACGTGCAAAGCTTTCCTACATTATCGACGCTACAGCAGCTCCCATCTGCATCATCGCTCCCATTTCATCCTGGGCAGCAGCAGTTGCAGGCTTTGCAAGAGGTGCAGGCGCAGACAGCGGTATGAGCCTTTTCGTTCAGGCTATTCCCTATAACTTCTACGCAATCTTCACAATCATTATGATGATTGTTCTCGTAGTTGCAAAAGTTGACTACGGTCCTATGAAGCTTCACGAAATGAACGCTATTGAAAAGGGCGACATCTTCACAAGCGGCACAAAGGTAGAGGGTACAGATGTTGAAGCTAACCCCAAGGGTAAGGTTCTTGATCTTATTCTTCCCGTTGTTGTACTTATCGTCTGCTGCGTATTCGGTATGATTTACTCAGGCGGATTCTTTGAAGGTACAGGCTTTATTGAAGCATTCTCAAATTCAGATGCTTCCGTTGGTCTTGTTATCGGTTCAGCAATCGCAATCGTGTTTGCAATTGCTTACCTTCTTATCAGAAGAGTTATTACCTTCAAGGATGCAATGGCATCACTTCCCGAAGGCTTCAAGGCTATGGTTCCCGCTATCCTTATCCTTACCTGCGCATGGACTCTTAAGGCTATGACAGATTCTCTCGGCGCAAAGATTTATATCTCACAGCTCGTTGAAGGCTCTGCAGGTGCACTTCAGTCCTTCCTTCCCGCAATCATCTTCCTTATTGCAGTCGGACTTTCATTCGCTACAGGTACATCATGGGGTACCTTCGGTATTCTCATCCCCATCGTTCTCAGCGTATTCGATGCAGGCAACCCCATCATGATCGTTGCTATCTCAGCTTGTATGGCAGGTGCTGTTTGCGGCGACCACTGCTCACCCATCTCCGATACAACCATTATGGCTTCAGCAGGCGGTCAGTGTGATCACCTCAACCACGTTTCAACACAGCTTCCCTATGCACTTACAGTTGCAGGTGTTTCATTTGTAACCTACATCATCGCAGGCTTTGTTCCTCAGTGGTACATCGCACTTCCTATCGGTGCAGTTCTTATGGTTGGCACACTCTTTGTAATCAAGGCTATTACAAAGAAAAAGGCATAACTTAATATTCATCTGAAAAGCTCCCTTCGGGGAGCTTTTTTTCATCCTCCCGGTAGCACTTCTGTGACTTCGCGGTAAAGAAAAGTGCATCCTGCATCATTCCTCCGAACGCGAATTTTTTTAAGAAAACCGCACAACCGTAACGGCATATAATCTTTTATGCAACCTGCCGAAAATGTGAACTAAGAATTAAAAAATATTATGTATTTAAGATTTTTTAACGAATTTATGAATTTTCTATTGACAAACGGTAATATATGGTATAAAATATAGCTATCCTAGTAATGGGAAATCTATAAGGAGGTACGCTATAATGGAAAACTATCAGTGGGATGGACTCAGAGCATTCATTGAAAATCTTTGGATGGCAGTTGTTAACCTTCTTGCAAAGCTTGGCGAATGGCCCATCGAGTTCTAATTTGAACCGATAAACCTATTTTTAAAATCATCAGTTTAACTGAAATCTAATAAGGAGGAACTTAAAGAATGGAAATCATCATCAACTATTTCGTAGCTGCTTTCAAGGCTCTTCTTACTATCTTCGGTAAGGAAGTTGACGCTGAAGTTGAAGACAACCTCAGAACAATGTTCGGCAACCTTTTCGGTTACACACCCGAAGTTGACGCTGAATAATTTTCAGATTTATATGATTTAAATCGTATAAAGCCCACCCTCAGGGTGGGTTTTTTCTTTTTGGTACATTTCTTTACAGGGTGTTACATTTTATGAAATAATATTGACAAAAGCGGAGTACTGCTGTATACTTCTTATAAAGTAATTATCAAGGAGGTAACTGTAATGGATACAAGCATGGTAACATTTGACGACATCATTGAATATTTCTCAGCAATCTTTAAGAAGCTTCTTGCACTTTTCGGCTTTGAGGTAAGCGATGAAACCTCGGATAATATCGGCTCAATGATTGACGGTATTCTTGGTTACGAGCCCGAGGTATAATTTAATCAGCAAAGTCTAGCGGACACGTCTTTTGGGGCGTGTCTTTTTTTGTACAGTTTTTACAGTTGATGTATTTCCTGAAGTTTAAAAATATGCATAGATATGAATTTTGTGTACAGATATTGACTTTTTGTCTTATCATAAGTAAAATATTACCAGTCAGAGGTGAGTATATACTCACTTTGCGCTATTTCGCAAATAATAAACGGAGGTAATGTACAATGGATATCAAAGCACTCATCAATTCATGGCTTGGACTTCTTGTTGACTTCTTCAGACTCGTTGGTCTTGACGACGTTGCTGACGAACTTGCAAGCAAGATCGTTATGCCTCTCTGATTTCACTGAGAAATTAACAAACCGCAGGAAAGGGAAACCTACCTGCGGATTTTGTTTTATATGAGATATCATGCAAACAAAAAAAGCCTCGCTCTGAAGAGTAAGGCTTTTTGGTGATCCATCGGAGATTCGAACTCCGGACACCTTGATTAAAAGTCAAGTGCTCTGCCGGCTGAGCTAATGGATCATTTTTGACAGCTGATATATTCTAACCCAAAAGGATGAAAATGTCAATACCTTTATGCAAATTTATTATTTTATTTTTAAGGTGATATTATACATATTACAGTTTCATGTTTATCAGGTTACATCTTCAGCTTTGAGCAGGCCATACAAAGCAATAATACTTGAAATAAATAAAAGGATGTGCTATTATATGCATAAGCGTAAACTCTCAAAAGGAAAGGAAACTGAAAATGAAATATATAGTAGTTCTTTATGACGGAATGGCTGACTATCCTGTTCCCGCCCTTGGCGGTAAAACACCTATGATGCTTGCAAAAAAGCCTCTTTTTGACTCTCTTGCAAAAAAAGGTGAGGTAGGACTTGTCAAGACGGTAAACGATGCTCTCAAGCCCGGAAGCGACGTTGCGAATATGAGCGTTATGGGCTTTGACCCGATGAAGTATTACACCGGCCGTTCACCTCTTGAGGCAGTCAGCATCGGTGTAAATTTAAAGGATGACGATGTTACACTCCGTTGCAATGTTGTAACTCTTTCTGATGAGGAAAACTATGAGGACAAAACAATGGTTGACTATTCGGCAGGTGACATCAGCAGTGAAGAAGCTGCCGAGATCATCAGAACCGTTGAAGAAGCCTTCGGTAACGAAAAATACAAGTATTACAGCGGTGTAAGCTACCGTCACTGTCTTGTTGTGTCAGAGGGTACAACCGACCTTGGTAATATGACACCTCCTCACGATATCAGCGGCAGGGTAGTAGGTGAATATCTCTCCACAAGCGAAAATGCAAAAGAGCTTGTCGGAATGATGAAACGAAGCTACGACCTTCTCAAAAATCACCCCGTAAACCTCAAGCGTATCAGCGAAGGCAAAAGACCTGCAAACTCAATCTGGCTCTGGGGTGAGGGCAATAAGCCCATACTTCCCACCTTTGAAAGCCTTTACGGGCTCAAGGGCAGTGTTATCTCTGCCGTTGATCTTCTCAAGGGTATAGGTATCAGCGCAGGCATGGGCACTCCCGACGTAGAGGGCGCCACAGGCTACATTGACACAAACTTCACCGGCAAGGCAGAATGTGCTCTCAAGGAGCTGGAAGACGGCAAGGACTTTGTTTATATTCATATTGAAGCTCCCGACGAATGCGGTCACCGTAATGAGCCGGAAAATAAAATCCGTTCTATCGAGCTTATTGACGAGCTTGTACTTGCACCACTTCTCAAGGGCCTTGAAAAGTACGACGACTACAAGATTATGATTCTGCCCGACCATCCCACACCCATTGTGACTAAAACTCACGCAAGGGATGCCGTACCCTATATGATTTACCACAAGAGCAAGCCCCTTTGCGGTGTTGACACCATCAACGAGGATACTGCAAAGGCAACGGGTAACTTTATTGAAAACGGCGCAGAGCTTATGCCGAAGTTTCTCGGATAAGCTGCAGTCAGAGTGAATCGGAGCCGCAGGCTATGCCTGCGGCGTTTTTATTTTAACCGGGATGCTGCGGTGAGTTACGCGGGGAGGTTTTTTGACTTTCGTAAGAAAGTCAAAAATGCGCAGATAATACGGGTTCGGGCAGGGGAACCCGTATTATCTGCGCAGCAACGCCGCAGGCGTTGCGCCTCCCCGCCTGTCGTATAGCCCCTCATTCTGAATAGTAACCCCCCGGCTAAGCCGGGGGTTCTTCATATGCGGGCAAAGCCCTATGCCACCAGCAACTCCTTAAGGAGTACCCTTTTTCTTCTTTTGCATAGTTTAATTATTAGTTGCTACTAAATTAATTTTTATTTATTATTGAAACATTTGAATTTTAGAACATAATGTGTTATATTTTTTTAGTTATCACTTTTGATAATCTCCTTTTGTTATTATTGCTGTTGGTAGCCGCTTTACTTTCAAAAGGAGCTTTTCTTTATTTTACTGAACGCTAAAGCTTTTTTTGAACTCCCCATCACAGCTGGGGGGTTCTATTACAAAAAAATCAGCACGGAAAATCCGTGCTGATAAAAGCTTAATTTTTTATTCGGAGTGATTCAAGAAGAAGGGTCATATCTTCGGGTAAGGCGGCCTCAAGCTCGATTTTTTTGCCCGTTACGGGATGAAGAAAGTTAAGCTTTCCGCAGTGAAGAGCTTGACGCTCAATAAAGGGATGATCTTTTCCGTACATTCTGTCACCGAAAAGGGGAGTACCGAGAAAAGCAAAGTGAACTCTTATCTGGTGGGTCCTGCCGGTTTCGAGGTTTATCTCAAGCAGAGAGTAGTTGTCTCCACTTTCAAGCACCTTGTAGTGGGTGATAGCTCTGTCGCCCCTGTCGTCGGCAGTGCGGTAGGTTTTCATAGGGTCGGGACGGTAGATGGGTTTGTCGATTGTGCCGCTTTCTTTGTAGCAGCCGGTTGCGATAGCATAATATGTTTTTTCGAAATTTCCCGAAAGTCGTGCCGCCGCGTGGCTGTTGAGCGCACAGATTACAAGTCCGCTTGTACCTTTGTCGAGTCTTCCCACTGCACGGAAGGATAGGCTTTTACCTTTTTTCTTCAGATAGCCTGAGACTGCATTCGCAAGGGTATCGCCCTGGTGGTTATGGCTTTCGTGCATAGGTAGCATAGCGGGCTTATCAATGACTAGTATGTCCTCGTCCTCGAAAACAACGGAAAGGGGATAGTCAATGGGAATGGAGCTTGTTTCGTCATCGTGAATGGTGAGGGTGACCTTGTCTCCGGAGTGGATGATGTCAACGGTGCGCGCGTGGCTTCCGTTGACTCTTATTCCTCCGTCAACTCTTTTGAGCGACCGCAGAAGACGTACTGAAATTTTAACGTGTCCCCGAAGAAAGCTGATGAGCTTTTTCCCTTCGAAGTAGTCCTCAACAATGTATTCTATCTCTCTCAAGGCAATTATCCTTTTTTGGAGTATTCACCCAGGAGGCTGTTCTTTTCTTCCCAGAGCTTCTGTGAAAGGTCGACGTAATAGGTGTGAGGATTTTCAAAACGCTTGACCTCATCCCAAAGAGTGTCTACCTGCTCGTTGCAGAAGGCCTTGATTTCTTTTATGTCGGGACTCTGGTAGCAGCATTCGCCCTTGTCGAAAACCTTTACAAGAAGAGGCTTTGCAATGAAGTTGCTGACGGTCTTTCTTTTCCAGGTATAGTTGGGATCGAAAAGCTCGTAGCTTGTGAGACCCTCAAGCTCCTCGTCGATAAGAGTGATTACGTCTGCGATAGCCTTGCCGCTTTCCTTGTCGAAGAGTCGGTAAACCTTTTTTGCACAGGGAGTGGTGATTTTTGCAACATTCTCACTCAGCTTGATTCTGGGGACAGGCTTTCCGTCTTCCTCAACGGCAACTATTTTGTAAACGCCGCCGAAAACGGGAGCTGAAGCAGCCGTGATGAGCCTTTCTCCGACACCGAAGGAGTCAACCTGAGCACCCTGAATGAGCATATCACGGATGATTATCTCATCAAGGGAGTTGCTTGCGACTATCTTACAGTCGGGGAAGCCTGCCTCATCGAGCATTTTTCTTGCTTTTTTTGAAAGATAGGTGATGTCGCCTGAGTCAATACGTATTCCCTTGGGACGGAAGCCTCTTGGAAGGACTTCCCGTTTGAAGGCTTCGATAGCGTTAGGAATACCTGATTTAATTACGTTGTATGTGTCAACAAGGAGGGTACAGTTGTCGGGGTACTGTCTTGCATAGGCACAGAAAGCCTCAAGCTCGTCACCGAAAAGCTGAATCCAGGAGTGAGCCATTGTGCCGACAGCGGGAATGCCGTAATCTCTTTCGTCGATTGTGCATGCTGTGGCATCACAGCCTCCGATGTAGGCGGCTCTTGCGCCGTAAATTGCGGCGTCATAGCCCTGAGCGCGGCGTGATCCGAATTCCATAATCATACGGTCGCCTGCAGCTCTCTTGAGTCGGTTTGCCTTTGTGGCGATAAGGGACTGGTGGTTGATGGTAAGAAGTACCATTGTTTCGATAAGCTGAGCCTCGATTACGGGACCTTTTACGGTGATGATGGGCTCACCGGGGAAAATGGGGGTGCCTTCAGGAATTGCCCATACATCGCAGGAAAAATTAAAATTACGCAGATAATCAATAAAATCATCGTTGAAGCCTTTTTTTGCAAAAAGCTCGAGGTCCTTTTGTGTGAACTTGAGATTTTTGAGATAGTCAATAAGCTGTCTGAGACCTGCCATAATAGCAAAGCCGCCGTTATCGGGAACTTTTCGGAAGAACATATCAAAGTAAGCAATTTTGTCCTTGAGTCCGTTGGTAAAATAGCCGTTTGCCATTGACATTTCATAAAAATCTACAAGCATAGTAAGATTTCTCGATTCAAGAGTATTACCCATAGTAAATACCTCCTAAATATTAATAAAATATACATATTAAAGACATTATACTACTTTGTTTCTGAAAATTAAAGATGTTTGCGTTTTTTTAAATATAAAAAAATATTAAATTTTCGCTTTAGAATATTGGTGAAAACCTACAAGGAAAATGTAACAAAATTAATGAATTTGTCAATAAAACGCCTTGACAAACATATAGTACTGTGATAAAATTAAAAAAAATAATGAGTGATAACTTACTCACAAATAATATGAAGGTGAAAAAAATGAGAATTCGTAAACAGCCCCTCGGTGACCGCAACATCGTTGGTGCAAGAATCGAGGAAAAGAGAAAAGAGTTAGGAATCAAACAGATCGATTTGCTCACACAGCTTCAGATTAAGGGTGTTGAGCTTACTGCTTCGGGTCTTTCAAAGCTTGAAGGACAGATCAGAAGTGTGTGTGACTATGAGCTTGTAGCTATTGCAGAAGTGCTTGGTGTATCAATTAACTGGCTTGTAGGTAAAGAGGACTGATTAGAATAAAACGGCAGCTGTGTGCAAGTGCACATAGCTGTTTTTTTATGCTGCTTTTATATAAATAAACATATTGAACAAAAATACATTGTATGAGAAGTGTATTTTCTACCAAAAATAATTCATAGTCTATTGCTATGAATTGAAAAGCATGATATACTACTGTTGTAGTAGGAATTATTTGGAAAGGAGTGTCCTTAAGCATGAAAATTTCAACCAAGGGTCGTTACGGACTGCGTGTTATGACTGATATAGCAGTAAACGGCAACGGAGGCTGTGTTTCACTCAAGGATATTGCCGAAAGAGAGCACCTTTCCGAAAAATACCTTGAGCAAATAGTCAATCAGCTTTCAAAGGCAGGTCTGGTCAGCTCCTTCAGAGGGGCAAAGGGCGGTTATCAGCTTACAAGACCGGCAGAGGAAATCACCGTAGAGGATATTCTCAAGGCGACTGAGGGGTCGCTTGCTCCTGTTGCATGCGCAGAGGATAACGGCAGGTGTGTCAACTACGGTGACTGTGTAACCTCCTTTATATGGACTGAAATTTACAAGGCCACCATCGGAGTCGTAAGCAGCATAAGCCTCAGAGATCTTGCACAAAGAAGCTCTCAGATTGAAAAAACAGAATTGGAGTGTTTGAAATGAGATATGTATATGCAGACAATGCGGCAACAACTCCTGTTTCAAAGAATGTTGTTGAAGCAATTCTTCCTTATATGACAGAGCATTTCGGTAATCCCTCGAGCCTTTATGAGACCGGTCAGGTAGCCTTCCGTGCAGTAAGAAACGCACGTCAGCAGGTTGCAACGGCCCTCGGCTGCGGTGAAAATGAAATTTACTTCACATCAGGCGGCAGTGAGGCTGATAACTGGGCAATCAAGGGTGCAGCAGCACTCGGTGCCAAAAAGGGCAAGAAGCACCTTATTACCACAAAGATTGAGCATCATGCTGTGCTTCATACAATGGCAGCTCTTGAAAAGGAAGGGTTTACCGTAACCTATCTTGATGTTTATGAAAACGGTATTGTAAAGGTAGAGGATGTTGAAAAAGCAATCACTGATGAAACCTGCCTTGTTACAATTATGTATGCAAACAACGAAATCGGTACAATCCAGCCCATCGCCGAAATCGGAGCACTTTGTAAAGCCAGGGGAGTACTTTTCCACACCGATGCAGTACAGGCTGTAGGTCATGTCAGGATTGATGTCAAAGAGCAGAATATTGATATGCTTTCACTTTCGGGACATAAATTCCACGCAACAAAGGGTGTAGGTGCGCTGTATATCAGAAAGGGTATTGTGCTTCCAAACCTTATTGAAGGCGGTGCTCAGGAAAGAGGCAAGCGTGCGGGTACAGAAAACGTTCCCGGAATTGTAGGTCTTGGCGTTGCAATTACCGATATGTGCGGAAGCATTGATGAAAATTACGCCAAGGTAAAGGTTTTGCGCGACCGTCTTTTTGAGGGTGCAAGCAAGATTTCCCACTCAAGAATCAACGGCGACACTGAAAAGCGCCTTCCCGGTAACTTCTCAATGTGTTTTGAGGGTATTGAAGGCGAAAGTCTTCTTCTTATGCTTGATATGAACGGCGTTTGTGCGTCAAGCGGTTCAGCCTGTACATCGGGTTCACTTGATCCCAGCCATGTGCTACTGGCAATCGGTCTCAAGCATGAGGTTGCTCACGGCTCACTCAGGCTTTCACTCAGCGAAAATAACACTATTGAGGATGTTGACTATATCCTCGAAGTGCTTCCTCCCATCATTGACAGACTTCGTGAGATGTCACCTCTCTGGGAGCATATTATGGAAAAAGAAAAGGCAGAAAAGGAGTAATTCACAATGGAATACAGTAAAAAAGTAATGGAACATTTTGCCAACCCTCACAATGTTGGCGTTATAGAGGATGCAAACGGTGTAGGTGAAATCGGCAACGCAAAGTGCGGTGACATTATGAAGATGTACCTAAAAATTGAAAACGATATCATCGTTGACGTTAAATTCAAGACCTACGGTTGTGCAAGTGCTATTGCAACATCCTCAATTGCAACTGATCTTATCAAGGGCCAGCCTATCAGCGAAGCTCTCAAGCTCACAAACAAGGCAGTTGTTGAAGCTCTTGACGGACTTCCCGCAGTAAAAATTCACTGCAGCGTTCTTGCAGAGCAGGCAATCAAGGCTGCTCTTTCCGACTACTATACACGTCAGGGTATCGATCCTGTACCCATTGTAGGTGTTATTGAGGAGCACGATCACGAGCATTAATCTGTAGATAAGAAATAATGGCAAGCCGGTTGAATCCGCCCACGACTTCAGTCGTGGGCGGATTTGCGCGGGGAGCGCCTTTGGCGAAGCCAAAGGACCTGCGTAGCGCAGCTACGCAGGCAAGGCGCGCCCGCGCGCCTTGCTCCCCGCGCCCATAGGCCCTGCCGCGCAGCGGCAGGGCCACGGGGCTGTTGCATTAAGCGCAGACCAAAAAGCAAAAAAGCAGGTATTTGAAGTAGTAAATCTACTGAAAATATCTGCTTTAAATCTATTGAAAGTAACTTTTAAGTGTTGCATAAAACATGATTTTGCTTTTTTAGACGTTTTTTCACCCACTCGGAGTACCTTAGTACGCCTTCGGGGATGAAGAAAACGCCTTCTGCATCTTAATGCAACAGACCCATTTGCGCGGGGAGCGCCTTTGGCGAAGCCAAAGGACCTGCGTAGCGCAGCTACGCAGGTAAGGCGCGCTCGCGCGCCTTGCTCCCCGCGCCCGTAGGCCCTGCCGCTGCGCGGCAGGGCCATGCCCACCGGCGGCATAGCCGCCGGTGGCCCCAAACCGCCAATTCTCCTTAACCCATTACTTCATTCAGCAATATCTTTTTAGTTTAAGCGGCTTATCACTCATTAGCAATTTATTCGCTTCCAATATGCAAAAAAAGAAGAAATCACCGATATGCTTCCGGCATTATCGGTGATTTTAAATGAATTATTGAATTATCAGGCGTCGGAGATTAGTCGGGAAAACCGTTGGGGTTAGTGCTCTGCCATCTCCATGAGTCGGCACACATTTCCTCAAGGTCTCTTTCAGCCTTCCAACCGAGCTCAGCGAATGCCTTTGAGGGGTCAGAGTAGCAGGTGTCAATGTCACCGGGACGGCGGGGAGCAATCTTGTAGTTGATTGTAACACCGCTGGCTTTTTCAAATGCCTTGACAACGTCAAGCACACTGTAGCCTACGCCTGTGCCGAGGTTGTAGATATCAAGTCCGGGCTGAGCGAGTGCTCTTGCAAGAGCCTTTACGTGACCGAGAGCAAGGTCAACAACGTGAATGTAGTCTCTTACGCCTGTGCCGTCGTGCGTGTTGTAGTCGTCACCGAAAACACTGAGACACTCACGCTTGCCGATAGCAACCTGTGTGATGTAGGGCATAAGGTTGTTGGGGATGCCGTTGGGGTCTTCGCCGATACGGCCTGACTTGTGAGCGCCGATGGGGTTGAAGTAGCGAAGCAGGCTGATTGACCACTCGTTGTCTGACTTGAAAAGGTCGGAGAGAATGATTTCAATCATATATTTTGTTGTGCCGTAGGGATTTGTTGTGCCGCCGGTCTGCATTGTCTCCTTGAGGGGAGAAATGTTGTTCATACCGTAAACAGTTGCTGAGGAGCTGAAAACAATTTTTTTACATCCGTTTTCCTTCATAACCTCGCAAAGGCATACAGTACCTGCGATGTTGTTATCGTAATATTCAAGGGGCTTTGCGCAGGATTCGCCGACAGCCTTGAGACCTGCAAAGTGAATAACTGCATCGATTTTTTCAGCCTTGAATACCTTGTCAAGACCTTCCTTGTCGCGGATATCGCACTCATAGAAGGCGAATTTCTTTCCGCTTAATTCTGCGATACGCTTGAGAGATTCCTTTTTGCTGTTGTAGAAGTTGTCAACTACAACGATTTCGTAGCCTGCATTAAGAAGCTCAATACAGGTGTGAGAGCCGATATATCCGGCACCACCGGTAACAAGAATTGACATTATCCTTCACCTCGTTTATAATATATAAAGTATGCGATTTAATTATACAACGCTTGAAGGTAAATTGCAATACCTTATTTATTAAACAGGAGACTGAGAAAATGAAAAATTTATCAGATATTTCAGTTGTGCGTGACGTTATGGAAAGGCACGGAATGAGCTTTTCCAAGGCTCTGGGGCAGAATTTCCTGATAAACCCATCGGTTTGTCCCAGAATGGCTGAGATGTGCGGTGCCGATGAGAATACGGGTGTAATCGAAATCGGTGCAGGTGTGGGTGTGCTTACGGTTGAGCTTGCAAAGAGGGCAAAGAAGGTGGTATGCATTGAGCTTGACTCAAGACTTCTTCCTGTGCTTGATGAGACGCTTGCCGATTTTGACAATATTGAAATAATTAATGCTGATGTAATGAAAACCGACCTTCACAAGCTTATAGAGGAGAAGTTTCAGGGTCTTAAGGTAGTTGTGTGCGCAAACCTGCCTTATTATATAACTTCACCTATTATTACAATGCTTCTCGAAGAAAAGCTTCCTATTGAGGCGATTACCGTAATGATTCAGAAGGAGGCGGCAGACCGCTTCTGTACACCGGTAGGCTCAAGGGAGTCAGGTGCAATAACAGTATGCACGAATTATTACGCTACGGCAAAGCAGCTTTTCGGGGTATCCAGAGGCTCGTTTATGCCATCCCCGAATGTTGACAGTACGGTAATCAGGCTTGATATAAGAAAAGAGCCTGCAGTAAAGGTAAGCGATGAGGAAAAATTCTTTAAAATGGTGAGAGCTGCTTTTTCGCAAAGAAGAAAGACAGCGGTAAATTCCATAAGCTCGTCGCTTTCGATACCGAAGGAAAGGATTATTGCCGCACTGAATATGTCGGGACTGAGCGAAACAGTGCGCGCAGAAAAGCTTACTATGGAGCAACTTGCACTTCTTTGTGAAAATCTTTTCAGGGAGGCTGAATGATGAAAGGCTTTCTGACTCTTTTTTACACAAGGCCCGCAAAAACATTTTATCTGATAATCATACTTGTGCTGTCGTTTCTTGTCGGTGAATGCCAGGTGAGGTATTTCGAGCACTTTTCATCAGACAGGGAAAGCTTCATCAATGCGATTACGCAGATAGATTCATTTGAGTATGAAAAATCCTATTTCTTCAGAAATACGGTGACCAACGCCATTGAAGGTGTTGTAGAGCTTGCAATGGAGTATCCTCAAGCCTTTGAGCAGGGGACAACAGCCGATGAGCTTATCAGCTATTTTGATTCAATCGGTGACAAAAAGCTTCCCGATATTATCAGGAGTCTCAAGGATATAAAGGGCTTCAGGTTTGCCGTTGTGGATCACGGTAAAGGTGTTGTTTATTCTAACATACCGGAAATAAACGGAGCTGACTCAGGTGAAAATGTCCGTAAGTCCTTCGGTGAGCCGGGTAAGAATCTTCTTGTTGCAAGAAGCTGCAAGAATCCTTATTTTGCAAAAAATAATTACATAGACTTTGCAGATACTATACGTGATTGTGCGGAAAAATATCAGGATAATTTTGACCTTTATATCAGATTCGGTTCGGTTGAGGAATTCGACGAAAGAGCCGAGGCGTGCAGGCAAAAGCATTTTGAAATGCGCTCTAAGATAGAAAAGCTAAATGACAGTGTAGCAATATGTCTTGTATCTGTTGTTCTTGTAACGTTTGTGATGCTTATTGTAACGGGTAAGCATGAGCCTAAGGGTAAAACCTATCTTACGGCAATGAACAGAATACCCGGCGACCTTCTTGTTGTAATCTACGTCATAGTACTTCACTGTATAGTTGCCCTTTACCGTACATCGGCAACGGTTGTTATAAATCACGGTATGGAGCTTGATACACTGTGGTTTATGCGTTCTGAGGAATTTTATATTTCAAGAATAAAATACTGCGTTGTAATTATAATTTGTGTAGTGGTAAATCTTATGTGTGTGCTCAAGCGCTCGTATAAAACAGGCACACTTTTAAGTAATACATATCTCTATCCTCTGATTAAGAATTTCATAAAACGTTATTCTAAAAAGAAACTAAAAGAGGAAGAAAACACTGAAAAATCGTAAAGATAAAAGCTTTACAGTGAAAAAATCACTGTAAAGCTTTTTACTTGCCTGTGTGGAAAACCAGGTCTAAAATGTTGAAACTATCGAAAAACTACGTTTTTTTCTGTTGAAAAGCTGTAAAGTTTTCAACTTACCTAACAGAGTTTTCAACATTGTTGTTAAATATTACTGTTGAATACTTATTTTTGTTCATATTTTACTGCTGAAGGCTGTTTCTCATTTTTATGAGGATAGCCTTCTCTTTTCTTGATACCTGAACCTGACTCATACCAAGCTCCTTTGCGGTTTTTACCTGTGTCAGGCCCTTGAAATAGCGAAGCTCAATCAGCTTTCTGTCTTTTTCGTCAAGGGAATCCAGCACACATTTAAGTGAAAGACGCTCGCTTATTTCTTCCTCGGGGGGCAGGGTGGGGATATCAAACTGACCTGCATTTTTCCCGTCCTCGCTGACAGTCAGAGACACCGTAGGCATCGAAACCGTAATAAGCTCCGTTGCCGTAGGAATATCCGTACCGAGCTTTTCGGCAAGCTCGCTTACAGTCGGCTCTCTTCCAAGCTCGGCAGAAAGCTCGTCGCGCAGCTTCATAGCATGACGGGCTCTTTCTTTGAGACTGCGACCTATTTTTACTGCGCCGCCGTCACGGAAAATTCTCCTGATTTCACCCAGGATAACCGGCACCGCATAGGTGGAAAAAGCAAATCCCCGTGAAGAATCGAAATTGTCCGCAGCCTTTACAAGACCGACACATCCGGCCTGAAACAGGTCATCGTAGTCCACACCTCTGCCTCTGAATTTGTTGGCACAGGCGTGTACAAGACCGAAGTTAGCATTTATCAGGCATTCGCGTCCCGTTTGTTCAGTGGGCATAATATCACCTCAGAAAAAGCATCAGTATTTTCCCTTGATTTTTTTCTCAAGCACAACCGTAGTACCCTTTCCGGGTGCAGAGATAACACGCAGCTTATCCATGAAGCTTTCCATAACTGCAAAGCCGAGTCCGGCCCTTTCACCGTCGGAGGTTGTAAAAAGCGGCTCCATTGCCTGCTCTATGTTTTCTATTCCGACGCCCTTGTCGCGTATGCGGATTCTTACCTTACCCTTTTCAAAGATACTTACGGTTATGTAAATTTTGCCCTCTTTTTCACGGTATCCGTGCACAACTGCGTTGGTTACCGCCTCACTGACTGCTGTTTTTATGTCCGTAATTTCCTCTATATTCGGGTCAAGACAGGCCACAAATGCCGATACGGCAACGCGTGAAAAGCCTTCGTTTACGCTTTTTGAGTCAAGAGTCATTTTCATTTCATTTATGCATTTCATTTCAGATTACCTCCCTTTGCTTAACCTCACCGAGGCGCTCTATACCTGCAAGACACATAACCTTGTACGCGCCCGGCGAGAGATTCAGTACCTTTATTTTTCCTCCGAGACTTTTCATCAGCTTATATCTGCCCATAACCAGTCCGATTCCCGAGCTGTCCATAAAGCTGACCTTTCCGAAGTCGAGCACAAGCAACAGGGGACGTTTTCTGATTATGGCTTCGTCTATGCTTACACGTATGAGCGAAGCGCTGTGATGGTCTATTTCTCCGTCAAGAAAGACGTTTATTTCCTTTTGCTTGTAAACAATTTTTGCTGCCAATATTATTCCTCCAATAAAAATATCCCTTATGATCAAACGGAAAGCCGTTTCCAGATAATCATAAGGGATTGTATCGTATTATTTTGCCGAAACAGGTCAGCTGGCAAAGTATTTGTTTCTGATTTCACTTACAAGGTAGAAGGAGCCGCAGACCAGAAGAATACCGTCTTTTCCTGATTTTTCCTTTGCTCTCAGAAAAGCCTCGTCAATATCTGCGGAGAAAAAGGTTTTTTCACAAAGATCCTTTGCTTTCTGTGAAAGAAGCTCAGGACTTTCACCACGCTGAGCATCGGCAAGGGTAAAGCCGATTTCATCGCAAAGGGGAGCAAGGCTTTCAAGGCAGTGACTGTAGTCCTTGTCCTTCATAAATGCACAAAGGGCAACGGTTTTTTTGTCATTTGAGTATTCCGTAAGACTTTGCTTAAGCTCTCTGATTGCGCCTTCGTTATGTCCCGCGTCAAGGAAAATAAGAGGTTCTCTGCTTACGCATTCGAATCTTCCCGGTATGCTGAAGGGGATTATGCCGCTTTCAATATCGGTTTCCGAAATCATAAATGAGGTTTTTCCGAGCACCTGAGCCGCCTTGACTGCAGTTGCAAGGTTTGCAATCTGGAAGTTTCCGCAGGCAGTGGAGTCAATATGCATTCCTTCATAATAAAACTGTGTGCCGTAAAGGTCGCAGCTTATAAGGCTTATTTCATCTGCGTCGGGAAGATAAAGGGTGCTGCCTCTTGCGGCACATTCTTCCTTTATAATTCTTGCCGCGTCGGGGTTCTGCGGAGTAAAGGGGTGACCGCCGTTTTCAAACGGGTAGGATACTACAGGGCAGCCGCCCTTGATTATACCGCATTTTTCTTTTGCTATTTCTTCAACTGTTTTACCGAGGACGTCGGTGTGGTCAAGGGATACAGAGGTGATAACTGCAAGATCCGGCGTGCCGATTACATTGGTGCTGTCCCTTTTGCCGCCTATACCTGCTTCAAGAACAACTACGTCGCAGTTCATATCGTCAAAATGTATCATTGCAAGTGCGGTGATAACCTCAAAGACAGTGGGGTAAAGTCCTTCCTTCTCCATTGTGAGTATCTGTTCCCTGAGCATTGAGGTGATTGCGGCTACGGCACACTTCGGAATCATATTACCGTCAATCTGTATACGTTCACCGAACTCAAGCACGTAGGGCGAGGTGAAAAGGCCCGTTTTGTAGCCTGCTGAACGAAGAATAAAGGAAAGGGCAGTTGAAACAGAGCCTTTTCCGTTTGTGCCTGCAACGTGAACGAAACGAAGCCTTTTATGGGGATTTCCGTTGAGCTCGAGTAATCTCGCTATTCTTTCGTGTCCTGAGCTTTTCTGAAATTTTCTTCGTGAATATATAAATTCCAGAGCTTCATCGTAAGTCATAAGCATTCTCTTTTCTTTATTATTTATTGGTCACTTTCTTAAAGGAAAGCTCACCGAGTTTTTTTACATTGCATTTTTCGTAAAGTGCCGAGGCAAAAAGCACGCTTCCGACACCCGAGGGTCTGAGAAGCTCGTATTCTGCAGGAAGGCTGATTCCCTCGGCGGTGATAACAGAGGCTGAGGGCGGATGCTTCTGACTGAGTGTGAAAAGCAAGCCGCTGTAAAAGTCGCTGAAGGGCACCTCTTCTGCACAAAGGGCAACAGTGCTCTTAGGAGGCTTCCCGTCGGGTGCTTCGCTTACGACAAGGGAGATGCCGTATTTGTCAAAAAGAATCCCTGCTGTCTTTTCGTAAAGCGGTTTTTCTTTTGTGTATATTTGAATTTTTGAGAAAAAGGGGAGGACTTTTTCTATTATCTGTGAATAGATGCCTGATGAATCGTATACCGTAAGGGAGCTTTCCATAGGCGGAAGACATAGCTCGGGTATGCAGTCGGTAAAGGTGTTGAAAAGCAGAAGAGAGGGGTATACCGACGGATGAAACTCAAGACAGCGTGTGTTTTCGTCACAAGGAAAATTGATATCGAAAATTACGCTGCCCTTCAGTTTTTTTAACTTTTCAGCAGTCCTGACGGTAGGAATTTCTCCACGGTAATAGGGAACACCGACCCGATAAAAGGGATCTCCGCCCGGGACTGACTGCTTATTTGCTTCAATTTCAAAGGGGGTTAAAAGGTCGTGGAGAAAGCTTTTTAATCCCACGGGAGTTTCCTTGCATTCTACGGTTGCGAGCATTATGTCACCTCAAAAAGCATATATAAAATTCTATGCTCTTTTAAAAGAAAAAATGCTCACAGATATTCAGCGGGAGTATTTTGAGAGAAGTCCGCCGACTGAATCCTCATATTCGATACCTACGCTTGAACGGTAGACGCTCATTACAAGACCTATTGACAGGTACAGACATACCGTTGATGAGCCGCCGGCACTGATAAACGGGAGGGTGATACCGATAACGGGAAGGAACATAAGGCACATACCGATGTTGACGATAACCTGAGCCATCAGCATAAAAGCAACGCCGTAGCACATAATTTCGGCTGCATAGTTTCTGCTTCGTTTACCGATTTTGATTATGCGGTAAGCAAGGGCGCCGAAAAGAAAAAGCAGTATGAAAGCACCGATAAAGCCGAATTCCTCACATACAACGGAGAAAATCATATCGTTTTCACATTCGGGAACAAGTCCGCTGTGGGTGTATTCGCCCCTGAAAAGTCCCGAGCCCGTAAAACCGCCCGCCTTGATAGCGTTGAGAGCCTGACTTTGCTGCCAGATTTCATCGGGGTAGTTGTCGGGGTTTATGAGGGCAAGGATTCTGTTGCGCTGGATATCACTGAAGACCTTAAGCCAGATAAAGGGCGAAGCGGCAAGGACCGTAAGCACACCTGCAGGAAAATAAAGCCAGTGTACGCCTGCAATGTACATCATACCGATGAACATACAAAGGAAGATAAGTGCTGAGCCCATGTCACCTGTGCCGATAACAAGAAGCACGGGTATTGCTGCGTGAAAGCAAAGTCCGAATACGTTGCGAAGGCTTACAAGGTCATTTTTAACCTTACTGAGATGAAGTGAGAAGGTTATGATAAAGGCAATTTTTAAAAATTCCGAGGGCTGGACAAACAGGGGACCCACCTTCAGCCAAGAGGTAGCATCGCTTCGTCCGTCAGGTGCGACACCGAAGGGGATGAGTAAAAGCATTACAAAAAGGCATCCGCCTGCAATTACGGGCCACAGCTTGTAAATTATATCGTAGTCAATAAGCGAGATTATAAAGCAGGCAGTTACACCGAGCACGAGAGCAATAAGCATAACAACGGTATCTCTTGAAAAAATACCGGCACCGTCCCAGGTGGCAGTGCAGACCATAAGTGCTCCGAAAAGGGAGAGTATTATGCACAAGCCCAAAAGAAGCTTATCTGTCTGGCCGAAAATACTGCGTGTATCTCTCAGACCCAATTCTTTTAAACTGTATTTCAAAAAATCACATCCTGTGTATTATTACTTATATTATATTATGTATTAATGAATATTTCAAGTGAAAAGTTGACATATAAGATTTTTATGATACAATATAATGGTTAAATAGTGGGTAAAGGCGGTGTATCCGTGGTATTTCATTCACACAGTACGGCAGAGACTGAGAGCTTTGCCTGCGAGCTTGCAAAAAAAATAAGCGGAGGCACCGTTGTTGCTCTTTACGGGGGACTCGGTATGGGAAAAACTGCCTTTACACGGGGTCTTGCAAAAGGTCTCGGTAACAGCAGCTATGTCTCAAGTCCCACCTTTGCCCTTGTCAATGACTACGGCGGAAATCCTCAGCTTGTACATTTCGATATGTATAAGGTCGATTCCTGGGAGGATTTGTATTCAAGCGGTTTTTTCGATTATTATGATATGGGTGCAGTGCTTTGCACCGAGTGGAGCGAAAACATTGAAAACGCTCTTCCCGAAAACACCGTAAGAGTCAGAATAGAAAAGGGCGACAGCGAAAACGAAAGAATTATCACCGTAGAGGGAGCGTAACAAATGAGAATTCTGGCAGTTGATACAAGCGCGGTCTGTGCGGCGGTTGCCGTTACCGAAGACGGAAAAATCCTTTCCGAGTGTCAGACAAACACGGGGCTTACACATTCAAGGACTCTTATGCCTATGATTGACAGCACCCTGAGAAATGCGGAAATCAGCCTTGACAGTATTGACTTTTTTGCGTGCAGTGCAGGTCCGGGCTCATTTACGGGCGTAAGAATCGGTGTGGCGGCAATAAAAGGTCTTTGTGACGGACTTAAAAAGAAATGTCTTCCCGTTTCAACCCTTGAGGCTCTTGCCTACAACCTTCTCGGCAGAAGCTGTACGGCAGTAAGTGTAATGGATGCAAGGTGCAATCAGGTTTACTGCGGCATATTCCGTGTTGAGGGTGAAAAGGTTTCGAGACTCACCGATGACGAGGCGATAAAAATTGAAGACCTCGGGGAAAAGCTTAAATCTTATGACGATGTAATCTTTGTCGGTGACGGGGCAAGGCTTTGTCACAGGGCACTGGGATATGCGATTGCATCGCCCTCTGAGCTTTTTCAGAAGGGAAGCAGTGTTGCTTTTTGTGCTGCGGAAAATTATTCTGAGGAGAAGCTTCTCGAGGCTTCACAGCTTATGCCTGTTTATCTGAGACTTCCACAGGCAGAAAGAGAGCTTAAAAATAAATCCTGATTATAAAAAAATGAGGAATATATATGAATGATAAAATTACGGCGGTCATGCAAACTCAGCCTGACGGCCTGAAAGTGAAAAAAGAGAGAAATCTTTCTCTGGACGTAATCCGTATGCTTTGCTTTTCGATGGTAGTCTACACACATTTCTTTTTGTATACGGGCTTTTACAGAATGGACATTTGGGGACCGAAGGCGTATATAATGACGGTTATACGCAGCTTAGGTATATCCTGCATACCTATGTTCATATTCCTTACGGGCTTTCTGTTTAAAAACAGGCAGCTGGATGCAAAATACTACAGCGGAATAAAGAACACACTTATTACCTATGTCTTTGCAAGCGGCTTCTGTTATGCCTACGACTGCCTTCATACAGAAACGGAAATGAGCTTCGGCGGATTTCTTAAGGGACTGCTCAGCTTTTCCTCTGCAAAGTATTCCTGGTATATAGAAATGTATATTGGGCTGTTTTTGCTTATTCCTTTTCTTAATATCATCTGGAAAAATCTTCCTGAAAAAAAGCACAGAATTATACTTATACTTACACTGGCTTTTCTTACCCTTGCACCTCAGCTTATAAATACCTTTGTGTTTGATGTTGAGGGCTGGTGGCAGCAGCCGATGATTTCTGAGGATTATTATCTGATTGTTCCCGAATGGTGGGAGAAAATTTTCCCCTTAACCTACTACTTTACCGGCTGTTATATACGGGAATACGGCATAAAGATAAACAAGTGGCTGAATCTTGCACTGGTTATTTTATTGGTCTTCGGTCTCGGAACATACAACTATTACAGAAGTGCACCGGGAACATTTGTCAAGGGTGAATGGCAGAATAACGCTTCGCCGATTATTTACCTGCTTGGTATTCTGGTGTTTGTGTTCATATACAACCTGAACATCAAATTCAAATCAAAGTGGCTCAGCAAGCCAATCAACATTATTGCAGAGCTTACTCTCGGAGCCTACCTTGTTTCCTGTGTTTTCGACGGCTATATTTACGAGGAAATGAAAAGGGCTATGTTCAGCTCCACCGTTGATTTTAAGTATCTGTGGGTTACGGCACCGCTTATCATTGTCCTTTCCCTTGCCGTTGCCTTTGTGATAAACCTTATAACAAAGCTCATACTCAAGGCTGAGGCTGCGATTGTAAAGCTTGTAAAATCACTTGCCGAAAAGGTAAAGCCTCAGAAGCAAACGGCAGCGGTCGGTCCGAAAGCTCCCGCAAAGGCGCCTCTGAGACAAAATAAAAAGGCACCTCAGCCGGCTCCCCCCGTCAGAAAAAGACGGCCTGTTGCACCTGCAGAGCGTATCAATACAGAAAGACCTGCAACTTCGTCAAAGCCTGTAAGCGCACAGGTGCCAGTTACTCCGGCAGAGCCTTTAAAAAGAGAAGTACCGTTTACACCGATTACACCTTCACCCGTAATGCCAAGGGCATCGGCTGAGCCTCTTTACAAAAGCAGAGTCAACACCTACGACGATGAAGGGGTAGAGGTACTTGTAGTTGAGGACAGGGACCGTGAGACTGCCCACATAAGCAGGTAACTGTCTTTACAAAGCGGTATTACCGTGATATCATTTATAAGGAAAATTTAATTAAAAGGAGATTTTATTATGATAGCATTAGGCGCAGACCACGGCGGTTATTTACTCAAGGAAGAAATCAAAAAGCATCTCGAAGAAAGGGGCATCGAATACAAGGATTTCGGCACATATTCACCCGAATCCGTTGACTATGCCGCAATAGCTTACAAGGTAGGCACAAGCATCACCTCGGGCGAATGTGAAAGAGGTATCCTCTGCTGCGGCACAGGTATCGGTATTTCAATGGCAGCAAACAAGGTAAAGGGTATCAGAGCTGCCTGCTGCAGTGACTATTTCAGCGCAAAATTCACCCGTCTTCACAACGATGCCAACATCCTTTGTATGGGTGGCAGAGTCGTAGGTGCAGGTCTTGCACTTGAAATGGTTGATGTTTTCCTGGATACCGAATTTGAGGGTGGCAGACATCAGAGAAGAGTTGACCAGATTATGGCAATTCAGGACGGCACCTTCGAGGGCTGATATGGCCAAAATAAAGATTAAAAAAAACAGTCGGATTCTTTTTTTGGGTGACAGCATTACCGATTCACAATTCAATTATAAGAAGAGATTTTCCGTAAGAGGTAAAGACACTTATGCCATTGAGCTTGAAAAAAGACTCAAGGAATACAGCGCCGATATTCATGTTGACATAAGAGGAATAGCAAGCAACAGAACCTATCACCTTTGTGACAGACTGACCAAGGATTGCATTGAGCTCAGGCCCGATGTCGTTATTATGCTTATCGGTGTCAATGATGCCTGGGAGCACTATGTTCCCGAAAATTATCCTCCGAATCCCAGACCGACAGAGCCTCACATACGTGAGATTTACAGAAAAATAAGCCAAGAGCTTCCGGGTACGCAGGTGCTTTATCTGATGCCGTTTATGGTTGATGCCGTAAAGAAGAAGCTTCCTTTCCATAAAAAGCTCGATGAATACCGTGAAATGCTTCGCAGTATAGCTGAGGAAAACGGTGCGGCAGTACTTGACCTTCAGCAGGTTATTTACGAAGCGCAAAAGAGCATTAAGCCTAAGAAACTTGCCCGCGACGGCATACACCCCACAAATCTCGGACACAGGGTTATTGCCGATGCGGTGTGGGAATATTTTAAATTTTAAAATAAAGGAGAAAAGTTATGACAAGGTTTATTTCAAGCATTATCGCAATTATAACAGCAATTTTTTCAGTCCTTTCAGGCTATATCGGTATTGACAGTAAGCCTGATAACAGCACGGATGAAGCTTTCAGAGTAAAGAGCTATGTTATCTGTGACAGAATTCAGAATCCTACCAGCCTTTGCAGTGAGGACTTTGACATCATTACCGATGTTATTCTTTTCGGTGTTGCAACCTTTGATACAAAGGGTAATGTAAGCATCAACCGTGAGGTGCTCGAAACCGCGCTTAAAAATCTGAAGGATGTTGTCGGAGAAAGAGAGATAAAGTACACGCTCAACTTCCTCGGACCGGGCAGCACAACCGATTCTTCGGATTGGTACGATCAGATGGAATCTCTCGGTAAGGAGCACAATAAGGCTTTCCTCAGCCCTTGTCTTCAGAACAACATTATTGAAGTTTTAGAGGAATACGACCTTGACGGCGTACATTTCGATTATGAGTATCCCACAACAGATCTTGCATGGTTCGGATACAACAACTTCCTTGTATCTCTCGGCTCAAAGCTCGGCGACGATTACACACTTAACGTTGCCGCTTCGGACTGGTGCTTACAGTATTCAGATCTCGCCGTTGAATTCGTTGATTCATTTGAGCTTATGATGTATGATGTGTACGATGAGGAAGGCAGGCACGCAACCTATGAAACCGTTACCACCCGTTCACAGTGGATAAAGGATTCAAACATTCCTCTTGAAAAGATTACCTTCGGTCTTCCCTTCTATGCAAGACCTACCGATGGAGACGGTTACTGGTACGATTATTATTCATATGCAGATAAGCTCGACGAAAACGGCTTTTATACTGACAGCAGTATCAGCAAGACCTTCTGGTTCAACACTCCCGATGTTATTGCACAGAAGACAGATTTTGCAATCAAAGAGGGCTACAGCGGCGTTATGATCTGGCATTACACCTGTGACCTTCCTTCTACAAACGAGGCTTCACTTTTAAGAGCAATCGGTGAGACGGTAGATAAAAATTACAATTGACAGTGAGGGCGGATTTCCGCCCTCTTTTTTTGACCTTGCAGGAGAGAAAAGTATACTTTTTTATACTTTTAAGCCGATAAAGTATACTTTTTGATATTGTTTTTTTTACATAATAAAGTATAATTGAAGTAAAGAATAAAGGAGAAATGCTTATGATTTTAAAACCGAAGCTGACAAAAACAATTGTCGGACTTGCTTTTGCATTTTTGGGTATTGTCGGTATCATTCTTAACTATTTTATTTTTGAGGACAGAGATAATCAGTTTGCTTCAATTTTGTGTATTCTTATCGGAGGCCTGTTTGCTGTTTACGGATATCATGAGTATACAACAAACCATCTCGCCTTCACACCGTCTCATTTTGAGGTAAGAGGTCAGACCTATTCCTATTCACAGATTGAAAGACTGGAAACTAAAATCAGAAAAAGGATGACATACTACAGTATCTGTGTCAACGGTGTTGCAATTTTCACCTTTGAAAGAGATTATGAAAATGCAAAGGAATTTTTTGAAACTCTTGAAAGAAACGGCGTTTCACTTTCGCCAATTCAGTAAAAAAGGAGATAGCAATGGATTTTGAAAAATTGATTGACGAAAGATATTCCGTAAGAAAATTCAGGGATGAGCATCTGCCGAAGGAAACTGTCGATAGAATCCTTGCAGCAGGTCACAAGGCCCCAACGGGCTGTAATTTTCAGCCACAGAGGATTCTTGTGCTTAACACCGACGAGGCAATCGGAAAGCTTCGTGAATGCACAAAATGCCACTTTGGTGCACCTGCGGCTATGCTTATCTGTCACAACAAAAACGAAAGCTGGGAAAGACCCTACGACAAGGCGAGGTCATCACCCGTCGATGCGGTGATTGTCAGCACTTATCTGATGCTTGCGGCACAAAATGAGGGCGTCGGTACCTGCTGGGTAATGCATTTTAACCCGTTTAAGATGCGTGAGGCTTTCGCTATCCCCGAAGCTTATGAGCCGGTTGCTCTTCTTGTTATGGGGTACCCTGCAGAGGATGCAAAGCCTCTTGATATGCACTTTAAAAACCGTCCTTTGGAAGAGGTAGTCTGTTACGACAGCTTCTGATTTAAAAAAGAGGAGAAAACAAAAATGGAATATAGGTTAAAACCGGACAGAAAATATGCAGGATTATATACAGCTGTTTCTCTGGTGTTTGTTGCGCTGAGCCTTTTTGCACTTTATATGAGCTTTCAGTCGGGTGATATGTCTAAAACAGTATATGCACTTATTTATACTGCTTTCAGCTTACTGGCACTTCTTATCAGCTGCAACAACCTTGTCAAATGCCTTACCTTCAATAATATTAATTTTACCTTTGACGGCAAAACCTATACCTATCAGCAGATAGAGCGTATCGATGCTCACGGAGGTAAATACGGCAGAGTGTTTTACAAAATTTGCATTGAGGGTAAAATGCTTTACACCTTTGAAAAGGATTACGACGGAGCAAAGGAGTTTCTGTACTACCTGAATTTTTACAATGTCCCAGGCACACCGAGAGAGTAAAGGAGGTTGTGAATATGAAGAAAGAAATTAAGCCGTCACCGTTAATGATGATTATTTTCGGGGTTCTTGCGGTACTGTGTGTAGGGATTTCTTTTGCCGAACTTGTCGATACCTACGGCACGTCTGCAGGAACAATGTGCATGGATGCACTTGTAATCGGTGTGTTCATATATTATCTTATAAA
This sequence comes from Oscillospiraceae bacterium, assembly GCA_015066015.1. Classification (GTDB taxonomy): domain Bacteria; phylum Bacillota; class Clostridia; order Oscillospirales; family Acutalibacteraceae; genus UBA6857. The sequence continues at coordinate 205,271 of SVPE01000001.1, forward strand.
GTTCCTTTCCCGTGAGAAGGTGGAATTCGACGAAGAAGAATTTACCGTAGACGGAACAGCCTACGGGTTTGATGCAATTACCGACGTAACCGTTGACAGTGAGCAGATTCTGAGAAGCTGGTCAACATTGAGGCTTAAAATATACGTAGGTGAAGACGAGGTATGCACCTTTACCAAGGATGATAAAGGTGCGAAGGAATTTATAGCCCTTATGGAAAAGCACGGTGTTAAAATAAAAATATATGAATAAAAAGGGGAAATTACAATGAAAAAACTCAGAACAAGCAGACGTATGATGGCACTTGTGATAGTGCCCGGTACGGTATCGTCAGTTATGCTTACATTTATGCTGTGGGCAGTAGTGCAGTTTCATATCGCAATAGCAGTTGCCATAGCATTGGGACTTATAGCGATAATATGTGGCGGCATGTATTTCGTTTCCGATAAGGGAATCAGCTTTGACGAGGAAAAGTTCGTTGTCAAGGGCGGCGGACAATACTATTATCACGAAATTGATGCTGTTATAGTGAAAAACTCTGAGATGGATTTAAGACGCTATAAGGCAATTATTGTCGACGGTGAAGAGGTCTGTTATTTTGACGACCTTTACAGTAATGCGAAGGAGTTTATCGCTATACTTGAAAGGCACGGCTTTACCGTAAAGTCTGACAACAGAATCCTGGATTAAGTCTTGACAAACCACTTTTGCGGTGATAAAATAATCAGTAATAACAGAAAATTCAACATCCCGCAAAATCGTTGAGAAAGAGGATTTTTCTCCTTACGGATTTTACAGAGAGCCTTGTCACCGGCTGCAAGCAGGGCAAATTCAGAGAAAAATCTACCACTTTCGAGTGTGTGCCGAAATAAGGCACGCCGTAGGACTGCGTTAAAGTCATAAGAGTGCCGTCTGAGCTTCAGGCGGAATACGGGTGGAACCGTGGAGCAATTATCGCTTCATCCCAAGTTTTTGGGGTGGAGCGTTTTCTTTTTAGTATGAAAGGAATGATAATAATGATTAACGTAACTCTCAAGGGCGGCGTTGTCCGCGAATACGAAGACGGCTCAAGCATAATCGACGTTGCAAAGAGCCTTGGTGCAGGTCTTTACAAGGCAGCCTGTCTTGCAAAGGTAAACGGTGAAATCTGCGACCTTCGCACAGTGCTTTCAGGCGACTGCGAAGTAGAAATTCTCACCTTTGACGACGATGAAGCAAAAAAGACCTTCTGGCATACCTGCTCACACATTCTTGCTCAGGCTGTAAAGAGACTTTACCCCGATGTAAAGCTTGCTATCGGCCCTGCAGTAGATAACGGCTTCTACTACGATTTCGACAGCGAAGTAAGCTTCACTCCCGAAATACTTGAAAAAATTGAAGCTGAAATGAAGAAAATCGTCAAGGAAGGACTTTTCCTTGAAAAGTTCGAAATGGATGCCGATGAAGCAATTAAGATGATGGAAGAAAAGGGCGAAACCTATAAGGTTGAGCTTATCAGGGAGCACGCTGAAAGCGGTGAGCCTATTTCCTTCTACCGTCAGGGTGAGTTTACCGAGCTTTGTGCAGGTCCTCACATTCCTGACACCTCACGCGTAAAGGCTTTCAAGCTTACCTCCTGTACAGGTGCCTACTGGAGAGGCGACAGCAACAAGAAGATGCTTCAGAGAATCTACGGTACTGCTTTTACAAAGGCAAGTGACCTTGAAGCACACCTTCTTCAGCTTGAAGAAGCAAAGAAGCGCGACCACAACAAGCTCGGCAGAGAGCTTGAAATCTTCACTACCGTTGACTACATCGGTCAGGGACTTCCCATTATGCTTCCCAAGGGCACACACATTGTTCAGACTCTCCAGCGCTTTGTTGAGGACGAGGAAAAGAGAAGAGGTTGGCTTCGCACAAAGACTCCTCTTATGGCAAAGAGCGACCTTTACAAAATCTCGGGACACTGGGACCATTACAAGGACGGTATGTTTGTACTCGGCGATGAGGAAAAGGATGATGAGGTATTTGCCCTTCGTCCTATGACCTGTCCCTTCCAGTATCAGGCATATCTTAACAGAGCACGCTCCTACCGTGACCTTCCCATGAGACTCGGTGAAACCTCGACTCTTTTCAGAAACGAGGCTTCAGGCGAAATGCACGGTCTTATCCGTGTACGTCAGTTCACAATTTCCGAAGGTCATCTTATGTGTACACCCGAGCAGCTTGAGGATGAATTCAAGGGCTGTCTTGACCTTTGCGTGTTTATGCTTAAAACCCTCGGTCTCTACGAGGATGTTTCCTACCGCTTCTCACAGTGGGATCCTAACGATACTGACAAGTATATCGGTACACCTGAGCAGTGGGATGAGGCTCAGGGCGTAATGTACAAGATTCTTGACAACCTCGGTATTGATTATAAGATCGGTATCGGCGAAGCCGCATTCTACGGACCTAAGCTTGATATTCAGATAAAGAACGTTCACGGCAAGGAGGATACACTCATTACCATCCAGATTGACCAGATGCTTGCTGAAAAATTCGGTATGGAATATGTTGCTCCCGACGGCACAAAGAAGAATCCTTACATCATTCACCGTACATCAATCGGCTGCTACGAGAGAACACTTGCTCTTCTTATCGAAAAATATGCAGGTGCCTTCCCCGTATGGCTTGCTCCCGAAAAGGTACGTATTCTTCCCATTGCTGACCGTCATCAGGATGCCGCATACGCTGTCAAAGAGGCTCTTATGGCTGCAGGCATTGATGATGTTGATGTTGACATCCGCAGTGAAAAGCTCGGCTATAAGCTCCGTGAGGCACAGCTTGAAAAGATTCCCTATATGCTCGTTATCGGTGATAAGGAAGCCGAAGAGGGCACAGTTTCCGTAAGAAAACGCGGACACGGTGACCAGGGCTCAATGGCAGTTGCTGATTTTGTTGAGCTTGTAAAGAGTGACATCGAAACAAGAGTTATCTGGTAAGATGAGCTTTAAAGAATATCTGAGGGTTGCGACGCTTGCGCCCGATAAGGAAGACGAAATTGAATATCTCAGTGTAAGAAGCCGTGTTGCCTGCAATGCACTTGTAAATTCTCAGCGCAACATTCCGGGCACGGGCTGCAATTATGAGGCTGATGTTACCGCATTCTGGGAGGAATATATAAAGCTTAAAGAGGAGTGCGGTTACCCGTTGCCCTTCAATACACTGATGATGAAGGTGCTTGTCGAGGGTCTCAAGGAGGCACCGAGACTTAATGCACACTTTGATTATAAGCACACCTCCTCTTCGGGAAGACTGATAATCAAAAAGCACATAGATGTGTCTATGCCTGTCTGCTTTGAAAACGGCGAAACCTTCACAGTAAAGCTTAAACAGCTCGAGAATAAGAGTCTCAGAGAGATTTCCGAGCAGATTGAGCTGACAAAGGCAAAGCTTGAAAACACTAACTTTAAAAAGGTGCTTTTCAATGTGGCAGGTCAGCGTATGTTCGGCTATGCCGTAAAGGGAAAGCTGATTTCCACTTTTGCGCAGTTTCTTGCGGCATACACCGGTAAGGGCAAAATAGCTAAGTTTTCAAAGCTCTTCAAGAAAAAGTCTTACCGTCACGAGGGCTATAAAAAGAACGGCGTCGGCTCACTCAAGGTTGACGATTTTACCGAGGGTACAGTATGCTTTACCAACTGGGGCACACTTTACGAGGACCTGAAGGTGGATATCACATATATTCCGCCCCTTTATCCTCAGGTGTTTATGTTCGGTACAGGCAGAGTCAAGGAGGTAAAGGACGTTTACCGTAAGGAAAACGGCGAGCTTGATTTTCGTATGAAAAAGGTGCTTCCTCTTATGATGGTTTTTGACCATAAAATAGGCGGAGCAGCTGACCTTATGCCCTTTATAAAAAAGATGGACGAGATTTTTGAAAATCCCGGAATAATAAGAGAATGGTAAAAAAATATCCCCTGTCCTGCTTTATGGCGGATAGGGGATATTGTTATTCTTTTCAGCTTATCAAGCGGCCGGGGAGGTTTTCTGCGTGCTTGCCTGAGTGATAAGGTGCTTGATGATTGAGCGTGAAAGAGTATCAACGTGATTCTGAGTGGGGTTTGCGCTGATTTTCTTTACCTTTGCATCAATGGTAAGCTTTGTTGCGTCGTCGCACTTATTGTAAAGGTAGTAGAATGCATCGGTGTAAACGCCCGTTGTTGAAGAGAAGTTTTTCTTTGCCCATACAGTGCTTCCGTCAGCGCCGATACCGGTGAGAATAAGACTGCCCTCGCCAAGCTCCCAGTCCCACATATAGCGGGGATGAAGCTTGTATTCAACACCGTCAATCGTAAGCTTGAAATAGTCACTTTCTTTTCTGAGAAGTCCCGTTGTGTTAAGCTCAGTATTCTTTTCAATATCAGTTGAGGTTATAACTGCATTTGAGAAGATGCTGATTCTCTGTGAAGCGTTTCTTGCAACAGCCTTGTAGTCTTTTCTGTCGCAACTCGAATCAAACACAAGAAGGTCCCAGATACCGAGCATATCTTCAGTTTCAACGCCCTTTGTTGCAAGCTTGCCTGAGAACATTTCAGCAAGAGCAAGGGGCCAGCCTGTGTTATCCCAGACAAGCTCTCTGATTTCAAGTGAGGGCTCTGTTTTCATTACGATTTCCTCGCGCTCGGCAATAACCGAGCCGGTAAGGATTTCCGAGCCGACCTTGTAGTAAAGCTGGGACTGAGAGGCAATGAGATATGTTCCGTTTGACGCCTTGATGATTTTAGGGCTGCCGATGGAGGCTCTGCCCACATCAGTATAGGAAACGCAGCCTGCACTCGACGAGGTGAAGTTGTAGCCGCCCATGAGCATATAACCCTTGTCGTACTGATTACCGGTGGCATCATTCATAAGATTGCCTGCAAAATCAGTGTAGGGACCTGTGATGCTTGATGAACGTGCAACTCTTATGTTGTAGTTGGTGTCACTTACGCCGTAGGTTGTAAAGAGATAGTAGTAGCCGGTTGCCTTGTTGTGGATAAGATCAGCGGCGCTTATAAGACTTGAGCTTGCTGCACTCAGAGAGGTAGGTCTGCCGGGCTTTGCAAGGAGAGTGCCTGCAGGCTTTGCATCTGAGCCGTGAAGTGTACCGATCTTTTCACCGGCAGTGTTGATGGCACTGCCGGCTTTGAGCAAGCCTGTGCCTGTATCAAGCTGAAGAAGGTAGATGCCGCCGTTTATATCCCGGCTTCCGTAATAGCCGCCGTAAACCATGTAAAGGTTTGTGCCGTCAAACATTACGCTGGGATGTACTGCATTGGCAGGGTCATAATGCGTGTTGACATTTGTGTCAACCGTGACACCGTTTGCATCGGTGGTTTTCTGTGTGCCGCCGTGGTTTCCGCAGCTGCAGATTACCATACCGCCGTCAATCCATTTTTTCTGGGTGATTGAGGCTTCAAGGTTCGTGGTTTTAACAACGAAAATTGCAGATTCGTTTGCACCTGTCTGCTTAGAAAGTGAGAAATAAAGGTAGTAAACAGTGCCGATTTTAACTATATCGGGGGCAAGAGGTGTTCTGTCGGACTTGCTGTCTGAAGTATTGTATGCAGAGCTGTAGCCGTGCTCAGATGCCCACTTTCTGACGCTTTCGAACTGGGTGAAATCCATAATAGCGTTTGTGGTTGCGCCTTCGGGTGTATTAAAGTAGGTTGTTCTGCCTGACCAGTTTACAAGGTCCTTTGATTTAACTACAACATTGTCTGAGCCGAAGCAGTAGTAATAGCCTGTAGCCTCATCGTGGAAAACTGATGGGTCTTCAATGTCATAGGCGGCATAAGCACCTACGTATTTGTTGTCAAAGGCCTTTGTGATTGCGGGAGCAGTGGCAGTAACCTTGTTGGCCTTCTCCTCTTCAATAAAGCTTTCGGGAGGCGTTCCTTTTTCAAAAAATGCAAGGATGGTAAGCTTTTCCGTTACGGGAGTTCTGTACTGAAGCATGCTTACCTGCTTTGTAACATCAACGCCGTTAACGGTGAGCTTCTTGAGATTGTAGTAGGAGTCGGCTGTTCTTTCGGGGTTTATATTAATGGTGATGGTTTCATCTCTTTCCCACCATACACGGTATTTGTTGTCGCTGCCCGTTGTCTGGGTACTGTCGACGGTAAGCACACCGTGGTCAAAGCTTTCGATAAAAACAGGATATTGTGACATCCTCACAAATTTCCAGTAAATACCGAAAACTGCTCCGCAAAGAACAAGTGTCACTGTGAAGAATGCAAAAAATTTGGATTTCATAATATTTTTTTACGCTCCTTTTTCAAGTTAGTACACTGTATGATTATTCAACCGTCAGCGATGCAATTACATCAGAGTAGATATTGACGGCATTATCGTAGAAATTACGTTTGACAATTTCGATCTGCCTTTCGTCTGCAACGTAGACCGTAATTTTCAGCAGCTGAGTGCCCATATCCGTAACCGTAAAGGTAACATGATAGCCTTCGTTACAAGGCTCAACGGTGACTCTGCTTTCCTTTTTTATACGGTCGCGCTGAAGCACACCTACTGCGGCGTTGATTGCCTTTTCTCTGAGTGAGCGGGGCAGGTCTCTTTCAATCAGTGCGACAGAAAGCTCTGTTTTCGCGGTTATGGTGATGAGCTCGTCATCGTCTGTAAGTTCACTTGTAACCTGACCCGAGGAAACAAGGTCGCTGACAGCGCCGTTTATTTCAAAATAGTTGGCGATTCCGTGCTTTTGCAGGATTTCGTTAATCTGTGTACGGGTAAGGGACTTGTTGAGGTTTTTGAGCAGGTAGCACACCATAAGCTTGATGTCAGCTCTGTCCTTGAGTCCGCCGGGAGCTACTCCCATGCTGAAAGCGTCGTTATCCATCTGTTATACCGCCCGGTTCAGGCATTCCTTTCGTAAGAATACAAAATTATACAAATATAATTTTACCACAATAAAGAAAAAAGTAAATACTTTTTGAAAAAATTAACACAAATAATCTGATTGACACAGGGGCTTTTATCCAGTAAAATCAGTATAGTATCAATATTAAAAGGAGAAGCTATGATGAAGAAAATTACAACAGTGCTTTTTGATGCCGATAACACTCTGCTTGACTTTCTGAAGGATGAGCATCAGGCACTCGCCAGAGTTCTTGAGACTCTCGGAGTGCCCGCTACGGATGAAAATATTTCCATATATTCAAGGATAAATCAAGGCTTGTGGAAGCAGCTTGAAAAAGGCGAAATCACAAAGCCTGAGCTTAAAAGAGTAAGATTCAGGCTCTTTTTTGATGCAATCGGTTTCAGCTGCGACAAAGATCCTCTTGAGGTTAACGAATTCTATCTTTCACTTCTCAGTGAGGGTGGAAATCTGCTTGAGGGTGCAATTGAAACCGTCAGAAAGCTCAGAAGCGACGGGCTTGACCTTTACATAGTCACAAACGGAATAGCCGCCACTCAGGCAAGACGCCTTGAAAGAAGCGGACTTACTCCCTATATAAGTGAGGTTTTTGTTTCCGAGACAATAGGTTATCAAAAGCCCAGAAAGGAATATTTCGATTTTGTGCTTGATAAAATTCCGGAAAAGGATAAGGAAAAAATTCTCCTGGTGGGAGATTCCCTTACATCGGATATAAAGGGCGCAATGAATGCGGATATTCCCTGCTGCTGGCTGAATCTTGCAGACGAAGAGCTTCCTGACGGATATAAGCCCGACTTTATAATTTCAAAAGTGAGTGAAACACTTAATATAATCAGCTGCAGAAACGGTGACGCCCTATAACTGTTATTACAGGTCTTGAGTGCATAAATGCGTTGGTTGTTTTAGCCGGATTGTAGTAGTAAATTGCACCGCCACTCGGATCCCAGCCGTTAATACAGTCACGGGCAGCCTTGAGGGATTCTGATGTGGGTGACACATTCCAGTTACTGTCATTGACACAGGAGAAAGCCCCTTTCTGATATATTACGCCCGAAATACTGTCAGGAAAAGAGGCGTGCTCAACCCGGTTTAATACAACGGCACCGACTGCTACCTGACCCTTGTAGCTTTCACCTCTTGCCTCTGCGGCAATAAGCTTTGCAAGAAGGCGCACATCGCTGCTTGTATAAGCCGAGTCTGATGACGATGCTGAAGTAAGTCCGAGAAATTTGAGCGTTTTTGCCCCGGCGATTCCGTCGGCGGTGAGTCCGCAATTTTTCTGAAAGGCGGTAACGGCCTTTTTAGTTGATGTGCCGTAAATTCCGTCAATGCTTCCCTTATAGTAGCCGAGTTCCTTCAGTTTTTTCTGTATCTGTCTTACCTCCTCACCTCTTGAGCCGAGTTTTGAAAGGGTGGATACGTAGCTTTCCGGGTAGCTTACGCTGTTATAGCAGACAGCGGAAATCATAATCACCGCAGTCAGCAAAAAAATAATCAGTCTGAATGCTTTGTTTTTATTTGTCAAAATCAACACCTCAGGATTATTTTTTCCTGAGGTGTAATGTTTATACAATTATATATGTCTTTTATGAGAAGTAATCGGGAAGCAAGGGCAGTACAAAATCAAAGGTTTCCTGGAGGCACTCTCTGCCTTTTTTCAGCATTGTAACGATAGTCCAGGCGTGGAATGAGACTATGCCGTCACCCTTGAACATACGGTAGGGGATATTGTAACGTCTTAATTCGTTGGCAAAGTCCTTTGTGTCAAATCTGAGGTAATCATTTGTTGACCAGGCAAGGAAGCAGGGCGGAAAGTCTTTATTGACCTGAGGGTTAAGAAGCTTTCCTTCGGGAGTTTTTATATATGTGTTGAGCTCATTCTTTTTCATACCGGTGAAGGCTTCAACCATTGCCTTCATATCGGGAAAATTTGATTGAGGCTTACTGCTGTCGCTGAGATACTCAAGGTTATAGCAGCCGCTGTGCGAAACGATAGCCTTTACCGTGAATTTATCTTTATTTCTGAAGGTGATGCCGAGCTTTTCAAGGGGTGAGGAATCACTTGCACACGCACCGAGGTATGCGATAAAGTATCCGCCTGCACTTTCGCCGCCGAGAACAATATTGTCGGTATCTATATTATACTTTTCCGCATTGTCGAAGATGTAATCGATTGCCGAATAAATCTCCTGAAGCTGAGCCGGGAACACCTTCTGCGGTGCATAGGTATAGTTAAGTGAGAATGCCTGAAAGCCTTTGTTTACCCAGTTGACAATATAGGTGTTCCGCATATCGGTTATACCTGAAATCCAGCCGCCGCCGTGAATATAGATGAATACGGGCTTCTTCTTATCCTTCAGCTCCTTAAGGCAAAGGGTGTTCATAAACTGACTTTTTTCCTTGCCGTAGGAAACCTTTCTTTCGTAAAGAACATTTTCGGGTATGGGTCTGCCTGTTATGAGATAGGCAAGACTCTCTGTAAAATTATACCAGGGCTGAGCAACAAGGCCTCTGTAATAAATCTTTTTATCCATATGCCACCTCCGTATTTTATGATACAATTTTAGCACATAGTGTTGATTTATGGCAACACATCAACAGTAAGTTTTAAGATTTTTTAAGTATTGTGTTAACGGGAACTTCGGAAGAATCAAAAATAATAACTATTCCGTTGCCAAAACTGAAAATTTGTGGTATTCTTCAATAGTAATATATTTTGTACAAAGGAATTGAAATATGCGACTTAAATATATTGATTCGGCAAAGGGTTTTGCGATGCTGCTTATTGTTTGGGGGCATACAGTAACATTTTCCGACCCGTTTTCTCAATGGGCGTCGGCATTCAAGATAAGCCTTTTTTACATTATAACGGGTTTACTGTTGAGCATGCGTGCTGAAGACGGTAAGATAAGAAAAACACCTGTTAAAAAGCTTCTTCTTTCTATGGGAATACCCTATGTCTTTTACTCGGCTCTTTCGCTTCTGGCGTCGGCAGTAATTATGTCAGCTCAAAACAGAGGCATTGACTTTCTTATTGATAAAATACTCCTTACGGTTACGCTCAACGGAGTTTCAACACTATGGTTTCTGCCTTCAATTTTTTTCGGAAGGCTGATATCTGAACGTGTGCTGTGCAGACGGATACCCCTAACAGTGAAAACCGTTGCAGCAGTTGCTATTCCGATTTTACTTGTACTGTCAGCTGAGTTTATTCCCGAAATCGGACTTCACAAAGCAGTACAGTCTGTGCTTACGGTTGTACTCAAGGTCTTTGTTGCTTTCTGGTTTATAGGTGTCGGCTTTGAAGCGGGCAAGTCAAGACAAGGTAACTCCATAAATCAGGCACTCATTTCTATGGTGCTTCTCATTTGCGGAAGCGTGGTGGCGTTTCTGAACAGAGGCGTAGACCTCAATAACGTGCTTTTCGGTTCAAGGCCTTTACTTTTTTTCCTTTCGGGTGTACTTTGCTCCTTTGGTATCATCGGTATATTCGCTTTCCTTTGTGAAAAGCTCCCGTGCAAGCTTACGGCTTTTGTCGGAAAAAACTCACTGTTTGTAATGGTAACACACTTGCCGCTTTATATTGTGCCCATTGTTTCGCTTGTTATTGAAAAGCTTATTACGGCAGAGGGCATAGCTTACAATTATATGAGGGCAATTGTTGTATTCCTGTTTGTGCTTATAATTGAGTGGGTGCTCATATATGTCAAGAATAATATTACGGCAAGGGTAAAGAACAAGCAGGGATGTGAATTTTTAAAGTATATATAACGGGTAACGGATAGTTTTGCCGCGGGGTTCATCCCCGCGGCTTTGTTGCGGCTTAGCCGCAGATATGCCGTTTCAGGCGGCGCGAAGCGCCTGCCCCGCCACGTCCGTGGCGGGGCGCCTGAAACGGCGCTATCACCGCACACCCGGGTAACAGCAACATAAGGGGAGGCGCAACGCGAAGCGTTGCCGCCACAGGAAAAATCGGTTTCCGGGAAACGAAACCGATTTTTCCTGTGGCGCCTTTGACCTGAAGGGTCAAAGGGCCTCCCCGGTTTAGCCTTCAAACCTGCTGTCGGGTTTATTATTCTTGTAGGGAAATTTTTTCTACAAGATGACGGACTGTTGAGAATGTTGCAAGATGACCTTTTCTTCAGCCCGAAGGTGTACAAGGGTACTCCGAGAGGATGAAAAAAGGTCAAAACAATGGAAAAGAGGCTGAAATTCGATGTTTCAACCTCTTTTTTTGATATGTTAAGTTTGACTGTCCGTGCAAATTATTTGAAATTTTGTGCATTGTTGTTCTTGTGACGTTATCGACAGTCTGAAGCCGGGCACGATCAGCGCCCGGCTCATATTGCTTATCTTTTTACCAGGTAATATCGTAAATAAGCATATCGTTGTAAAGCCTTGCTGAACCTGCAATGTTTGCAACAAAGAGCTGAATATCAGCATTAATGTCAATTACAACGTGGTGTGTGATTGAGAGCACCTGATTCGTCTCGGGATTATAAATGCAGGAGAACTCACAGTCTCTGTAGCCGAGGCTGAAGTCGTTGATGCCGAGACCGGGAATCTTTGAAGTGATTTTTTCAACTTCAGCTGTGATGTCGTTTCTTGACAGAGGCTGCATTACAGCACCGTGCTTTGAAACGGGTACAAGTGTATCAGCGGGTGTAGGCTCTGCATTCATTTCCTCTTTGAGTGAGAAGCTTATTTTCTTTGTGCCGTCACCGACATCCTCGCATTTTGCCCATGCAACTGCATCGTAGTCAGTGAGCAGGCAGCCTACCTCTGAATTGTGGATAGGCATATCCCACTTGATTTCTTCAGAACCGGCAGCTCTTACGATTTCTTCGCATTCTTCTTCGGTTGTCATGTAACCTGCAGCAATTTCAAGAACAAGGTTACCTGCTGTGCCAAGGTTACGGAATTCTTCGGGAAGTGACTGAAATTCCTTTTTCTTGAAAGCGGGCTTCTCCTGCTTGAACTTGTTTACAAGAAGAGTGTACTGCTCGATGATTGCCTTTGTGTCAGTGGGGTTAGCACTGTCTGCAGAGGGGGTTGTCTCAGTTGCTGAGGAATCAGCAGCAGGGGCAGTGGTCTGTACTGCAGGGACAGTAGTCTGGGGAGCAGCAGTAGGCTGAGGAGCTACAGTTGCCTGAGTCGCGGAGCCTGTGTTTGCTGTGCCGACATAGCCGTTAAGGTTGACGGAAACATCACCTATAACTGCAAGAATAATAATAGCGGATACTAAAATTGAAATAACTGCTGTAAAAATTGACTGCTTTTTCATGTCGTTTTACCCCTTGCTTCTTTCAGTTTTAATTATTCCTTGGTGAAAAGAGGTCTTGCAACGTAACTTGTGTGAAGAAGCTCATGAGCCTTGTGGCTGTTGGGCTCACCGAGGTATTCAGCGTAGATTGTCTTCACATCTTCGTTGAGATGACTCTTTCTGAGAGGACGGTTTTCGTCGTTCTTGTAAAGAGCAGCAGCTCTGAGAGATTTAAGGTCCTCGAAATTACGTACGGAAGCAGGCTGTACGGGCTGACCGCCGCCGTTGATACAACCGCCGGGACATCCCATGATTTCGATGAAGGTGTAGTCAGCAGTGCCGTCCTTAACCTTATCCATAAGAACCTTTGCGTTCTTCGTGCCGGAAGCAATAGCAACCTTAACTTCGAGATCGCCAAGCTTGTAAGCTGCTTCCTTGATGCCTTCCATACCGCGGACAGCCTCAAATTCAACTTTTTCAAGCTCTGTGCCTGTGATTACTTCAGCAGCTGTACGAAGAGCAGCTTCCATAACACCGCCTGTTGCACCGAAGATAACAGCAGCACCTGTGCCCTGGCCGAGAGGTGCATCGCACTCTTCATCAGGAAGAAGGTTGAAGTTGATGCCTGCAGTGTTGATCATTCTGCCAAGCTCTCTTGTAGTGAGAACATAATCAACATCAGGATAACCTGCGCCGTTTTCATCATCTCTGCCGCATTCGAATTTCTTTGCGGTACAGGGCATGATAGCAACGCAAACGATCTTTGAGGGATCAATGCCGTTCTTTTCAGCGTAGTAGCTCTTGATAACAGCACCCTGCATCTGCATAGGTGATTTGCAGGTTGAAAGATGATCGAGCTCTGTGGGATAGTAGTGCTCGCAGTACTTGATCCAACCGGGTGAGCAGGAGGTGATCATGGGAAGAACGCCGCCGTTCTTTACTCTTGAGAGAAGTTCAGTTGCTTCTTCCATAATTGTAAGGTCAGCACCAAAGTTGGTGTCAAATACTTTGTCAAAGCCGAGGCGACGGAGTGCAGCAAACATCTTGCCGGTTACGTCTGTGCCAACGGGGAGACCGAAGCATTCACCGAGTGTTGCTCTTACTGCGGGAGCAGCCTGAACAACAACATACTTTTCGGGATCGTTGATAGCTTCGAATACCTTTTCTGTGTCATCCTTTTCGTAGATTGCACCAACGGGGCAGTTAACGATACACTGACCGCAGGAAATACATGATGTTGAGTTGAGGGGAAGCTCAAATGCTGAGCCGATGTGTGTGTCGATACCTCTTGCGTTTGCACCGATAACGCTGATGTTCTGGTTATCGCAGGCAGCAACGCAGCGGCGGCAGAGGATACATTTGTTGTTGTCTCTTACCATGTGTGCAGCGGAGTAGTCAAGCTCGTAAACGGGCTTGTCACCGTCGTATTTGTCTGCTTCTGAAACACCGTATTCAAGGCAGAGCTTCTGAAGCTCGCAGTTACCGCTTCTGATACAGGTAAGACATTTTCTGTCATGAGTTGAAAGAATAAGTTCGAGAGTTGTCTTTCTTGCCTTGCGAACTCTGTCGCTGTTGGTGAAGATTTCCGTGCCGTCTCTTTCGATGGGGAATACACAGGCGGCAACAAGGTTTCTTGCGCCCTTTACTTCAACAACACAGAAACGGCAGGCGCCGATTTCGTTGATGTCCTTAAGGAAGCAGAGAGTGGGGATTTCGATACCCATCTGTCTTGCAGCTTCGAGGATTGTTGTACCGTAAGGCACGCTGCAGGACATACCGTTAATTTTAATGTTAAGCATTTTTTCCATTTTCACGTACCTCCTTATTTCTTAATGATAGCATTGAACTTACAGGTTTCTACGCAGGCGCCGCACTTGATACACTTTGCAGTGTCGATAACATGAGGCTGCTTTACTGAACCTGAAATTGCATTAACGGGACACTTTCTTGCACAGGCTGTACAACCCTTACACTTGTCCTCAACAATTGAGTAGGAGAGAAGGTTCTTACATACGCCTGCGGGACACTTCTTGTCAACAACGTGAGCAATGTATTCGTCACGGAAGAACTTGAGTGTAGCAAGAACGGGGTTGGGAGCTGTCTGACCGAGACCGCAGAGTGAGTTATCCTTGATGTAGTTGCAGAGCTCTTCGAGCTTGTCAAGGTCTTCGAGAGTAGCGTTACCGTCGGTGATCTTGTCGAGCATTTCACGGAGTCTCTTTGTACCTACACGGCAGGGAGTACACTTACCGCAGCTTTCGTCAACTGTGAAGTCGAGGAAGAACTTTGCAATGTCAACCATACAGTTGTCTTCGTCCATAACGATGAGACCGCCTGAGCCCATCATACAGCCGATAGCTGTGAGGTTGTCATAGTCGATGGGAGTATCCATAAGGTGAGCGGGGATACAACCGCCTGAGGGACCGCCTGTCTGAGCAGCCTTGAACTTTTTGCCTCCGGGGATGCCGCCGCCGATTTCTTCAATGATTTCGCGAAGAGTTGTGCCCATGGGGATTTCAACAAGACCTGTGTTCTTGATTTTACCGCCGAGAGCAAATACCTTTGTACCCTTTGATTTTTCGGTACCCATGGATGCGAAGTATTCAGCACCTTCACGGATAATGGTGGGAATGTTTGCAAAGGTTTCAACGTTGTTTTCTGTTGTGGGCTTGCCGAAGAGACCCTTTACTGCGGGATAGGGAGGACGGGGTCTGGGTTCACCGCGGTTACCTTCGATTGAGGTCATAAGAGCTGTTTCTTCACCGCAAACGAATGCGCCTGCACCGAGCTTTACGTGAAGATCGAAATCAAAGCCGGAGTCGAAGATGTTCTTGCCGAGGAGACCGAGCTGCTTAGCCTGGTTGATAGCAATCTGAAGACGTGCAACAGCGATGGGGTATTCAGCACGTACATAGATATAGCCTTCTGTAGCGCCTGTAGCATAGCCGCAGATAGCCATAGCTTCGATGATACAGTGGGGGTCGCCTTCAAGAACTGAACGGTCCATGAATGCGCCGGGGTCACCTTCGTCAGCGTTACATACAACGTATTTCTGGTCAGCCTGGTTAGCAGCTGTGAAGCTCCACTTGAGACCTGTTGAGAAACCGCCGCCGCCTCTGCCGCGAAGACCGGAATCCTTTACAATCTGGATTACCTGCTCGGGAGTGTATTCGGTAAGGCACTTTGCAAGAGCCTGATAACCGTCATAAGCAATATATTCGTTGATATCTTCGGGGTTGATAACACCGCAGTTACGAAGAGCAATTCTCTTTTGCTTTTTGTAGAAATCGGTGTCGTTGAGTCCCTTGATTTCTTCGGGAGTAACTGTCTCTTCGTAAAGAAGACGCTTTACCATACGGCCCTTGAGAAGGTGCTCTTCAACGATTTCGGGGACGTCCTCAACCTTAACCTCTGAATAGAAGCAGCCTTCGGGATATACAATCATAATGGGACCTAATGCGCAAAGACCGAAGCAACCTGTACGGATAACCTGAACTTCCTTTTCAAGACCCTTAGCCTTGATTTCAGCTTCCATAGCCTCGATGATTTTCTGTGAGTTTGAGGAGGTACAACCGGTACCGCCGCAAACGAGAACATGGGAACGATACATTTAGTTTTCCTCCTTATTTTTTAATTGCGCCTACTGTGTATTCAACAACAGGCTTGCCGTTAACGATGTGCTCAAGAACGATTTTTGCAACCTTTTCTTCTGTGAGCTGAACATATGTTACTTTTTCTTCGCCGGGAACAAGTACCTCAGCGATGGGCTCATACTGACACATACCGATACAGCCGGTCTGAGCAACTGTAACAGTCTTGAGATTACGCTTTGCAATCTCGTCAACAAACTTATTCATAACAGGTCTTGCGCCTGCTGCGATACCGCAGGTAGCCATACCGACAACAATTCTTGTAACTTCGCTTGAGTCGTCTCTTGTTGTCATCTGAGCCTTTGCGGCGTCTCTTAAAGCCATAAGCTCTTCAAGTGTTTTCATATAAATTACACCTCCGTAATTAGTTTTGTGTTTTCAGTTATAAAATCTCTGAGCCATGCGGAAATCGAAGGTTCACTGAAGGGGACACCTCCGAGGATTTCTTTCAGGCTGCGGGTGTCAAGGGTGAAGACTCTGTCATCGGAGCTTCTTGTGTAAAGAAAGTCGATATGCTCATTCATTGTGATGAGTGTCACCATGGTTGATGCCATATCTCCGACGGGAACGAAGTCCAGATGATCGGTTCTGAAAAAGGCGCGTACCTTTGTGCCGACGCCGACCTCACTTTCAATCTCAAGGTGACCGCCCGTCATTTCTGCCGCCATTTTGAAAAGGGGAATCCCCATTCCGACCTTTCTTGTTGTGCGGGTTGTGAAGAAGGGGTCGCGTACGGATGAAAGCTGTTCTTCAGTCATACCCTTGCCGTTGTCATAAATACCGATAAGAAGTTCATTTGTTTCAGTGCTTTCTTTTAGCTCGATTTCAATCAGTGACGCATTTGCTGAAACTGAGTTCTGAGCTATATCAAGCACATTTAACGAAAGCTCTCTCATTACTGATATTTTGCAAGAATACCCTTGACATCAGCGGCAGTGATTTTGCCGTAAACATCGTCGTTGACCGTAATAACGGGAGCAAGACCGCAGGCGCCGATACAACGGCAGGCTGTAAGTGAGTACTTACCGTCAGCTGTGCATTCTTCGGCATCAATTCCGAGCTGAGCTGAAAGCTCATCAAGGATTTCCTGTGCGCCCTTAACGTAGCAGGCAGTACCGAGACAAACGGAAATTGAATACTTACCCTTGGGTGAAAGTGCAAACTGTGCATAGAAGGTAGCAACACCGTAAACCTTTTCAAGGGGTACCTTCATACCGTCTGCAATCTTCTGCTGAACCTCAAAGGGGAGGTATCCGTAGATCTCCTGAGCTTCCTGCATAACATGCATAAGCATGCTAACGTCGCCTGTGCATTCAGCGATAACAGCGTCGAGCTTTGCTGACTGTTCAGGCGTGTCCGTGAACGGAATTTTGCTGATTTTCTTAAGCATTAACTTTATCCTCCTTTAAGCGTTTTTCGCTAAATTTGTGGAATGGCTTGCGCTCAGATTGTAAAAAAGAGCGTATATTTATCCATACTGTTAAATAATATCACAAAGGCTGTCATTTTGCAATATTTTATATTAAAAAAGCTATACTATTTTATATAATAAAAAAGTAAAAGTTTTTCGTCAATATTACCATTGATGAAAAGGTATACAAACAAAAATCAGAGCAACGGTTTCCCGTGCCCTGATCTGTATTTTTACAGGTATGTGTTACTGATTCTGAGCCGTTATGTGCGGCAAAGAATTATTCGAGGCCGAAGAGCTTTTTGAAGAAGTCTGCGATAAGTGTGAAAATGTAGGTTAAATCCTCCCAGAACATAAGCACACCCCAATCGGGCTCCGGTACTACTTCGTAATCGTCTTCAACTACAGTTGTTTTCTCATTTGGCATTGTTATTTCCTCCTTAATAAATTTTTATTTCTGTGTTCATTATATACTTTTATTAACAGAATGTCAATAATTTAATCGGATTTTACATTTTCCTTATTTGTGATACGCCTCTGAAGGTAAAGACCGACAACAAGAAGTAAGGGGAAAAGGGAGGCGAAAAGCAGACCTTTTGACACATCCTCGCCGAAGGCCTCGCTGATTTTTCCTACGAAGGCAGGACCTGAGGAGCATCCGAGGTCACCGAAAAGCGCAAGCAACGCAAAAAGCACAGTGCCTCCCGTGGGGATTTTTTCCGCCGCAAGAGAGAAGGTGGCGGGCCACATAATACCTACAAAAAGTCCGCACATGGCACAGCCTGCAAGGGAGATAAGAGGTACAGGTGAAAGTGCCGAAACAAGGTAGCAGAGCATACAGAATATTCCGCAAAGGGACATAACCTTTTCAAGTGAAACTCTGTCGGAAATTTTTGCATAGCCGACTCGTGCCGTACCCATAAGCACTGCAAAAAGACAGGGACCGAGGAGGTCGCCGACGGTTTTTGACACCCTCAGACCCGACTCTGCGAAAAAGGATGCCCACTGACTCATTGCGATTTCACTTGCTCCCGAGCAGAGCATAATAAGTGCAAACACATAAAACAGCTTCGTTTTCAAAAGCCCCTTTATGCCCGGACTTTCACCCTTTGCAAGTACGGGAGGAATTGGCACAAGTGTAAAGAAAATGCAGTTTATAAGCGGCACAAGTGCCCATATAAAGGAAAGGTAGCGCCAGCTTGCCGTGCCGAATATTACGAAATAAAGTGTGGACAAAAGCACAACGAGCATCTGTCCCCAGCAGTAAAAGGAGTGCAGCAGACTCATCTGAGCCGATTTTCTTTCACCGGGGCAGGCTTCGACAATGGGGCTGATGATAACCTCGATAAGTCCGCTGCCTATGGCGTAAACCGTAACGGACAGGATTATGCCCGTATACGGGTCAAGTATAAAGGGGAAAATGCCGAGTCCCGTAAGTCCCAGACAAGCGAAAACATGTGCAAAAATAACACACTTTCCGTAGCCGAGTCTGTCAACAAAGGTGGTGGAAATAAGGTCAACGAAAAGCTGCACACCGAAGTTTATGACGATGAGCAGAGAGATTTCTCCGTGGTCAAGACCGAAGCTTTCTCTGAAGGTGAGAAAAAGCAGTGGAAGAAAGTTGTTGATTATCGCCTGCACAAAGTACCCCGCATAGCAGGCGTAGAAGGTGTATCGGAAATCTTTAAGACGCTTCATTTTTGTCTCCTTGTTTTTTTACTAGATGAATAATAGCACAGCAGAACAGATTTTTCAAATAAAAAAGCAAAAAAACTGCGGAATTATCTTGAATTAGCCTTTATATTGCTATATAATAATTACTGCAAGATTTTATATTAAAAAGGAGAAAAGAAAAATGTCAGTTATAAACAAAATTATTGCAGTTATGATGTCAGTGCTTCTTTCTGTTTACGGCCTTATAGGTCTCAATCAGGATGCAGGCGGCGACTACACCGAAGGCAAGTACAAAAACGTTATCCTTATGATAGGCGACGGTATGAGCTTTGAACATATAGGTGCAACGGAAAAGTACCGTGAGGTTGACCTTGTTATGAACGATATGCCCGTTCAGCTCAGAAGTGATATCGACTCTTACATTATCCCCGCAACAGACTCAGCCGCAGGCGGTACAGCACTTGCAACGGGTATGAGAGTGTGGATCAATTCTGTCGGCGTTTATCCCTTTGATCCGTTTTCACCGAACGATATGAATGTACCCATCAGTCTCGGTGAGCTTGTAAAGGCAAACGGCGGTGCAACAGGTGTTGTTACAACGGACAAAACCTCAGGTGCAACTCCCTCAGACTTCTCAGCACATGTTCTTTCAAGAGGTATGGAAGAGGAAATCTGTGCCGACCAGCTCAAGAACGGCTTTGACCTTATCTGGGGCGGTAAAACCGACAGCATCAATGAGGAAAACACCGCAGCAAACGGCTGGACTTACATAGACAACAGAGACGAAATGAACGCTCTTGAGGCAGGCTCACGCTCCTTCGGTCAGTTCAATTACAGCGACCTTTACAATTGCACCGATAACAATAATACTCCTTCAATTGAGGAGATGACAACAAAGGCAATTGAGCTTCTGTCAGCTAATGAAAAGGGCTTCTTCCTTATGGTTGAGGGCGCTTGCATTGACAAGTTCTCCCACGACAATATTATGGAAGGCGCACTTCTTTGCACTGAGGAGTTTGACAAGGCTGTTGCCGCTGCGCTTGCATTTGCTGAGGCTGACGGTGAAACGCTCGTTGTTGTAACTGCTGACCACGGTACGGGCGGACTTGTTCTTGATGAAAAGACCGGCGAATACAAGTTCACACACGGCACTCACAATATAACCGATGTCCCCGTTTATGTTTCCGCTGAGGATGCAGGCTTCGTTTCCGGCAAGGAGATTGCAAACCGCAGTATTGCCACACAGATTGCCCGTGTTATGGGCTACGGCGAGTCTCAGTTCCCTGCAACAATTGCAAGTCTGAAATAATTTCTTGTAATATGAAAAACACAGGTGTTTCATTTGAAGCACCTGTGTTTTTGTTGAATCATTGACATCTTCGGTAGAATTGGATATACTGTTATTAGAAGACAACTCATTGAAAGTGTTGGGATGTTTCTCCCCGGTGGCACTTTCTTTGAGGGGTCTTCTTTTAATTTCCAACTCAATATTGTTTGGATTTTCCAGCAATTCTTGAGCATAATCACTACTTCCTGAACCTTTATGCTTTACATCAAACACCATAAAGTCGTTCTCCGTCTGATGGTAAAGAATCATCGGTGTACCGTTATCATTAAGCAACGCTTTATTTACGGGATTTGGCTGAAAGTCTTTATCCTCTTGCTTGACAAGAGCAAATAAATCTGATATAGTTTTTACAGAAGTAGATTGCATGATAGAGCTAACCGTTTTAGGTGAACTCCGAACTTGCAACTGCTTCTTTTCTATATTTTGAAGCTGATAAGCTCTTTTTGACACGATATAGGGCAACATCTGTAGCAATCTGTACCTTTCCCGAGTATCATTTCCGCAATACTTTCAAGGTAGGCCTGCGCCGAGGTAATCGGTGTCAGAGTCCACCCGGTCGAGGGAAGGTTTGCGGGAACTTTTTAGTATTTTGCCTTGTGCTTCTTGATTATCCTGCCCGTCTCGTTCCAGATCTCCTGCTTCGTCGCTTTGAAGTCTCTCTTTTGGAGAAAGTCGAACATCTCCTCTTTCTGTTCCTTGGTCTCGAGAGACGCCGCTATTGTTGCCGCTTCTTCTTTCGGAAGCAAATTCGCCAATATATTCACGAAGGCTACTCTCATTTTCTCAGATACTTTCATATTCATTCCTCCATTTTGCAGATGTCAATTCTTTAACCACGATAAATCCTTCACATGTTTTCAAGGTAGGCCTGCGCCGAGGTAATCGGTGTCAGAGTCCACCCGGTCGAGGGAAGGTTTGCGGAAACTTTTTGTTGAATCATTGACATCTTCGGTAGAATTGGGTATACCGTTATTAGAAGTGAAACTTGTGGTATTGGCAAGAGAACTGTTTACAGTCACTCCCTGATACGATTCTTGTTTTACTTCATTATTTTTTTTCTGAAAACTTTAATGACGAACATCAGGTAAAAGAATACGATGAACTGAATATTTATCCTATCTTGTTATTTTTTCCAAGATTTCCGAACTCGTTATGTTCGGTTTCTTCAGCATATAGTCTACCATTTGTTTCACTTGCTCGTCCGTTCTCAAAGCTAAAAACACGCAAATTATTTCTTCTTCGGTTATTTCCCCATTTTTCAACATCACTTTTAGCATATAAAGCAGAGAATTCTGATATTGAGTCAACCTCATTATCCAACACCTTCCTTATCTCTTTTATTGTTTCCAATTCAGACTCGACATCATATCTTGCCAACACATAAAACTCTCCAAGACCTTCATTAGCGCATACATAATAATAGTTATCATAGGCGCTAACCCCAATTATAGGCTTGAGTTCATTCTCTTTTCCTTGACGAGTGTTGTATGCCATAACAGCCGCTCTGACCATTGCAAACTCTTGATTATTTAACTTTATTCCTTTTTTATTATACCTCTTGCCCTTGCCATTTGTCAAACGTTTGTTCGAATTTTTCACCCCTTCAGAATCTTCAACACCCTCATCTGTCGAAAACATACCTGCAAGGGCATCCGCAGTGAATTCCTCTGTCACCCCAGCTCTGTCAAGGCTGGTATCATAGATCCTTCCTGCATATAAAGACCCCCGGCTTAGCCGGGGGTTACTGTTATCGCTTTTCAGGGTGACGGGAAAATCGGAATCCCTTTTTTACGGGTGGATTTCCGTTACCCTACGGTGTAGACATAGGGCTCAGCGTAATTCATATCGGCGCAAAGGGTAAGCGAGGGATTTGTGAGGTCATAGAGTGCCGACCACTGAGTTGAGTAAACTCGGCCCTTTTCGTCGGGGTCGGTGCCCGTGATTCTTACTGCCTCAAGCAAATCCATACCCTCTTCAGCGGTGAGAAGTGATTTCTTTTCGGTGAGTGTTTTTTCGAGAATTTCGTAGCGGTCAAGTCCCTGTTTTTCGTACTCGAAGGGCACGTCATGGAGATAAAAGTTTGTTGCGGCAATAAAATCGCCCGTCTTTTCCGTTATAACCATTTCATTGTTCACATAGGAGACGACAACGCTCTTGCCTGTGGCGTCAGCTATCTGGAAGTGGAAGCAGCCCTTTGCGGCGGCATACATATCTACGCTCCTGAGAAAATCAATGGCTTCGTCAACGGTTGCACACTTGTCAAGCATTGCACGTATAGCAAGTGTAGTGCCGACATCGGGCTTGTCGCTGTCCTGAGCGGTAACGGGAGCCTGAAGCTGGAGTACGCCTACTGCAAGACCCTTTTCGTTGATGCCGTCGAGGGGGAAATATGCGGTAGCAAGGGTGTTGATTCTGTCAAGCAGCTTGTCGGGAGTATAGCTTTCGTTGTAGCCGAGGAAGCTGAGGTTTACAACGGAGACGGAGCTGTAGCCGTCCTTGGGATTTGTTCTGATTACGGCAAGGTCAGTTGTCTGATTGTCGAGGTTTCTGCCGAAGATGTAGCCTTTTTCGGGAGTTTCGGCATAGAAGGTGGAGCAGGCGAGGTTGGGAATCTCATAGGGCACTTCAATGGGAAGCCCCTTGAGCATTGTTTTGAGTATGTACTGTACAAGCTCTTCTTCTGTAGCGGCGCCGCCTTCTTCAAGAAGCTTGTCAAGCTTATAGTCGGCAGCATAGTTTACCTCGTAGACACCGGTATCTCCGTTTTCCTTTACGGAAAGCAGAGTTCTTGCTTCACCTTGAAATACACCGAGAGCAACAAGAAGCACCGCGAGTATGGCGACGAGGGCGATGATGATAACTTTTTTTACTGTTTTCATAATACAATCTCCTTTACAATTGTTAAGAAAATTATATTATGGAAAAATAGCACTGTCAAGAAAACCGACAAAAATTAAATATTTGTTTATGATTTTACCCTTTTATGACGGGTCAGTTACTGTAAACTCACCGCTTGAATAAGCCGTTATGCCGTCAGCTTTAAGAGTGTATTTAACCGTGAGGCGGTATTCTCCTTTTTCAAAGCCCTCAAATTCATCAAAGAAATTACCGAGTATAATTGAGTCAACAGCACTTTCTCCCGGAGAGAGGTTGTAGCCTATATCTGTCCAGCCGTAGGTGACATCAACGCTCTGCCAGTTACCGTTTTCGTCTTTCTTTTCGATTGCGCTGACAGTGGGCTTATCAATAGTTCTTCTTGTGCGGTTTTCGCATTCAAAGGTAATTCCTGAGCTTTGCGTTGTAACGGGACGTACCGTTACTTTTACGTTTTCCGGCTTTGCGGGATAAACGACTGCTAAAACTGACATTAAGATTGCTAAAACCGTGCTTAAAAATGCTGACATAAATATTCCTTCTTTCTTGATTTTTTACCTTTCGGCAATTTCAGTATAGCACAGTGTATATTTTATGTCAATATATATTTTGCAACACATAATATAATGTTTTACAAAAATACCGTTGACTTACATAAATTTATATGATAATATAGAGAAAAAGATAAGGAAAGGAAAATCTGCCTTGCTCAATACGGATAATTTCAAACGCGGAACCGTTGACCTCGTGGTGCTGAGCGTCCTGAGGGAAAAGGATATGTACGGTTACGAGATAGTCAAAGCGATAGAAGAAAAAAGCGGTGGCAGATTTCAGCTGCCCCTCGGTACCCTTTATCCCGTTCTGTATCGCTTTTTAGAAAGTGGCTGTCTTTCCGACAGAGATGAGATAGTCAATAAACGTCTGAGAAAATACTATCATCTTGAACAAAAGGGTGAGGAGTTTTACAAAGAAGCCCTTGCGGAATACAGAAAGATTTCCGAGGGTGTAAATATAATAATACAAGGCGGTGACGGTGAATGAAAAGAGATACACTTTTAAATGAATATATTTCATCGGTTTCTTCACGGCTCGTCTGCCCGTCAAAGCAGAAAAAAGACTTTCTGAATCAGCTGAGTGACGATGTTGAAGCTTTTCTTGACGAAAGCGCAAATGCAACAAGGGAGGACATCGAAGCGCTTTTCGGCTCACCCGAAAGCATTGCTTCAAGCTTCATTTCAAATGCTGACAGTGCGGATATAAAAAAGAAAATATCACTTAAAAAGCTCGTTGTCATTGCCGTAACCCTTGCACTTCTCATTTATCTCGCTTTTGTTGTGATAAGCCTTATTGATGTTCACACTGAGGCTCACGGTTATTTTGAAGAGGGGATTGTCCCTGCGGTTATCGGCTTGGTGAAAGGATGTGCTGTATGAAAAGATTTCTTGCATTGGTGTTGTCTTTTGTGATTTTTGCTGTGCCCATTGCCCCCTTTGTTCAGGCGGCAGATGAGAATACGCAGACCGAGTATTTTGAAGACGGCTCTTATATGGTAATAGGCTCGGTTGAGATTAATGATGAGGAAGATGCAGAAGATTCCCTGAATTTTATAGGGAGAATCATTGAAGCAATAAAAAAACTGATAAATATGCTTTTCGGTAGGAGCGAAAACAAAACAAAGCAGGATAGAAAATATGTGAAGTATTATGACAAAAACGGCACGCTTTTATGGGAGGTTTACCTTGAAGGCACATTCTCATATAACGGTGAAGCTGCAAGGTGTACCGATGCTTCCGTAAGCTATTACATCTATGACGGCGACTGGAAAATGCTCTCTTGCGAAGGGACGAAAAGCGGCAAAACTGCAACGGCTTCATTTAAGGTGAGACAGTATAAGCTGGGTGTTGCTCTTAAAACAGTGGAAAAAAGCTTTACTCTCAGCTGTGACAAAAACGGAAAAACATACTGAAAAACGCGGCATACTCTTTAAAAATGAGTTTGCCGATGCTTATTTGTTGACTAAGTGCAGTTAATATTATAAAAATAAAATTCGGAGGTGCATTATGATAATTAAATCTCTTTGCGGAAAATGGAATCTCAGAGATGTTTTTTCTGAATACAGCCTTGAGGCAACAGTGCCCGGATGTAATTATCTCGATCTGATGAATGCAAAAATCATCACTGATCCGTTTTACGGCGAAAATGAAAAGGATGTTTATTGGGTTGCACAGCGTGACTGGGTTTACAGTAAAGCCTTCAGCATTACTGCCGAAGAGCTTGAGAGTGAAAGGATAACTCTTATCTGTAAGCGTCTTGATACAATCGGCACGCTTTTCCTTAACGGTAAGCAGTTCGGTGAATGTGATAACTGCTTCATCGCTTATGAATTCGATGTGAAGGAATACCTCAGAGAGGGTGAAAACATCCTTGCAATCAGCTTTGAATCTCCCGTCAATTATGTAAAGGAGCGCTACGAAAAGGAAAAGACACCTCCCAACTCCAACGGACAGAACGGTATCGTCAGAATCAGAAAGCCGCAATGCCACTTCGGCTGGGACTGGGGTCCCGTGCTTCCCGTAAGCGGTATAGGCGATGAAATCTTCCTTGAAATGAGAAGCGAAGGCAAAATCACCGATATGAAAATCCGTCAGAGGAAAAATGACGACGGAAGCTTTACCGTTTCAGTAAAGCTCGAGGGTGATTTCAACGAGGGCGAAAATGCACAGCTCAGCCTTATTTCACCTGACGGAAAAGAAATGAAGCTTAAGGAATTTGAGGGTGAATTCACCGTAACCGACCCTCAGCTCTGGTGGACTTATGAAATGAACGGCAAAAAGGAGCAGGCTCTTTATACCGTAAAGGCAGTGCTTAAAAAGGGCAGAAGAAACCTCCATACCGTAGAAAAGCAGATAGGTCTTCGTACAATCGAGCTTGACAGAAGCGCAGACGAATACGGCGAAACCTTCCGCTTCATCCTCAACGGGGTGCCCGTTTTTGCCAAGGGTGCAAACTTTATCCCCGGCGACTCGCTTCCTACACGCTTTACAAAGGATAGGATTGAATACCTTCTTGATGCTGCTCTTTATTCAAATATGAATATGATAAGAGTCTGGGGCGGCGGCTACTACGAAAGCGACGACTTCTATGCTCTTTGCGACAAAAAGGGTATACTCGTGTGGCAGGATTTTATGTTTGCCTGTCAGGCTTACCCCTTCTTCGATGAAGCCTTCCTCGCAAATGTCAAAAAGGAAATCGAATATAACGTAAAGAGACTTCGCCATCACGCTTCATTGGCTTTGTGGTGCGGTAATAATGAAATTGAAACTATGTCAATGGGTTGGATCAATTTCCCGAAATATATCAAGTGGACAGAAATATTCTTCCACAATATGCTTCCGGAAGAGGTCAGAAAATTTGATGAGGATACTCCCTTTATTCCCGGCTCACCCTGCGGTACGGGACATATGAAGGAGGTAGACAGCGATAACTACGGTGACATTCACCTATGGGCAGTATGGCACGGACTTCAGAATATGAAGTATTACCGTAAGAGAATGACACGCTTCTGCAGTGAGTTCGGTTTTGAGTCACTTCCCGATATCAAGACAATACGCACCTTCGCCGAAAAAGAGGATTACGATATCCATTCACCCGTGTTTATGGCTCATCAGAAGTGTAATTCGGGTAACGATAAGATGCTCTATTACATAGCATCACGTTTCCGTCTGCCGAAGAAATTTGAGGACCTTGTATACCTTTCACAGGTTACCCAGCTTGAGTGTATCAGCGATGCCACGGAGCACTGGAGACGTAACAAGGGCAGATGCAACGGCTCAATTTACTGGCAGTTCAACGATTGTTGGGGTGTAT
This sequence comes from Oscillospiraceae bacterium, assembly GCA_015066015.1. Lineage (GTDB taxonomy): Bacteria > Bacillota > Clostridia > Oscillospirales > Acutalibacteraceae > UBA6857. Next base: position 232,251 of record SVPE01000001.1, read on the forward strand.
GCTCCTGGTCGGGTATGGACTACTACGGCAATTATAAGGCTTTACAGTACCGCGCGAAGCACTTTAATGCTCCCGTTTCCGTTTCAATTGAGGACAAGGACGGCAAGGTAAGGCTCTATATCCTTAACGACAGACCGAAGAAGCAGAGTCTTACTCTTAAGTGTAAGATTTTTGACTTTGAAACGGGCATCATTCAGGAAAAGAGCCGTGACTTTGAGGTCGGTGCACTTGAAAGCTACGAGTGCTTCACAATCTACGAAAAGCAGCTCAGGCAGAAGAAGATTGATCTTTCACGCACCGGTGTAAAGGCAGAGCTTTACAAAAACGGCAAGCTCATCAACGAAAAGACCTATCTGTTTAAACCTGAAAAGGAGCTTCAGCTCACTAAGCCGGAATTTACAATGACCGCAGAGCAGGTCGGTGACGAAATCGCCGTAACCGTAAAGAGTGACCGCTTTGCAAGGCTTGTAAGGGTGGAAAGCAGTCTTTCAACCCTGCCTCTTTCGGATAATTACTTTGACCTTCTTCCCGGTGAAAGCAGGACCGTTACAATGAAAGTTGACGCTAAGCTTGACCTTCGTCAGCAGCTTGAAAGCTTCTCACTTATGTGTGCAAACGCCATTGAGCCGAAAAGCAGCGAGCTTTATGACCTCAAGGAAAGAGTGAGAGTTTTCATCAAGCCCGAAAACATCGGTCAGTGGGTGTATTACGGACAGAAGGGCAGACAGGAGTAAGGGCAAGTTGGTGCAAACCACTTGACTTTTTATAGGAGTGTTGAATATGAAAAATTTTATTGCGTATTTATTTGCCAGTATTATTTTATTAATGTGTGGAACAGAATCCGATGGCATATTAAATGCTATGAATATACAAGAAAAGGATTGTTCTGTAATTGTTTTTGGACAAGAAGTTAATACGGATGGTTATGCGAAAATTGACTATAAAATTTTAAATGCAAAAATACCATTGTTTAAAGTAATGAATGAGATGGGAGTATATGTTGAGTGGATAAATGAACACGAGATTCTCATTTCTTATGAGGGTAAGAATTATAATTTGGACGTTTCGGATCCGGAATTTGGGATACCTCTTGATGGTGCTAGACAAGCCAGAGAGATTATTGGCAATGAAATTGTTATAGATGTCACAGCTTTTAATCATATATTGAGATATTTGGGCTTGGGCGAAATGACAGTTGATTTTATAAGGTGTTGTGTTTATATTTAAGAGACAGCACAGGGGACGGTACTATGTGTTAACTGACAAGAATTAACCACGGTGACTTGGGCGGTGCGTTGGCGTAGGTCACGCACCACCCACTCCGCGCCCTTAACACATAGAACCGTCCCCTGTCTTCCTGTTTGGTCATTATAGAAGTAGGGTGAAAAAAATGATTGTATATGAGTTGGTTAATTATCTGTTTGTAGCAACAGAGGAATCTTTATTCATTTTTTTGTTTCTGTATTTTATGATGTTCCTAATGATGAGTCTTTTTGTTCTTATCAGTTGGAAATATAAGCACAAACAATTAAAACTGTTATTGATAGCTTATATGGTTTTATATGACGTAAATTCGTTTGTAATGCCTTTGCTGTTTAGGTGGTGGTTTGCTGCTTTATTAAGTGTTTTTTCTATATTGATAATTCATAAATTTTATGAAAAAGTAAGTGTAGATATGCACTATAAAAAAATGGGAGAAGAGAATAATGGTTCATCTCAAAATGAATTGTCTGTTGTTTTTTTATCTTCTTTTGTTTCTTTTATGATAGGATTAGTGTTATTTTTAAGAAATTCTTTAATTGGTTAGGAACACAGGGGACGGTTGAATGACTCCCTCAGTCTTTTGCTTCGCAAAATCCAGCTCCCTCGGAGAAGGAGCCTTAAGCCTTCCTCTTTGAGGAAGGGGGACCGCTTGCGGTGGAAGGAGTAAAAAGTTAACTCATTAACCACGGTGACTTGGGCGGTGCGTAGGTACGGAAACACAGGCGACCGTTCCCTGTTTTGATGTAAAAAAAAGAGTAAAGAAAGTTTTATTGGAAATCTTTTTGAAAGTGTGCTTGGCTACTGTATAGGAAAACTTACAAGTTGGTTCTTTGGAGGTTGAGTCATGATATGGTACAAAGATTCAAAAACCAAAAACAAACTCGAAATGTTGTTCTTGGTGATAGTTTTATTATCTATCTCTGCAATTTGTTTTTTTACAGCAACAGAGAATTTAATGATATTAAAAGATTCAGATAGCGTTATAGTTGAGTATCAAGGAGAGTTTGAAGTACGCATAATTGAATATGTTAGAAATGTTAATTATTTATTCATATTGAACAATGGCGATAAAGTTACTGTGTTGTCACCTGAATATATTTCTGATGAAACATTTTTTAATTTTAATAAATGTGTCTTTAAATACTCAAAATATCCTAATATTAAAGGTCGTCATAATTGTTTAGGCATTTCATCTTTAAATGGAGTTAAATTTTTAAACGAAGAATCTGTTAAAAGCGAGTTGAGATTTTCAATAATTCCGTTGTATCTTTCTGCTTTATTCTTACTGCTTTGTGCACTGTTTTTTGTTGTAATAGAATACGCTGATAAAATTTATAAAAGCATAAAAAGACAACAACGCAAGAAGAAAAAAAGAAAAAAGAAGACAGGGGATGGTTGATTGACTCCATCAGTCACTTCGTGACAGCTCCCCCCTGTGTTCGTTGGCGGAATGGGAATTGATATTAAAGGTTGGCTAGGAGCAAATGTAAAAATTGGCGATAACATAAGTGTTATTATGGAAATACAAATCTCTCCGGCTTTTCACAGTGAAATTTCTGTGGGTTTGGATGGAGTCGGTTTGTCGGTAGGAGACATAATTGGCGATATATCGCACGACTTTGAAATCAAAGGAGGTTGGGGTTTATTAGCTGTTGCTTTATGTGAAATCCCTGCGTTCGATTATAAAGTGGCACTGCAGGAGGGGTTAAAAATAGTTAAAGGAGTCACAGTATAATGCTTTTTAGAAGAAGTGCATCGTTCTTTAGGGTCGTTTGTGTTTTGTTTATGGTAGGTTCTATTGGGCTTTTTGTTATAATCAATTCCCTTGATAACCAAAGTAAAAAAAACACTACTGAATTATCTGGAACAGTAAAAAAAGTTGAGGTTATTAATACAGAAAAAGAATTACGTTATTTAATTTATATTGAAGAGAGAGAGCTAATTTTAAATGTTTCTACGAATATAAGCAAAAAAATAAACGGAAAGCTTATTAATGATTTACAAAAAGGCGATATCGTTTTTTTTAGAGTAGAAAATGAATATTTAAGCAAAACAGATGCCTCTTTTATAAATATTGTTTCACTTAAAACCAATAATAACGAGGTGTATTCTCTGTCAGACTATAATCAACATATTTCAAAGTCAGTAAAAAAAGTTAGAATAGTACCGATAGTTCTATTTGTCTTTTTTTCGATATGTTTGTTAAAGACAGTAAAGACGAAGACAGGGGACCGTTCCCTGTTTTGAGACTGATTTTATTCTTGATATTATGCCGCTTGATGAGTTCACAGCATTCAATCACGAGGAAAACACGGACAAGTGTTTGGAGGTTGAAGAAAAAGAGGTTGTCCGCTTGACAGATGAGCAGGCGAGGGCATATAATCAAACTGTGTTCAGGTTGCGGTAATGCAACTGAGTTCCAGGCATTGCCAAAGGCAGAGCAAGAGAAAAATATTGAAGAATTTAAAAATAGAGGCTTGTCAATACGGTAAGTCAGCAGGTTGACGGGTGTTAGTTTTGGCTTGGTCATGAAACATTATTAACACATAGAACCGTCCCCTGTCTTCCGATTATACTGAAAACAGGAGGATGTATCACGATGATGTGGCCGTATGTTGTATTGGGAATTTTATTAAGCATTATAAGGTCTTTTTTATTGACAAACGATGCAAATGCTTTGTTTATAGGAATAATAGACATAGTGGATTGTATTTGTTATGCAATATTGGAGTATAAATTTATTGACAGGTATGTAAAAATCAAATTCTTTGAAAACAAGAAAAGACTGAAAATACTGATTGTATGCCAATTCGTTTTGCTTGGAATTCTGAATGTAATTGGTCAGTCTATGGCAGAACGCGGAGTATATATAGGTTGATATTCATTTATGCTTGTTACACAAACTCAAAGCACAGAGTCACACCGACCCTGTGCTTTTTCTGTGCCGTAAGCATCTCTGCCTACTCATTCGCCGGTCCCTCAAGCACTTTTCCGCCTTCATCAAACCTTGACCCGTGGCAGGGGCAGTCCCAGCTGTGCTCAGCCTTATTCCACTTGAGTGCACAGCCGAGGTGGGGACAGCGCGGCTTAGTCGGTGTGAGCATACTCACCGTAGTCTCAAAAGCATTTACTAAAAGCTGAGGGTGAAGTATTGACCTCGACGGTGAGAATATATCGGCATAATCACTTGTCTTGCCGAAAATAAGGTCCTTCAGAATAAGCGCCGACACCATAGAAAGGCTCATTCCCCACTTGTTGAAGCCGGTCGCAACAAAAAGGTCGGGGGAGCTCTTGGAATATTGCCCGATGTAGGGAAGAGAATCAAGACTCATACAGTCCTGTGCCGCCCAATGAAAGACTTCGGTGCTTTCGGGATAGTACTTCTTCGCCGCAGAGTGCAGAACATCCCAATTGCCGCCCTGCTTTCCCGTTCTGTGTGAGCCTCCGCCCAGGATGAGATATTCTCCGTGGCTGCGGAAGGACAGTCCCTTGCCGCTTTCGTCAAGGTACATTCCGTTAAGCTCAGGGGTGTTTTTCATCGCAATCACATAGGAGCGGTGCTGATAGAGCTTCAGGGAGTAACCGCCCATTTTATTGAAAATAGGAAAGTGAGTAGCAACAATCACCTTATCGGCCTTTACCCTGAAATCATTTCCGTAGTAGCTTTTTCCGTCAAAGCCGAGGACACGGGAATTTTCGTAAATATTAAGCTTTTTTGCAATTGCCCCGATAAATGCTACGGGATCAAACTGCGCCTGATCGGGAAATTTCACAGCACCGAGCACGTCAAAGGGCAACTCGGCAAGTGATGGGCAGAAGGTGGCTTCTGCACCGATTTTCTGCAGAGCCTCCATTTCCTCGTCAAGCTTTTTAAGGTCGGACAGCGTGTAAATAAAGTTGTCCCGTCTTTCAAAGGTGCAGTCAATGCTTTCACAGATACGGGCGTACTCTTCTATTGCTTTTTCATTGATCCGGTAGTACTTTTCTGCCGTTTCCGTGCCGTACTTTTTTGTGATGTCCGCATATATCAGATTGTGCTGTGAGGTTATCTTTGCTGTAGTGTTGCCGCTGGTTTTTCGGCTTATTCTGTCTGCTTCAAGCAGGATATAATCCACACCGAGCCTTTGCAGCTGATAAGCACAGAGTATTCCGCAAAGACCTCCGCCGATTATCAGCACATCGGTTTTCTTTTCGCCGTGAAGGGAATGAAACTGCGGCAGTGTGTTATTGTCAAGCCATAAGGATTTCATAGTTATCACCGTGAATATTATTGTCTTTAAACAGTTGAAATATTAAAAACATCGTGTTAAAATTAGAAAGTGATAAAAATAACACAAAGGAGAAAAAACTATGGGTAAATATGCAATCTACGGTGCCGGCTCACTCGGTACGGTGCTCGGTGCCTTCATCACGAAAAACGGCGGCGAAATCGAGCTTGTAAACCGCAACAAGGCACACGTTGCCGCTCTTAACGAAAAGGGCGCAAAAATTACGGGTACAGTTGAAATGACCGTTCCCGTAAAAGCAATCACACCCGATGAAATGTCAGGTGAGTATGATGTTATCATTCTTCTTACAAAGCAGCTTTTTAACAAGGATGTTGTAAGCTTTTTAAAGCCCTTCCTTTCCGAAAAGGGCGTAATTGTTACCTTGCAGAACGGTATCCCCGAGCCGGGTATTGCCGAGATTATCGGTGAGGAGCGTACAATGGGCTGTGCGGTTGAATGGGGCGCAGCGCTTATCGAACCCGGTGTCTGCGAGCTTACAAGCGAAAAGGACAGCCTTTCCTTCCATATGGGTAAGATGAAGGGCATTACCGACGAGCAGTTCAATACAGTTAAAAAGCTTCTTGAATATATGTGTCCTGTTCACGAGGAGCCTAATCTTATGGGCGCACGCTGGTCAAAGCTTCTTATCAATGCAACCTTCTCGGGTCTCGGAACGGTTGTCGGCGGTGTGTTCGGTGACGTTTCTGAGGATAAGGATGCCAAAAAGGTGGCTATCCGCTGTATGAAAGAGTGCATTGATGTCGGTCACGCATCGGGTACACAGTTTGCACCCGTTCAGGGCAAAAATATTGTCGGACTGTTCTATTACAAGGGTGCACTCAAGCGCACCTTCGGCACGGCACTTCTTCCCGTTGCTATGAAGAAGCACAGGCTTATCGAGCCCTCAATGCTTCAGGATTTGAAGAAGGGTAAGCCCTGCGAGGTTGATGCTATCAACGGTGTTGTATGTGAGTTTGGCAGAAAACACGGTGTGCCTACGCCGATCAATGATCGCATTGTTGAAATCATAAAGAAAATCCAGGACGGCAAGCTCAAGGCAGAAAAGAGTAACATCAGATACTTTGATGAGCTTCTGTGATGTATTATATTTTAAAGGAGAATAATATGTTTAATTCATTCTGTATAAAGCTTCTTTCGTTTCTTATGAGCCTTACTCTTTCTTTAGGTACATTTTTCGGCATTTACAAAGCACCGACAACAAGAGAGGCTGAGTATTACCGCAACGGTGATATTAAAAATGTAATTCTTCTTATCGGCGACGGAATGGGCTTCAATCATCTTGAAAAGATAAAGAAGGAGCTCGGCGTTGAGCTTTCAATGGACAGCTTCCCCGTAAAGGGCAGCTCAATGACACGCTCTTATTCCGATAGGGTTACGGATTCTGCTGCCGGCGGCACCGCGCTGTCTTCGGGCGTGAGAACCAAAAACAGCGTAGTTGCGGCTTATGCTCTTGATAAGCAGTCGAAGTATTTCTACCCGAAAACCATAACGGAGCTCTGCCTTGAAAGCGGTATGATGACGGGTGTTATCACAACGGATGAAACCTCAGGAGCAACTCCCGCTTCATTTTCCGCTCACTCTTCGGACAGATACAATACCGAGGACATTACCAATGATCAGCTTACATCAGACATTGATCTTATCTGGGGCAGGGAAAACGGTGTAGCGACAAAGGCGGCCGCTGAGGAAAACGGCTTCGGATATGTAACGACCTACAGTGAAATGATGGCTCTTGAAGAGGGCAGCCGCAGCTTTGCTCAGTTTAAAAATTCACTCTGGACTCTGGAGCAGTCTGATGAAAACACACCTAATCTCGAGCAGATGGCAGTTAAAGCGGTTGATCTTCTCGACGATACTGATGAGGGCTTCTTTATTATGATAGAGGGCGCACACATTGATAAGCACTCCCACAATAATCTGTCGTCTGAAATGACAGAGGCTCTTGCCGAATTTGACAGAACAGTTGAGGCTATGCTTGAATATGCAAAAAATGACGGAGAGACTCTTGTTGTTGTAACCGCCGACCACGAAACAGGAGGCATAACCCTTGACGGCGATGCTTATGTATTTACAGAAACGGGCCACACGGCAGCTGACGTTCCCGTGCTGGTTTTCGGCAGTGATAAGCTTATTTATGACGGTGAGCAGCTCAATAATTACGAAATAGCCATAAGAATAGCTTATACAATCGGTTTTTCTGAAGATGAATTTCCTGCGAGTGTGACAGTATAAAACAAAATATCAAATCCGTCGGGTGAGTATCCCGACGGATTATGTTTTTGGTATAAGCCGACCCTTGCGGTCCGGGAAGATGCACCGTCAGGCAAGAATTGCCTTTGTTGTCATTTTGCTTTCATCGAAAATGTAGTAAAGATCTGTGTCCTTTTCGGGAGCTTCATAATTGAAGAAGTTTTTCACTGTGATTTTTTCCCGGCCGATATAGTTCCCGTTTTTGTCAAAGGCATGGGCAAGTGCTTCTGTGCTTCCGTTTTCATAGGCTGCAAAATAATATCTGCCTTTATCGTTGTCGGCGCGTCTCTCGTAAACGGTATATACTCCGTTTTGCTTATACATAACCACACCGACAAACATCGGATAATATGCAGTAGAGAACAGCTCTGTACTGTCCATTTTTTTCTGAGCATCATGGTTTTCCATCAGAACCACATCTGTGTCAGGGGGAGATACGATTTCACAGTCAATGCCCTCTGCCTTTAAAACAGCTTTTGCCTGAGAAAACTTCTGCTCCTGAAGCTCATCCTTATATTTTTCAGGGGAAAGAGCCTTCTTTTTAAATTCGGCGGGGAACATTTCTCTTATTGAGTCGCCGTATCTCTTGCCGTCCTCGGGAGAACTGAGCTCTATGAGGGTATAGTTGCCGTCTGCCTTGCTGAAAACTGCAACAAAAGGACAGGCTGCGCCGCTTCCGTTATAGGACGAAAGGTAGCCGTTCATAAAATTCATTGTGGAATAGGACATATAGCCGTAAACGGTAATTTCGTTTTCTTTTTCCGAGTAGCCGAAAATTTTATGTCCCTCGGTTTTGCAGAAATAAGGTCTGCTGTCTCCTGCTTCGTCAAGTATCATTTGCGAAATTGCTTTATCAAGTGCAGTGTCAACCTTACCCGAAACAACTGTACTTCCCTGTGGATTGGAGATAAAGGCAACGGTGCAGACGAAAAGCACCGTAAGTCCTGCGGCAACAACCCAAGCCTTCGGTTTTTTCAGAGAAAGGATGTTTTTTATTCTTTTTCCGACACCTGATTCACCGAAGCAAAGAGGAGAAGGAGAGGGAAGCTTTCTGTCTGATGCAAAGGATAAAAGCGAGGCGCTGTAATCCTTGCGTATGCCTTGGTTTTTCTTTAAAACCGACTCGTCGCAGGCCATTTCCATATCGCGGCTCATAAGAGTGAAGGCAAGGTAACAAAGCGGGTTGAACCAATGCACTGCAAGCACAAGGAAGGCAAAGACCTTGCTGAAATGGTCGAGGTTTTTTATGTGAGTTTTTTCGTGGAGAATAATGTACTCTTTTTCCTTTTCGCTTAAGTTATAGGGCAGGTAAATTTTCGGACGGAAAATGCCAATTACAAAGGGAGCAGTGATGTTTTCACTTTCGAAGATGTTTCCTTCAAGCCTTGTGGCGGTGCTAAGACTTTTCTTTGTTTTAATAAAGGTCACACCTGCATAAGTCAGCATTATAAAAATACCGGAAATCCAGACACAGGCGAGAACAAACAGAATCACCTGCAGAGGATTGGCACTGTATTCGGGAGATCCCGTAAAAGCTTCAAAGGTGCTCGGAATCATGTTTTGAGCCGGAGTGATTCCGGTTGAAAACTCAGGGCTGAAGTCATAGTCATAGCTTAGGGGCACATATTCGTGTACCGCAGATGAATAAACATCTCTGTTGAAAATGCCAAGGCTGAAAAAGCTGAAAAAAGATCGGGGCGCAAAGGGGAAAACAAGTCTTACAAAAGGCGCAATCCACAGAAGGTATGAAATTTTTTTGGGCGCTTTTTTTATAAGCAGTCTTACAAAAAGCACTGCAAGGATGATGTAGGAGCCTGTAATTGACATATTCAGTATATAGGTGAAGACGTCACTTATGTATTGCTCGGGATACATGGCTACACCTCCTTGTATTCGTCAATAAGTGCCTTTAATTCGGCAGCTTCCGTTTCGCTTATTTTTTTACCCTGAAAAAAAGCTGTAAGAAAGCCCGGCAGAGAGCCGCCGAAGGTGTGCTCCACAAAGTGCTCGCTTGCACATTTCTGCACATTTTCCTTTTTTACAAGGGAGGAGACAAGGGAGCTTTCGTTTTTTGCAAAGCCTTTTTCTGTCATCTTTTTAAGCACTGTGTAGGTAGTAGATTTTTTCCAGCCGAGAGTATCGGCACATTTTTCAACAAGAGTCTTTGAAGAAAGAGGCTCGTTGTCCCATACAACACACATAAAGCGGTAATCACTTTCGCAAAGCTTAAGATCGTTCATAGTATTCCTCCTTTTGGTCTATAACAGTCGACTGCATATTTAGTCTACAACAATAGACCAAGTTTGTCAAGGGGGTTACAGTCAAAAAATATTACAAATAAATTACGGAATATTTCTTGAAGCGGCCAGAGGTGAGATGATATGTTATGTTATGTTATGTGTCATTGACTTAACCAAGGTACAGCTGATTTTGCACTGCCTGACAAAAAAGGGGGTTGTTGCATTAAGTGCAGACCAAAAAGCAAAACAAAAAAGCAGGTATTTGAAGTAGTAAATCTACTGAAAATATCTGCTTTAACTCTATTGAAAGTAACTTTTAAGTGTTGCATAAAACATAATTTTGCTTTTTCAGACGTTTTTCACCCACTCGGAGTACCTTAGTACGCCTTCGGGGATGAAGAAAACGCCTTCTGCGCTTAATGCAACAACCCCGAAGTTCTTTATTTTGCATTTTGTGTTGTTTTTACAGCTTTGCAAGCCACTCGTGCTCCTTTGCATAGAAGCGGGAGGTCTTGTACCAGGGGTCGCCTTCGGGGTGTCTTATCATCCAGATATAGCACATCTCATAGCCGGGAGCAACGACCTGCTGGTGATCATAGCCGTCGGTGATGTAGCATGCAGAGCCCTGAACACTCTTATATACGTTGTCGCCGATAAAGCAGGCGCCGAAGCCTTGAGGCTTGTCAAACTGATAGTAATAAACTTCGGGTTGGGGATGGTGATGGGGAGGATAGCTTGACCATCTGCCGGGCTGATTGAAGACCTCGCCGAGCACCATGTTTGAGTAGGGGGCATTGTCGTAATCGAAAACCGTCGAGCAGATTCTGTAGGCGGTGCCGTCATACTGACCTTCACCGAAATGCTGATAAAGCACATCGTCGGGTGTGTAGAAAACGGGAGCAAAATCTCTGTCGTTTTCTGTCTGCTGAATAAGAATCTCTGTGTTTTCTGAAGCTTTTACCGTTACCTCGGTGTTTTTCGGCACATGAAGGCAGAAGGGCTTTTTCACAAAGGGACTCTCACGGAAGATTTTTTCGGTTTTACCGCACCAGGAAATTTCCGCCTCACCCTGAAGAATAAGAAAAGCAGTTTCAAGTGTGTCACTTATTACGGTGATTTTTTCGTCTGCGCTGAATTTTTTGACTCTGATTGTCATCATCATTTCCTTGTGGAGTCCTCCTATTTCACAAAGGGTCTTGACTCCGTCGCTGTTAAAGCTGAGCTGCTGGAACATATTATGTCACACTCCTTATATTTGTCTTTATTATTGTACACGCTGCTTACGGATTTTTCAAGAGGAAAGCGGTAAAAAGGTTTACGGATCCACACCGTAAAGCATGGATCCGCAAAAGAGGAAATTATGAAAAAACATACAAAGAAAAATGCTTGTCAGCTGCCGATGATTTCAATCATCAGCTTTTGTGCCGCCTTTGCCTCGGGTATGGGGAAAAGGGGATAGGGGTGATCCAGACCCTCTTCGACAATGAGAGTGTGATCGATTTCCTTTTCGTCGAGAATTTCTGAAAATTCAAGGCAGTCGGGGCAGAGCATATCGCGTGTGCCGATAAAAATTGTGATATTGCCCAGGTTCTCGAAGGTGCCGTAAATAGGGCTTACAAGCGGGTCGTGTGTGTCAAGCTCGCCTGCCCACATTTTGCCGATTTCCTTTGCTCCGTAAACATCAAGCATTGGGTCTACGGGCTCATATTCGCAGATGTGCTCGTTGTCCATGGAAACATCCATCCACGGGGCAATGAGAAGCAGCTCTTCGGGCTGAAGCAGGTCGGGACAGTTGTCCCGCATAAGCTGTGAAAGCACAAGTGCCATACCGCCGCCCGATGAGTCACCGGCAATAACGATTCTTTCAACGTTGTCACGGCTTGCAAGATCCTTATAAAATGCGGCCATAGCCTCATAGGACTCGGTTGCGGTGTGGTTTGATGCCTTGAGATAAATAGGCATAACCACGGTGCAGTCTGCCTCTGATGAAAGGGTGTTTATAAGCTTCCAGTGATATTTGAGAGGCGGATTGAGATATCCTCCTCCGTGAATGTAAAGAAGAACCGTGCCGTTTTTTTCAAGACGGTCCTCGTTGAAGTAGTATACCTGCATATTATGCTCGTGTCTGTAGGTGTAGGGGATGTCCATTTTTATATTTGAGGGAATGAGCTGATCCTCGAGATTTTCTGCAGTGCGTGCTCTCAGATTTGTTTCGAAGGCTTCACCCTCTGAATAAATGGAGTCTCGGTCAATGAGAACCATCCACAGCTCGGAAAGAGACGCCATAACCGAGCGGTGATAATAAAGATGTGAAACTGCCGTAAAGCTGATAATTACAATTGCGACACAGCAAAAGATGCTTACAATAAGCTTTTTGTAGCGTACAAATGCTTTTTTCATAAAAATTCTCCCTGAACACAAAAAAATATGTGCAATTTACAATATCATTATATTAATCTTTATATAGTGAATTGTGAAATAGGTGTAAATAAACGACAAAGAATTATTAAATGTAGCCTAAGCATCAATTCGGAGACAAATGTCGAATTTCTTTGCTTTTTTGGCCTTCGGCGAAAATTATTATTAAGTATTATCAGGCTTTTTTCGTTGACATAAAAATAATTAGATGGTATTATTAAAATGATAAAATTTAACCTTCAAGGAGGAAATAAAATGAAAGCATATAAATTCTGGTTCTGCACAGGCTCACAGGATCTTTACGGAGATGAATGTCTCAGCCACGTAGCAGAGCATTCACAGCAAATCGTAAAGGCATTGAACTCAAGCGGTGTACTTCCCTTTGAAATCGTATGGAAGCCCACACTTATTACAAATGAGCTTATCAGAAAGACCTTCAACGAGGCAAACATCGACGATGAATGTGCAGGCGTTATCACCTGGATGCATACCTTCTCTCCTGCAAAGAGCTGGATTCTTGGCCATCAGGAGTACAGAAAGCCTCTTCTCCATTTCAATACGCAGTATAATATGGAAATTCCCTACGATACAATTGATATGGATTTCATGAATGAGAATCAGTCTGCACACGGTGACAGAGAATATGCTCACATTCTGTCAAGAATGGGCATTGCCCGTGAAATTGTTGTAGGCCACTACACAACAAAGGCTGTTCAGGAAAAAATTGCAACTTGGATGCGTACTGCCGTAGGTATCATCGAAAGCAGCCACATCAGAGTAATGCGTGTTGCCGACAATATGAGAAACGTTGCCGTTACCGAAGGAGACAAGGTTGAGGCTCAGCTTAAGTTCGGATGGGAAATTGATGCTTTCCCCGTAAATGAGATTGCCGAAGCAGTTGACGCGGTATCTGCTTCCGACACAAAGGCACTCACTGACGAATACTACGAGAAATATACTATGCTCCTTGAAGGCAGAGACGCTGCAGAATTCCGCCGTCACGTTGAGGTGCAGGCACAGATTGAGCTTGGCTTCGAGCGTTTCCTCAAAGAGAAGAATTATCAGGCAATCGTAACGCATTTCGGTGACCTCGGTGCACTTAAGCAGCTTCCCGGTCTTGCAATCCAGAGACTTATGGAAAAGGGCTACGGCTTCGGCGCAGAGGGCGACTGGAAGGTTGCCGCAATGGTAAGACTTATGAAGATTATGACCGAGGGCAAGAAGGATGCAAAGGGTACATCAATGCTCGAGGACTATACATACAACCTTGTTCCCGGTAAGGAGGGTATCCTTCAGGCTCATATGCTTGAAATCTGCCCCTCAATCGCTGAGGGTCCCATCTCCGTTAAGTGTAAGCCTCTTTCAATGGGCGAAAGAGAAGACCCTGCGAGACTTGTTTTCACCTCAAAGCAGGGTGAGGGTGTTGCCTGCTCGCTTGTTGACCTCGGCAACCGTTTCCGTCTTATAATCAACGAGGTTGATTGCATAAAGACTGAGAAGGAAATGCCTTCACTTCCTACCGCCACAAACTTCTGGGTACCCAGACCGGATTTTTACACAGGTATCGAGGCCTGGACACTTGCAGGCGGCGCTCACCATACAGCCTTCTCCTATGACCTTACAAGCGACCAGATGGTTTCCTGGGCAGAAGCAATGGGGATTGAAGCAATCGTTATCGGAAAGAATACAAACATTTCCGAATTCAAGCGTGAGCTTAAGCTTAACGATATGTACTATTCACTGATGAAATAAGGTGACGGAATGAAAGAGATTATCGCTGCGGGCAAAACCGCCATAGGTATCGAATTCGGCTCTACAAGAGTCAAGGCAGTTTTAATTGACGAAAACTGTATTCCTCTTGCAAGCGGCTCCTTTGAGTGGGAGAATAAGCTTGTTGACGGATACTGGACCTATTCACTTGAAATAATTCACGAGGCACTTCGCACCTGCTTTAAGAATCTTAAGCAGGATGTTATTAAAAAGTACGGCTGCAGCCTTACAACTACCGGTGCAATCGGTATTTCTGCAATGATGCACGGCTATCTTGCTTTTGATGAAAAGGGAAATCTTCTTGTGCCCTTCAGGACATGGAGAAACACTACAACTGCCGAGGCATCGGAAAAGCTTACAAAGGAGCTTTCCTTCAACATCCCCCAGCGCTGGACAAGTGCACATATCTATCAGGCAATTCTGTCAAAGGAGCCTCATGTTTCTTCAGTGCGCTATGTTACCACACTTGCAGGCTATATCCATTATATTCTTACGGGTGTAAACAAGGTCGGTATCGGCGAAGCATCGGGCATTTTCCCCATTGACAGTGAAAAGAATTGCTACAACGAAGAGATGCTTGCAAAGTTTGACGCTCTTACTGCAAAGGAGGGCTTCGGCTTCAGTCTTACGGACATCGTGCCGGGTATACTCCTTGCAGGCGAAAATGCCGGTTATCTCACCGAAAAGGGTGCAATGCTTCTTGACGAAAGCGGTGAATTCGGTGCAGGTGTGCCCTTTGCACCCGCTGAAGGCGATGCAGGCACAGGTATGACTGCAACCAATAGCGTAAGGGCAAGGACGGGCAATATTTCTGCAGGCACATCGGTTTTTGCGATGATTGTACTTGAAAAGATGCTTTCAAAGGTTTACCCCGAAATTGATATGGTTACAACTCCTACAGGTAAGCCCGTTGCAATGGTGCACTGCAACAACTGCACAAGCGATATCAATGCCTGGGGAGCACTTTTCTATGAGTTTGCAACCCTTATCGGTGCAGACGTTTCAAAGGGAAAGGTCTATGACCTTATTTATGAGCTTTCACAGAATGCTGAAAAGAGCTGCGGAGGACTTCTTTCCTATAATTATTACTCCGGTGAGCCCGTAACGGGCTTCATTGAGGGCAGACCCTTATTCCTGCGCACTCCCGACAGTAAGCTCAGCTTTGCAAACTTCAGTAAGAATCTCCTTTATTCTGCAATGGCAACACTTAAAATCGGTATGGATTTACTTGCCGGTGAAAATGTTGCACTTGATGAGCTTTACGGTCACGGCGGATATTACATTTATCCCCGCGTAGGTCAGAGCATTACCGCAGCAGCACTCGGTGCACCCGTTTCCGTAATGAAAACGGCAGGCGAGGGCGGTCCTTACGGTATGGCACTGCTTGCACTTTATTCTGTAAAGAATAAGGGTGAAAGTCTTGAGGATTTCCTTAAGAATACAGCCTTTAAGGATGCCGAATGTATTACGGTAAATCCCGACAATGAAGAAACAGAGTCCTTCAACGGATATATTGAAAAATACAAGGCGGGCTTCCCCTGTCAGAGGGTAGCCACAGAAATAAAATAAAAGGGAAATATAAAAGGAAGAGAAGATGATTAAAAGAACAACCGTAAAAACCTTGTCAGTTTTACTGGCTCTTATAATGTGCTTGTCCCTTCTGCCGGCAACTGCTTTTACTGTTTTTGCTGCAGACGGTATTCAGATGCGCCTTGAAAAGCTGAAAGAAGAGTTTCCCGACGGTATGTACTGGAATCATCAGGTGAAATCCGAAAGCGACAAAATAGTAAACATACTCAAAAATTATGACGAAAGCTACGCTGATTCGGTAACCTCTAATCCCTGCACCGACCACACCTATCCCGTCGGAAGAGGGAGCTTTGACTGTAACTATTTCGACGGAGGCTATCAGTGTCACGGCTTTGCCGCAAGGCTCTTTTATAAGATTTTCGGTGTAAGACAGTCAACACTTCCTACAATCGAAAACAAGGTGCTGAATATTCAGCCCGGTGACCTTGTAAGACTTAAGAACAACACGCATTCGGGTATTGTCCTTTCCGTAAGCGGTCTGAGGATGACTATTGCAGAATGCAATATGGCTGATTCGGGAGAGATTCCCTCCTGCAAAATCAAGTGGGGCAGAAGCTGCAGCGTAACAGATGTTACCTTTTATGTTCATGCCCCGAATTACGAAAAGGTCAAGGCTGACACCAACTGGAAAAGCTTTTCCTCAAAGCTGAATATCGGAAGCGGCTTTTACGGGGGCATTGTAAACAATAAAAGTAATAAGGCTCTTACCGTAGGCTCTGACGGCAAGACGGTCATCAGAGACTTTACCGGTGCGGCAAGTCAGATGTGGAAATTCGAAAGACTTTCCGACGGCACCTATAAAATAATAAGCTGCCTCAACGGCAAGGCGCTCACGCTCAAGGACAATGTCACTGCGGCAAGGGCGGATATTATACTTTCGGAGTATGCCGGTTATTCGGGTCAGAAATGGGGCTTTTTCGGCTCCTCATCAGCTATGTATATTTCGCCCGAATGCTCACGCAGTGTGCTTTGCATTGAGGGCGGAGTTTACAACGAGGGCACGAAGGTCTGGGTAACAGAGAAAATCAGTCACCCGGCACAGGTTTATTCCGTTGTAAAAAAGTCTGTACCCTCAAAGTCGACAGTGAGTGCAACGGGCGGAGTGAATACGGCAACACTTTCCTGGACAAAAAGTGAGGGTGCAACCTCTTACACCCTTGAGCTTTACCGTGACGGCACGCTTTATAAGACCTACAAAAATGTAAATGTACTTTCGGGTAAGCTTACTCTTCCTGCAGGCACATATCAGGCAAAAATTTATTCAAACAATTCCTTTACCTCTGTAGAAGGCAATGCAGCTTATTTTACCGTAAGTGACAAGGGCGTGCTCGGCAAAACTGCAAAGGTTACATCAAATCAGACCACATCGTCACTGACTCTCTCGTGGACAGCAGTCCCCGGTGCGACGGGCTACCGCATTTATTATCAGAATGAGGGCAAATGGAAAAAATGCGCAACGCTGACGGGCACAAGTCATACCTTCAGTAAGCTTTCTGCCGGTGCAAGATATACCTTTGCAATAAGAGCCTACAGTGTTACGGATTCGGTTGTGACCTGGGCACCTGCCTATACAACCTTCACTGCGGCAACAAAACCAAGTGCTCCCTCAAAGGTGACTGCAACTCAGAGCACCTCAGCAATAAAGCTTACCTGGCCTGCAGTCAGAAACGCAGACGGTTACAGAATTTACTATATGACTTCTTCCGGCTGGAAGGCACACTCGGAAACTGCCGCAACCGGCAAAACCTTTACGGGACTTTCCTCTGCTAAGGAATACACCTTTGCGGTAAGACCTTACATCAAGACATCTCTTGGTGTTGTCTGGGCAGATTACCGTACCTGTGCGACGGCGACGAAGCCGGCAAAACCGGTGATTTCAGCTGAAAATATAAAAAATCTTTCGGCGAATATCCTTTGGAAAACTGTTGAGGGCGCTGACGGCTATCAGGTATTTTACCGTCTTGACAATACGTCCTATAAGCTTCTCAATGACCTTGATAAGAATAAGCGGGGTCTTGGGGTTTTCGAGATGGAATACGGCACCTATTACACCTTTGCGGTAAGGGCATATAAGGTTGTCGGAAATACAAAAATCTATTCTCAGCACAGTGAAATAAGAATAAGAGCAAAGTACTTATAATAAAAAAACAATCCGTCGGTGCAGTTGAGTAACCGGACGGATTGTTTTGTTGTAGGTATACCGTTTCAGATGTTATAGTCAAGTGAAAGGCGCTGACACATATTGGGTCGCACGAAAGTGTTTGCCACGTGCTGATGCAGAGGATGCTTCTGATAATTTTTCAAAGACTCCTCACTTTCAAAAAGTGAGTCCATCATAAGGTCGCCGGAGGAAGAGGGGAGGCCTTCTGTGATAATGTGCATTTCAACAAGACCGTCTATTCTTCCGCACAAAGCCTCAAGCTCCTTTTTTACAGCGGCTCTGACCTCGTTTTTGCTTTCGCAGTATTCGTTTATTTTCCAGATAATCATATGCTTTACCATTGATTTTTCTCCTTTTGTTTTAATATATATAAATAATATCACCAAGAGTAAAGTCTTTCAAGAAAAATGTAAAAATTTTACTTTTTTCTCTTGACAAAGGCATAAAGGAGTGGTATACTGCATACAGTTAGTTGAGGCTAATCTTTTTATTGGAGATTCGGTTAGTCCGAACTAATCATTTACCGGAAGGACAGGTACTAAGAAATGACACTCAGATCAGCCGAGCAGGGCAAGGAATACATTATAAAAAGCATAGAAACCGATGATGAAGAGCTCGATGCTTTCCTTTTTTCACTCGGTTGCTACAGCGGTGAGCCCATTACGGTGATTTCCCACCTTAAGGGCGGATGTGTTGTTTCAATCAAAGACGGCAGATACAATATCGATAAAGATCTTGCAGATGCCATAATCATATAATTTAATAAAAATAGTCCGTCGGATTATTTTTTTGAATTTGAGGTTAGCGGTGGCTAACTAAACATAATTCTTATTATCAAGGAGGCTTAAAAATGAGAATTGCTCTTGCAGGTAACCCTAACAGCGGCAAAACCACAATGTACAATGCCATTACGGGCAGAAACGAAAAGGTCGGCAACTGGGCGGGCGTTACCGTTGAAAAGAAGGAGGCACCGATTAAAAAGGCATATGCCGGCTCAGCTGAGCTTATTGCAGTTGACCTTCCCGGTGCTTATTCAATGTCACCGTTTACTTCTGAGGAAAGTATTACGAGTACATATGTAAAAAATGAAAACCCCGATGTAATTATCAATATTGTTGATGCGACGAATCTTTCGAGAAGTCTTTTCTTCACAACTCAGCTTCTTGAGCTTGGCATTCCTCTTGTTGTTGCGCTCAATAAGGCCGACATAAACAAGAAAAAGGACAACAGAATCAATTCTGAGCTTCTCAGTGAAAAGCTCGGCTGTCCCGTAATCAACACAACCTCCACCTCAGGTGAGGGTATGGCTGAGGTTGTAAAGGCGGCTTCAAAGCTTTCGGGTAAGACGCAGAATGCACCCTATACTCAGGGTGATGTTGACCTTACGGATAAGGCGGCAGTTGTTGAGGCTGATAAAAAGCGCTTTGAGTTCGTAAACGGAATTGTTTCCGCGGTTGAAGAAAGAAAGGTGCTTACCAACGAGAGAAACCTTCAGGACAAGATTGACGACGTGCTTACAAACAAGTGGTTCGGACTTCCGATTTTTGCCGTGGTAATGTTTCTTGTGTTCCAGATTTCTCAGGCATGGGTCGGCCCTTGGATTGCCGAGGGCTATGAGTTTGCCGACGGTAGAGTTATTCCCGGTCTCGTAACACTTATTGACCTTTTCAAGGAGTGGGTAGCAGGAATGCTTGAGGGCGGAAACGAGTTTCTTGTTTCACTTCTTACCGAGGGTGTTATCGGCGGCGTAAGTGCTGTTGTAGGCTTCCTTCCCCTTGTTATGGTTATGTACTTCCTTATTGCTCTTTTAGAGGACTGCGGATATATGGCAAGAGCAACCGTTGTCCTTGACCCGATATTCAAAAAGGTAGGGCTTTCGGGAAAATCCGTTATTCCCTTTGTAATCGGTACGGGCTGCGCAATCCCCGGTGTTATGGCTTGCCGTACAATTCGCAACGAGCGTGAGCGCAGAGCAACTGCCATGCTTGCCCCCTTTATGCCCTGCGGTGCAAAGCTTCCCGTTATTGCTCTTTTTGCAGGTGCATTTTTCGGTGACGCCTCTTGGGTTGGTACTCTTATGTATTTTGCAGGTATTGTCATAATCTTCTTCGGTGCGCTTATTGTCAACAGGATCTCAGGCTATAAGGCAAGAAAATCCTTCTTTATCATTGAGCTTCCCGAGTATAAGGCTCCATCCTTCAAAAGAGCATTTTTATCAATGTGCAGCCGCGGCTGGTCATATATCGTAAAGGCGGGTACAATTATTCTTCTTTGTAACGCCGCAGTTTATATAATGCAGTCCTTCGACTGGAAGCTCAGACTTGTTGAAGAGGGCGCAGAAGGCACATCTATTCTCGGAACAATAGCAAATCCTATAGCATACATTCTTATTCCCGTTGTCGGATATCACTGCTGGCAGCTTGCGGCGGCGGCAGTTACAGGCTTTATTGCAAAGGAAAATGTTGTAGGTACCCTTGCAGTCTGCTTCGGAATCTCAAATCTCATCAACGCTGACGAGCTTATGATAGCTGAGGGCGCAGACGTTTCTCTTATTGCATCGGCATTTGGTGGCGGCGCAGTTCCTGCAATGAGCGCTGTAGCAGCACTTGCTTATCTGATGTTCAATCTTTTCACACCTCCATGCTTTGCGGCAATCGGTGCAATGAATGCCGAAATCAAAAGCAAAAAGTGGCTTTTCGGCGGAATCGGACTTCAGCTCGGTACGGGCTATACCGTTGCTTTTCTCGTATATCAGATAGGCTCACTCATTACAACAGGCAAGCTCGGTGAGGGCTTTATTCCCGGACTTGTGATTGTAGGAGTATTTGCGACTGTGATCACTTATCTTTGCATAAAAGGCACAAAGGAAATCAAAGCGGCTGAAGCTCTTAAGGCAAAGAAAAAATCTGCAGTAAAATAAAGGAGTCAGCTTTATGAAGGATATAATCATTATTGCAGCTCTTATGCTGATAGTTTTCCTTGCTGCTTTTTACATTTACCGTTCAAAAAAGAAGGGTAAAAAGTGCATCGGATGTCCCTATGCCGAGTCCTGCGGCGGAGGCTGCAGCTCAAAGGGCACAACAGGTTAAAATGACGCTCCCGGAGAAAAAATTACCGGGAGCTTCTTTTTGTTGACAAGGAAGGAGGTTGTCTGTAAAATAAAAGGAGAAATAAAAGTGAGAATGAAGGTGATTGCTTTGGCAGATTCGATCGGATGCCTGACCCGCTACAAGGGTAAAAAAATCTCCGTTATAGGTGACTCAATCAGCACCCTTGAAGGTCATAATCCCGAAAATTACAAGGTGTTTTATACAAAAGAGAAATGTGCTCTTGCAGGGATAGGGTCTGCGGGTGACACCTGGTGGGGGCTTCTTGCGAAGCGCCTTGGCTGTGAAGTGCTTGTCAACAACTCCTTTTCGGGAAGCCGTGTAACAAAGCTTCCTGACAGAGATGGGCTTTTTCCTTCGGGGTGCAGTGATGAAAGGACATCGTCACTGCATAAAAACGAAACTCAGCCCGACATTGTAATTGTTTATCTCGGTACAAACGATTGGTATAACGGTGTCTCTCTTGAGCATAAGCACGGCATACAGCGGCTTCTTGACCAGTCCTTCAGCCATGCATATAACAATATGCTTGATAAAATCAGAATGAATTATCCGTCGGCAGAGATATGGTGCTGTACACTGTGTCCTTCCGATGCGAAAAATGAAAGCGGTCAGTTTCCCTTTGAAAAAATGGGGATACATATGAAGACCTACTGCGATATAATAAAAGACATTGCCGCAAAAAATAATTACAGGGTCATTGACCTTTATTCATACGGCTGCTTTTACAGTACGGTTGACGGATATCATCCTGACTGTGAGGGTATGAAGAGTATTGCAGATATGGCAGTTTCAGAGCTGACTGATAAATAAAAAAAAGAGGCGACATCGCCTCTTTTTTATTTATCAGAATATTTTCGGCAGAGCAGCGAGAATCTCGCTGTCTAAAGGCTTTCCGTCAATGCAAGCAACGGCTTTGCCGTCTTCAAGATAAATTTTACCATTACCGCAGGGCTTTCCGTTTTCCCACGTCCCATCATAAGTGATACCCTTGTGATAGTATTTTCCCTGTCCGTTCAGCTTGCCTGCTGACCAGTTGCCTTCACAGTAACCGTCTGCTCCGAAGTGTTTTTTTCCGTGGCCGTCAGGCATTCCGTATTTGTATTCGCCCTCATATACGGTGTTGCCGTATTTTGTGATTGTAACCTGACCGTGAAGAAGTCCCTTGTAGAATTCACCGCTTTCGACAGTTCCGTCAGAGTGGGTGAGTGTACCCTTTCCGTGAGGGCGTCCCTTGCGGTCTGTTTCACCTTCGTAATGAGTCAGGTATGCCGCGTAAAATCGACCGTCTCCCTGAGCGTACCTGAGGAATTCTTCTGAATGCTCGCTGAGGCTTTCGGCACGTCTGAACTCTCCCTTTGCGAAATGGCCGCGCTTCACTTCACCGTTTCTGTAAACAAGCTCACCGTAGCCATGCTCTTTGCCCTTAAACCATTCGCCGTTGTAGCTTTCACGTTCGTCCTCGGGGTTATAGGTGATTTTACCCTTGCCGTCGAAGAGTCCGTTCAGAAAGTCGCCTTTGTAAAAGTCTCCTTTTGCCGTCAGCAGCTCACCGCCGCCGTTGAAAATTCCGTTTTTGAAGGAGCCTTTGTACTCTTCACCGTTTTTATTGGAAAACTCGCCGTAACCGCTGAATTCATTCTTTTCAAAGCCGCCTTTGTAGATGTCTCCGTTTTTATAAAAATACTCACCGTAACCGTTGAAATCGCTGTTTTTAAAATTACCCTTGTAAACATCTCCGTTTTTGTAAAAAAGCTCACCGTAGCCGTTCTTTTTGTCGCTTTCCCAATTACCCTCATAACGGTCATACTCACTGTCTTCACTATAGAATAATACACCGAAGCCCTCGTATTTGTGGCCTTTAAAGTTTCCTTTATATCTGCTTCCTTTTTTGAATATGTATTCGCCTTCACCGTCAAGGTCGCCTTCAACAAGGGCACCGTGATAGATGTTTCCGTTTTCGTACTCTATAGTGCCGTTGCCGTTGTATTCTTTACCGTCTTTCCATTCACCTTCGAAAACAGCACCGCTTTTGTATACGAGTTTGCCTTTGCCGTTTATCTTGTCGTTTTCAAGACTGCACTCGCAGTAGTCACGTCGGTCATCTTTGTTATAGGTTATTTTCACCTGACCGGATATTTCACCGTTGACGAAATATCCCTCATAAGCGTCCCCGTTTTTGTATACAAGTGTACCTTTGCCGTTTTTCTTGTCGTTTTCCCAGTTGCCGTCGTAATAGTCGTATTTGCTGCCTTTTTTATAGGTGTATATTCCGTAGCCGGTATAGTTGGATTTTTCGAAATTGCCTTTATATGAACTGCCATCGGAATAAATAAATTCACCGTCGCCTTCAAATTCGTGGTCTTTGAAATTGCCTTTATATCTGCTGCCGTTTTTAAAAACAAAGGTACCTTCACCGTTTAAGTTGCCGTCTCTCCATTCTCCTTCGCAGTAGTCACGGTGGTCTTTTTTGTTGTAGGTCATTTTACCCTGACCGCAGATTTTACCGTCTTTGAAATAACCGTCATAAATGTCACCGTTTTTATAAACGAGCTTACCGTAGCCGTTTTTCTTGTCGTTTTCCCAGTTGCCGTCGTAATAGTTGTATATACTGTCTTTGTTGTAGGTGTATATTCCGTGTCCGCTGTTTTGGGAATTTTCGTAATTACCTTTATATGAACTGCCATCGGAATAAATATATTCACCGTCGCCTTCAAATTCGTGGTCTTTGAAATTGCCTTTATATCTGCTGCCGTTTTTAAAAACAAAGGTACCTTCACCGTTTAAGTTGCCGTCTCTCCATTCTCCTTCGCAGTAGTCACGGTGGTCATCTTTGTTATAGGTCATTTTACCCTGACCGCAGCGTTTACCGCCTTTGATTTCTCCGTTGTAAATTTCTCCGTTGTCATATTCGATTGTGCCGTTGCCGTTGTATTTTTCACCGTCTTTCCATTCACCTTCGAAAACAGCGCCGCTTTTGTATACGAGTTTGCCTTTGCCGTTTTTCTTGTCGTTTTCCCAGTTGCCGTCGTAATAGTCGTATTTGCTTTTCTTTTTATAGGTTAACCTGCCATGACCTGTACGTACGTTTTTTATGTAAGTACCTTTGAAGACTTGACCGGTTGCCCATATGAATTCGCCTTCTCCGTCATATTTTCCATCGGAAAAATATCCTTTATAAGTGTTGCCGTCGCTTAAGTTTATTTCTCCATAGCCATTGAACATATCGTTTTCAAAGTTACCGTTATATACAGCACTGTCTTTATAAATCAAAGTACCGATTCCACTCTTTTTATCATTTTCCCAGTTGCCGTCGTAATAGTCGTATATGCTGCCTTTTTTATAGGTCATTTTACCCTGACCGCAGCGTTTACCGCCTTTGATTTCTCCGTTGTAAATTTCTCCGTTGTCATATTCGATTGTGCCGTTGCCGTTGTATTTTTCACCGTCTTTCCATTCACCTTCGA
>SVPE01000030.1 GCA_015066015.1 Oscillospiraceae bacterium
GACCTCCTTTTTATTATTTTTGTTGCAGTTGACAGACCGCAATTCAATTATAATATAAGGAGGTTTTTCTGTTCAACTATTTAATTCTTACCGAACCACGCGTCTAACGCGTGGTTTTACATTACAATCAGTGGCCACTACCAATCGGAGTGACCACTTTTTTTATTATCCGTGAAGCCTTTCTATTACTTCGAAGGGAATTGTTACTGTCTTTATATAACCTTCGTCCTCTACATACCAGAAGGTAAATCCGTTCTTGGTGAAGCAGCAGGCGCTTTCATAAACAGATGTACCGAAGCCGTATTCATCCTCGGGAACATCATCACCGTATCCGTTTTCCTCTTCTTCATAACCATAATAACGATCATATCCGTAGTCGTAGTCGTAGTCGTAATCGTCATCTTCCACATTTTCAACGGGATATCCGAATTCATCGGTAACCGGCTCCGTGGTAGTTTCCTCTTCAGCGGGCTCGGGAATAACTGCAGTATAATCGTAGGTGTTATATATTCTGTAAAGAATTTCACTCACTACAATATAATCCTTGCCGAGAATACTGTCCTTGGAAATGAAGTCACCTGTTTTCTTGTCAAAGGTATAGGCTTCGACATGTCTTTCGAATAGCTTTACAGGCTCCTGCTCTGCACCCGGAATTTCTGTATCAAATCTGTTTTCATATCTGTCTTCATTATAACCGTATTCCGAGTCTTCTTCGGTTGTTGTTTCTTCCTGCTTTTCAGGAAGTTCAGGTGCGTATGTTGCGATTTTCTGTACGCAGGAAATTCTGTCATTATCCGAGAAGGTTACCCTTGCTACAACCGTTTCTGTAAAGGGGAGTTCTGCAACATTTCCGCCCATGGAAACAAAATTATCATAATCCTTCTGTGCGGATGCAGTCTTCAGCTCATAAGAAGAAAGCATTCCGCTGTAGAAGTTGTTTATTGTTTCAATGCCTTCTTCTTTTCCTGTGAAAACAGGGTACTCTATTGTATATCTGCTGTAAACAGTACCATTGCTTGTCCGTCCTTCAATAACCTTCTTTTCGATTGTATATGATTCAGCAGTATTCACCTGTGTCGGATTGCCTGAATCTGTAAAAAGAGGCTGAATATCCGCCTTGCTTATTCTGAAGGAATATCCGTCAACTGCAGCCTGACTGTTCTGCTCTGCAATAATATAGTAAGGCACACTTTGTACTGTTTCAACACCGTTTGTAGCAGCAAAAATACACTCTGCATAAAAGCTGCCGTCAAGCACCTTTTTACTTTTTACAATATCCGCTGTAACAACGGGAGTTTTTTTCGACGGAATATATCTGAAATAATAAAATCCGTCGTAATAATAACAGTTTTCAGTATTGACATCCCCGTAAGATGCTATACCGAATCTGTCAAGAATCTTTTTGATTTCAGCCGCTTCAACCTTATAGTATGCATACTCACCGTATTCGTCAGCAAAGCGCATTGCCGGGTCTGCAACTGTCTGAATCTGAAGCACTGTTCCGCCCAGTCTGTAGTAAATACTTCCGCTGTCTGCAGGATTCACTTTTGAAAGCAACATCTCCGCATCTGATTCGTTACTGTCGAAACTCCATCTGAGCACAGTAAACATTTCAGCAAGCTCTTTTTCAAGCAGTGCTTCCTCTTCAGCCGAAAGCTTTGTGAGTGCCACAGCCTTCGGCGGCTGCTGTTGAGGTACAAGATTTTCTGTCCTGATATTAAGCGCAGTAAGAAGTGCGCCCGCAACTGCAACAACACAAAGAATTATTATTATAAGAGCAGTTGCTTTTTTCTCAGTTCTGCTCATAGGTTCAGCAATAACTTTTCCTGATTTTTTTATTTCGGGAACCTCTTCAGGTTCCTTTTCCCCTTCTGCATCTTCGGAAACAGACTCAGCTTCATCACCCTCATACTCGGGAACATCATATTCCCTTTCATCCTCGTAGGAAGCATATTCCGGATAGAATTCTTCCTCCTCTATGGTAAACGAAACCATCTCATCCTGCTTCTGAGTGCCGCAGGACGGACAAAATGAGTAGCTGTCGTTATATTCCGCTGAACAATTCTTACAAATCATATGTTATTCTCCCTATCAGATATAGTTGAGAAGCTGCTTTATCTCGGTGATTTCCGCCTCGACACCCTCATTGCCGAGACCCTTTCCGAAGAAATCTCCATAATTCATTCTTATCGCCTTCATATCTGCGCCCAGAGCACCCTGAATATCATTAACAGGATGGTCACCGACAAAAAGAGCCTCTTCGTTTCTGACCCCTGCCCTTTTGCAGGCTTCGTCAAAAATGCCTCTGGCAGGCTTGTAGATTCCGATATCACCTGAAACCACAACCACATCAAACATATCTCTGATGCCTGCCGTATCAAGCTTGATATTCTGAAGTGAGGATACGCCGTTTGTTATACATCCGAGAATATATCCTCTCTTTTTAATTTCCTGAAGCACTTCAATTGCACCGTCGAGCATCACAATGTGCTTTCCGAAATCGTAGTTGAAGCTGTCATAAAGCTCCTGCATAGGGGGATGATTTTCCCATTTCCACAGTTCGATAATTTCAGGGAAGTAAACCTCTCTGTCCTTATATCCGCCGTCGACATACTCTTCCATTTCGTCAAGCTTTCTGAGTCTTTCATCCTGATCAATATCAGGAAAATACTTTGAAAGGAAGGACTCGCAGTAAAGTCGGTAAGCGCCCTTTCTGCTCTGGAGAGTGTCGTCGAAATCAAAGAATATTGCTTTTACATTAAGTTCAGCCATTTTTCTCCACCTCGTCATATATAATCCTTGCTTGTTCTATGTCCTTTTCTATCTGTGCCGAAAGTTCTCTGAGGTCAGGGAATTTTATTTCGGGTCTGAGATATTTTATAAGGAAAACCTCAACGTTTTTTCCGTAGAGATCACCGGAAAAATCCAGAATACAGGTTTCGCTGCGCATATTTTCTGCAGAAACTGTAGGTCTTATTCCTACGTTTGTAACCGCAGGATACCATTTGCCGTCAATGAAGACCTTCGAAGCGTAAACACCGTATTTCGGCACAACATGGTCGTCGGGAAAGCACTGATTTATCGTAGGAAATCCCATAACCCTGCCAAGTCCGTCACCCTTGCGCACAACGAAATCATAAGAAAAATGTCTGCCGAGCATTGCATTCGCCTTATCGATTTCTCCGTTTGCAATATACTCTCTTATGGCGGTTGAAGAAACCTTCTGCCCGTCAAAAAGTATGGGAGCCTCAGCTATTGCCGTAATTCCTCTCTTCTCAAACTCTTCGTGAAGAGTGTCGGCATTTCCCTTGCCGTCTTTTCCGTAATGGTAATCAAAGCCACAGGAAACAACCTTTGCATTAAGCCCCTCAATAAGTATTTTTTCTATAAACTCATCGGGAGTGTAATTCATTGATTCGCGGAAGTTAAAAGGCACAACCGTAAATCCCATTTTCTCAAGAAACTCTCTTTTCTTGTATTCACTTTTCAGCATTGGCGGTGTCTTTCCGAG
This sequence comes from Oscillospiraceae bacterium, assembly GCA_015066015.1. Classification (GTDB taxonomy): domain Bacteria; phylum Bacillota; class Clostridia; order Oscillospirales; family Acutalibacteraceae; genus UBA6857. The sequence continues at coordinate 3,512 of SVPE01000030.1, forward strand.
AATCACCTTTCTCGGATGCACGTCAAAAAGCATTATAACCGGCACAAGCTTCTGCTCTTTTGCGTAGCGTAACGCCGTATTCAGCACAGCCTGATGACCGAGATGAATGCCGTCAAAATAGCCAAGCGCAACTGCTGTACCCTGCTTTTTAATTTTTTCGGGTATTTTAAACATAAGCCGCCTCCGGTTTAAAGCTCAACGAAAACCCTTTTTACTTTGAGCTGTTTTTTATCCTCTGTTATTTCACCAAGACCCAGAAATCTGTCCTGATGTGTGTAGATCCTGTAAATACCCGTTTCGGGATTCACCTTCAGTCTTTCCGTATCAAGCTCGCCACCGTTTGAAAAGCGCCTTGCCTGATTGTCTGTAACTTTTATTATATCATAGTCAAGCAGACTGTCAACATCGTGAAGCGCAGCTGCCTGTTCTCCCTGCCGCTGAAGCTCAGCGAGCTTTTCGAGAGTAATGCAGTCGCTTATGCTGACACCGTTTGACCTTGTGCGCCTGAGAGCTGTCATAACTGCCCCGCAGCCGAGCCTTCTGCCGATATCGTCGATAAGGCTTCTTACATAAGTTCCCTTCGAGCAGGAGACTTCAATCTCATACTCATTTCCGTCCTCGTAGGAGGTAAGTGAAAGCGAATGAATCGTAATTTTTCTCTGTTCTCTTTCAACCTCTACGCCCTGCCTTGCAAGGTCATAGAGTCTGACTCCGTCCTTTTTGAGTGCCGAATACATAGGCGGAAGCTGATAAATATCTCCCGTGAATTCCGGTATAACAGCTTCTATGTCCTCTCTTTTAACGGTGACTTCCTTTTCCTCCAGCACCTGACCGGTTATATCAAGGGTGTCTGTGGTTTTTCCGAGAAGAAACCGTGCTCTGTAAGCCTTGTCGCTGTCCGGAATAAAATCTATAAACCTTGTTGCTCCGCCTACTGCAACGGGAAGCACGCCCGTCGCCATTGGGTCAAGAGTGCCCGTATGACCGACTTTTTTCGTTGAAAATATCCTTCTGAGTCTGTTTGCCGCAAAAAACGAGGTCATATTCTCATCTTTATCAATGTACACAAAGCCTGTCATAGTTTCACACCCTTTCTGATAACGGATTTCAACATCAGAAGCATACTGTACGCATATGTCTGACTGATTCGTATTTCTCTGAGGAAGCTTACTTTAACCATCCGGTAATCCGTAGCACCTATTCAAACCCGCTTACAGCACATCGTTGTAGAGATATTCGAGTATTTTCATCTTTGTTTCTTCAGGAGAAAGAGCCATTTCACAGCCTGCAGCCCTTGCATGACCTCCGCCGCCGAAGTGAGCACATATGAGCGATGCATCGAAGCTTTCGCCTGTCCTTACGGAAACACCGGTTTTACCGTTTTCCTCTTCCTTTACGGTGATACCGATTTCAACGCCGTCAATCTGCCTTGTGATGGGCTTTATCGAGTCGATTGCCGATCTGTCAACGCCGCACTGCTCCATCATATCCACGGTGACGGTTATAACCGCAACAGAGCCTCCGGCATAGCATTCAAGCGTATCAAGGCACATTCTTTCAAACATAATACTGTCCAGAGTTCTTGTCTCAAACATTCTTACATTTATTCTGCTGTGGTCTGCGCCCTTTTCGATAAGCTCTGCAGCTATACGGTGAGTGCGGGGTGTCACATTTGAATATCTGAAACAGCCCGTATCTGTGCTGATACCCGTATAAAGACAGGATGCAATATCTGCACTTATCTCTACACCGAGAGCTTTTATCACATTGTAGATTATTTCACACGCCGAAGCACTATCAGGCTCACAGTAGGTCGTTTTTGCAAAGAGCCTTGATGTGCCGTGATGGTCGAAGGAAAGGTCTATTCTGTCTCCGTACTTTTCTGAAACTGATTCACCGAGAAGCTTTCTTTCTGCAACATCAACGCTTACAATGAATTTATCCTCACAGGAAACCGGCGTAAGACCCTTGCGCAGATAATGGAATTTATCGGGAATTCTGTCATAGCAGGAAAGACTTGCTCTTTTTCCCATATCCCTGAGTGCCCTGAGAAGAGCATAGCCGCTTCCCAGAGTATCACCGTCGGGATTTCTGTGACAAAGGATAAGTATATCCTCCGCCTCTTTAAGTTCATTTACTGCCTGAGTAAAATCAACTAACATATCATTCACCCTTGCCTTCGAGCTTTTTGAACATATTGAAGCCCTGCTCAATTGAGTCGTCGGCAACAAATTTAAGCTCAGGGGTCTTTCTCAGGTGAAGTCTTGAACCGACCTCACGACGGATGTAGCCCGTTGCGGCGGTAAGACCCTTGACCGCCTCCCTTGCTGACTCGATGCCCTTGAGATCGCTTACATAAACCTTTGCATATGATGCGTCTGAGCTGACCTCAACACGGACAACAGTGAGCATTTTGCCCGTTACACGCGGGTCTTTAAGCTCGCGTATAACGGCAATTATTTCTCTGCGAATATCTTCGCTTACTCTGTCAATTCTGAAACCTGCCATAGTATTAATATAGCCTTTCTTAACATATTTAACTGATTTATAAATCAGAATCGGTATTTACAATCAGTCACGGTACTCTTCCATCATGAAGCACTCAAAAATGTCGCCTTCCTTAATGTCGTTGAATTTTTCAAGACCGATACCGCACTCAAAGCCTGTCTGTACTTCCTTGACATCATCCTTGAAACGGCGGAGTGATGAGATTGAATCCTCTGTAATAACAATACCGTCGCGGACAACACGGATAAGTGCATTTCTCTGCACCTTACCTTCAAGAACATATGAGCCGGCTATCTTACCTGCTGAGGAGAGATTCATAACGGTTCTTACCTCGATTCTGCCGAGAGCAAGCTCACGGAACTTAGGTGCAAGCATACCCTTCATAGCAGCTTCGATTTCCTCGATGCAATCATAGATAACTCTGTACATTCTCATTTCAACACTGTCTCTTTCAGCAAGAGAAACCGCATTTGCATCGGGACGTACATTAAAGCCTACAATAATAGCGTTTGATATAGATGCGAGCTGAACGTCGGATTCATTAATTGCACCTACACCACCGTGGATAACGCTGACCTTTACTTCCTCGTTTGAAAGCTTTTCAAGATTCTGCTTGACTGCTTCAACAGAGCCGTTAACGTCAGCCTTTACGATGATATTAAGCTGCTTGAGCTCGCCTTCCTTGAGTGAAGAGAAGAGATTGTCGAGTGTAACCTTCTGTTGTGCATTCCATTCTGCCTGCTTTGCTTCGTGCTTCTTCTTTTCAACAAGCTCTCTTGCAAGCTTTTCGTCAGAAGCAACGTCAAAGGTGTCACCTGCATTGGGTGTAACATCAAGACCTGTGATCTCAACAGGAACAGAGGGACCGGCCTGCTTGATTCTCTGACCTCTTTCGTTGCTCATTACTCTTACACGGCCTACGGACTGACCTGCAACAACGATATCGCCTGCATTGAGTGTACCGTTCTGAACAAGGAGAGTTGCAATAGGACCGCGTCCCTTGTCGAGTCTTGCTTCGATAACAACACCCTTTGCAGCTCTGTTGGGATTAGCCTTAAGCTCCGACATTTCAGCAACGAGAAGAATTGATTCAAGAAGGTTATCAATACCCATATGAGTCTTTGCCGAAACAGGAACGCAGATTGCTTCACCGCCCCACTCTTCGGGAACAAGACCGTGCTCTGTGAGCTGCTGCTTGATTCTTTCGGGGTTTGCGCCTTCCTTATCCATTTTGTTGATGGCAACAATGATCTGAACGCCTGCTGCCTTGGCGTGGTTGATGGCTTCAATTGTCTGAGGCATGATACCGTCATCAGCAGCAACAACAAGAACTGCGATGTCAGTTGCCATAGCGCCTCTTGCTCTCATTGATGTGAAAGCGGCGTGACCCGGTGTGTCAAGGAAGGTGATCTTCTGACCGTCGATGTCAACTCTGTAAGCACCGATGTGCTGGGTGATACCGCCTGCCTCTGTTGCAGTTACGGAAGCGTTACGGATAGCATCAAGGATTGATGTCTTACCATGGTCAACGTGACCCATTACACAGACAACGGGATCTCTGGGAAGGAGATCTTCCTCTGCATCCTGATGGTCGTCGATGATTCTTTCCTCGATGGAAACAACAACTTCCTTTTCAACCTTTGCACCGAGCTCTGTTGCAACGATTTCAGCTGTATCAAAGTCGATAACCTGATTTACTGTAGCCATTGTGCCGAGCTTGAACATTTCCTTGATAACCTCAGCGGCTGTTCTTCTGAGCATTTCAGCAAGCTCACCGACAGTAATTTCATCAGGAATCTTGATTGTGAGAGTTTTCTTTGCTCTTTCAGCGGCAATTCTCTTAAGTTTTTCTGCCTCTGTTTCTCTCTTATTGGAGCGCATACCCTGCTTTCTGTACTGCTGTGACTTCTGCTTGAGCTTCTGTTTGTTTGAGCCCATATCGTTCATGCGGTTTGCAGGTGCGATTTCCTCGTATTTTTCGTTGTACTTTTCAAGATCAACGTTGCTGCTTCTTGTGTCAACGCGTCTCTTTTCACCCTTTGTTCTTGCCTGAAGCTTGTCGCTTTTCTCCTTCTTGGGCTGAGTGTTCTGCTGAGACTGGGCAGGCTTCTGCTGCTGAACAGGCTTCTTCTCGGAAGCCTTGGGAGCATCCTTCTTTACGCCTTCCTTCTGAGCGGCGGGCTTTGAGGGTTTGTCTTCCCTGACTGCTTCTTTCTTGCCTTCAGGCTTCTTATCTGCCTTTTCCGACTCCTTCTTTTCCTCAGGCTTAACCTCTTCCTTCTTAGCAGGCTCTGCCTTTTCCTGTGCAGCTTCTTTCTTTGCCTTTTCACCTGCAGCAAAGTAAGCATCAAAGGAAGCAACCTCCGCTTTCTGTGTAAGGGTATCGAAAATAATGTTGAGCTCCTTATCCTCAAGCGCAGTGCTGTGCTTCTTGGGCTCTTCGGAGTAGTTTTCTAAAATAGCAATAATATCCTTGCTGCTAAGGCCAAAATCCTTGGCAACCTCATGTACTCTGTACTTTTCTCTTGGCATAGTGTCAATCCTTTCCGCCTTAATTTTCAGCCTCACGGCTGATTTCGTCATATCTCTTTTCCAGTGCCTTTGCAAAGCCCTCATCAGTGACGGTAATTACTGCCGCCTTACTGCCGATTGCTGCCGAAAGCTCCGGAACCGTATAATTAACAATGAGTAAGGGAATATTCTTCCCGTCAAAAGTGCAGGCGTGATTCATTTCCTTTTTCAGTCTTGGGGAGCCTTCAACGGAAACAATGCATATCCTTGCCTGATTTTTGACTATTGAGGAGATTGAGGCATCGTGACCGGGACAAAGCTTGCCTGACTTCCTCGCCATACCCAGAAGGCTGAGAAACTTATCATTCATCGTCTTCAATCTCCGCCTTCATTTTTTCAAATACCTCTTCGGGAATCTGACACTCAAGTGCTCTCTGAAAGCGCTTTGCCTTCTGTGCGGCTTCAAGGCATCCTACCTTTTTACACACATACGCACCTCTGCCTGCAGCCTTACCTGTTTTGTCAAGGCTGATGCTGTAGGTTTCCTGACCGTCCTGTTCGCCCGTTTTTGTTTTTACAACGCGGACAAGCTCCCTTTTAGGAAACATCTCTCCGCATCCGAGGCATTTTCTCATCGGTATTTTTTTCGCTGTCATTGTACTGCCCTCTTATTATTCTGCTGCTGCGCTGAGAGGCTTGATGTCGATTTTCCAACCTGTAAGCTTTGCAGCAAGGCGTACATTCTGACCCTTGTTACCGATTGCAAGTGAAAGCTGACTGTCGGGAACAATTGCACGGCAGACCTTTGCACCGCCTTCGTCAACGGTTACTGAAAGAACCTCAGCCGGAGCAAGTGCTGCGGAGATATACTTTTCAGGCTCTTCGCTGTAGCGTACGATATCGATTTTTTCACCGCAGAGACAGTCTACAATGTTGCTTACTCTCTGACCTCTGGGGCCGATACAGGCACCTACTGCGTCTACGTTTTCGTCATGACTGTTTACGGCAATCTTTGTTCTTGAGCCTGCCTCTCTTGAAACAGAAACGATTTCAACTGTACCGTCGAAAATTTCAGGTACCTCCTGCTCGAAAAGTCTCTTTACAAGGCCGGGATGCTTTCTTGAAATTGTTGCATAGCTTGAACCGCTTTCCTGGCTGATGGATGCAACATAAACCTTGATAAGCTGACCGGGCTGAAGCTCTTCACCCGGAATCATATCGGATTTGTTGAGAATTGCATTTGCTCTGCCGATTTCTATTGAAGCATCACCTGTATCGGAATAAACCATATTTACCTTTGCAGTAACAACTTCCTGATGTCTGTTCTGGAATTCCTTTGCGGCAAGATCTCTCTCAGCCTCTCTGATACCCTGACGGATAACACTCTTGGCTGTCTGTGCAACGATTCTGCCGAATTTCTTAGGCTCAAGGGGAAGCTCGATAATTCCGCCTACCTGAGCATTGGGATCATAGTTTCTTGCCTGCTCCAGGGTCATCTCTGCACCGGGCTCAAGAATTTCATCGACAACGTTGATTTTAACATAAACCTTCATTGTTTTTTCTTCGGGGTTGATTTCACATACTACGTTGTCTTTGTTGCCATAGCTGTTTCTTGTAGCAGAGATGATAGCCGCCTTGATCTTATCGTAAATATATTCTGAGGAAATGCCTTTTTCACTTTCAAGCAGTGCGACTGCTTCAAAAAATTCTTTGTTCATTTTTTGTCGTTCACCTTTCTTTATATTAAAATTTTTTACATATCAAAATCGTCAAGCTTAACCCATGACGCTTCTTTTTTTGTAAATGTAAATCCGCTTTCATCCTCACATCTTATTGTGATGCTTCCTGAATCGTAGTTTTCGAGTACACCTGAAAACTCTCTCTTACCCTCAACCGGTCTGATCATTTTCACCTTGATCTGTGCACCGATATAGGAAAGAAAATGCTCGTCTCTTACAAGCTCTCTTTCAAGTCCCGGTGAGCTTACCTCAAGAAAGTAAGCCTGTTCAATGGGGTCTGCTTCGTCAAGAGGACCGTTTATTGCGTGAGTCATATCAACACAGTCATCGATGCTTACTCCGCCGTCCTTATCAATAAAGATGCGAAGGTACCAGCTCGAACCTTCCTTGAGGAAACGTACATCCCACAAGCGAAGTCCCAGCTCTTCAGCAATGGGCTGTGCAAGCTCCCACACCGTCTTGACGGTATTTCCGCCTTTTGCCATAAAACCACTCCTTTTTTATTATTCAATTGTAACACGGGATTTTCCCGATTCTGCAATAAAGAAGAGTGGGCCTTCCCAAAAAAGCCCACTCTACCATAGAGATTATCTGTATTATAGCACTATTATTCTGATTTATCAAGTGTTTTTTGGATTTTTTTATGTCAAACGCTTACAGATTCTGAAGCATTGCCTGCAGCATCAAATGCAGTTACTGTATAAACAGATGAAACATCTGCTCCTTCAGCCTCATATACAGTCTCTCCGCCTGCATAGGTTTCAACTCTCGCAAGGAATCTGCCGTCCTTTTCAATTCTGTAATAAGCAACACCGAAATTGTCCTGTGACTCATTCCAACTAAGCTTGATACCGTTTTCCACGCTCTCTTTTTCAAGACCGGTCACTGCTGAGGGGCATTCTTCTTCAAGCACGAAGCCTTTGTCAAGGTAATCCTTGTAGGTTTCCATAAACATAGAGCTTGCAAACTTGGGACTGTAATAGTGATTGAAGGAGAAGGTTATAATGTTCTCTGCATACGCCGAAGCAACAGTCATCTGATATACAAGCCGGTCAAAGGTAGCAGGAACGGAAACAGTATTTTCCGTTGCGGAAGGTCCGGTAATTCCGTCAGTAAGTGTGTCAGCAGTTGCACTTGTGAAACACTCAACATTTGCCCAGAGCTTCACATCGGCATCAGATGTTTTGATTGCTTCACTGTAAAGCGTCCAAATTTTCTTGAGATCGTCTACATTCGTCCAGCCTGCACCTACTGCGTCCTGAGGACAATAGATATCACCGTCTCTGAACTCAGTATAATGGAAAAAGCTAACAAGCTGTGCAAGAGTTATGGCTGTACCGCCTGAAAGATAATTTGTGTAGAAAGGACTCAGAAGAAGCGGAAGCGATCCGTCAAGCTCCGTAAGCTTTCCGAGAATTCCGTTAAGTCCGTCAGCAAGTCTCTTTACGCCGATTACGTTAAGAATATTGTTGTTGATTTCAGGAACAAAGTACCATCCGAAGAAAGTATCCTCGTAGCCCTCATAATAGTTTGCATAAATTTCCTCTGCCATTTTCTCGCTCACCTTACAGACCTCGGCATACTGATTTGTAAGCGCAGTCTCTGTCCAGAAATCGTCAAACATTGCAAGAGGCACAAAGACCTTGATTCCCGCCTTTTTGCAGTGATAGAGAGCCTTTTCCAGAACGTCGTTTTCGCTTCTGTCGGCATTTTCAAACTCAGGCAGACTACTGTCATAGTAAAGTGTCCACTTACCGCCGTCTGCATTAGCACCCTTTGTTGCAAGATCCTGAACAACGAGATACTCGAGTCCGCAGTCCTTCATATACTCCATTTCGCTTTCCCACTGGTCATCGCTCCAGTAGCTGCTGGCCCAGGACTGAACAAAGCTACCCGTAAAAGCAGGATCACACTTTTTTTCTTCAGGTACGGCAAAGCCTGAAAGCAAAGCCATAACAAAAGCAAGCAGTGTAGCAACAATTTTTTTCAAAAGAATAAACATTTTATTTCCTCCTTATTATCAGCAGATTATAAGCTCTGCATTATTTATGGTATCTCGTTCCTAGTGAAATCTGTGCCGCTCTGTAAAGCTGTTCAAGAAGCATTATTCTTGCAATCTGATGAGGAAAGGTCATTTTACTCATAGATAGTCTGTACTTGCTTTTAGCCTTTACCTCATCGGAAAGCCCAAATGAGCCGCCGATTATAAACACGGCATTGCTCACGCCGGAAAGAGCAAGAGTATCAAGTTCAGACGAAAGCTCTTCGCTGCTTCTCTGCTTTCCTTCGATGCACATTGCAAAAACCGCAGCACCCTTCGGTATTTTTTCGATTATCTTTTTCCCCTCTGCTTCAAGAGCTCTTTCAATCTCCTTCTGCGAAGGATTGTCGCTCAGCTTTTCCGCAGAAATCTCCGTTACGGTAAGTCTGCAGAGAGTCTGCATTCTTTTTATGTATTCAGCTGAAGCATCTCTGAGATACTGCTCCTTGAGTCTGCCGATACAGATTATGTTAAGATTTATCATAAGCTCACCTCAGAAGCGTATTATAGCCGAACTGTTTTCTTTTTCATTAACCTGAAGTATGCAGTCCCTTCCGTTGACCGCACCTATTTCAGAAAGCGCCGCAAGACAGGTCTGATATGCAAGGTCAGGAAAATTGTTTTCTTCGCTGAGATGTCCCAGGAAAACTCTGCTTGTACCTTTACTTACAAGCTCTTTTACGAATTCAGCGCAGCTGTCATTGGAAAGATGACCTCTGTCAGAGAGAATTCTTCTTTTGAGATAATAGGGATAAGGTCCGTTCTGAAGCATGCCCACATCGTGATTTGATTCAAGCATAACAAGACTGCAGCCCAGGATGTTTTCCCTCATTTTTTCAGTAACGCAACCCGTATCCGTTGCAATTGCAGCCTTCTGCCCATCGGAAAAGCTTATCTGATATCCGCAGCTGTCAGCGCTGTCGTGAGGTGTGCTGAATGGTCTGATAAAAATATCACCTATTTCCACTCCCTTACCGTCGATTATCTCAAAAGGGAATTTGGATGTGACGTGTCCGTTTTCCTCAAGAAAATCCATCGTACCCGATGTGGCATAAACGGGAATATTGTAGGTTGAGGCGAGTATTCTCATTCCCCTGATATGATCACTGTGCTCATGAGTGATGAAAATACCGCCCAGAGAGGCAGGATCAATCTCTCTTGATATGAGAGCTTCCTTGAGCCTTTTGGTGCTTACACCGGCATCTATGAGTATACCTGTTTTCGCCGAACCTATGAAGGTCGAGTTGCCCGACGACGATGAAAACAATGAACAAAAACGCAAAACTTTACCTCCGCAATAAATTTGAAAACTGCCGAAAAAGACTACTCTTCTCCGGCAGTTGAATATTCTGATCAGCCAGCACTTCCCATTTTATTTCCTTCGGGAACAATGGTCTTGCGGTATATATCTGCACCTACGTTTCTGAGCTTTTCAACATAGTCCTCATAACCTCGGTCAATATAAATGATATCCTCAATTTCAGTTTTACCGCGAGCCATAAGACCTGCAATAATCATAGCCGCACCTGCACGAAGGTCATCGGCTCTTACCGGAGCACCCGTAAGCTCAGGCACACCCTGAAAAACAGCAATTGTACCGTCAACCTGAACATTTGCACCCATTCTTACAAGCTGTTCAATATACTTGAAGCGGTTGTCCCACACACTTTCAGAAACAATGCTTGTGCCGTTTGCCACCGTAAGAAGCACTGCCATCTGAGGCTGCATATCTGTCGGGAAGCCGGGGTGAGGCATAGTCTTTACATTACACTTTCTGAATTTACCGTCAGAAACAACTCTTACCGCTTCATCATACTCTGTAACGCTTACACCGCACTCGAGAAGCTTGGCCGTGATTGATTCGAGATGCTTGGGGATAACATTCTTTATAAGCACGTCGCCGCCTGTTGCTGCAGCAGCAACCATATAGGTACCCGCCTCAATCTGGTCGGGAATTATTGAATATGTGCAGCCGTGAAGATTCTGTACACCGTGAATTTTGATAACATCTGTACCTGCACCTCTTACATCGGCACCCATAGCATTAAGGAAATTTGCAAGATCAACAATATGAGGCTCCTTTGCAGCGTGCTCAATGATTGTAAGTCCTCTGGCCTTAACGGCGGCAAGCATTATGTTAATTGTTGCACCTACAGAAACCTTATCCATATAGATTGAGCTGCCGGTAAGGTAATCCGCCTTAGCGTTGATCATAGCGTTTTCTACCGTTACATTTGCACCGAGAAGCTCAAAGCCTCTGATGTGAAGGTCGATAGGTCTGACACCGAAGTTGCATCCGCCGGGAAGAGCAACCTTTGCCCTTGAATATCTGCCGAGAAGTGCACCTATAAGATAATATGAAGCTCTAAGCTGCTTTGTCATTTCATGGGGGATAATATAAGAATTTACTGTCTTGGTATTGATTTCAACAGTATGTTTATTGATAATCTTTACCTGAGCACCCATCTGGGTGAGAATCTTGAACATACAGGTAACGTCGCTGATATTGGGAAGATTTTCAATTCTGCATACATCCTGAGCAAGAAGAGTTGCAGGAATTATTGCAACAGCAGCATTCTTTGCGCCGCTTATCTCTATTTCTCCCGACAGTCTGTTACGGCCGTGGATTACAAGCTTTTCCAAAGTTTAATCTCCTCTTTCCTTTTTTGTCAAAAAACTCGGAACTTTAAAATTCCCGGGCATACACCCGATATATACCAACAGAACAACGCGGAAAAAAGCTGAAAAACGAGGGTAAAAATCCGCTTGTTCATCTGAAGTCGCTATTCAACTCGGGTATTATACCACCTTTTTTTCAAAAAGAAAAGGCTCTTTACTGTTTTTTGGTGAATATACACTAAATATTTTTTTTAATTTGTTATTTTTGGTTGTAAAGCAAGTAAAAGATGCAGACTTTACTTTACAACAATCTGTATCTTTAGTTTCTGCACAAAATTCCGCTTAACTACTGTTAATTTTTTTATGAATAAAACCTTGCCGAATAATATTGAAATACATCTCCGATTTTGTTATAATTTTAAAAAACGAAATCCGCATACGAGGTGCAATATGGAAAACTTAAAAAAAGCAAGAGAAAACCAAGCAAAAACAATTATAAAAAATCTCGAAAAAAGAAATATGACTGCCTTCTACTGTGAAAGCAAGGAGGACTGCCGCAATAAAATTCTGGAAATTATAGGCAACGGCAAAAGCATCAGCTGGGGCGGCACAATGAGCATGAAGCAGTGCGGTGTTGTTGAAGAACTCGAAAAAAATCCCAGCCTTACAATACTCGACAGAGCAAAGCAGCCCGCAGATAAAATGAAGGATTTCTACAAAGAGGTTTCCGTCTGTGACTACTTCATTATGGGTACAAACGCCATCACTCTTGACGGTGAGCTTGTTAATATTGACGGCTACGGCAACCGTGTTGCAAGCCTCATTTTCGGACCCGAGCACGTTATCGTAATCGCAGGTATGAACAAGGTTTCAACCGACATTCCCGAAGCCCTTCACAGAGTGAGAAACATCGCTTCCCCTCCGAACACTGTAAGACTCAGCAAAAATACACCCTGTGCCGTTGACGGCAGATGCCACGACTGCTACAGTCCCGACTGCATCTGCAACCAGGTGGTAATCACAAGAAGAAGCAGAGACAAAGACAGAATAATCGTTATTCTTGTAAACGAAAATCTCGGATTTTAAACAGTAATAGGTGTTTCCGGCACTAGGCTGTCGGTATCGGCGACCGGTTTTTACAACCGTCAGACAGATCAATTATTTTGAGGTGACATGATGAAAGCACCCTTAGCAGACAGAATCAGACCGCAGAGTATTGACGAAATGGTCGGTCAGGGACATCTCCTTTCAAAAGGCAAGGCTCTTAGAAACATCATTGAGTCAGGCGAGCTGCCAAATCTTATATTCTACGGTCCGTCAGGAATAGGCAAAACAACACTTGCCTCAATCATTGCCCGTAAAACAAACAGAAAATTCCACAAGCTCAACGGCACGAGTGCAGGCACGGCAGATATACGTGCAATCGTAAACGAGCTTGACACCCTTGCCGCACCCAACGGCATTCTGCTTTACCTTGATGAGATTCAGTATTTCAACAAAAAGCAGCAGCAGACTCTGCTCGATTACATTGAAAGAGGCGAGATAACTCTCATCGCCTCCACGACGGAAAATCCCTATTTTTACATTCACGGAGCGATTTTAAGCCGAAGCACCGTTTTTGAATTCAAAAGCGTTACCGCAGAGGATATTATCCCTGCAGTCAGAAGAGCCTTCGACTTTCTTTCCGAGGAAAAGGGCATAAAAATCACCGCCGACGATGAAACCGTGCTTCACATTGCACGCTCCTGCGGTGGAGATGTGAGAAAGGCTATGAACAGTGCCGAGCTTTGCGTACTCAGCACCCTGCCCGACGAAAAAGGCGAAATTATTATTACCCGTGAGAAAGCAGAGGAGCTCACCCAGAAAAGTGCAATGAAATATGACCGCGAGGGCGACGAGCATTACGACATTCTTTCAGCCTTTCAGAAAAGCATGCGCGGCTCAGATGCAAATGCGGCACTTCACTATCTTGCAAGACTTCTTGAAGCAGGCGATATGCCCTCAGCGATGAGAAGACTCCTTGTTTGTGCCAACGAGGATGTGGGACTTGCTTACCCGATGATAATCCCTATTGTCAAGGCAGCTGTAGACACTGCGCTTATGGTAGGTCTACCCGAAGCGAGAATTCCACTTGCAAATGCCGTTGTGCTTGTTTGCAACAGTCCGAAATCAAACTCAGCTTACCTTGCATACGATGCCGCCGCATCAGACCTCAGAAGCGGCAACTCAGGCCCCATCCCCCGCCAGCTTCAGAACAAGCACTTCGACGGCGAGGACAATCAGAACAAGGGTCAGTTCTACAAATATCCTCACGATTATCCGAATCACTGGATAGCACAGCAGTATCTGCCCGACCGCATCAAAAACAAGACCTACTATGTTCACGGAGAGAACAAGAACGAGCAGGCTGCGAAGGAGTATTGGGAGAAAATTAAAAAGTAGGCAGTAGTCAGATGCAAAAAATCAGCAGGTGCTTTACAAATCTGAACAAGTCCGTTAAAAACGGACAATAGAAAAAACAGACCCCCTATGGTAGAATAAAAGAAACTACCATAGGGGGAATTATTATGCCAAGAGAATACAGAAACATAAGTCAATACGAAAAAGAA
>SVPE01000031.1 GCA_015066015.1 Oscillospiraceae bacterium
TGCCCGAACGGTTATTGTCCAGCAGTGCACCGACGATGGGTGCAATGAGAATATTTGCAGCTGTGGTGGTTGATTTCATAGCTACCACATGGCTCGATTTAAGACCCATATAGTCATACATAAACTGGTCGGTGTATGTGCTTACGGAATCCTGGCCCATACAGTTACCGAACACGCCCGAAACATAGCCGACCTGCTCTTTAAAGGCTACATCGGGATTTTCCATAAATTTCTGAAGCTTGTCTTTAAGTTTTCCCATTTGATTTTCTCCTTTATATTTCTATTGTTTTCTCTATATATTCAGACTGTAAACCATAAACGTTTTCAGCAAGGATTTTAAGCTTGTATCTGCCTTTATCAAGCATACCGATACAGGTTCGGATTTCTTCATTTTTTCCGGAAAGATAATAGTCTGACGGAATTGTCTTTTCGCTTTTTACGGTTTCACCCTTTTCGTTTTCAACATATACTCTGTAAATAAACACCGGAGTTTTGTCCGCACATTCAGCTTCGGGGTATGTGGCAACATAAATGTCACCGTTGCTTTTGTCCACATCAGGCTCGGCATTCTGTGCAAAACAGGGTGCAGCTGCACGGGAGCGCTGCTTTTCAGGGGTATATTCACGGTTGCTTTTATCGGCAGGATTTTTCAGATAATACTCACACAGTATTTCCTCTTCCATAGCATCTATGCCGAAAACACGCATATTGCTGTTTTTATCAAGCTCAACTATAAGAAAGTTAGCGCAGCTGTCATAGAAGTCGGGATGCACCTTTCTGTCATCATCCACAGTAAGCTCAACATATTTAAGTGAGCCTGTGCCGAAGGCAGTAAACTCCCTTTGCCATACCGAGCGTGGGTCATTTACCGGATAGTGTGAGTGACCCGAAAAATCAACCACATTGGGATATTTTTCAAACACACCGCCGAAAAATCTGTTACCCCATCCGTCAAAATCACTGCTTCCGTAAACGGTGTTTTTCACATGCTCGTGATGAAAAACAAACACAGGCTTATCTGCTGATTGCTCTGCAGCCCACTTAAGCTGTTTTTTAAGCCACAGCTTCTGCGAAAAAGAATAGTACTTTTTATCTGTGTTGCAGGTTGAAAGCCCTATAAAATGATATCCGCCGATAACTCTGTGAAAATCAGTTTTCTGGTTTGTGATGCTTTTGAAATATTCAAGGGATTTCTTTCCCATAGTTATGGAATCGTGACCCTTTGCAACGGTGCAAAGAATTTTAAGTCCCTTTTTTGTGCCGTAATTATATATCTCCCCGAAAGCATCAAATTCCGCCTTTGTGCCTCGGTTTGTAATGTCACCTGCAACAAAGAGGGCATCAATCCTTTTATGACCTTCAGCTTCAGCCGCAAAACCAAGAGAATAATCTATTACTTCCTTCAGTCTGTTATAGCCCGGTGAGCCTATTCCCTCAATGTGTGCATCACTGCAGATTACGAAACGGAACACGGGTATAAATTCTTTTTTCATACATTCACCCCTTTATTGAAAAATTATACTCAGAGCAAAAAGTGCTTGTGCTGCAAAATAGGTATAGGAAACAGCATTGCGTAGGAATGCTGGTCGGTCAAATCCGCCCTTACCCATACCTATCATAATATCAGACAAGAAGAAAAGCACACCTGCCGCTGTAAGGCACAAGCCATATGAAAGATTTGCCACACTCATTGCAAGCATTCCGCTAACGAGAGCTGAGGCGAAGGCAAAAATCAAAACGGGAGCATAAGCTAAAATCAGTTTCTTTTTACTCTTCAGCCTGAGCTTCACTTTTGCAAAAAGCAGAGTAACCGCTGAAAGCACAAGAGTAATTCCGGCTACTATTTCAATGTGAGATAAAGCCTTGTAGGTACCGACAAAAAGAAAGGTGTAACTGTAAACGATGTGTCCGATTCCAAAAAATGCGGCACCCAAGGGAAAAAACTTTTTCGATTTATATTCGAGAAAGAAGTCGCCAAGCATACCTAAAACGAGTGCTGTGAGTATCATAACCGAATAAGCCGTTATTCTGTAAACGGCAACTGCCGAGACAACACCCGTGATAAGATACATAAATGCACAAAGCATTTTCATCTTAAAGCCGTACTTCCTCGAAAGTCCTGTTTTCTGTGTTATAACAGGTAGCAATACAGTAACAACCGCAAAAATAAAAGGTAATGTTTTCATATTTTCTCCACTCTTATCAGCCGAGATTATAATCGGTAAGATAAGCCTTTGTGTTGTTTACCATCTTATTGAAAAGCTCCTTTGCTTCACAAAGAGAGCAGGTAACAAGAGGATCGTTAGCGAACACCTCAAAAATCTTATCGATATTTCTTTCTGCAATAGCATCGGAGAGTACCTCCTGCTGAGTGCAGATGCGTGAAATAAGAGGATAAATTTCTTTTGGGATTTCGCCTGCCACTACTGGAGTTACCGTACCCGATGTAAAGGAAGCATTTGTTTCAACAACTGCGCCCAGGGGAAGATTGGGAATCTGTCCTCGGTTGGGAAGATTGACATTGGTTACGAAATCACCAAGACCGAGAATTGCCCTCATCTGCTTGACTCCCTCTTCACCCGTAAGCTTAAGCTTGATTTCCTCTTCACCGCTTAAAAGCCTCTTGCTTTTTTCGAGCCTTTCTTTAAGCTCGTCCTTTCTTGACCACACGGGAGTAAGGTGAAAGAGCATACTTTCAACTCTTTCGGGAGATTCAAGGTACCACTTACCCTCGCAGAATTCAGCAAGATGTCTGTCGCCTGCGGCGGCAATATAACCGAAGCGGCGGAAAAGGTCAATTTTAACCTTGTGAGCATTACCGTGAAAGCCCTTAAGCCAGACGGGGTCAACATACTCGGTGCAGCCGTCCTTATATTTTTCGCAGAACAGTCTGTAATAGGGGAAAAGGTCGATATTTCTGTAGGTTGCCTTTGTCAGCCATGTGAAGTGATTCACACCGATTGGGTTAACCTTAATATCTTTTCTCTTTATCTCTTCACCGAAAAGAACACTCGCCATCTTAGCAAGAACGTCCTGAGTGCCGAAAACCTCGTGACAGCAACCAAAGGCTTTAATTTCAGGGAATACTCTGTAAAGGGTCTTTACGCAAAGGGTCATAGGATTGGTGTAGTTGATAACCCACGCATCGGGTGAATACTTCTTTATGTTTTCTGCTATTTCCTCAAACATCGGAAGTGTTCTCATAGCACGGACAACACCGCCGGGACCCGTTGTGTCACCGACAGACTGATAAATACCGTATTCTTCGGGAGCATGAACATCGCTTTCCATTTCATCAAAGGTACCGGGCAGAATGGAGATGATGACAAAATCTGCACCTGTCAGAGCCTCACCTATGGTTTCAACTGCTTTATATTCCCATTTTGATGTTGCATCAGGGAGATTGTTATACTTGTTTCCGATGACTTCATTGGCCTTTGCGGCTTCAAAGTCTATATCATAAAGCTCAACTCTGCCACTCATATCACCTGCTGTTGCAAGGTCACTCATAAGTCCCCACGCCCAGCCTCTTGAGCCGCCGCCTATGTAAGCAATTTTTACATCTTCAGCTTTGTTATCAATGTATCTCATAAAATAAAACTCCTTTTATTGATGATTGAATATTCTTTCGGCAGTATAAGTGCCGTCTTCTGCGATGTTAAGAAGCGTGCAACCCTGAATCCACTCGTTTTCGGGTGAATCGAATTTGCTTTCCATATTATATGAACTGTAACCCGATGACTGGATGTATGAAAGAAGAATACCTTCATATTCATAGCCGAAATCGTTCACGTGGTCGTGACCGAAATATACAGCCTGAGTACTGCCTTTTTCCTTTAGAGCATCAAAAAGTCCTGCATCAAAACCTGACTCACAAACACCTTCACGCTTTTCGCCATAAGCAAAATGAGTGTTCTCGTAATTACCCTCTGCCTGATAAGGCGGAATATGTACAACTGTTACAGACTTGAATTTGCCGTATTCAGCTTCAATTTCATCGTGCTTTTCCTTATACCACTCAACCTGTGAGGTCTTGATGCCGTCGTAAACCTCATCGTCATCCGTTACACCGTACTGTGCTTTTAGTTCATCGGACATGTAACTTCCTGAATCCATAAAGAAGAATACCTCTTTGAGAGTACCGTCATTGTTCAGAATATTTACAGTATAATTTCCGTGTCCGTCAATATCTTCTTTGCCTTCACGCATAAGACAGTATTCATAAGATGAGAAAATCTCAACATTTTCTTCTCTTGATACAGCAAGGAAACCTTCACCTTCGTGATTACCGAGCACCGCCGCCCAATAAACACCGAGGTTTTCCATAAGAACAGCAAATTCGGTTGCTCTTTTTTTAGTAAAGCCTCCTGAAATGTTATCTCCGCCGAAAATAACAAGGTCAGGCTTTTGCTCGGTTATATTTTTGACAATGTATTCAGCACACATTATGTCCTTTTCTCTTTTGCCGCAAAAATGTGTATCAGTAAACATCAACACCTTAAACTCGCCGTCGCTCTTCTTTTTAATGGTAACGCTGTCATCATTCTCTGACACAATTTCAACATCTGTACCTACTTTTTCTGCTGACGAAACATCATAGGAAATGCCCTGTGAGCTTTTATATCCGATAAAGCCTCCTGCGCCTATTGCAACAACAAGTAAAACCGCAATAACAACTTTAATAACTGTTTTCATACAAATCATACCTTTCTGATAATTTATCATTATAATAATACATCTAATTTGTTATGTTTTCCTTAAATATTTTGACAGATATTTATTAATTTCTTGACTTTTTTGATATGAAATGCTATTATCACCTCAAGAAAACAGGGAGGTGCATTATGAGCTTCATTAAATTTGACCCCGATGATAATTTATACTTTCACCACGGTATGAGTAAAAGAGTTGCCGAAACGGGCGCTTCCTGGCCCCATTACCATTCTCTTTATGAGATATATTTTCTTGAAGAGGGCAACTGCACCTATATTATCGACAACAAGGTTTATAATGTTCAGTCGGGTGATATTGTGATAATCCCCGACGGTATAATTCACCACACAAAATACGATAACATAGAACACTCAAGAATACTTATCAACTGCACCTGTGAGTACATACCTGCTTCTATACAGTCAGGCATTTCCACGGGTAACTACCTTTACAGAAACCCCTTTGTAACCGATGAGGTAAGAAAGCTTTTAGATAAAATAGAAAATGAATATAACCTGAAGGACTCTTTTTCTGATGAAATAATCTCCTGCCATACTCATTCACTGTTTTATCTGCTTATGCGTAACACCGAATCCTGCATTGACATTGACGACGGTAACAGGGTGATTGAGCAGGCGGTAGCATATATAAAGGAGAATTTTGCTTCGGACATAACTCTTTCCTCTCTGGCAAAAATGTTTTCCGTAAGCCCTGAGCATTTTTCGAGACTGTTCAAAAAAGAAACAGGCTTAGGCTTTTCAAAATATCTAAACTCTTTAAGATTGCAGTATGCCGAACAGCTTCTCAGAAGTGCAGAAGGACAAAATATCACTCAGGTTGCTGAAATCTGCGGCTTCGAGGACAGCAATTATTTTTCAAAAAAGTTCAAGGAAGTTTACGGTATCTCACCGAAAAAGGTTCAGAAAAAAAGTAAGGGGGATGAAAAATGAGCAGCTTCAGTTTTGACACAGAAAAGTTTTTCACTCCCGATAACATATACTATCCCGTCTATTCCTGGATGTGGAATGAAGTATTAAGCAAAGAAGTAATAAAAAGACAGCTCGATGAAATGTTTGAAAGAAACATCCGGGGAGTTTATGTAATCCCTCTGCCTAAAGAGTTCAGACCGAAAACGATGATAACAAATCTTCAGCCACCTTATCTTTCTGACGAGTATTTTGAAATGCTTTCTTTTGCGGCAGATTATGCCTCATCAAAAGAGATGTTTTTTTGGCTTTACGATGAGGGTGGCTGGCCTTCAGGTAACGCCAACGGTCTTGTAACAAAGGATAGCAAAGATTTACGGCTGACATATATTGAAAAAGGACGGGTAAAAACAAATTCAAAGGCTGACCTTACAAACATAAAAGCAACTGAAAAATTCATTGCTCTCACCCACGAAAAGCATAAAGAAAAAATGGGTGACAGCTTCAAATCATTCAGTCCTCTTGTCTTCACCGACGAGCCTGATATAGGTGCTTTGCCTTTTACAAAAAGCATAAAAGAAGAATATAAGAAGCGTACAGGTAAAAGACTTTCTCTCAGAAAGATGAAAAAACATAATGACCACGAATTCAATATCATATATCACGATATATGCGCCGATCTTTTTGCTAAAAACTATTTTACTCCCATCAAAAAATGGTGCAATAAAAACGGTTTGCTTTCTGCCGGTCATCTTGATAAAGATAACGAGCCTTACGGCTTCCAAAAAAGCTTTCATCATCCCTTAAGACAGCTTCGACTTTTAGATGTACCCGGTGTAGATGTTATATGGGGACAGATTATGCCCGGCAAGGACTGCGGATTTTTCCCCCGTCTTGCTTCTTCAGCGGCAGAGCAGTCAGGCTCTGGGCTTTCCCTTACGGAATCCCTTTCCGTTTACGGAACAATGACCTATGAACAAATGCGATATATACTCGGCTATCAGCTTGTAAGGGGCATCAATGTTCTCAACTTTATGCTTCTTATGTATGATGATAAGGGTTATTATGCTGTAAGACAGCGTCCGTTTTTTTCAAATACGCTTCCCGGTGCAGAATATCTTCCTGAGTTTAATCGATATATGGCATCCCTACAATATCTTATGCGGGGCGGTAAACCCGACACGGAATGTGCTCTGTATCTGCCTATGCGTTCACTGTGGGCAAACGATGAGGACACGGACACCGTGCTTCGAGACTATGAAGAAACGGGAAAGCAGATAGAAAGAAACCACGGTCAGTTTGATATTATTGACGATGACCTTATACTTACTTGCGACGAAGAAAAGCTGAAAAAAGGCATACTTGCCATGGGCAGAGCCGAATACAGGACAGTTTATATCCCGGCGGATAAATATATGCCCGACAAAGTAAAGCACCGCCTTGAATTTTTCGTAAATGGCGGCGGAAAGATTTACCATAAGGATAATGCTGAATATTTCCCGAAACTTGACATTTTGGGTGATAACGGACAGTTAAGAGTACATAAAAGAAAATACAGTAATTGTGAAATATGTCTTGTTTTCAATGAGAGTGCTGAAAAAGTAAATGCTGAAATACAACTTCCCGACGGTACAAGAGAACTTAATGCACTTAACAAAAAACTATATTTAACAAGTGACAACTATTGCTTCGAAAGCGGTGAAATAAAAGCTTTCATAACGGGGAGTGATAAGACAGCTGAGGAAAAAGCACCAAAAAAAGGCGAAAGAATCTGCACACTGACATACTTCAGAATAAAACAGATAAAAAAGTTCATGCTCAACAAAAACGGTATGAATTATACAGATGTCAACGGTGAGGAAACCTCTGCCGTGTGCGGCGACTGGTCAGCCTTATACGGTGAGGATTTTTCAGGTAAATGTCAGTACAGGACAAGTTTTACCTATGACAGTAAATCAAAGGATTTGATAATATCACTTGGTGATATACATTATAGTTGTGAGGTGATTTTAAACGGCACAAAGATAGCAGAGCTTTTTATGCCGCCTTATGAAGCAGTTATTGATAAAGCACTGTTGAAAAAGGAAAACGAGTTGATTATAACTGTATCAAACACTGCCTCAAATACCTTTGTTTATTTCGATTTACCCGAGGAGTGGGAGCGGAAGCACATAGGGCCTTACCACGCAAGAGCATTGGAGTTTGAAAAGAATCTTCTTTTAAGTGGGCTTTCAGGCCCTGTTGAGATTTATGAAATCAGATGATATCAAAAAAGTAAAGAAAAAGCCTTCCATTCATCAAAATATTTAAGGAAAATACAACAAAATAGATGTATAATAGAAACAATATAGCTATTAAGGTAAAGGAGCTGTAATAATGGCACATTTTATTTATTCAGCATTCTGCGATGAATCAGGAGAAGCAACTATCGGCGGACAGATAGCTGCCTGCAAGAAAAACGGAATTACACATATGGAGCTTCGCGGCTTCGGTAAGTCTCTTAATATAAACAATCTCTCAGTGGAGCAAGCAAAAGAAATGAAAGAAGAGATTGACCGCGAGGAAATGAAGGTTGCTTCTATCGGTTCGGGCTACGGTAAAATCAACATCAAAGAGGATTTTGCGCCTCATTTTGAAGCATTCAAGAATACTGTTGCAGTTGCAAAAATTCTCGAAGCAAAGTACATCAGAATTTTCAGCTTCTATTTCAGCGAGGGAGACTCTTACGAAAAATACAGAGATGAGGTTATCCGCAGAGTAAAGGCTATGACCGACTATGCAATTTCCGAGGGTCTTATCTGCTGTCACGAAAACGAAAAAGGTATATACGGCGATAACGCAGAACGATGCCTTGACATCCTCAAAGCCTGCGAAGGAAAGCTCAAAGCAGTTTTCGACCCTGCAAACTTCGTACAGTGCGGTGTTGATACTCTCAAGGCTTATGACCTGCTTGAAGATTACATAGAATATTTCCATATCAAGGATGCTCTTTTTGAGAACTCCGATGTAGTACCTGCAGGTGAGGGTGACGGCAATGTTGAAGAAATTCTGAGAAGCTTTGACAAGCATAAGAAAGCTGTTATTCTTTCTCTTGAGCCTCACCTCAAGGTCTTTGAAGGACTGGGAAAACTTGAAGCAGTGGTTAACAGTGTAAGAAAAATAAAAGTCAATGCTTACCCGAGTCATGCCGAATCCTTCAAGGCTGCCGCTGATGCAATGTACGGTGTTGTAAATAAAATCCATCCCATCCGCTTCGGCATTATAGGTATGGGTAATATGGGTACCTCCCACGCCAAAAGCTTTCTTGCCGGTAAGGTCAGAGGCATGCGCATAACTGCTGTTGCCGACACTTGCGAGGAAAAACTCCTTTGGTCAAAAGAAAATCTCCCTTGGGCAAAAGCCTTTACTTCAGCTGAAGAGCTTATGGAAAGCGGCGAGGTCGATGCAGTTATTATATGTACTCCCCATTACTCTCACCCCGAGCTTGTGATGAAGGCACTGGAAAATGGACTTCACGTTGTATCGGAAAAGCCTGCAGGTGTTTACACAAAGCAGGTCCGTGAAATGAATGAGTTTGCCCAAAAGCAGGATAAAACCTTTGCGATGATGTTCAATCAGAGAACTAACTGCGTTTACAGAAAAATCAAAGAAATTGTTGATAGCAAAAAGTACGGTGAAATTCGCCGTGCAAACTGGATTATCACCGATTGGTACCGCACTCAGGCTTATTATAATTCAGGCGGCTGGAGAGCCACTTGGGTCGGAGAAGGAGGAGGCGTTCTTCTCAATCAGTCTCCCCATCAGCTCGACTTATGGCAATGGATCTGCGGTATGCCGTCAAAAGTAAGAGCCTTCTGCCACGAGGGTAAATGGCATGATGTTGAAATTGAAGACGATGTTACAATCTATGCTGAGTACCCGAACGGTGCAACCGGTGTATTTGTAACATCGACAGGTGATTTCCCCGGCTCAAACAGACTTGAAATCACTATGGACAAGGCAAAGCTTGTCTGTGAAAAAGGTGAAAAAATAACTCTCTTTGAGCTTGAAGAGCCTTTACCCCAAAATATCGCTAACTGCGAAAATGGATTTGCTAGCATACCTTATAAAGAAATCGAAGTTGAAACCGACGGAATCAACGACCAGCATCCCGGTGTGCTCAATGCTTTTTCTGACCATATCCTTTACGGCACCCCTCTTGTTGCCGAAGGCACAGAGGGCATAAACGGCCTTATGATTTCTAATGCCGCTCATCTTTCCTCATGGACAAACGAAACTGTTACTTTGCCAATAGACGAAGATAAATTTTATTCCCTTCTTATGAAAAAAGCGGCATCATCAAAAGCTAAAGAGGACGTAGTTTCAAAAGTAACCGAGGATATGAGCAGTACCTTTTAAGGAAGTGAAAATATGAGAGTTTCAGTAGTAGGCTGCGGTGCTATTTCACGTAATCATCTCAGAGTTCTGAAAAGTCTTAAAGGCATAGATGTTTCGTCAGTTGTGGATATAAAAAAAGACCGCGCTGATGCTGCGGCTAAAAAATACGGCTGTAAGGCCTATTATGATTTTGAAGCTATGCTCAGCGAGGATAAACCTGACTGTATTCATATCTGCACTCCTCACTATCTTCATGTGCCTATGGCTGTTGCGGCTCTTGAAAAAGGTATTCATGTTCTTTGTGAAAAGCCCTGTGCTATATCTGAGGAAGGTCTTTCAGAGCTTCGCAAGGCTCAGGATAAAAGCACCGCCAATTTCGGTGTATGCTTTCAGAACAGATACATTGAATCAGTCACTGCCGTAAAGGATATTATTGACAAAAAGCTTTTCGGCAAGGTTATATCGGCAAGAGCTTTTGTGCATTGGAGCCGTGGTGAAGACTACTACAATGATGACTGGCACGGTAAGCTTTCAAAAGAAGGCGGCGGAGTTACAGTCAATCAGGCAATACACACTCAGGATTTAATGAGATATCTTATAGACAGCGACACGGTTTCTGTAACGGCTCACACCTTCAATGACCATCTGAAAGGTGTTATTGAAGTCGAGGACACGGTACACGCACTTTTCGAATACGAAAACGGGGTTACTGCACTTTTTAATGCCACCACTGCCTTTTCGGATAACCGACCTTTTATGATTGACATAATCTGCCAGAGAGCTACCTTGCGTATAGAGGGTAACAACGCCTATATTATAATCCTCGGCAAGGCAAAAAAGCTTCGCTCAAAAAGCAAGACTGATTTTATCGGCAAAAGCTATTGGGGAAACGGTCACTCTCCTCTTATAAAGGATTTTTATAACTGTATAGAAAACAATAAATCCTTCCCCATAGACGCATACGAGGGCGGAAAGGCAGTAGAGGAATTTTTAGCTATTTATAAATCGTCAGATTCAGGCGAAAAAATATGTTTGAAATGAGATGGAACAATGAAAGCCTTAAAACCGAAGCTTTGCAGTGCAGAGTGTATAAGAAAAATCGAAAAGCCTGTTCTTACCAAAGATGATATACCCTATGAAGCTTCACTGATTTTTAATGCAGGTGTTGCCAAATACAAAGGGAAGTATGTTATGGTCTTTCGTAACGATTACGGACCTACGGAAAAAACTTATCCTAAGGTGCGTTTCAAAACCTCTCTCGGCTTTGCCACAAGTGACGACGGCATTAACTGGAAGGTAAAAGACAAACCGATTTTTGACAACAAAAATCTTTTACCCGAGGACGAAATAAAAAGGCTTTATGACCCGAGAATTACAGTTATTGACGGCAAGCCTTATATCTGTATGGCTATGGATACCCGTCACGGTGTGCGAGGCTGCATCGCTGAAATTGATGATGGTTTTGAAAACATAAACATTATCAGTGCTTCCGCTCCCGACAACCGCAACATGGTACTCTTCCCCGAAAAAGTCGGCGGCAAGTACGTTCGTCTTGAAAGACCCTTCCCCGTTTATTCAAGGGGCGGCAAGGACAGATTTGACCTTTGGCTTTCAACATCTCCCGACCTTAAATTCTGGGGTGAGACTGAGCTTGTTCTTGCTGTCGAGGATGTTCCCTATGCCAATGATAAAATAGGACCTGCAGCACCGCCCATTAAAACCGACAAGGGCTGGCTTACAATTTTCCATGCAGTAGATAAGGATAACAAAAGAAGAAAGAACGGTTGGGAAAGATCATGGAAGAAAAGATACTGTGCAGGAATTATGCTTCTTGACCTTGATGACCCGACAAAAATCGTCGGTATGAGCAAGCTTCCACTTATTGCTCCCGAAACCTATTATGAAACACAGTCGGGCTTCCGTAAGCATGTAATTTTCCCCGGAGGTATGATTCTTGAAGATGACGGAGAGGTAAAAATCTACTACGGTGCATCAGACACAGTAGAGTGTCTTGCTACTGCAAGAGTTGAGGATTTGATTGCACTTTGTACGGAAAAAAGAAAATAAGAAATTCTTCTTAAATAAGGGAAGAGGTTTGTGTGTTTTTGTGAGTATAAATATGTATCAAACTGTTGACCTGATACAGTATATTGGTGTAAAATATAATTAAGATTTTCAAATCTTAACTAATAAAAAGGAGTAAGTATTATGGCAAACAGATTTGTACTTAACGAAACATCTTATCACGGCAAGGGTGCAATTGCAGAAATTGCAACAGAAATTAAAGCAAGAGGCTTCAAAAAAGCTTTTGTGTGCTCAGACCCTGACCTTATTAAGTTCGGTGTAACAAAGAAGGTAACAGATATTCTTGATGCTGCTGAAATTCCCTATGAAATCTACAGCGAAATCAAGCCTAATCCTACAATCGAAAATGTTCAGACAGGTGTTGCTGCTTTCAAGGCAAGCGGTGCTGACTGTATTGTTGCAATCGGTGGCGGTTCATCAATGGATACGGCAAAGGCAATCGGTATTATTATTGAGAATCCTGAATTTGCAGATGTACGCTCTCTTGAAGGTGTTGCTCCCACAAAGAATAAGTGTACTCCCATTATCGCAGTTCCCACAACAGCCGGTACAGCCGCTGAGGTTACAATCAACTATGTTATAACTGATGCTGAAAAGAACAGAAAAATGGTTTGCGTTGATGTGCATGATATTCCCGTTGTTGCAGTCGTCGACCCTGATATGATGGCTTCAATGCCCAAGGGCCTTACCGCAGCAACAGGCATGGATGCTCTCACTCACGCTATTGAGGGCTATATCACAAAGGGCGCATGGGAAATGAGCGACATGTTCCATATCAAGGCAATTGAAATTATTGCAAAGAGCCTTCGCGGTGCAGTAGAAAATACAGCTGAGGGCAGAGAGGGCATGGCTCTCGGTCAGTACATAGCAGGCATGGGCTTCTCAAATGTGGGCCTTGGTATTGTGCATTCAATGGCACATCCTCTCGGTGCAGTTTATGACACGCCCCACGGTGTAGCAAACGCTATCATCCTTCCTACTGTTATGGAATATAACGCACCTGCCACAGGCGAAAAATACAGAGACATTGCAAAGGCAATGGGGGTTAACGGCGTTGATGCAATGAGTCTTGAAGATGCACGCAAGGCAGCTATTGATGCTGTTAAGCAGCTTTCAATTGACGTTGGCATTCCTGCTGACCTTAAAGAGATTGTTAAAGCGGAGGACATTGATTTCCTTTCACAGTCAGCCTTTGACGATGCTTGTCGTCCCGGTAATCCCAGAGATACAAGCGTTGAGGAAATCAAGGAGCTTTATCTTAAGCTTATGTAATATTTTACATTACAGAAAACTGACAACTGTTAAAGTCTAATTTTCAAAACAAGACACTTACCCGACGGTAGGTGTCTTGTTTTTATGCCTTCAAGTAAGGATGTAGTAATTCAATAATACTAAGAAGAAAAACTTTTATCTCCC
Organism: Oscillospiraceae bacterium; assembly: GCA_015066015.1. Taxonomy (GTDB): domain Bacteria; phylum Bacillota; class Clostridia; order Oscillospirales; family Acutalibacteraceae; genus UBA6857. The sequence continues at coordinate 13,518 of SVPE01000031.1, forward strand.
CACGCTTATTTCTGTTGCCTGTGTAGCGGCTTTGCTTCGCAAATCCTGCATCCTTGCCGACCCAATGCTTCGCATTCGGTACCCGGCATCGGACTTCGAAGCTTAAAACAGTTCACCGAACTGTTTTCTTAACGCTTCTCACCCTCTTAGGCTTCAAGTCCCGTTCGCATTCCTTCAAGTAACATAAAAAAACAACTCAGCAGCCTTCTGACTACTGAGCTTTGGTGCGGGTGCTCATAAGGGATTTACTAAATACAAGTAAACCTGGCACAGACATTATATATTCAGCAGCCAAAGTCATATTTGAGTTAAAAACAGAGTAACATGGAGGAATACATAATGTCAAATATAATTGAAGAATTATTCTATGGAAACCTTGAGCCGCAGGAGGTAAATTCGGAATTAACTCCTAAACTCAAAAAGAAGTTGAGCAACCTCGCAGAGAAAGAAGAACAGCTTACTGAAAGATTGGACGGTGAAGATAAGGAGCTGTTTCAAAACTATGTCAGTGCTTATGTTGAATTTTCAACAACAAGTAATTCTGACAGCTTTATTTCAGGTTTCAGGTTGGGTGCAAGATTTACATATGATACTTTTGTAAAATAATAATCTCGCACATTCGACAAAAGTCGAGCCTCCTTGTACAATGTAATTACAAAATATAAGGAGATAAAATTTTATGTTCCGCAAGAAAATCAAACTTAAACTCAACAGCTTTGAATGCAATTTACTTATCAATGGTATGAATGAGTTTCGTAATATGCTCTTAGCAGAAGATTTACCCACAGAGGATGTTGACGAACTGCTTTTAAAACTCATTGATACATATGAAAAATAAGGAGGACAGAACTATGGCAAACAAAACAAAGATAACTTATCGACAGGTTGGCGACTTTAAAATTCCGAACATTATCCTGCCACCCGAACAAGCAAATATTCCTGTTGGAAAGTGGGGAACGATGCATAAGAACTACCTTGAGCACAACAAGAGAGGTTTGTTTATGCTTATGATAACTAAATGTACACTTTGGCCTTATCTTGCAGATATTGACCGTCAAGCAAATGAAATGTACGGCCTTCTGATTGAGCAGATGAAAGAAGCGGAAGGCGTCACAGAGCAACTTAAAGAGCAGAATCAGCTTGAATGGATTTGCCGTATGGGAAACATTCAGGAACGGGCAACAGAAATCGTATGCGATGAGCTGATATATGTATAAACAGACCGAAAAATACTATAACCGTAACAACAAATTAATCCCGCAGGCAACTACCTGCGGGATTAATAATTACTGAAGTTACCGTAAATGACGTTATGGTAAGTGCCGCGACCAGTGCGATAATCCGGACTATAACAGGAGTAGCTGCGATTTACGGGTTATATCTTCTGAATTCATCGAATGTAAAAATGATTTTGTTATTTCTTGGTTGTCAAACGGTAGTTGTTCACCAGGGCAGCGAGTTCTATGCGGCTGTGAACATCAAGTGCATAATAAATATCCTTCACATAATCCTTCACGGTATGCTCGGAAATAACAAGGGACTCTGCAATATCCTTGTTGGTATACCCCATGCAGATAAGCTCTGCAACCTCGCGCTTTTTCGGACTGAACTTTAAAAGCGGATCATCCGTGGTATCTGTATCGGCAGTGACCTTGGATTCGACTTTTGCCTCGGTCTGTGAAGCCTGAACAGCAGGCTCCTCAGCCTCTGCTGCGACAGTGGTCTCCTCGTCGGCAATGCGACGGCGAAGGGCAAACATAAGGAACGGCTCCACCTGCATAAAAACGAACACAAGCACCGCCATGATAACCGCATAAAAGATATACAGTGCGATAGGTGCACCGAGGAACATCTCGGCAATAACCGCATGGATAAGAACCGCCGTGATGGCAAGCCCGATAATTACGGAGGCTACGTATCTTGACGGATAGGCTTTCATAATCGGCACACCGTAAAGCGGAGCGAGCATACATACTGTCATACCGAATCCAATGAGTGCACAGGCGACATAGGAAAGTGCGGGAACATATGCGGACACAAGCATTACAAGAAAACCGAACCCACCGAGTCCGACAAACAGGGGTGCTATGAGGAAGGGATGAATGTTCGCTTTCTTATGAAGAAAATACATAGTAAAGCTTGAAAGAGCCACTACTAAATACATAATAGACACGCCGTGCTCGACCTTGCCTACAACCGCAGGACCGCCAACGCCCATCAGCGCAGCAATGAAGGCAATAAGATAAGCCCCCCACATCATCTTCTTCGGTGGGACAAGACCGTCGCTCTTTTTCACAAACTGCGGCAGATGCTCCTTTCCCGTGGGCATACGGAGAAAGAAAATAAACAAAAGTACAAGCGCCGCTACCATTCCAAAGCGGAAGGTGGAGAACGGAATAGATACCACCTCATTCTGAACAAAAGCGATCAGGAACACCGCTATGCCGTAGCCGAAGGTCAGATACTTGATACTGCTTTTTTCAGAAAAGCAGTTGACCACAAGGAAGGTCTCAAAGCCGATCATCAGACAGCAACAGAAAATCTGCAGGTAAATGTTAAAGCGCAGGATATCGTCCGGTAGAGGGAGAAAGAAAGCGATTGCCGAAAGTAGCGCAACACCCGTAGCGATCCGCTGTATCCACACGATAATCTTCGGTAAAAATATCATCGTAAGGATGCCCAAAATGTAACAAACTGCTGTCAGTGTGGTACCGTAATCTATGTTAATGGGTAGTGGGATTTTCCCGTCCGCTGCCGAGGACGGTTCAAGGAAATAATAAACAAACCCCATCTGCCAAAAGCTGAACATAGAGAAGCAGACGAGCATCCAAAGCGGATGCTCTATCCTCTTTTTCTGGTTTTCTATGAGAGTTTGGTGATTCATAAAGTGCACCTTCCTTTTTTTGCCGAAATAATCGCAAAACCGTAAAAATCTCAAATTTCCTGATAAAACCTACCCGAAAGGGTGAGTTTTTCCTAAAAACCCCCCGAACGGGGGGTACAAAGTGAGTAAAAAAATCAATATAATCAAATTACATTAACAGATTTATCCGCTAATATTATAAATCAGATTTTTAAATTTTTCA
>SVPE01000032.1 GCA_015066015.1 Oscillospiraceae bacterium
CCGTCAAGAACTCTGAGTGAACGCTGAACTTCAACGGTGAAGTCAACGTGGCCCGGGGTGTCGATGATATTGATTCTGTGCTCTTTCCAGAAGCAAGTGGTAGCAGCTGAAGTAATTGTAATACCTCTTTCCTGCTCCTGAGCCATCCAGTCCATTGTTGCAGAACCGTCATGGGTCTCACCAAGCTTATGGTTAACACCGGTGTAGTAAAGAATACGCTCTGAGGTTGTAGTCTTACCGGCGTCGATATGAGCCATAATACCAATATTTCTTGTTTTTTCAAGAGATACCTTTCTTGGCATAATTTTATCCTCCTATTAGAATTTAAGCAAATAAGATTATTACCATCTGAAATGTGCGAAAGCCTTGTTAGCTTCAGCCATCTTATGGGTATCTTCACGCTTCTTGAATGCTGAACCTGTTTCGTTGGTAGCATCAATGATTTCGTTGGCAAGTCTTTCCTTCATTGTTCTTTCTGAACGCTGACGGCTGTAAAGTGTGATCCAACGAAGTCCGAGTGTCTGTCTTCTTTCGGGACGGACATCCATAGGAACCTGGTAAGTTGAACCACCTACACGACGAGCCTTAACTTCAAGTAAAGGCATTACGTTTTCCATAGCGGCTTCAAAAACCTCGAGGGGTTCCTTACCTGTCTTTTCTTTGATAATGTCAAAAGCATCGTAAACGATCTTCTGAGCAACACCCTTCTTACCATCATACATGATGTTGTTGATAAGGCGTGTTACAAGCTTTGAATTGTAAAGCGGATCGGGCAAAACGTCACGCTTTGCGATCTGGCCTCTTCTTGGCACTGCGCTTCCCTCCTTCATAGTAATGATATCATAGGTACTCGAGTGACAAATTCCCGTCGGCACCAATGCAGAGGCATATACTAAATATATATACACTCTTACATCGCATTAAATATGCCTGCAAGAAGATTTGTCAATTCATAGTGTTTTCCGTCTGACTACGGAATTTTGTTTTTGTTTGTTTTAGTTTTGTGAAATAAAATTAATTATTTCTTGGCTGCCTTAGGACGCTTAGCACCGTACTTTGAACGGGACTGCATTCTTCCGTTAACGCCCTGAGTATCAAGTGTACCGCGGACAATGTGGTAACGAACACCGGGAAGGTCCTTAACACGGCCGCCACGGATGAGAACAACGCTATGCTCCTGAAGGTTGTGACCTACGCCGGGAATGTAAGCTGTAACTTCAATTCCGTTTGTAAGACGAACTCTTGCAATCTTACGAAGAGCTGAGTTCGGCTTCTTCGGTGTAGCTGTCTTAACTGCTGTGCAAACGCCGCGCTTCTGAGGAGAGTTATGGTCTGTCATAACATTCTTCTTTGAGTTAAGGCCTTTGAGAAGAGCAGGTGCCTTAGGCTTCTTTACGAGTGTTTCTCTACCGTTACGAACTAACTGGTTAAAGGTAGGCAATCGTAGCATCTCCTTTCTTTAAAAATCTTATGTACGCATAATCGCACACTTTGGAATTATATAACAGTTCGTCAAATTTGTCAAGCAGTTTTTATCTTTCAGTATTGGTTGTTTTATAAGATTGTATACTTGCTTATTTATCGCCGGTAAAGCAGTGCAATTTGTGGGTAAGATGTACAAATCTGAGTCGTTGACAAGCATTAAAGCAGTTTTGGTCAGGGGAAGTCGCAGGTGCAGTGAGGCCGAACGAGCTTCAGCTCGTTCACACACAGAAAAACTGCTTCACCGTCTACGCAAGCAGTTTTTCTGTGTGCCTTTGGCTTTCCTAAGGAAAGGCAAAGGGCCTCACGTTTTTCAGATGGATATTTTCCATAAAGGTTTCGGAGTCATTTTGTGCGTCGGCAATCCATCTGACCTCAAGATAAATTAAACTGCCGGGCGTCTTCACGAGCACCCGGCATATGACTTTCAGATGAAAACTAACTATAATTACGGTCTGCTTACGCTACCTTTGCCTTGACAACTGTCTGACTGGAATAAAGCTTCAGACTCTGACTGTGAACTCTACCCGCACGCACATAATAGGTATAGGTTACACCGCTTTTAAGATTTTTGTCCGTATAGGATTCCGAAGCTGATGTCAAGGTTTTGAGAAGCACTGATTTGCCGTCAATTATTCTGAAAACCTGATAGTGTGTTGCATGCTCAACACTGTCCCATGAAAGCGTCACGCTTGTTCCCTTTGCCGATGACTTAACCTCAGGCTTTTCAAGGCCCGTAATTGCAGTCAATGTCGGCGAGGATTTGCTGCCCGCATAGCCGTCACCTGTCTTTATAGCGGAAACTACACGGTAATATACCTTTGTAGCCGGCTTATCATTATCAATAAAGCCTGTTTTTACAGTTGCGCCGAGCTTTTCAAATTTTTCGGTTTCGGGATTATACTTGAACACAACGTAGGCATATGCCCCCTGTTTTTTCTCCCACTCGACTCTGACCCTACCCGTATCGGAGCCGGTCTGCTTAATAACTTTTATGGCAGTAGGAGTTGTCTGAGCTATAACAGGCTTCCACGGGCCGTTGATTCTTACACCGCCGACAACGGCATATGGTCTGACCGCATAGGTGTATCTGCTTGAAGGAGAGAGATTCTTATCTGTATAGGACGTACCCTTACCCTCTGCAAGCTTTGAATAAGATTCTGTCTTTTCGTTATATCTGTAAAGTGTATAGCCCGTTGCGCCCTTACTTTCAGACCACTTAAGTCCTACGGTGCTTTCCGATGTACCCTTGACAGTCTGGATTGTCTTTATTGCTGACGGCTTGACTACAAAATCACAGGTTGCTGTAAGCTTACTGTTTTCCTTGCTGGTGCAGGTTATCCTGACCTGACCCGGAGCAACGCCGGTTACTGTGCCGTCGGCACTTACTGTCGCAATCTTTGTGTTTGATGATTTCCAGATAAGCTCTTTGTTTGTTGCCTCCACAGGATAAACCGTCGGACTGAATTTACCGCTGCTTCCTGCTTCAATGCTTCCGGTTTTTCTCAGTGAAACACCCGTAACGGGCACATTTTCCTCTGCAACCGTAAAGCTTTTCATATCACCGGAGACATTCCATGAAGGTGCCGCAGAATTCATGCAGGTAACCTTAACAAAATACTTTCCGCTTTTAATATCTGTTATTTTATAGTTGTCAGCCTTTGCGGTATAATCCTTCAACAGCTTCTTGTCCTTATCGTAAAGGGATATTTTGTAGCTTTCTACACCGCTTACAGCTCTCCATTTAATGCTGACACCGGTTTTTGTTGTGTATTTTCCGTCAGGGGATTCAAGAGTCGGTTTTTCATATTCGCCCGACACATATTCGGCAAAGTTAAGTGCGCAGTATCCTGTTATTCCGTTATACTTAACCTTTGCCCAGAGGTATACACCGTCAAAGGATTTTTCATAAACGTCAAACTCGGTAAGCTCGGGAATTGAGCCTACAACATTACCCGATGTAGCTGCCTGACTTCGGATGTTTACATTTCCGTCTGCCTCAGTCTTCCAGATTTCACCGTCACCGATAACATCGTATTCAGGATTTTCGGGTGTGTCGGGAAGATCGGGAGTAATTGTACCTGTATAGGCATCATGCCACTTGATATCAGTGTTTGTTCTCTCGTTGCCCTTAAGGTGAAGAACATAATCAACATAACCGAAAAAGCTCTTGTTTACGGTTTCCCAGCGGATAATACAGTTTTCGCCGTAGTTGCAATGAGCAATAGAAATATTATTTCCGTTTACGCCCGTAACACAGACCGAGTGATAATCGGCACGGATAATATCGCCTACCCTCAGCTTCGAAACATCAAGGGTGCTGACTTCCTCATATTCGTTGCGGTCAACGCCTGTAATTTCATATGAGATCTTTGCAGCAAAGCCCATACACTGAATTGCTCCGCCGAAACTGTTGCAGCTGCAGCCACCGAAATAGTCACAGTTTCTGTGACTGCTGCAAGGTGAGCTAGTTACACTGTCAGGGTCGTTTTTGCCTGTATGATTCCAGTACTTTCCGTGGGGGAATTTTTTGATGAGTGCAGCGAGCTTTGTCATAGTATCATCCGCGGCGCTTACATTTACAGTAGTGATACTTATACTGCCGAAAATCATCACAATTACAAGAAATAAACATATAAGGCTTTTAAGTCTTTTTAACATAGATACTCCTTTTTACTTCACTAGAAAAATTACATTTTTGTTACCATTCCTATATATAATACCACATATTATATAATTTTGCAAGTCCGATACTTTTTTGTCATAATTTGCACATTAATAAAGGGTCATTCTGACAAAAAAAGGTGCAAGTAAAAAGCAGGTAAAGTCAGCAGCAAGACCTGCATAAACAGTGTGGCGGGCTTTCTTTATTCCTACTGCGGCATAGTATACGGTTACTGCATAAAGAGTCGTATCGGTTGAACCCATCAGCACAGATGCAACCTGACCTAAAAACGAATCGGCTCCGAAGTCTTTTAATGTCTGTTCAAAAAAAGACATTGAGCCGCCACCCGAAACCGGGCTTATCAGAGCCATAGGAATTACCTCAGAGGGAATATTCAGCTTTTCGGCAACAGGCGCAAGAGCGTCGGCAAAAATCACAAGAGCACCGCTCGCACGAAGCATAGTAACCGCAACGACAAGTCCCGTAAGCGAAGGGAGCAATTCATAAACAGTTGCTATCCCCTTTTTTGCCCCCTGCATAAAGCAGTCAAAAACCTTTATTTTCTTTATAAGCCCCAGAGCCACTGTACCGACAACCACTGCAGGTAAAATCCAATAGGAAACTTTATCAAGCATACCTCACCTCATAACTTCTTTGAAATTCTGTTGCCGAGCTTTGCTGCCAAAACCGCAACTGCAAGGGCACAGAAGCTTGTTAAAAATGAAGCAGGAAGAATTGCCATGGGACTTTCAGAGCCGTACTGTCCGCGCAAGGTGGCAACTGTTGTGGGAATGATATGCATAGCAGCTGTGTTCATCACAACAAAAACCACCATTTCATCACTTGCTCTTGACGTGTCGTGATTTATCTGCTGAAGTCTGCGCATTGCCTCAAGACCTAAAGGTGTTGCCGCATTGCCCAAACCCAGAATGTTAGCAGTTATATTCATAGAGATCGCCTCAAGTGCTTCCTTCTCTTTACGAAGGCGCGGGAATATAAGCCGTATTACGGGACTCAGAGCCTTTGAAACGGCTTTGGTCACACCTGCCCTGTCAGCAATTTCCATTATACCTCCCCACAGACATAGCATAGACACAAGCCGCAGCAAAAGGTTTACCGCGTTTGTACCGCCTTCAACCACTGACGCGGAAAGCTCCTCCATCTGTCCCGTAATCGCGGCACAGACAAAAGACAGTATAATCATAACAGGGAAAACATAATTCATCATTAAAAATTACCGCCTTGTCCTTTTTTAGAATGTATATGATCGCAGGACAAGAAAAATACAGGTATTCCGCCACTTAAACGGAATACCTGTACTGTTTTTTTCAAAGCATTGTCTTATCAATAATCAGACGGTTGTTTTAGGAGTTAGTGAAGGAAAAGGTAACTTGATTTCTCCGCCGAGAAGCTTTGAGAAGAAATCCAGAATCATTTTGATGATTTTCATAAATACCGTTGACCTTGAATAGAAGGAATCCTTATCAATGATGTCACCCTCATCAAGACCTGTAACAGCTGAAAGCTCACCTGTTTCCTTATCATATTTGAGATACTGAGGATACTCTTCAAAGGTATCAACTGTCATGCCGTCATTTTTAAAGAATACATCAATAAGTGCGTCAACACTTGCCGGGAAGTTTGAATGATAAAGATTCTTAATAAACCATGTTGTATCAGGAAGTACGCAAGTCGATGCATCTATCATCTTATCGTCAGAGAGGTATCTGAGCTCGTCCTTTGTCATTGACTTGATATACTTTTCGCTGAGAGTGCTGCCGAAAGGAGCAACCGTTGCGCCGAAGGATGTCACATATGTTGAGGCTGTGCCGTCTGACTGCTGAGCGGCATCTTCAGAAAGCGGGAAATCAGCATAGTTATACTTTGAGATAACCATAATTTCCATACCCTCTTCTTTAAGCTCGACCATTCTGTCTTGCGCATTCAGCTGAACATTTTCGTGGTAGGATCTGATTTTTTCAATCATACCTGCATACTCTTCCTGAAGCTCGGGAGTGTTATAAATAAATGCGATTGCATCCTCAACATCGTCAGGACACACCATAGACCAGAATGACGGGAAGGAAGCATAGGAGTCACGGAGAATTCTTGCGAGTGCATCCTCTCTTACGGAGTCAACAATTCTTTCAACAACATCTGTACCGTAGCCGAGAACATAAACCTCATTGATGAAGTTGATGATTGTGGTAAGTCCCTCAAACATCTCGCCTTCAATAGCATTTCCGATAATATCATTGTCTTTGAGTGAGTATGTAACATAGTTGTCAACTGCATCAGGATCAAGAACTACCTTGCCTGAGAACAGTGCGCTGATGAAGCTTACACCGAGGGTTGAGGAAATATACATTACAACCTTATCAATCGAATTGATTGTTTCCTCTGATGCATTCTGAAGAAGTGCTGAAATTACGTTACCGCCAAGGCAACGGCCTACAAGATTTACCTTTGATGCGCCCGTCTTTGCCTTAACAAGTCCGATAAACTTTTCGAGAAGCTCAGCGTTATACTCTACTGAAAGTCTCCAGTCATAGTTAAAGCGGTAATAGCCGTCTGTAAATCTGCCGCCACTGTGATCGACCTTTGTAAGAGGATCATAACCAAGACCGTCATACCATGTACCGTCGTCTTTTCTTGATTCGCCGTTTTTGTCGAGCATAAGGTCTGCATAACCGGGAGCAATGAGATCGTAAAGTCCCTGACTGTAGGCACTGTAATCACCTGTAAGCTCAGCTATAGCAAGGTTTGCAAGAAGCTCACCGAGCATTGTCTCAAGCTTTTCTACAAGACCAAGGTCTACAGGGAAAGCCTGTTCACCGCTTTTACCGTAAAGTCCTGAGCCGTAGCCTTCAAGATAAATGGTTACTTCTTTTTCTTCTGCCGCACTTACCGCAGGAGCCATCACGGCAAAAATCATAAGCACTGAAAGCAGAATTGATATAATTTTTTTCATAGTGTTTGCCTCCTATAAACTATTTGTGAAATAATTGTAACATACTGTTGCGTATTTAAATTTCAAATTGAGAATATTGGCAATAAAAATCAATCTTCATAATATATTTTTTTCGCATCAAAAAAAGGACGGTTAAACCGTCCCTTAATTTTTAGTCGTGAATATTAACTGTTAATTTATTTTGCAATGCTTTCGCCTGTCATTTCACAAGGCTGCTCGAGTCCCATAATCTTAAGCATTGTGGGAGCGATGTCGCAGAGTTTGCCGCCCTCGCGAAGCTCGCAGTCATAGCCGCATACTACGAAGGGAACAGGATTTGTTGTGTGAGCTGTGAAGGGTGAACCGTCTGCCTCATACATCTTATCAGCGTTACCGTGGTCAGCTGTGATAAGCATTACACCGTCCATAGCCATAACTGCATCGTAAACCTTGCCTACGCAGGTGTCAACAGCCTCAACTGCAGCCTTTGCAGCATCGAAAATACCTGTGTGACCAACCATATCGCAATTTGCAAAGTTGAGGATGATTGCATCGTACTTGCCGCTTCTGATTGCTTCGTCAACTTTTTCGGTTACCTCGTAAGCACTCATTTCGGGCTGAAGGTCATAGGTTGCAACCTTGGGTGATGCAACAAGGATTCTGTCCTCACCGTCATACTGCTTTTCAACACCGCCGTTGAAGAAGAAGGTTACGTGTGCGTACTTTTCTGTTTCAGCAATACGAAGCTGGGTCTTGCCCATCTTTGCAAGATATTCGCCAAAGGTGTTTTCAAGCGTCTGAGGCTTGAAAGCAACATGAACATTAGGCATTGTTGCATCGTACTGTGTCATACATACATAGTAAAGAGGGAAGAAGCCGTTCTTTCTTTCAAAGCCGTCAAATGACTCATCAACAAAGGTTCTTGTGATTTCTCTTGCTCTGTCGGGACGGAAGTTGAAGAATACAACACTGTCATTTGCCTTGATTACTGCATTTTCAGCGCATACGGTGGGAAGAACGAACTCATCGGTAAGGTTCTTTCCGTCAGCGTCAACTGTCTCGTAGCTTTCTCTGATTGCAGCAACGGGGCATTCAGCCTTTACGCCTTCGCCGTAAACCATAGCGGCATAAGCTTTGCCTACTCTGTCCCAACGGTTATCTCTGTCCATTGCATAGTATCTGCCCATTACGGTAGCTACCTTGCCAAGACCGATTTCCTCAAGCTTATCGCAGGTTTCCTGAACATAATCAGCACCTGATGCAGGAGGTACGTCACGTCCGTCAAGGAAGCAGTGAACATAAACCTCATTAAGACCCATTCTCTTTGCCATTTCAACAATAGCATACATATGAGTGTTGTGTGAGTGAACACCGCCGTCACTCATAAGACCCATAAGGTGAAGAGCACTGCCGTTCTTAAGACAGTTTTCCATTGCACCCTTGAGTGCTTCGTTAGAGAAGAAGTCACCGTCCTTGATGGACTTTGTGATTCGGGTAAGCTCCTGATAAACAACACGGCCTGCGCCGATGTTTGTGTGACCTACTTCACTGTTACCCATCTGACCGTCGGGAAGACCTACATCCATACCTGATGCACCGATAAAGGTCATGGGGTTTTCTTTCATAATTCTATCAAGGTTAGGAGTTGCAGCAGCTTCAATAGCGTTACCGTAGCTTTCATCGTTTCTGCCGAAACCGTCCATGATACATAATAATACGGGTTTGTTCATTTTTAAATGCTCCTTTTCGAATAAAGTTGATATAATAATGCAAAATGCAAAGTGCAAAATGCAAAATTATGGTCGCGGAAAAATAAGCAACTCAATACAGTTGCATTCCGCAAAGAAAAAAAGATATAATTTTTATGTTGCTGATTATAATGTATTTATCAATCAGTCAGAAGTCTTACTGCAAATAGCAGTAAGAATGGCAATAATTTCTCTGATATCAAGCTCTGTACTTTCAAACTCCTTTAAGGTTAAAAAATCTGTTCTGTATAATAGCTTTAACCAATAAAGAGTTTCATTTGCTTCTTTAAGAGCAATACACATTTTCGTGTGAAAATCAGCTTTTGATTGAGCTTTCTGTGCTTCGGAAACATTTGCACCAATGCTTGTACCACATCTGAGTAATTGTTTTGATAAAACATATTCATTTTTATTATTAGTCAGATATTTATAAAGATTGACTATTCTTACAGCAAAATCAAAGCTTTTTTCTTCAATAACATTTTTCATATATTATCTTAATCGATACCCAAAATGGCGGATAGACTTTTCTGGTTGTCAGTAAACTTCACCCGGATACAATCGGAGCGAAGCGACCCGCAATTTTGCATTTTGCATTTTGCATTTTACATTTAAAAGGGGCTCAGCGAGCCCCTTTTACTTATTTCTGTTCGGAAGCTGCCTTAACGATAACTGAAAAGTCTTCAGCTTTGAGTGATGCACCACCGATAAGTCCGCCGTCAACGTTTACCTTTGCAACGAGCTCTGCAGCATTCTTTGCATTCATTGATCCGCCGTACTGAACTGTAACAGTTTCTGCAACGTCTGCACCGTAAGCTTCTGCAATTGCAGCACGGCAGTAGCCGTTACCCTCGTCAGCCTGATCAGCTGTAGCGGTAACACCTGTGCCGATTGCCCATACGGGTTCATATGCGATAACAACATTCTTAAGCTCTTCAGCGCTTACGTTTGTAAGAGCCATCTTTGTCTGATACTTAAGAAGAGTCTCTGTGTAGCCGAGCTCTCTCTGCTCAAGTGTTTCACCAACGCAGATAATGGGCTTGAGACCTGCCTTGAGTGCTGCAAGTGAACGAAGGTTTACAGTCTGATCTGTTTCACCGAAGTACTGTCTTCTTTCGCTATGACCTACAACAACATATTCAACGCCGCATTCCTTGAGCATTTCAGCCGAGATTTCACCTGTGTATGCACCTGAAGCCTTGAAGTGTACGTTTTCAGCACCGATTTTGATGTTTGAACCCTTAGCTGCTTCAATTGCTGTAGCAATGTCAACGAAGGGTACGCAAAGAACAACTTCGCAATCAGCACCTGCAACGAGGGGCTTCATTTCTTCGATAAGTGCCTTTGCCTGTGAGGGTGTCATATTCATCTTCCAGTTACCGGCGATAACTGCTTTACGTGTAGCTTTATTCATTTTAAATATCTCCTTTATTTGATAGTTCGTTTGTGAAAATGCAAAATGCAAAGTGCAAAATGCAAAATTGTGGTCGCGGGGGAACTTTTTACTTGCAGAAAAGGTTACACCCGCAAATTTTACATCCAAAAGAGGCAAACTCCATTGATTATAAAATTTGGTTAAAGTCTCAAAACAATGCTTTTGTTTAATGCAAATTGCAAACAGATACAATCGGAACGAAGTGACCCTTAATTTTGCATTTTGCATTTATAATTTTGCATTTAATTCTGAAGAAAAGCTTCAGAATTATTTGTCGTTAAGTGCAACAACACCGGGAAGATCCTTGCCTTCAAGGAACTCAAGTGATGCGCCGCCACCTGTTGAAATGTGGCTCATCTTATCAGCAAAGCCGAGCTTCTGAACTGCAGCAGCTGAGTCACCGCCGCCGATGATTGAGATAGCACCGCTTTCAGCAACTGCTGTTGCAACTGCAACTGTACCTGAAGCGAAGTTTTCCCATTCGGAAACACCCATAGGTCCATTCCAGATTACTGTGCCTGCATCCTTAACAGCGTCAGCAAAAAGCTTTTCTGTCTTGGGACCGATGTCAAGACCCATCCAACCGTCGGGAATATCGTCGGAATCAACGAGCTTATGCTCTGTATCGGGCTTGTATTCAAGGCCGACTCTGTTATCAATGGGAATAAGGAAGTTAACGCCCTTAGCCTTTGCTGTTTCCATCATTTCTCTTGCAAGGTCAATCTTGTCCTCTTCGCAGATTGAAGTACCTACAGTATGACCCTGTGCTGCAAAGAATGTGTAAGCCATACCGCCGCCTACGATGAGAGTGTCAACCTTGTCCATAAGGTTTGTGATAACACCGATCTTATCTGATACCTTTGCACCGCCGAGGATTGCAACAAGAGGTCTCTTGGGATTTTCAAGAGCGCCGCCGATGTATTCGAGCTCCTTACGGATAAGATAGCCGCCTACTGCGGGAAGATAATCAGCAACACCGGTTGTTGAGCTGTGAGCTCTGTGAGCTGAGCCGAAAGCATCGTTTACATAGATTTCTGCAAGTGATGCAAGAGCCTTTGAGAATTCGGGATCGTTCTTTGTCTCTTCTTTATGGAAACGAACGTTTTCAAGAAGGAGTACTTCACCTTCCTTGAGGTCAGCTGCAAGAGCCTGAGCGCTTTCACCTACAACGTCCTTAGCCATCTTTACTTCGATGCCGAGAAGCTCGCCGAGTCTTACTGCTACAGGAGCAAGTGAGAATTCGGGCTTGAATTCACCCTTGGGTCTGCCGAGATGTGAGCAAGCGATAACCTTTGCACCGTTATCAAGGAGATACTTGATTGTGGGAAGTGAAGCTACAATTCTCTTATCGCTTGTGATTACGCCGTCTTCCATCTTTACATTGAAATCGCAACGGATAAGAACTTTCTTGCCTCTTACGTCAATGTCTTCAACTGATTTCTTGTTCAATACGTTCATTAGTTTCTTTCCTTTCGTAATTAACTTTTAGAATTAAAAAAACACCATTTGCTATTTTATAACATTATTGGATTTTTTGCAAGAGTTTAGATATAAAAATTATGCATAGCTCAATGTATTTTTTCAGATAATAGGGATCAACCCCTTTATGGGGAATCTACGGGAAACGGCAGGACGGCGGGGAGGCCTTACGCACCGCAGGTGCGTACTCACAGAAAAAATCCGTTTTCTCCTTTTCCGAAAGCGGTTTTTCTCTGTGTCTCCGGCTTTCTGCGGAAAGCCGGAGTGCCTCCCCGCCTGCACCACCGTCAACCTCTGAGTTTCAGACTGTTACACACCGATTTCACTTATATCATAAGGTGTGCGCTGGTAAACGAAATAGTTAAGCCAGTTTGTAAACATAAGCGTGCCGACGTTTCTCCAGGTCATAACAGGCTTCTTTGTAGGGTCATCATCAGGGAAATAATTATACGGCACCTTTATATCAAGACCCTTATCCACATCACGGAAGTACTCCTTTGCAAGGGTGTCGGCATCATACTCGGAATGACCCGTAGCGTAGAAATTTCGGCACTCAAGATCAGAAACAAGATGTATGCCCGCCTGATCCGAATAAGAGAGTATCTGCAAATCCTTACAAAGAGCAACATCGTTGAAATCAATATCCGTATGTCTTGAGTGAGGTACAAAGTATGTGTCGTCAAAGCCTCGCATAAGAGGATGATAAAGATCAAGCGGACGGTGCGGGAAAACACCGAACATTTTTTCAGGGAGCTTATGCTTCTGAATACCGTAGTGATAGTAAAGACCTGCCTGAGCACCCCAGCAGATGTGGAAGGTGGAATAGACATTTGTCTTTGACCATTCGAAGATACGGCAAAGCTCGTCCCAGTAGTCAACCTCTTCAAACTCCATAAGCTCGACAGGTGCACCCGTAACAATCATACCATCGTACTTTTTGTGCTTGATTTCATCAAAAACGTGATAAAACTTGTTAAGATGGTTCTGTGAGGTATTTTTTGACTGATGAGTTGCCATCTGAAGAAACTCAACGTCAACCTGAAGCGGTGTATTACTCATAAGCCTTAAAAGCTGGGTTTCCGTCACAATTTTTGTCGGCATAAGATTTACTATAAGAATCTTCAGCGGACGGATATCCTGACTTGCAGCACGTGACTCGGTCATAACGAATATATTCTCATTTTCAAGCAGCTCTCTTGCCGGAAGGCTGTCATTTATTTTAATCGGCATATCTTTACCTCCTTAAAAAATGCTTAATCAATTTATTCTAGCATATAAGTTGATTTTTTTCAACATTAAAAGTAATTCAATTCAAAATAACCAAAAACAAAGCAGTATTTTTGACTAAGTTTCAAGTTTACATAAGCCTCTCAGTATGATATACTAATATAGAATAAAAAGAAACGGAGAAAAATATGAAGAAAATTATTGTTGCAGGTGCAGGTCACGGCGGTCTAACAGCTGCTTATAACCTTGCACGGCGAGGCTTCGACGTAACCGTATTCGAAAAAGGCGAAAGAGAAGGACTCGGTTATGATTGGCATGACTGCCTCGACTACACCGCCTTTGACAATTCGGACATGCCGAGACCGCCCGACGAGCTTATCAGAAGCCGCGTGCCCTCCGGCTTCGAAAACCCATCATCAACGGTAAAGCTTTGTATTCCCTTTGATACCGAAGGCTTTATGATGGACAGAAAGGAGCTTCTCGCCTACCTTATCGGAAAAGCAGAAGAGGTCGGTGTGAAATTCGTCTTCGGTGCCGATATAGATCGAACACTGCTTGACGGGCTTTCAGTATGCGGCATCAGGTACAAAAAGGACAATGCGGTTTCAGAAGAAAAAGCCGATATGGTCATTGACGCCTGTGGTATGAACTCACCGCTGAGGATGAGCCTTCCGCCCTGCTTCGGCATCCGAAACAGTTTCGAGGCAAAAGAAACCTTCCACGTTTACAGAGTTTATTACGACAATCTGACCGGTGAGCTTACCGACCCTCAATATCTTATCGGGCTTTTCCACACGGGCAAACCCGGCATAGACTGGGTGCTTTCCGAAGAAGACAGCATCGACATCCTTGTCGGCAAATTCGGCACCGCCGGTGAGCTTACAGACGAAGAAATTGAGGAAAGCGTAAATGCCTACAAAAAGGAATATCCCTTTATCGGTGACAAAATTCTAAGGGGCGGTCAGAAGGGCATTATTCCCCTTAGTAAAATGCTCCCCCTTCTTGTCGCAGACGGCTACGCTCTTGTCGGTGACAGTGCAGGTATGACGGTACCGCTCAACGGTAGCGGAATAGTGCTGAGTATGCGTGCGGGCAAAATCCTTGCGGATAAAATCTGCAGTGATACGGAAAAGCCCTTCAGTAAAGAAAACCTCTGGAAATATCAATATGAGTATTTTCAGACCCTGGGCAAAGACCTCGTTACAATCGACATTCTCAAAAACTTCTTTACAACCTGCAAAGGCAAGGATGTTGACTACTTCCTTGAAAAGAAAATCCTGACAGCTGAGCAGCTCGACTTCCACAAGGGAATAAACCTCACTACAAGATACTTTTTACACGTAGCATCGGTTGCTCTGCCACTCGTGAGACTTCTCTCTCCACTCGTATCCAACCTGAAATCAATCCCGATGATTGATTCCGTCGCTGATACGATGCCTGTGGAATACAGTAAAGAAGCAGTCGATGCATGGATTGAAAAATACGAAAATCTTTAATTAAAACATACTTCACAGTTTAAAATGTACAGACTGCGTAAACCACGCATTTCAACTGTGGGTTATGAATAAAATCAAAACGGAGGACAATATGAACACCTATACTTCAAAAGAACGCAACATGTACCTTTTAGGTCTTATGGGTCAGAACATAATCTACAATGTTATCTCGACCGGTATGACCTTCTACTTCCAGAGTGTTATCTTCATTCCCCAGATGGCAATCGGCTTCATCATGGGTATCGCACGAATCTGGGACGCAATCAACGACCCGATGATGGGCACAATCGTTGACAGAACAAGAAGCAAACACGGCAAATGCCGTCCCTATCTTTTCTATGTTCCGGCAATCGTTATGATAACGACCTTCCTTACCTTTGTAAACGCTCAGTACTCACTTGACAACACCCCCGGTAAAAACACCCTCATCATTGTGTGGGCAGGTATTTCCTACATTATGTGGGGTATGACCTACACAGCCGGTGATATTCCTATCTGGGGTATCACATCACTTATGACCGAAAGCTCAAAGGACCGTGAAAAGCTTCTTGGTCTTGCAAGAATTATCGCAGGTATCGGTGGCGGTATTGCCCTTTTAGGTGTTATGCCCCTTTCACAGGCTGTCGGTCTCAAGCTCGAAGCTTCAATGGAAACGAAAGATGCTACCCAGTGGGGCTTCATCATCGTCTGCGGTGCTATGACTCTTCTTGGCTCACTTCTGTTCCAGTGTGCCTGCTTTGCAAAGGAAAGAGTAAAACAACCCTCCGATGCTCACAAGGGCTTTATTGATAACGTTAAAATCATGTGGAGCTGCATGCCCTTCAGAAGGCTCCTCATCTCAGGCATTATCAAGGCTCCCATGCAGATTCTTTCCATCGTTGCGATGACCCTTCTCTCTTACTACTACGGCGACAACGGCGGTAACGGTCAGAGCTACGTGCTTCAGATGGTGCTTCTCGGCGGAGGTCTTTTCATCGGTCAGTTCGGCGCTATGGGCATCACTCCCAAGCTTTGCGAAAAAATGGAAAAGCAGAAGCTCTACAACCTCTGCAACATTGTCGGCGCCATCCCCTTCGCTATTCTCTTTATAGTATACCTCATCGACGGTACAGGTCTTTACAAGATGCACTGGATGATAGTTCTTGCCGTTATCTTCGGCGTTGCAGGTGCTGCTATGGGCGCTTCAATGGTTATCCAGTCAATTATGATTGCCGACTGTGTTGACTACGACGAGCACAGAACAGGCTACCGTCCAGACGGTGTATTCTTCTCAGGTCAGTCCTTCATCACAAAGCTCGGTGCAGGTCTCTCCTCTTTCATTCAGAGCATAGTATTTGCTATAGTTGGCTTCAGTGATGCCAACATCGAGCTTTGTAACAAGGCACTTGCAGAATCTCCTGCAACCGACTACCTCTTCGCAACCGCTCCCGAATTCGAGCCCTATCGCTTCGGCATGTTCTTCCTTGTATCTGTTCCTGCAGCAGTAAGCTGTGTGCTGTCCTGCATCCCGATGAAAAACTACGAAATCACCAACGCAGAGCACAAGAGAATTATGGAAGAGCTCAATGCAAAGAGAAACGCAGGCTAAAATCAACAACAAGCCCCCGGCTGAGCCGGGGGCTTCAGACTATCGATAAAGTCGCAAGAACATATATGCGGAATAATATATATACATATAAATTAAAGCAAAGATAATAACAATATTGCCAATAAACAGCCACCCGTCAAACGGGTGGTTTTTCATATGCGGGCAAAGCCCTCTATTCCTCGCCGAACGCGTTAACGCGTAAGTACGACTGCCAACTGCGTAAGGATTGCTACTTGCTGCCCTTAAA
>SVPE01000033.1 GCA_015066015.1 Oscillospiraceae bacterium
CCATACCATTGAAAGAATCAATTATAGCATTAAATCTTTCAAAGTTTTCTCCTAAAAAATGTT
Organism: Oscillospiraceae bacterium; assembly: GCA_015066015.1. Classification (GTDB taxonomy): domain Bacteria; phylum Bacillota; class Clostridia; order Oscillospirales; family Acutalibacteraceae; genus UBA6857. Next base: position 64 of record SVPE01000033.1, read on the forward strand.
TAATCCTATACATAATAATGCTCCTTTTATTTACAAAACATCTTACAATAATTTGATATTATTGTAAGATGTTTATCACAAACGAAAAAAGTATCCTCTCTTTAAAAGAGAGGACATTTAAAGCATCGTAAAGTTAATATATATGTTTTTTCGACACCATTCTCTCATTTTCTCACTCAACTTCCAATATAATATCCTCAAAATCAAGGATGTAATAATTCAGAGGTACACAGAATGAAAAAATCTTCTCTACTTGAAAAAGAAGGTCCCATTACCATTGAAGACCTGAAAGCTAATTTCAAAGAAAATGATTTCACAACTATGAAATCAAAGTTCAACCCGAAAAAAGCAAGTGAAGGTGAGCTGTTTTTATACGGCAGAGCCAAAACTATTTTTCAGCAGAGTTGGAATGAGAAAATGGGTGAACTTACCGGGCTTTCATCACTTTTTAACTTTTCGGATGATTCACCGTTAGTCAGTCTTGAGAAAACCGATGAAACTCTTGTATCCGGAATTGTAATGGAGCTTAGAGAAAATGAGGAAGCGCTTGACAGAATCTTTGATAGTTATTGCAAAATAACCGAAGAACGTTGTATTGAAGAAATAGCAAAACATGCTGAAGAAACAGGTAAGGATCCTGATGATATGACCGAAGAGGAGCTTGAAACAATATTTAACCGTGTTGTTGATGAGTTTCTCGGTAAAATGATGAGCTTGTTTCTTCAAACCCAAAGTGTGCCTGAATTAGTTGAATTGCAAAAATCAATAGCTACTCACGAAGATTTCAGTGAAACCGTAGTACAGAATTTTTCAAAGATTGATTTTGACAGAAAGTGGACTCATTCAAGAAGCGCGGCAGGTGCAGCTCTTTCCCTTGACGGCTTGATTGAAGCTTTTCAGGATGCTATTCCCGTTGAGCCTTTGGATAATGCAACTGAAGAAGTTGAATTGATTGATCTTGAAAGAAAGGTACTTGAAAATATCAATGAAACTGACAAAGAAATATATCTATTGAAAAAGCAGGGCTACTCTCAAAATGAGATTGCCGAAAAGCTTGGCTTCAAAAGTGCGAGTGCTGTATCAAAACGCCTGGCAAATATCAAACAAAATTTCATTGAACAAATGTTATGAAACTTAATACTCTGATGACCTTCGAAGGTAAAACTTCGGGGGTCTTTTTTTATGCCCGAAAAATTTTTTCAAATATTTTCAAAAATCAGGAATATTTTTGCTTTCTTATGTCGGGGTATCTATGAGGAGAGAAAAATTTCTTCTTACAGACAAGTGAATGACCGTCCGAACGGAACAAACCGCCACGACCTTTTTGAAGAAAGCGAGCGCAATTTATTGAAATATGAGATGACTGCACAGCGCCATAGAGATATGTAGTAATGCCTGTAGGAACTGTTTCGGGTAAAGCGGCAAAACCCAAATTCCGGTAAATGAATACTGCGTCACATTTTTCGCAGTTAAATATAAACACTCAAAAATAATTTTAGAAAGGAGCTTTTCAAATGACTTAGCATAACCACACTCTGAGCCAAATTTGGCTCAACACAAAATTCAAATGAGCCACAATGGCTCAAAAACGGTGCCGCTTTTGGCAACACTTTAACAAACATGGAAAAAAAGGCATCACTTATGGTGCCATACAAAACACTTGATTAAGGGCACCCTTATCTGCGGTGAATGAAGACAGACGAAGCACTTAACTATCCTATGGATGTTTGTCCTACACCGTAGCGAGCAGGGAACTTGTACGGCAAGTTCCGAGTTCTTTAGGGTCCCTTAATCCCTAAAATCTAATGAAAGGAATGGTGATATGAATAACACACCAAAGAACAAAACACAAAGGCTTGAAATCAGGATAACACCTGAAAACAAAAAGAAGATGGAGAAATATGCTTCTGAATGTGGGTTGTCAACAAGTGAATATATAACAAAGAGAGCATTGGGATATACACCGAGAACGGTATTACCCGATGCCTTTTTTAATTTCTACGGAAAGCTATGTGAAATCTGCAATAATGATATGACACCCGAAACTGAGGCAAGGCTTCTCAATCTAATTGATGAAATTCATGACGAGATACTCTCACAAAAAAAGGAGGTGAATGAACTATTGCTACCACAGGATTTTGGCCCGTAAAGAGCCGATTGAAAGAGGTTATTCAGTATGCTGAAAACCCGGACAAAACCATCCACAAAAAATACGTTGATGAAGATTTGTATCAAACTCTGCAATACGCCGAGAATGAGAAGAAAACCGATGAAAAGCTTTATGTGTCCGCTATTAACTGTCCCGTCCAACGAGCCTATGAGCACATGATAACAACCAAACTTCATTACGGAAAGCTTGGCGGTAATGTAGCTTATCACGGTTATCAGAGCTTCACTAAAGGTGAAGTAACACCTGAAGAGTGTCACAGTATAGGTGTTGAAACAGCTAAACGGATGTGGGGAGATGAATATGAGATTGTTGTTACAACTCACCTTGATAAGCATCACCACCTGCACAATCACTTTGTTGTTAATTCTGTTTCCTTCAGAACGGGCAGAAAGTTTGAAAACCATATTTCTGACCACTACAAGCTCCGTGAGATTTCTGATGCCATCTGCAAAGAAAGAGGCAAATCCGTTCTTGAAAATGCACCCTTCTACGGTGGCGAGAAGAAAGCCTATTGGCTTCATAAGCAAGGTAAGCAAACACACAGAGATATGCTCAGAGAAGATATTGAAATATGTCTTACTGTTGCAACAAGCTGGGACGAATTAAGAAGAGTTCTTTTCACTATGGGATATGAGGTTGATTACAGGCGTTTTACCATCAAGGCAAAGGATTGGGAAAGAGGCGTAAGAGTTGAAGGTCTTGGCTATACCGTAGAAGGTATAGAGAAAAGATTCAATGAAACCTATTACAGCGAACATCATCTTGCAGATTGGAACAACTTCTTCTATGCAAGGCGCAGATACTTTCCTCTTGAATCAGTGAGAAAGAAATTGGAGTTCGGTATTGAGCACGGCAAGAGACCTGAGGTTATTTATGTAAACACAATGTTCCTCTTAATAATCTTGGTGTTTCAGTTATTAAAGGAAGTTGCAGATGCAATGCTAATTTCTCCCGAAATGAGGCATGCCGTAAAAGACATTAAGCAATTTGTGGCTGACTATCATTTCTTAACTGACAATCAGATTCAGACTACTGATGATTTAACAGTCACCATTGAAGAAACACAGTTAAAAATTGCTGAGCTTGAAGAAAAGCGAAGCAAGGCAGACAACAAAAAACGCAGAGCAACCACTCCCGAAGATAAGGAGAGGTACAAAGCCCTGCGTAAGGAGATAACAGAAGAAATAACGCCATTGAGGAAGAAACTCAAACAGGCAGAAGATATTCTTGATAAATCTCCGCACCTGTATGAGCTTTTACAAAAAGAGCATCAGGCAGAAATGAAGAAAATTAGAAAACTTGAACGCACCCGATGAGGTGCAATTTTTATTATGAAAGGATTTTTTATTATGAACAAAAATTTTGAAAATTTAGTAACAACCATGAGCGTATTTACAGATACGCTCACACCTCTCACCGAGTCACCATTTAAAGTTGTTAATGACAAGGCTATGAGAGATTTAACCGAAAGCATTAAGAAGTTCGGCATTCTTGAACCTATTACTGTTCGCAAGCCCGATGATACCAAAAGCGGAAAGTTTGAAATCATCTCCGGCTATCGCAGATGGGAAGCGTGTAAACATTTAGGCATAACCTCTGTTTCCGTAAGAGTGCTTAATCTTTCAAGGGATGATGCAATCATAGCTATGATTGATGCAAACCTCTGTCACAGAGAGCAAATATTGCCAAGTGAAAAAGCCGCCGCATACAAAATGAAGCTTGACGCTATGAAAAGGCAGGGCTACAGAAGTGATTTAGAGACAGATGCAACTTCTGCAACAATGTTGCAGAAGTCAGAAACATCCATTCAGAGGCTTGCAAACGAAAGCGAAGATAACAGAGAAACTATCAGGCAGTATATCCGCCTGACTAACCTCGAAAAGCCGCTTCTTGACCTTGTAGACAGCGAGAGAATGGCATTCCGCCCTGCAGTTGAGCTTTCATATTTACCACCCGAAGAACAGCAGATGGTGCTTGAAACTTATGAAACAGATGAAATAACTCCGTCACTCTCACAGGCACAGAGAATCAGAAAACTGTCAGAACAAGGCTCTCTTGATACAGACAATTTGTTTGAAATTATGACCGAGCCGAAAGCAAATCAGAAGCCGACAATAAAGTTTTCTGTTGAGAAGTTAAAGACAGTTGCTCCGAAGGTAAAAGAAAGTGATCTTGAAAACTTTGTTATGAAAGCCTGTGAGCATTATTACAGGTATCTTCAGCGACAGCGTAACAGGGATGCGAGGTGATGAGTATTGATTAGTAGAATTATAGTTTTATATGAGAGCATAAGGGAGAGTTTTGTAAAAACTATCAGCGATATAAAAGGAGAATGTACGTTTAATATTCCTGATGTTTCAACCTTCACCAAAGAACAGAAGATAGCATTTGACCAAATGATAGATTTCCTTGCAGATATGATAGAGAAATACGGTGACAAAATACCCAAAGACGATATTGAGATAAGAAGCAAAAAAACAGCTTAAAAGTATTGTGAGGTAGGGTTATCCTGCCTCACACATTTGTCGAATATGCGAAAGAAAAATATAATCAAAATGAAAAATTACAAGGAGTTGAAAATATATGAAACGATTAAATTGCTATATCTACACCCGTGTTTCAACATCAATGCAGGTAGAAGGTTTCAGCCTTGATGCACAGAGAGAAAAGCTCCGTAAATATGCCGAGTATCAGGAAATGCATATTGCGGGTGAGTACAGTGATGAAGGTAAATCCGGTAAAAACATTGGCGGAAGACTTGAGTTTCAGAGGATGTTATCAGACATCGCAAGTGGCAAAGACAGTATAGATTATGTGCTTGTTTTCAAACTGTCCCGTTTCGGTAGAAATGCTGCTGATGTACTTTCATCATTACAGATTATGCAGGACTACGGAGCCAATCTTATTTGTGTCGAAGACGGTATAGACAGCTCAAAGGACAGCGGTAAGCTGATGATTTCTGTTTTATCTGCCGTAGCCGAAATTGAGCGTGAGAATATTCTCGTTCAGACAATGGAAGGCAGAAAACAAAAGGCAAGAGAGGGTAAGTGGAACGGCGGCTTTGCCCCTTACGGATATTATCTTGAAAAAGGCGAATTGAAGATTGCCGAAGATGAGGCTGAAACCATACGCATTATATTTGATAAATATATAAATACAAATATGGGTGCTAACGGTATTGCAAAATTTCTCAATCAACACGGTATCGCTAAAAAGCCAAGGCAGAACGGCACATTAGATACCTTTTCTGCACATTTTATAAAGTTAGTCATACAGAATCCCGTTTATTGCGGAAAGATAGCTTTTGGTAGGCGTAAGACAGAAAAGATTAACGGCACCCGAAATGAATATCATATAGTCAAGCAGGATACCTATCCTGTTTATGACGGCATTCATGAGGCTATTGTATCTGTTGAAGATTGGGAGTTAGCTCAACAGAAGCGTAAAAAGTTAGGTGTTAAACGGGAGAAGATATATAATCTCGATCACGAACATTTATTATCAGGATTGCTCCGCTGTCCTGTTTGCGGTGCGGCAATGTACGGTAACATTAACCGTAAGAAAAAGCCTGACGGCACAATCTACAAAGACCATTTTTATTATGCCTGTAAGCACCGAATGAGAGTTGACGGGCACAAGTGTGATTATCACAGACAATGGAATCAGACTGTTGTTAACGGAGCAGTTGAAGAAGTTATTGAAAAACTTGTTTCCAATCCTGAGTTTGAAAAGGCCTTGTGTGAAAAGATAAACACAAGAGTAAGCACAGAAGGACTTGAAGAAGAGCTTGCCGTATTCAAGAAACAGTTAAATCAGCTAGTTATGGCAAAAAGAAAGCTTGCATCTCAAATGGATACTCTTGATGTTACAGACAGACATTACGATAAAAAGTATCAGGATATGCAAAACAGACTTTATGACTTCTATGATGAAATAGAAGTTGTTGAGGAGCAAATAACAGAATTGCAGGCACGAATAGCGAATATTAAAGAAGAAAAAATATCAGGTGAAAATGTCTATCTTTTTCTGCATTATTATGGTACAATGTACAAAGAGTTTACTGATGCTGAGAAAAAGAAGTTTCTCAATACCTTCATTGAGAGTGTTGAGATATTCAAAGAAGAGCAACCCAACGGCAGACTGTTAAAGTGTATCAATTTCAAATTCCCCGTCTTTTATGACGGGGATGAAAATGTGACACATATCCGTTGGGACAGTGAAACAACAGTCGAATCAGTGGCACTGTTAAGGCGTCAAAGCAATATTCATAATATGAAACTTCAACATTCACCCTTCGAAAAGATAAAAAGCGGAGAAAAAACAATTGAGCTTCGTTTGTTTGACGAAAAGCGACAACAGATAAAAGCCGGGGATAGGATTGTTTTTACTGATACTGCAAACGGTGATACGCTCGTCAGAACTGTCGTGAAACTGCATCGGTTTGATAGCTTTGAAGCTTTATATCGGTCGCTTCCTCTTTTAAAGTGCGGTTACACAACCGAGAATATCGACAAGGCGCATCCGTCAGATATGCAGCAGTATTATTCTGCACAAGAGCAAAACAGATACGGTGTTGTCGGTATTGAAATCTGCTGACAGAAATGAAGGATAAATCAGTAGCTTTTCCGTCGGAAAATATATATCGGAAAACATAAAAGCGCAATACATCAATTAATAATATAAAATCAGTATGTATTATCAGGGGGATAAAATGGAAATCGTATCAAAGGTAAAAAGCATTTTTGCAAACAGAGAGGACTGGTCAACAGAGCCCGTTGAAAGATTAAGCTATTATTCATATTTTGCCGGTCAGAATATGATTTACACACTTTTTAACGTGTGCCTTACGACATATCTTCTGTTTCTCGGCATCAATCCGATTCATTCGGCAGCAGTTATGCTCATTGTAAAAATATGGGATGCGGTAAACGACACTCTGTTCGGAGTTATATTTGACTCGATAAAGTTTAAAAGCGGTAAGAAGTATCTGCCCTGGATAAGGGTATCAACCATACTCATTCCCCTTGCAACAATACTGACCTTTGTTATCCCTTCGGATTCTCAGGAAATCGTCAAGCTTGTGTGGTTTGCTATTGCGTACATACTCTGGGATACTGCTTATACGCTGTGCGATGTGCCTATTTTCGGAATACTCACATCAATGAGTCAGAGTATTGATGAGCGAAATACCATTCAGTCCTATAAGAGTATCGCTACATATGCAGGCGTAGGTATCACTTCAACACTGTCAACCGTACTTATAAGCGAAAAGGTCGGTATGAATTACGGTATGATAACTCTGATAATATGTGTGATGGCTTTTGCGCTTATGCTGCCTGCATCGTTTAAGCTCAAGGAGCGTTATCACGCTGAGAGTGAAGAGACATTTACCATAAGACGAATGTTCTCTTATCTTTTCAAAAACAAATATCTTCTGATATACTATGTCGGAATTTTCTTCTATTCTTCACTGAATATCGGTAATGCATTCACGCTTTACGTTTCATATTATCTGTTCCATAGTGCACTGTTCTCTTTGGTTGTAGGTGCAATAGGAACTGTTCCTCAGCTTCTGATTGCATTGCTGCTGCCAAAGCTTATCCGCAGATTCGACAAGATGAAGGTAAATCAGGTCTGTCTGCTGCTTTATGTAATACTCAGTGTCATCACTTGGGCGGTAGGCTACGGCAATGTCGTGGTATATATTATTCTGTTTACCGTACGCTCTGTTCCTCTTGCTGTGGTTGCACTTGAAATGTTTATGTTTACGCCGGACTGCGCGGAATACGGACGCTTCAAAAGCGGTACCGAAGCAAAGGGCATAACCTTTGCCGTGCAGACCTTTATGGCAAAGCTTACCGGCTCTATCTCCGGAGCATTGGGACTGTTTGTTCTCGGTCTTGATTCAGTCGGCTGGCAGGTTGTTGAGGTAAGCTCCTTCCAGGAGCTTGAGCAAAGCGGAATAACACAGACTCCTCACGCATTGAATATGCTCTGGCTTATCTTTATGCTTATACCTGCAATCGGCGGTCTGCTTGCTTATATTGTATGGTCATTCTATGACCTTAAGGACAAGGACGTACAGATAATGATAGACTGCAATACGGGTAAAATCAGCAGGGAGCAGGCTCTCAGTATGATGTCAAAGACATACGATATCAAAAAGTAAAAGCTGCTGATGTATTATGCAAAAAACAGGAGGGATAACCTGCCGTGGGAAACAGTATTATTCAGAAAGCTGCGGGCTTTATAAAAAGCATTCCTGCACATTGGAATGAGCCTGCTGAAGGGAAGCACATTCCGTACAAGGAGTTTTGCGCATATTCCTTTGGCGGTATAGGTGTCAACACTATTAATTCGCTTTTTGGTTATGTCGGACTTACGGCGAGCTGTCTTTTGCTTGGCTCTGCATATGAAATTGACCCTGTACATCTCGGTTGGATGGCAACCTTTGTTTCGGTTATCAACCTTATAAAAACTCCCTTTGTAAGTATGCTTATTGATAACACCAACACAAAGTACGGCAAATTCCGTCCCTATCTTCTCTGGACCGGTATTCCGACGGCTATTCTCATTACCCTTATGGCATATATACCGAATTCCCTTGATTATACGGTGAAATGTCTGCTTCTTTGTACGGTTTATACCTTTGCGGTGTTGTTTCAGTCGGTTTATGCTCTGGCATTTACGTCGCTTGCTCAGGTGCTTACGCCTGACAGTCAGGAAAGGACGGGTCTTCTTTCTGTAAGTCAGTTTGTATACAGCTTAGGTCCGTCAATTGTAAATATTATCCTTCCGGTGCTTGCAGGCTTATTTCCGGGCGGTATGAAGGGCTTTGTGGCATACAGAGTGCTCTTCCCGATTCTTTCGGTTATTGGCGTTGTACTCAGTGTGTGGACCTTCAGGGGAACAAGAGAAAAAATAGTTGTTCCTAAGGATTATGTTGCCAAGGTAAAGTTTACCGAGGGTATAAGGTCACTTTACAACAACAAATATTTCTGGCTTTTCTACGCTTATAATATTCTCGGCTCAATGAAGTATGCCATCGGCGGCATTCTTACATGGTATTGTGCCTATGTACTTGAAAGCGATGCGGTTCTCGGTCTTATGAACGCTGTAATAGGTACAGCGTCCGTTCCCGGAATGCTTCTTGCTCCCGTACTTGCAAAAAAACTCGGCAAACGTAAATGTCTTCTTCTTTTCAATATTATGAGAGCGGCCTTTGCCGTGCTTATGCTTTTCACGTCAGGCAGTCCTGTTCTTTTCCTTGCCTCGCTTTACCTTGCTACACTTGCAATAGGCGGCGACGGTGTGATCAGTGCATCAATAACTGCAGATATTTTTGACTTCCAGCAGTGGAAAAACGGTCAGAGACTTGAAGGCTTTATTACTCAGTTCGGCGGAATGATGGTTTCGGCAGCAGGACTCGGCACCGGCTTGATTCTGCCTTATTTCTACAGATATTACGGGCTGCATAATGATTATACAGTGCTCTTTGATGAGGCGGTAAGAACGCCGATTTTCAATGTGATGATTATTATCACCGTGATTTCCTGCCTGCTTGCTCTTGTTCCCGTATTTTTCTATGACCTTTCTGAGAAAAAACTCAGCAAAATTGCAAAAGAGCTCGAACGCAGAAAAGAAGAAACAGCCTGATTTATCCCCTTATATAAACATAACCCCTGTCTTCTGACAGGGGTTAAATATTGTTATGATGATTTATCTTGTGAAGAGATTTCTTAAGAAGTCAACGATTCTGTAGAAAGCATTTATAAGTCTTGTAAGGAAAGCTCTGACGGGGTTGGTGCTTTCTGCTTCTTCGTTAAAACTAAGCAGATAGTCTGCAACTTCTGTACCGTCGATTTCAATTTCAATGTAGTCGATTATAGTTGTGGGATAGGTCTGGTCGATTTCTCTTTCGTTTCTGACTATAATATCATGACCGGAAATATTTCCTACAACTGCATAAGGAGCACCGTCGTCGGGGTAGATGTATTCAATGTTGTTACATGCAAAGGATTCGGTTGTATCGTCATCCATATATACTTCGTATTCGATACTTTCAAGCATGCCGGTTTCAAAGTCTGATGAATAGCTGATTATACTGATAGCATAAAACGGATAGTCGATGATGTTTACATCGGCTGAGCACTCTACATCGAAACAGGAGAAGATAACCTTCCGGTTTTCGACGTCAATATCGTGATCGACATAATTACCGTCAATATTGAATCCGTAATCCTCGTCGTCTTCGAGAACAACAGTTTTTTCTGTGCCGTCGGGGTAGGTTACCTTGAACTTATAGCCGTCGAGTTCAAGATAGTGCGCGAATTCGCTGATTTCCTCAGGGAGACCTGAAATGTATTCGATTGACTTGAAATAACATTCTGTAATGTCAAAATCAACGGTGAATGTGTCGGATGTGTAATCCTTGTAATCATTCTCGATGTAAGCATAGACATCTACGGGAACAGTTGTTGCACCGGTTTCAAAGGCTACTGTGGCTTCGAAAATGTTAACCTCTGCCCAGACGGTAACATCGTAGTCGCTGCCTACATATACATCCTCGTTAATGGTAAGTGAGGTGCCGTCTTTGAACTCAAGGGTGATTTCATAGTCGTTTAAATGATGACAGATGTCATAGATGAGTACTTCATCATCAGGTTCATACTCATTTTCCTCAGCATCCTTCAGAATACTGTTAAGTTCTTTTTTGAGTTCTGAGTAATAGATGGGGTCGTCGGTTTCGAAGGTGATGTTTTCTACTTCGGGGAGTTTGCTGAACAGAGCAAAGCTGTTCAAGGGTAAGATTGTCATAAGCATTATGACGGTGAGTGTGATTGCCAAAAGTTTTTTCATGTGTTTTTCCTCCTTTGAATTTTAAGTATTTGTATACTTAATATAAAGTATATATTAAACTTTCTTAAAAGTCAATAAGAAAAAAATCACAACAGCTTCAAAATGAAGCTGTTGTGATTGAAAATTCAACTATTTTGATGCATATTTTTCGGCTTTTTTCAGCAAAGAGATAATCGGTACAATCAGCACACTGCAACAAAGATTGCCTGCAAAATGAAGCAGGTCAAAGCTGAATCCTGCGGCAATCCAGCTGAGCATACCCTTGAAGTCAAGCCCGAAGAAAACAGCCTGAACCGGGGCATAAAGCACTCCGTAAAAAAGTCCGTGTAAGGCGCAGACAGAAGCATAAACTATGGGAGCAATTTTTTTCGGCATTTCACGCGGCAGAAGCATTGTGACTCCCCAAAGAACTGTCCATATATACAGATAGGGTATCCACCAAGTAGAAAAGCCTGAAAGAAGTCCCGACAAAAGCACGAAAATATAGATGGGATAAAGTGCTTTTTTTCGGTAAACCACTGTAAAGGCAACGGTCATAACACCTACAAGATGAATATTGGGGAACGCTTCCATAATCAGCTTTGAGCAATACATTATTGCTCCGAGCATACTGAAAACGGCGCCTTCCTTAATGTTTATTTTCATCCCTTTGCAGCAACAAAACGGTAAACCTCACCGTTTACGATATCGGTCATATCTGCACCGGTGGGAGCCAGCTCTTCGCCGATGTAAAATGCCCAGTACATACCGTCGGTGTCATAATCGAGGGTGACGCCGTTTACTGATTTCACATAGATACCGTAAGGACCCTCTTCACCGTCAATAAGCTCAAGCTCCATAAGAGCTTCACCGACAGTTGTCCTGCTTGTTGATACGGCATACCATGTCTCTTTTCCTTCGGCATCACTTACCACAAAGGTAAAGGCTGTTTCACCGTTTCCGACAGAAATCATTTCTTCTGCCGCGATGTTTCCGGACGAGGCATTGCCGGGTGTTGTACTGTTGTTTGTGCATGCAGTTGTAAAAAGTGCTATAGTCGCAATAAGCAGCATACAAAGGCACAAAGAACAAAGCTTTTTGAAATTCATTGTTTTTTGCATTGTAAAAACTCCTTTATAATTTTTATTACCTTCTCACTCCGTCGGCACTCGCAACGGGGAAAATCCGGGAAAAGGCTTTTATCAACCGGGTATTTCGACTTGGTGCATTCTTGCCGCCTTCTCAGAAAAATCCAATGGCGAGTCCCCGTTTGCGACCACGGGCAAGGCAAGAACTGTGAGGCACCTCACGGCGACGGGCTCGTGCAGGTTTTTCACCTGCTTCCCCGAATTGACAGGCTAATTATAGCATCATCATGCTTAAAGGTCAAGAAATCTCAGCCTCCGACAAGAAAAAAAGCGATTACAGAACTTCTGCAATCGCTTTATAAAATGTGTATTGATTATTTAAAACTGATATTGACGCTTCCTACGCCACCTTCAATTTTTATCTTGTTTTCACCGTTGCCGACAGGGGAGTCCTTGACGAATTCGGAGTCCACCGTGAAAATGCCGAGTCCTTTTTCAATGCTGAGCGTGTATGCATCCTTTCCTCCGAGAAGATTCAGTCTGAGCTCACCTACACCGCTTTCAATGTCGCCGCTTGATTCAATAGCTGCAGTGATATCTGCTTTGCCGACACCGAGAGAAAAGTCGAGGTTGCTCAATGAACCGTCTTTCACCGTAAAGACACCTGCGCCGCAGTCTATTTCACTCTTTTTTGAAGCTTCAAGATTGTCAAATGTTACACTACCTGCGCCGACATCAAGCTCAAGGTATTCCGCTTTCAGATTTTCTGCAGTGATGTCTGCCGCACCTGTATCGATTTCTACCTTATTAAAGATGAAATCCTCCGGGACAGAGATAGTTACATAACGGCTTTCATCTCTTGAAAAAAGCTGGTTTCTTTCCTCAAGGGTAATCTTTCCGTTACGGTTATTTACGCGGAAACAGTTTTTTGTGCTGTCTATACTGAGAGCATCACCTTTTACAATGTTTATATCAGCAGTAGATGCATCTATTTTGATTTCGTCAATACTTTCGGTAGAGAAAACGGTATTTTCGGTTATTGTTTCTCCAAGTCCGAGCTCGATAGAGGAAAAGAGTCCCGTGAGACCGAAAAGACCGAATAAAATCAGGATTATAAGTATAACGGCGAGGGTATCCGCCAGTTTTTTTACTGTCATGGGGTTGTTATTCATTTAAGATCAACTCCTCCGAAAAGACATACTGCATTGATGTAGACTGTAGGAGCTCCCTGAATAGGCGGATATTTTCTTTTCCTTCCGACACCTCCGAAAAGAGATGTTGATTTTACAACGACATTGACGTTCTGCGGGATGATAATATCGATACCGCCAAAGGTAGCTTTCGCGTTGATAACGCAGTCTTCTTTGATTTCGGCAAAAAGCAGATCACACGTGATACTGCCGAAAGCCGCAATAAGATCGGTGCCATTGAAGGGCTGACCGCTGAAATTGATGTTCTGCGATGAAAATGCAGCATAGCTTCCGGCCTGCGAAACGGAACGGTCATTGATTTCCTTTATGCGTTTTGAAGCTTTTCCGGAAAAAGCGTCCTTGAAAAGAAGACCTGCGCCAAGAAATACAAGGGTTGCGGGAATTATCAGCTGCCATACAGTTTTAGGATCTACAACATCGCGGCATATAAGAAGCAGAAGTGTACCGATTGCTATACCTACAAGGTTACCGCCTGCGTTGTAGCCTCTGAAGAGATTGATAACGCAGGGAACTATAATCAGCAGTGTCCACCAACCGTCAAAAAAGAGATTAATATCGGTGTAACCGAGAGCGTTCAGCCCGAGAACAATACCCAGAGCTATGAGAATGAGTCCGTAAAGGACATTTTTTATATTTTTCAAGACTGTCACATCCTTTCATTAATATAATAATATGAAAACCTTAAAAAATCTATAGTTTTAATAAAAATCTTTCATCGATCAAGAAATAAACAGAAACGCCTTGACAATTGTGAAGATTATTTGTATAATAACTAAGTTGTCATAAATAAAAAGTAACACCGCGCCGGTGTGGCGGAATAGGCAGACGCAAGGGACTTAAAATCCCTCGGTGGCAACACCGTACCGGTTCAAGTCCGGTCACCGGCACCAAACCAATATAATCCGAACCAAATTTTCCGGGTAGGAAAAGGGTTCGGATTTTTTATTTACATTTAAGTTAAAGTACATAGAAAAAGCTCCGTTTGTACGGAGCTTTTTAAGTGCTTAAGTAGTACTGTAAGTCGCTTCGCTGATGAATAATGAATAATTATTGCCCTTCGGGCAAACGGATTGATTTTTCAAATCTGTTGTTATAAAATGAAGTTGAGGTGATTATATGGATTTTATTATTTATATTTGTATCTGTATTTGTGCAATAATAATTTTTGCTTTATACATCAGAAAAATTATAAAACCATATAAACAAAAAGAAAAACTGAATCAAATTCATCGCCTTCGGAGATAAAAACTGAATTTGAAACTGTTAAATTTAAGGCTCAAATAGTTGATTTGCGCTGTCGTGTTGATATGGTAGGAATTAAAACGCAAAAAGCCGTT
>SVPE01000010.1 GCA_015066015.1 Oscillospiraceae bacterium
ACCTCCTTTTTATTATTTTTGTTGCAGTTGACAGACCGCAATTCAATTATAATATAAGGAGGTTTTTCTGTTCAACTATTTAATTCTTACCGAACCACGCGTCTAACGCGTGGTTTTACATTACAAACAAGGGGCTGTTACAATGAGACAGCCCCTTATAATTAACCTTTTGGTGGAAATGAGTCATTACCATAAGAATTTTTATCTCTGATTTTACCATCGCGACCATGAATTACAACTTCCGAACTGTTATTTATTGCAATATTTCTTGCATAAGATATTGCATCTTTTTGCGTGTTGGTAATTTTGGTTGCTCTTAAATTTCCTTCGCCTTTAACCTGCCAATTTCCGTCAGGTCTTCTGGTGACATGTTGATTTTTGCCCATCTAGACACCTCCTCTCATTAGAAAAATGAAAGGATGAACCGCCCACATCCTTGTAAATATTACAAATTATTTGTGTTTTTTAAAACGAAATGCCTTTAAGCCAAATTGTTTGGCATAAAGACGTGTCCCGTTTTTAAGTGTGATATAAGTTGTATAAACATAATCATTCTTATTATCAACCATAAAACAAAACACCTCCTTCAAAAAAGATTTTTTAGAAACTTGTGTCAAACATTTTTGATGCAAGTTAGAGAATCTCTTGAAAAAAGTGTAGTCAAATGGTATACTATCAAGCGCGACCGAGATAGTAGGCGGTTTTTGTCTACATTTCTCAAGAGAAGTCTTTCTGTTTATTCAGAAAGACTTTTTCTTTTTATGTTCACAGGCAAAGCTGTAAAACGATCAGTTTAATGATACTGCCTTAGTCATATCAAACAAGACTATGTTTGCATCTTTTATGAATTCACCTTCAATTTTGAAGGCTTGTTTTGATAAATCCCAACCTGTTAAATCCTGCAAAGTATTAAGTAAATCCCTTCCATTCCATCGTACAGAAATTACATTTTTCTTTTTAGGTTTGAAAAAAGCTACTGCATTAAGAGCTGTCTCATCGCACGGGAGAATTGCTATTTGTTGAGTAGAAGCGTTTATTAACAATTGCACGAACCGCGGATAATCTAATTTCATAACGACCGATTTATTAAACGTTACACCATTGTTTGTGACGGATACATAAGGAACTCCCTCATTAAAATTAAATGGTACAAATCCGTCTAATATCATTTGAACACCTCCTTAACTTCTTCGTCAATTATTATAAAATATTATATCCTTATTGTCAAGTGTTTTTCGTCACTAAATGCGCTCGATTTGCGTCAAATTCATAATATTTCAACCTATTAATACGCGGTGTGTAGTTGTCGGTTTTTTTCGATGTTGCACCTCTTGCTTGTAAAGCTTGTTTTTACGCTGCGGTTATTCGCTTTTGTTTTGTTGCGCATTGTCACGTTGTGTGTATTTTTGTGCATAAATATATATTTGCTTTCTATGCGTTTTTTTGTTGCGTTTTGCAAAACAAAAGGCTCCTCGTTATTTAGAGAAGCCTTTTGTTTTTATTCAGTTAACTCCTTATACATCCTCATAAGCTCTGCCACACACTCTGACTCGGTATTGAGCTTGCCCCAAAAGCCATAAGCTTGCATAACTGCTTTGTCGTTTGCTTGATGTGCTTTTCGAAGCTCAACAGGCATTGTAAGCTCATTATATAATTCTGCTAATGAGCATTCGGGATATAAAGCTCTTGCATCAAGAATTGCCTGTGCAGTCTGCTCTATTTTTGCTTTTTGCTCATCTGTGAGATTTGGCCAAGGGAATGTATTGTAAACTATTCCACCTGAATAACGATAGTCACTCTTTAATCTTCCTGCAGTTATTCTCATCCAAGCGTTATGGACATTAGATGTCAAAATACCGAAGTGATATAATGTTGCACCTAGAACTATAGAACAAGCATCAGATGCTATTGTATCAGGCGTCATAAAACCAATAGGTATATATTTTCTGTTTTGCGATGAATGACGAGGAATAATCAAATAAGTCTCATTGGTTTGAGGTGTAGAGAAGAATTTGTATGCAGTATCTGCAGATTTTCTTGTTGGTGCTGCCGTGCTTTGCAATCTGAAATTTCTGATTTTTTCAAGTCTTGATAAAATTTCTTTGTTTTTTGCATAAACAGACGGTGAAATATCTTTCAGCCATAAGCAATATCTAATTTCGTTATTATTCAAAAAATCTTTTGCACCGACATATCTTCTAACACAACATTCAACAGAGCTATCTTTGGAAATTAATTCTTCTTTTTCACTTTCAGATAGAATAAAGTTCCCATCGTCCGTGGGTTGATTACCTTTAGTCATTTTCGGCACATCACATATTGGTTTACTTCTACTCCAAATTAAGGTATTAGGTGCATTAAAAAGATATGGATTTATATTATCAACCAACATTAACTTATCGTTTGTATATAATTGCTTTTGTCTTAAGCTTGGTGTACAACTGAATCCGATAATAACACAATGAACATGTGCTTTAATGTTTGCTTCGCTATCCCAACGGAAAGTACGATGGGCGAAATCAATATGCACTTTATATTGGTCTAAAAGCTTCTCCCAAAGAGGAGCTACCTGTTCACCTTGTGTAATACTATTTGTAGATACCAAAGCTGTTTTGATATTTGTTTCTTGCATCAACATTGCCGCTTTGTGATACCAAGCTCCAACATAATCAATACTGTTGGATAATTTTATCTTGCCAAAAATTGCAACAGCATCATCTTTTTGCTCCTTTGTCATCATTGAAGCCCCCACAAACGGCGGATTACCCATAATATAATTGAGCTTGTCTTTTGGTACAACAGTTTCCCAATCAATACGAAGAGCATTACCCTCAACGATATTTGCATAAGACTTAAGAGGCAAGAAATCAAGGTTCATATGGATAATATTTTCTGTTTCCTTCATCATCTGACTTTCAGCAATCCAAAGGGCAGTCTTGGCAACAGTAACGGCAAAGTCGTTAATTTCGATACCGTAAAACTGACCGATAGAAACCTCAATAACATTACCGAAGTCAAGTGAAATCTGTCCGTCAAAAGTTGCTTCAAGAGCTTCATTTTCAAGGCGACGAAGTGAGATATATGTTTCAGTCAGAAAGTTACCGCTACCGCAGGCAGGGTCAAAGAAGGTAAGTGAGCCTAACTTCTTCCTGAACTGTGTAAGCTTGGTTTCTCTTGTCTTGGCTACCTTGATTTCTTTGATTTCAGCTAATTCCTCACGAAGCTCATCAAGGAAAAGAGGGTCAATAACCTTGTGAATGTTTTCAATAGAGGTATAATGCATACCGCCACTGCGACGGGTTTCGGGGTTGAGGGTACTCTCAAATACTGCACCGAAAATGGTGGGGCTGATAGCAGACCAGTCAAAATCTTCACTTGCCTTGCGTAAAAGCAAATCACGGATAGTATCATTCATCTGCGGTATTTCAATATTTTCATCAGCAAAAAGACCACCATTAACATAAGGGAATGAAGCAAGCATTTCTTCCTCGTATGGGTCACGGTCCTCCGGCTTTGTATCAAGAATTTTGAACAGCTCAATAAGAGCCTTTCTCATATCCTTTGCAGAAAAAGACTTGATGTAATTATGAAACTTATTGTGACCGCCAAAGATACCTGCATCCTCTGCGTACAGACAAAATACAAGGCGTACACAAAGCATATTAAGGCTCTGTAAGGAGCGAGGATTTGTTTTATCTATGTACTGCTTTAAAATTTCATCATAGAGTATGCCTACAAGATTACCTGCCTGAATGGAGACTTCCATTTCACGCTTGATGTTTTCATCACCTGTATCAGTAAGGAACTGCAAACGGTAATACTCTTTCTCTAAATCTTTGAGCAAAATCTGTTCAGGCTCACCGTTAGGCTTTTCCATATCGTAAACCAAAAACTCTTCAAAGTTACAGGTAACAATCCAACGGGGTCTCTGTGAATACGGAAGGACAGCAGAGTATCTTTGTGCCTGCTGAAAAGGTGTAAGGAGTGAGCCGTCAGACTGCTTGATAGCTTTTTTTAAATCCTTACCTCTGCCTTTCTGTTCGATAAGCACATGAGTAGCAGCAATGTGACCGTCAATAAAGCTTGTGTGGTCGAGCTTGACCTGTTCTTCAAAAGTTATAAACTTTTCGGGTTGTTCAACACCGTAAATGTCACGAAGAAGTGAGAGCCAGAATGGCTGGCTTTCACCTTTTTCATAACCTTTATCTTTCCAATATGCCGCAAACTCTTTAGCGGCCAAACGCATTTCGTTATCTTTCATATTTTTGACTCCAAGTATAATTTTTGAGTATATACCTGTATATTATATAACACTTAGCAACTTTAATCAATGACTATCATTCAAATAATCTTTTTTCGTTCGTTAAGTGACTTTATTTAGACTTGCACCTTAATCTTTCTTGCAAATATATAGTGTCGAAAAATAGAAAAAGTAACAAAAATAACTAACAATACATAGTATTTTCGCCGCCATCCGCCACCATTTCTGAAAAGTGCGTAAAATGCCCTTTCTGCCGACCTTTTCGCGCCGACGAAACGGCGGTTTCTTTAGTGTGCTAGAATGCCGATAAACCCTTATTTTATAAGGGTTTCGGGGCTGTCGGGCAAGCACTTGGAAATCGTGTAAGTTGCTAAAACGGCTTCGAGGGTTCGAATCCCTTGCTCTCCGCCATAATCAATACCACTGTTGATACAATCGTACCGACGGTGGTATCGTTATTTTATTAGAGTTTTCCCCTATGGCATAAGGGGTTATAAAAGAAAGCGTTGCAGTTTGGGTAGGTGTGAAATGCTCCCCTGCAACGCTTTTGAGTTTTTATTTGACTGCTATCTCCCAACCTTCCAGATTTCCTTTGAGATAGCGGATATCATATTTGCCGTCAGTAAAGCTTACTGTTGCAAGAACATCGGGAAGACAAAGCGGAAGCCTGATGTTTTTGCTTAAGGGATTAAATGTGATTTTTTTATTCGCATAATCAACAGAAAGTCCCAGCGCAGCATGAAGAGTGCTCCAGCTTGACATCGGACGTGTGTAGTGATGCCCGCATTCCCAGTGATCCCAGAAAGCACCGAGTCTCATCTGATTGCTGTGAACAGAGTATATTTCAGTGTCAGCGATTTCACGAAGCCCAACCGAAAGGGCAAGAGCAGAAAAGGCATAGCCGATTCCCGTCCAGACTGCACCTGCCTGACAGTTTTTGTATGTATGAATTGTGGTTTTTCTGCCAACTTGACAGGTTGCGTTAACAAGACCTGCTTCACTGTCAAAATTATTCTCAAATATGAAGCTGAGAACATCGCGGACTCTATCATCACTGAGATTTCCTTCAATTCCCGCCATTCTCAGAAACCATTCTCCGTCGAGCTGATTACTCATAAGTGACTCATCCGTTTCTGCTTCGTTCCTCCAAAGGTTGTAGTATTCCCCATTCCAAAGTCTCTCTTCCAGGGATTTTTTTCCCTTTTCCAAAAGGTTTTCCCATTTTTCACGATAAGTGTTGTCCCCTGTTTTTTCTGCAATTGCAGCACCTGCTTTAAGAGCTGCCAGCCAAAGAACAGAAATATATGTCGGGGTGCCCGAAAAATTCCAAGCATCATAAGTGTTACGCTTTGTGTCGTAATCAGGAAGACCATCGCCGTCTGTGTCCAGCTTTTCAATGGAATCCATTGCACGCTTTACATTGCCCCAGAGTGACATAAGATAACCTCTGTCTCCTGTAAACAGATAGTCACGAAGCGCCATCAGAACAAACTGCATATTCATATCGACACGGTCAAACCCCTTGTCAACCCGTTCAAGACCGGGGAGGAAAAGGTGATGCACCCTGCCGTCTTTTCTCTGAAACTCCGCCCCCATCAGCATCTGTTTTTTCTGCAGATCAGGAAACAGATTCACAAGTCCGAAAGAAGCGTGATAAGTAATATCGGTAGTATGAAATCCGCAAAATCCAAGCCCTTCCCACAAACCGAATTTTCCGTTTTTAAGATAGCAGGAGCTTTTAACAAGCTGAGACAGATTCGACGACCATGCATCAGGATAAACCGACGGCAAATCCGTATTGTAAAGCAAATCGGCAAAATCTGTTGCGGCCTTGCAGACGCTGTCACGGTTATCGGTAAGAAATCTGTTGGCATCAAGGGAGTTTTTGTATATATTCTCGTAATAATGACCCAGCTTCTTTCCCGTTTTAGTAAAATGATTCGGGAAAAACCAGGAGAAAACAAAGCGTACATCCTTTTTTTCTCCGGGCGCAAGAGTAAGCTTGCTGCAAAGCGCACAAGAGCCGAAATTCATACCCATCCGCCACATCTGTTTGCTGCAACATTTAAGAAAGGCGGTTTTTTCTTCTCTGTCAGAAGGGAATCCCGGTCTGCAGTGCCGGATCCTTTTAAGCAGTGAAGATGCAAAAGGATACTTTGAATATTCCTCGCACAGATAATCAAGCTTTTCGTTTTTTGTAAGGTGCAGATTTATCGGAACAGAAGGAGGCTTGACACCTGCTGTACTGTTCGGCAGGACACCGTCTTCTCTGAAATCAAATAAAAATGACTCCTGAGTCACTCCGAATCCGGAATTACCGACATACTCTCTGAGATAACGGAAATAATCTGCGGTAATATATGAGTTTTCACCGTCACTACTCACAGAAAGACAAACGTCTCCACAGGAAGGAGCACTTGTAGTCCGTACGGGCTCAATATGGATACCGTAACCGTTTTCCATATTGATAAGCGTGTTTCTGCTGCCTTCTTTTTTATCAGTGAAGTTCGGTTCAAGCGCACCCAGAATGCTTATTTCCAAAGTGTCATCAGTGGGATTTTCAACCGTGAAATCAAGATAAAATCCCGGCGTTGAAGAAGCATCCGAATCATGCGGTACAAAGGGTGAAACTGCTCTCAACGACAGATTGCAGGGCAAATCACTGTCAATATAATCAAGATCACAAAGAGGAAATCTACCGTCAAAATCAATTCTTTCAACAGGCTTATTCCAGGCAAACATACGGTATGTAAAATCGTCGGCATCTGTTTTCATACCAAGCTTACGGACAACAGGCTTTGTTCCTTCACTCTTTGCACGCACCCAGAAAGAAAGTGCGCCCGTGTTTTTTTCACCGTCATCAACCTTTTTTTCATTGCTCCTTTCGGCAATACGCGGCTGATTAGCAATAAGCCAATAGTGGAACTCACCGTCAGGCAAAAGTTCAACGCTTCCACTGCCGATTCCACCAAGAGCAATACCGCTTGTATGGGCTTTGATTGCTGTAATTTTCGCCATAAAAACACCCCTGACATTATTCTATTTACACAAAAAATTATATCGTTAACAGCAGATGTTGTCAATAACACACTTGCGTTACAAAGCTTACGAAAGCCGGATAAAATCCTTCATTTTTATCATATACATCATTAAACAAATGAGATGTGTGAAAATAAAAATCAGCCTACCCATTGCCATAAAGTTTTATCTGGTATATAATTACAGTACAGCTAATTTCAAGGAGTGTAAAAAAATGGAAAAGAACAAACTTACCGTATGGCAAAGCGCCTGCATCATTACCGGCTACGGTGTCGGTGGCGGAATAATGGCTATGCCCTACCTCGCAGAGAAAAACGGAATATTTGTGGCACTTATAATTCTTGTGCTTTCATTTCTTGCTAACCTCGTCATTCATCTTATGATTGCCGACATATCAATAAAAAGCGGTGGCAAATCACAGATAGTTGAGGTTTTCTCAAAATATCTTTTCACAGGAAAGTTTCAGAAACCCATTACTCTTTTCTTTTTTGTCGTTATGGCACTTGTAATGTTCACAAACCTTGCCGCTTACATATCCGGTGCCGCTGAAATCATAACCGACCTTACCGGCATACCTATACTGGCATCAAAGCTGATTTTTTATGTAGCTGCAGCAAGTGTTGTACTTTTCGGTCTTAAGGCAGTCGGCTTTAGCGAAACCGTTGCCGTCAGTGTTATTTTTGCAGTTATCGGTGTGCTTGCTGTTTTTTCACTGTTCAACATCAGTAATCCCCTTAATTTCAGCATGGGTCAACCTAATCACATTCTCGCCTTCTTCGGTATGGCAATGCTTGCATTTTCTGCATTTTTCTCTGTACCTCAGGCAGTAAAGGGTCTTGATGCCGATGCAAAGAAGGTAAAAAAAGCAGTCTTCCTCGGACTTTCCAACAACCTTATACTTATGGTGGTTATAACAATATGTGCTCTTCTTTCCTCAACAGAAGTTACAGAAGTAGCTATGATCGGTTGGAGCAAGGGGATCGGCTCCTGGGCACAGATTGCAGGCTCAGCCTTTACAATTCTTGCTATGATTACAAGCTATTGGGCAATATCTCTTGCTCTTGCAGACATTACCGAGGAGCAGATTAAAAAGGATAAGCGTATCTGCTGGGTTATTGCAACTCTCCCCTCCTTGCTGATGACCTTCCTTAACCTTGGCGGTTTTATGGAGTTTATGCGTATCGGTGGTGGTCTTATCGGTATTCTTATTGCGATTCTTGTTATCCCCGCTTACAGAAAAAGTCTTAAGGACGAAGGTGAAAGTACTCTCGGAAACAAGTGCGGCACCTTCGTACAGATTCTTGTTATTATAGCACAGCTTCTTATGGCTGTAGGCAATGTGGTACCGGTATGAGAAAGATTCTTTATTTTAACGGCAACATTCACTCTATGTTATCTGAGAATGATATTTTCTCCGTTATGGTAACCGAGGGTGAAAAGATCACCTACACCGGGAACGAAGTCCCGTCAGGAATAACCTTCAGTGAAAAAATTGACCTTCAGAAAAAGCACGTTTTCCCCACATTGACAGATTCTCATCTGCATCTGCTCTACACAATAGTGCTTTGTGCCGCAAGCTTCAATATATGTGAGATTACAGCAGACGGCGTAAAGCCCGACAATATGGCCGATATAGGCAAACGGGTCAGACTCTACTGCAAAGAAAACCCGAAACAAAAAATAATAACCGCAAACGGATTCATTGTTTCAGCAGTAAAAGAAAAACGTCTTCCCGACCGTCATGAGCTTGATGACTGGTCCGACGGCAGAGCTATGATTGTCTACAGCATCGACGGCCATAGCAGTGCAATTTCCACAAAACTCATGGAGATGCTCGGTCTTGATACAAAAGACAGCAACGGCATTTTTTCCGGTGAAGCCCATGAATTTATGCAGGGTAAGGTCACTAACCTTATCGCATCAAAGGTCACTCCCTCTATTATCGCAAAAGGTATTGCAAATTTTTCAAACCTCTGTGCCTCCTACGGCATAAGCAGAGTCTGCGCAATGGACGGCAACGAGGATATTGAAAACGATATCCTTACAAAGCTTCTGGCTTTTCTGGCCGGACATATGGATATCGATGTAAGACTCTTTCCTCAGTATATGGACTACCGAAGGCTTGACCATTTCAGAAAAAACCAGAAAACTCTTCGGGCAGGCGGTTGCGGCGTATGGGAGCTGGACGGATCTGTAGGATCACACAGTGCAGCCTTCTATGAGCCCTATAAGGACAACAGTGCACAGGGACACTGCTATTATAAAAAAGATAAAATCAAAGACAAAGTCAGGGAAGCTCTCGATAAAAACATCCGTCTGTCCTGTCATGCCATAGGTGAAGCAGCAATAGACCTTATCACTGAAATTTACGAGGACTTCAAGGACCTCATACCCGAAAAAGGTGCAATGATGCGCATTGACCATTTTGAATTCCCGTCAGAAAAAGCAGTTGAACGTTTAAAGAAGCTGCCTCTTGCCGTCACAGTACAGCCGGGCTTTTCCTGGGTGGACAAGCGATTTCTTAAAAGCTATGAGCAGTTTCTTCCCGAAAGCATTGTCAAAAGGCAGATACCGCTCAGGGAGCTCGCTGAGGCAAAGGTCTGTCTTTGCGGCTCAAGTGATTCTCCCGTACAGTCAGTCAACCCTTATGAGCAGATGCTTGGTATGATTGATTTTTACATTGAGGAGCAGTCGCTTACTCCATTCGAGGCACTCAGCACCTATACAGCAAACCCCGCAAAAATGCTGGGAGAGCTTACCACAGGTACACTTCAGAAGGGAAACTATGCTGACTTTTTTATCTGTGACAGAGATATACTCTCCTGCAAGGGCACAGACATCACACTTTGCAAGGCAGAACGTATGATTGTACGCGGCAAAGCTTATAAGAAGAAAAAAGGTACTGTGATTGAACTCATACTGATGCTCATAAGAAAAGCAAAAAAAATATAAGATTTACCGAAAGCGGAACAAATAAAACCCGTAAAATCAAGGAGGAAAAAAATGAATCTTACCCGCTGCACCAAAGGACACTTTTACGACTCGGACAAATATCCCTCTTGCCCTCACTGTAAAACCGTTCTTCTCGAATCAACCATACCCCACAACTTCACAGGTCCTACCACAACATCTCTTCTGATTGACAACCCTCTTCAACAATACAAAAGCTGCAAAAATACAGATGAGCCTTTTATTTTCATAAGCTATGCTCACAGTGATGCCGAACGTCTCAAACCGTATTTTGAAACCCTTGAGGAAAACAATTTCAGATACTGGTATGACGAGGGCATTCCATCAGGGCAGGACTTTTACAAGGCTCTTGCAAAACACATAAAATGCTGCGTACAGTTTGTAGTTTTCCTTTCCCAAAATGCCCAGGAGTCCGAAAATGTACGCGATGAAATTCACCTTGCATATAAAAACAGAAAAAATATTCTTCCCGTTTTTATTGAAAATTTTGAGCTTGACGACGGACTTGAGCTTTCCCTAACAAGAAAACAGCACCTTTGCGCCTTTAGATATCCCGCTGAAGACTTCAAAAACAGATTCTACAATGAACTTTCAAAGGACGCCATCAAGTCCATCCCTTCCGACGAGGACTTCATAAACGGAAAAAACATAAAAATCAGCTCCTCACTTTCTGACAGATACACAAATCTCAGACTGATAAACAAAAGTTCAATGAATGAAGTTTTTTCTGCAGAAGCAGTAGGCACAGGCTATCCTGTTATAATCAAAAGAACTCTCCTCGGAAACAACCAGAATAAAAAGTTCTTTTACTCCTGCTACCAAAAGGAAAAAAGAGCTCTTGAAACGTGTATGTGCCCCTTCATCCCCCAACTTATCGACTGTTCCGAGGATGAGGAGTACGCTTACCTGATTGAAACAAAAATCAACGGTGACACACCCTATGCAAATGCATCATACTCCGAGAAGTTTGTTATTGACCTTGGAATAAAAGTTGCTCACATACTCAAATATCTGTATTACTACGGCATCACGCACTGCGACATAAAGCCGGACAATATAATAGTCAATAGCTTCGGTGATGTTTTCCTTATTGACTTCGGCTCAAGCATTTTTACAAAAGATGAAAGCAACTCGCCCTACTCCTGCGGCACAAGGGGTTTTGCTGCGCCTGAGCAGTTTGATCAAAAAACGGAAATTGATTTTCGTACCGATATCTACGCTCTGGGACGAACAATGCTGTCAATGCTTGTTGGTGATAAGATTTCTTCTCAGAACGCGTTCAGAAACGAGTGCGAAAACATCTCCATAACCTGTGCTCTGCAAAACCCTTCCGTAAAGGCTCAATATATTTTCGAGGACCTTGCCTACTATGACAAAAATGCGAACTCCTCTCTGAACAAGGTCATCAACCGTATGGTCTCGCCAAGAAAGGAAGGCAGATATTACAGTCTCGATGAGCTCATAAACGATTTGAAAAATTGTATCCGATAAAATCCCGCGTTACAAGAAACAGAGTTTTCTGCACCTTGTAACGCTTTTCTTTTCCGCAGGATTCTTTGAGCGGGGCTTAAACCTTGACATCAGCTTTTTATTTTATTATAATCAAACTTAACCTGAAGAATAAGGGAGGTCTTTTATGAAAAAGATACTTATTGTTGTAGATATGCAGAAGGACTTCGTTGACGGAGCCCTCGGTACAGCCGAAGCCGTTGCAATCGTAGATAATGTGGTAAAAAAGATTGAAGATTTCGAAGGCGACATAATTGTCACCTATGATACGCACGAAGAAAACTACATGGAAACACAGGAAGGCAAAAATCTTCCCGTGCCTCACTGCATCAGGGGTACAGACGGTTGGAAGCTTGACAGTAAGGTGCAGTCTGCTCTTGACAAAAAGGCATATAAAACCATTGAAAAGCCCACCTTCGGCTCACCGGAGCTTCCCGCATATATCGGTGCAAACTATAACCCAGCCGAAACAGAAATCGAGCTTATCGGTCTTTGCACAGACATCTGTGTTGTTTCGAATGCACTTCTGCTTAAAGCAAACTTTCTTGAAACGAAGGTAAGCGTTGACTCTTCCTGCTGTGCAGGTGTAACCGTAGACAGTCACAACGCCGCTCTGACAACAATGAAAATGTGTCAGGTAAATATTATATAAATTACGGAGGCAATTAATATGTTTGACGCTCTTAAAGTAAAAAACGACTGTGTCTTATGGATAAGAGACTTCTTTCAGAAGAACGGTGACGGATGTAATGCAGTGGTCGGCATCTCCGGCGGAAAGGAC
The DNA here is from genome assembly GCA_015066015.1 of Oscillospiraceae bacterium. Taxonomy (GTDB): domain Bacteria; phylum Bacillota; class Clostridia; order Oscillospirales; family Acutalibacteraceae; genus UBA6857. The sequence goes on from SVPE01000010.1 coordinate 12,561, forward strand.
AGCTCCGTTGCAGCGGCTCTTTGCGTTGAAGCTCTCGGTAAGGACAGAGTTATCGGTGTGCTTATGCCCCAGGGTGAGCAACACGATATTGATAAGGCATATATGCTCGTAAACCATCTCGGAATCAAGCACTATGAAATAAATATAAAGTCTGCCGTTGAAGATATTCTCAATGCGTTTCCAAAAGATCTTGAACCGACTGCACAAACAGTACAGAACATTCCCCCGAGAATCCGTATGACTACTCTTTACGCTGTTTCGCAAAGCTGCAACGGCAGAGTATGTAACACCTGTAATCTTTCCGAAGACTGGGTAGGCTACTCAACCAGATACGGCGACTCCGTAGGCGACTTTTCACCTATGAGCAACCTCACCGTAACCGAAGTTAAAGAAATCGGTCATCTTCTCGGTCTTCCTGCAGAGCTTGTTGAAAAAACTCCCATTGACGGACTTTGCGGAAAAACCGATGAGGAAAACCTGGGCTTCACCTATGCAGAGCTTGATGTTTACATCCGCACAGGTGAAATAGCGAACGAAAAAACAAAGGAGCTCATCGACAAAAAGCACCGTATGAACCTGTTCAAGCTTCAGCTTATGCCCTCATTTATACCCGAATAAATCCAATAATGAAAATTAGCCGTTGTTACAGTAAAGCAACGGCTTTTTTATGTCCGAAAACAGTAAATAAATAGCCATTTCTATTGACTGTTTTTGAATAAAGTATTATAATTTATTATGTATAATTGCCGATTCATCTATTGGTTTTTTTATCATAAGAAAATGATGTACCGAGCACCACAATTCGCAAGGAGGTCAGTTGCGACGCGAGGGCGGATTTTCTTTGACAAAGCAAACAGACAAAGTCGGTTTTACACAAATATCCAATCCCCTTATACAAAGAAAAACAAAAAGGAGATGACACAAAAAATGAAGAATAATTTATTCAAAAAATCGATGGCAGTGTTCTTGTCAGTGCTGATGATTTTGTCATGCTGGGTATGGGTAGCACCTACAGAGGCTGAGGCAGCGGCAACCACAGCTAACGTAACAACCTCATTTACCTTGAGCCCCAACGGAACCCGCGGAGCTACCGACTGGACCCGCCTTGCTCTGACAGGTGAAAGCAATGCCGGCGGAACATCTGTCGTTCTTTTCAGATTCACTAATGCTGACCTTAAAACGCTTGCAGAGCTGGACGAGATTAATCTGCAGCTTTATGCTTATTCCTGTAACAACAGACTGTCACATAATAATGTCGGTGTTACCGTTAATGCAGATATTTATTATATCAGTCAGAACGCTTCATTTGTAAGCGGTCAGGGCACAAACAAGAATGCTAACGTAGCAGATACGGATAATGCTGTTTTAGGAACAGACTATACCTACGAAAATGCCCAGAACCAAGCAAAGACCTATTTTGGCTTGTCTGATGCTAACCTTGTCGGCTCCTTTGAGCAGCCTGCTATTAACGGTCAGGATAATGCATCACTCAGAACAGGCGACGCAAATTGTTTTTATACCGTAACAGATATAGTTAAGGAAAAAGCCGCCTCAGATGAAGACCTTTCCTTTATTGTTATGCTCCGACAAGGCTACTCCTGTAGCGGAACCAGAGGCTGGTCCGATATATACATTGACTCTGACACAATCGCTCTTTCAGGTTATAATGTGCTTGACGAACTGAAAAGCAGAATTGAAGCTTACGAAGGTTATTTCTCAAACGGCACCTTCTATACAAATCTTCAGAATAACTACAAGGCATATAACGATGCGAAGCGTTATTACGATGCCGTTAAATACGGCGGTGTTCAGTTTGATGCTGCAATTGCTCAGCAATATATCAGTGCAATTGACACAGCTATTGCAAACACGGGTACTAATGATACTTATGTTGATTATCTTAACGCCAACATCACAAGCCGTGACGGCTCTACAGTAAGTGCTGCTTACAGAAAGAATGTTATCTGGTATCCCTGGGATTTCTCCTGGGACATTACATCTAACAGCGCAAGACCTACGATTCAGGATACATATTTCTATTTTACTATGCCCAATACTATCGTCGGTATTACCAATGACAGTGAAACCACCTTCCCGCTTCACTCCTTCTTCTGGACAACTACAGGCAGCCGTTACGTAAGATATGTTATTGCCGGCTCGGGAACAATAAGCAGCGGTGTTGTTGGCTCGAGTGATTTCGCCACTATGGCACCCTGGAAAATTTCCAACTGGGATAACGGTCATCCTACAGAGGGTCTTGATCCCGGTGCAGACGGATTCGGCGGCTGGGTTTTTGAAAGGAATTATCTCACAGATGTCACACTCGATTATTTTGAGGACAACAGCAATAACTACGGCTACAGTCAGGACCACGTATATCAGATTTCCTCATATGCTCAGATTAACAAGTCAACCGTCGGAGTAAATGCCACAACTACCTATAAAAAGGTTGACCAAGGTTTCACCTTTGCTACTGCAAACAGTAGTAATCGAGGTACAACTAGTTATGGCAACCACTATGCAAGTAATTACAGTAATTACGGCGGTGCTTTACATGTTGTTTATATGGACACATATAAGAACAACTATCAGAACTGGAAAACCTTGATTCCTGCTATTTCTTATCAGAATTATAACGGTTATGTCTACAGTGACGCTACTAACGTAACAAAGAACCTCGATTATGCTTCAGAAATTCCTCTTAATCTTAATCTTACTGAAGCAAACCGTGTTGGCGATATCAGTTCTACTGTTACTACATGGGCTCAGAATATAAACAAGGGCGCAAACGACCTTGCAAACGCTAAAGCCGCAGGCACAACAAGAGTTACAACCAAATACGTTGATCTTATAAATGCTATTAAAGCTGCAGAGTCCACATTTGCCGGCGGTGGTGCACAGTATACCTATGCTTCCTGGAATAATTTCGTAGCCGCATACAATGCTGCAAAGGCACATATGGCATCCCTTAACCCTAACGACTCAAATGTGCAGTACAGCTCCGATGCAACTGCAATCGGCAACCTTGCAACAGCACTTAACGATGCAAGAAACGCTCTCGAAGAAAGAACCTACGACGTAACATACGAAAATATGTTCTCATTCTCATCATGGGCAAACTCTGCTTCAAGTGTTCTCGGCACACCAGACAAGGGCACAATGACCTATGATGTGGGTGCAGGCACAATCACTGTAAACAACAACGATGCAAATACACAGCCTAACCCCAACGACCATTACTCAAGCTGCGGATTCGGAAACGGTCATTACAATATGACACTTGTTCCCGGTGAAACCTATACCTTTGAATACACAACAAGCGGCGGTACAGGTGATCAGGTGCATATCTTCTTCTATGACGATAACGGTAATGCAATAGCTAATCCTGCAAATAGAGGCAACGCTTTTGCACACGCTTACGGTAGCGGTCGAGGAACATCAACATTTTCCTTCACTGCACCTGAAAATGCAACAAAGGCGGCCTTCCGTTTCGGCTCAACCGTACTTGGTGACAGCATAACCTTCTCCGATATCTTTATGTATTCACACACAAGAGGAGACTATGCAGATATTGCCAACTGGACAGAAAGACCGAACAGAACTGTATTCAACTATAATCAGTTCCTCGGTACTACTCTTGATGTTCCCGAAAGACCCGGCTACACCTTCGACGGCTGGTGGGTTGATTCAATTAATCCCAACGGTCAGAAGGATGAAGGCGAACAGGTAACAGACGGCAACGGAACAGTTGTTGCTAATCTTCAGAACTTTGGTATTGCTCAGGACTGGGTGCTTTATTCGGAATGGACGGTTAACAAGTATACCGTAACCTGGAAAAACGAGGACGGAACGGTTCTTGAAACCGATACCAATGTAGAATACGGCACAACACCCACTTATGACGGTGAAACACCCACAAAGCCCGCCGATGCACAGTATACTTATACATTCAAGGGCTGGTCACCCGAGGTTACTGAGGTAACAGGTGATGTGACATATACCGCAGTTTATGAAAAAACTCAGAACAGCTTCACCGTAACATGGAAGTTTGCAGACGGCACAGAAAAAACAGAAAGCTATGCTTACGGAGCAACACCCACAGCTCCCGCTAACACAACGGGCTATAACGATGCAAGCGGTCACCACACATACGCATGGCCTACACTTTCAGAAGTAACAGGTAATGTTACCTACGAGGAAACTCTTTCCACCGCAGGACATACCCCCGGTGCAGCGGCAACCTGTCAGGCTCCTCAGACTTGTACAGTCTGCGGCATTGTGCTTGCAGAAAAGCTCGCCCACACCGAGGAAATTATTCCTGCTGTTCCTGCAACCTGCACAACTCCCGGTAAGACCGAAGGTAAGAAGTGTTCAGTCTGCGGTGAAATTCTTGTCGCTCAGCAGGATACAGAGCTTGCCGCTCACACCGAGGTTGACGTTCCAGCAGTGGCTGCAACCTGCACATCAACAGGTCTCACAGCTGGTAAGAAATGTTCAGTCTGCGGCGCTGTTACAGTTGCACAGACAGAAACACCGATGCTCGCTCATGTAATGGGCGACTGGAGTGAAACAAAGGCTCCCACATGTATCACCGCAGGTGAAAAGACAAGAAAGTGTGCAAATTGTACTCATACCGAAACAGAAGCTGTTGCTGCAACAGGTGTGCATGTTTACGGTGAGTGGTCACAGTTCAATAACGGTTCAACTCACAGACGCACCTGTACAGCTGATGTCAATTGTACAGCCTTTGAAGAAGAATCACATAACTTCAACGGTGCACTCCGCCAGATGACCGGCAACAATTACCATCAGTACAAGTGTGAAAAGTGTGAAGCATACGGTGTCGGCACACAGATTAATGCTGGTGAAGCCTGCTTTGAAGAAGGCACAACCTTCACACAGATAGCAGACAATGCAAGCCAGCACACAGAAACCTGTAAGTGCGGTAACACAAAGACCGATAATCACACATGGTCAGGTTGGGTAGCTGACCCCGAAAACAAGACTGACAATCAGGGCAAGATGTCAAACACCTGTTTAGAATGCGAATACAAGTTAACAACAGGCTGTACTTATTCTGTGACCAGAAAAGAGCCCACCTGTACAGAAGACGGTCTTGCAACCTATACATGTAAGGATTGCGGCAACGGCTACACCGTGCTTCTTCCCCAAACAGGTCACGACTACGGCGACTGTACTTATGATGCCGACGGCAACCATAAGAGAGTTTGTGCAAACGATGCAAGCCACATCGAAACAGAAGCTTGTACTGATACAGATACAGACAACGATTGCCTTTGCGACAAGTGTTCAAATCTTGTAGCACATAAATACGGTGAAGCAACATGTGAAGCTCCTGCTACATGTTCAGTCTGCGGAGCAACAACAGGCGAAAAGCTCGGTCACGATTGGGCTGAAACAACCTACAGCTTTGCAGCAGACGGCAAGTCCTGCACAGCAACAAGAGAATGCCTGAGAGAAAATTGTGACGTAACAGAAACTGCGACAGCTACAATCACATCCGCTGTTAAGACTCCTGCTACCTGTACAGTAAACGGTTGGACAACATACACAGCAACCTTCGAAGAAACATGGGCAACAGAACAGTCCAAGGATGTTCAGGATATCGCAATTGATGCAGATAACCATGACGGCGATACATATACACAAGACGAAGATATCGTTGCAGGTACTTGTGTCAGTAAAAAAACTTGGAACGAAGTAACCTATTGCTCAGACTGTAAAGCAAAGCTCAGCTCAGAAGCAAAGACAGGTGAAATTGATTCAACAAACCACGAAAACACAAAAAATCACGAACAGACTAATCCTACCTGCCTCAACGTAGGTCACACAGCAGGTGTATTCTGTAGTAATTGTGGTAAGTGGATTTCAGGTCACGATGAAATTCCTGCAATCGCTCACAAGAATAAGGAGCATCACAAAAAGATTGATTCAACCTGTATGGCAACCGGTACAATTGAATACTGGTCATGTCCCGACTGCGGCAAGAACTTCAGCGATGAAGAATGCACAACAGTAGTTACAGACCTCACAATTGAAATTAATCCGGACGCTCACAGCTGGGGCGATTGGACACAGACAATTGCTCCCACATGTTCAGCAGCAGGTGAAGACACAAGAACCTGTAAGCATAATGCAGAGCATAAGGAAACCAGATCGGTTGATATAGTTGCTGACGCTCATAAGTGGGAAACAGAATACACAACAGATATTGAACCCAAATGTGAAACACCCGGTAGCAAGTCATATCATTGTGAATACTGTGATACAATCAATGAAGCATCAAAGACAGAGATTCCCGCAACTGACCATAACTGGAACGAAGGTGTTGTAACAACAGAACCCGGATGTACAACAAAGGGTGAAAAGACCTTCACCTGTCAGAATGACAATTCACATACTAAGACAGAAGATATCCCCGCTCTTAACCATATCGATGAAGACAACAACGGTTATTGTGACCGTGAAAACTGTAAAGAACTCATCTGTGACCACGTAGGTCAGGATACAGTTCTTAAGGATGATAAGGCAGCAACCTGCCTTGAAGAAGGTTACACAGGCGACAAGCATTGTAAGAAGTGTGATGTAATTGTTGAATATGGTGAAAAAATTGACGCACTCGGTCATAGCTGGAATGCAACCTCATATGACTTTGCAGCAGACGGCAGTGCTTGCACAGCAACAAGAACTTGTAAGAACGATGCAAATCATGTAGAAACAGCAACTGCTACAATTGCATCAGCAGTTAAGGCTCCTGCTACATGTACAGTAATGGGCTGGACAACTTATACAGCAACATTTACAGAAACATGGGCAACAGAACAGTCCAAGGATGTTCAGGATATCGCAATTGATGCAGATAACCATGACGGCGATACATATACACAAGACGAAGATATCGTTGCAGGTACTTGTGTCAGTAAAAAAACTTGGAACGAAGTAACCTATTGCTCAGACTGTAAAGCAAAGCTCAGCTCAGAAGCAAAGACAGGTGAAATTGATTCAACAAACCACGAAAACACAAAAAATCACGAACAGACTAATCCTACCTGCCTCAACGTAGGTCACACAGCAGGTGTATTCTGTAGTAATTGTGGTAAGTGGATTTCAGGTCACGATGAAATTCCTGCAATCGCTCACAAGAATAAGGAGCATCACAAAAAGATTGATTCAACCTGTATGGCAACCGGTACAATTGAATACTGGTCATGTCCCGACTGCGGCAAGAACTTCAGCGATGAAGAATGCACAACAGTAGTTACAGACCTCACAATTGAAATTAATCCGGACGCTCACAGCTGGGGCGATTGGACACAGACAATTGCTCCCACATGTTCAGCAGCAGGTGAAGACACAAGAACCTGTAAGCATAATGCAGAGCATAAGGAAACCAGATCGGTTGATATAGTTGCTGACGCTCATAAGTGGGAAACAGAATACACAACAGATATTGAACCCAAATGTGAAACACCCGGTAGCAAGTCATATCATTGTGAATACTGTGATACAATCAATGAAGCATCAAAGACAGAGATTCCCGCAACTGATCATGACTATGATAAGACCAAGTCTGAATCCAATCTTACCCGTCCCGAAATTGTTGACGGTTCATGGACTCAGGGCTACTACACCTTCACTTGCGGAAATGACAGTAACCACAAGATTAATGAATTTGTTGACAGAGCTTCTTATAGAGATTATGAAGCTGCTAAGAACGATCTCGCAGCACTTCAGCAGACAGACCTTACAGCTGAAGCAAAGGAAGCAATTCAGAAGATTCTTGATGAAAATGTCATTGCTGACAACCTTATTGCAAGTGAACAGAATACAGTTGATTCAGCAACTGCAAATCTTAAAGATGCTTTTGAACAGTACAAGGGCTCACTTAAGACCTACACTGTAACCTTTGTTGTTGACGGCGTTAAAACAGAGACAACAATTATCAGCGGTAACGATGCAACAGCTCCCACAGATGTCAAGAAGGCATATGATGAGACATATCACTATGAATTTGCCCAGTGGGATACTGACTTTACAAATGTAACATCAGATCTTACAGTAACAGCTGTATTTAAATCTGTTGATCATACTTATACTCATACTGATAAGGATGATGTGTACCATACAGACGCTTGCTCCTGCGGCTATTCAAAGGATGTCAAGCATACTGAAACGAGTGAAGTTACAACCAAGGCTTCATGTGATGCAGACGGTGTAAGAACTTATACCTGCTCAGTATGTAGCGGTACAAGAACAGAAAAAATCGCAAAGAGAGAGCATAATATCGTTGATACAACAGTAGCAACAGCTCCCACATGTTCAGCAACCGGTATAATGAATCAGAAGTGTGACCATGGTGAATCTGATGAATATGCAGCATGTGATTACACAACAACAAGAGTTATGGATAAGGTTGCAAACGCTCATAATTGGGCAGAAGCAACATACAGCTTTGCAGAAGATGGCAGCACATGTACAGCTGAAAGAGTATGTAAGAATGATGCAAATCATGTTGAAAAAGCAAATGCAACAATCACATCAGCAGTTAAGACACCTGCAACATGCCTTGAAATGGGTACAACAACCTATACAGCAACATTCGATGTAGACTGGGCAGAAACAAAGACACTCGATGTAAAGGATATCAAGGCTCTCGATCACGATTGGGCAGATACAACATACAACTTTGCAGCAGACGGCAAGTCCTGCACAGCTCAGAGAGTTTGTAAGAGAGACGCAAGCCACGTAGAAAATGCAAACGCTACAATCACTTCTGCAGTTAAGACTCCTGCTACATGTACAGTAGACGGTTGGACAACTTACACCGCAACCTTCACAGAAGCTTGGGCGGCTGTACAGACTCTTGATGTTCAGGATATCGCAGCTCTCAAACACGACTGGAATGCTGTATCCTACGACTTTGCAGCAGACGGCAAGTCCTGCACAGCTGAAAGAGTATGTAATAGAGCTGATTGCGGTGCAAAGGAAACAGCAACTGCAACAATTACATCGGCAGAAAAGACTCCTGCTACATGTACAGTAATGGGCTGGACAACTTATACAGCAACATTTACAGAAACATGGGCAGCAGTACAGTACAAGGATGTTCAGGATATCTCAATTAATGCAAACAACCATGACGGTGAAACATATACCAAGGACGAAGATATCGTTGCAGGTACTTGTATCAGCGAAAAGACTTGGAACGAAGTAACCTATTGTTCAGACTGTGATACAAAGCTCAGCACAGTAGCAAAGACAGGCGCAATTGATTCTGAAAACCACGTTACCAAAACAAACCACTTTAAGACAGATGCAACCTGTACAGATGTAGGTTACACAGCCGGTGTATTCTGTGAAGATTGTGATAAGTGGATTTCTGGTCACGAAGAAATCCCGGCTCCCGGTCACGATTATAAGCCAATTGTAACTTCTCCCACCTGTGAAGAAAAGGGTTACACAACCTATACCTGCTCAAAATGTTCCGACAGTTATGTAGCTGATGAGGTTGCAGCTCTCGGTCACACACCGGCAGCAGCAGTTAAAGAAAACAACAAAGCTCCCACATGTACTGAAAAAGGCTCATACGATTCAGTAGTTTACTGCTCGGTATGTACCAAGGAGCTCAGCAGAGAAAAGAAGGAAGTTGAAGCTAAGGGTCACGATTACACAAGCACTGTAACAACAGCACCCACCTGCTCAACAGAAGGCGTCAGAACATATATCTGTAATAACGATGCAAGCCATACTTATACAGAAGCTATTGCAAAGCTCACTCACAAGGATGAAAATCCCAGAGATGCAATCTGCGACCTTTGCGGAACAACTCTCACCTGCGAACATCCTGAAACTGAACTTCGCAACCAGAAATTCGACTCCTGCATCACTGAGGGTTACACAGGTGATACCTACTGTAAGATCTGCGGTAAGCTGCTTGCAAACGGTGAAGTAATTCCCGCAGGCAATCACAAGTTCGGTGAAAAACCTGCAACCGTTATAAATGCAACCTGCATCACAGAAAGAACCGAGGTTTACAAGTGTGAAAACTGTTCTGCAACAAAGCAGGTAGTCCGTGAAGACGATCAGAAGAAGTATGCTCCTCACACACTCGTAATAATTACAGAAATTGAGCCTACCTGTGACAAAGCCGGATTCAATGTGCACTATTGCACATACTGCAGCACTAACGTTGAAGTTGAAACAATCAATCCAACAGGCCATATTGACGAAAACGGCGACGGAAACTGTGATGTATTCGGTTGCGGCGGCAAGCTCACTCCCTCCGGTGGCAATGATACAGACAGATGCACCTGTCTCTGCCACAACGAAGGCTGGTTCTGGAACTTAATTTACAAGATCGTACGCTTCTTCTGGAAACTATTCAAGATTTCAAAAACTTGCGATTGCGGATTTGTTCACTATTAATCCGAACCGGAAACTGATAATTTAAATGCTGAATAACTTCAGCTGACAAAATAGCCGGCGTAACGCCGGCTATTTTGATTTATTCATTAGCACTATAAAAAAGCCGCCAGATTAAATCTGACGGCTTTTTCGCTTTTATATCAATTTAAATTATAACTTCTTGAACTGGAAACGGAACGGATTGCTTCCGGGAAAACCTATAATCGCCTGACCGATACCCAGGTTTGATATATCCCAATCTTCAACAACATTGCTTTCCCGGACGTTCTCAACAATACCTCTGCCCTGAACAGAGGCCATATAAATTTCCTTCTTGAGATTCTGACCGAACATTTCTTTAATATATTCCTTTGACTGTGGGTCATTCACACGAAAGCATACAGATGTCAGGAATCCCGAAAGCAGGCTTCGCGCCCTGTTTTCGCCGTAATTTTCATATACCTGATCAATGTTCTGTATACCGATCATAAACTTTACACCGAGGCTTCTGCCGAAGTTTACGGCATCGTCAACGTGCTGCAGGTTAGGAATAAGACTGAACTCATCGGTGATAAAATAGACATTACCTTCACTTTTTTTGCGGCAGAGTGCTTCTTTAATCGCAAGGTCAAATAAAAGACTGTAAATTGGTGAAAGCATATTTCCTATTCCGAGGTCGTATTCTATAAAAACAATTTTGCCGCCTTTTTGTCTTACTATGTTTCTCATCGACAAGGTTCCTTCCTTTTTGAAGTTACCCAGAAAAATCTCTCTCGACATCTGCTGAAGTTCAGAAATAACGCCCTGTGTCTGCGGAGATCTGTCATCAAATATGTAGTTTTTCATCGCTCTGAGGTCATCATGAGTATCAAGTATATCTCTTATTGCCTGATTAGGCGATGAATCGAGGAATGCTCTTAGCGCAGCATTGTTCTGCTTCAGTTCTTTGTTACGGCTGAAATGGGTAAGAATCGCCGAAAAAAGATCCTTTGCAGCAGTAGGGAAAAATGGCTGATTGGTTTTTTCCAACTTCTGGTGGAAAAGCGACTTTGCAATTTCAACAATATTTTCTTCCATATGTTCGTCGCATTCTATTTCATTGAAGATATTCCAATAGTCCGGACCGTCGGAGCCGGTTGCCGTATTATCATTACTGATTACAATATCTCCCGGACGGTAAAAGGTTTTATAAAAATCACCCTTGGTATCAAAGATTACCATAACATCATTCTGAGTCATATTTCTTCTCAGCTGAAGTACAAGCTGGTTAAATGTATTCGTTTTACCTGTTCCAATTCCGCCAAGCAGCATCAAGTGGCGACTGAGTAAATTCTCATCAAGGGGCAGATAAATATCCCTGCCGTCAGCACCGCTTCCGTAAAAATAGCACTTTGCCTCGTCTACCTTATACGCATCGGGATAATCTTTAAGCTCATTGCCTTCAAAAACTTCTATCTTTTTCATAAATGTACTCTCCTTTTAATAGCCATAGCCCTGATAATAGTCGTATTCCTGCGCCTGAGCGGCCTCCTGCTCATTCATCTTTGCCTGCTGAAGATTTTCACTGGCCTCCCGAACATTCTCATATGCCTCTCCGCGTTCCTGAATCGCCTGCGCAGCCTCTGCATTTGCAATGTCCGCTTCACGCTGCTCCCACACGGCATTTTCATTAGCCTTTTCTGCTTTTCCTTGCAGTTCATCCGCTTCACCCTGCGCCTTCTCGGCTTCTTCAGCTTTTTCTTCGTCTTTGCTCAGCTCGTCGGCTTTCTGCTGAGCTTCATCTGCATCCTGTTGAAGAGCATCAGCCTTTTCTCTTGCCGCCTTAGCCTCTTGCTCCTCTTCTACAGCCTTATCCATCGCCTCATTGGCACGCTTGTCAGCTTCAGCATATTCTTCCTGAGCTTTTTCGAGCTCTTGTTCAGCCTTCTGTGTTTCACTTTGAGCCTTTTCAAGCTCAGACTGTTGATTTTCAGCTTCGGCTTGAGCTTCTGCCTCTGCCTCATCCTCACCATTATCCTTTTCGTAGGTTGTCTCGCTTTTTGTCGTCATCGCCTCATTCATTAAACCTTCAACGATGCCTGCCTGCAGATTAAACAGATGTGCAGCTATAATTTCTTCTCCTGAGGCTTTTTCGTAGTCAATCTCGATCTTTGTTTCAGACTTTACAGAAAGCTCCTCTTCTTCGGTAATTTCCTCATCATTTTCCGTTACCTTAGATGAATCTTTAACACTTGTTTCGTGAGTTATTTTTGTGCCTTCACTCATCTGCACAGAAGTTTTACTCTTTCCCTCAACAGATTCTGATTCACTGTTCTCATCACTTGACGAAGAAACATTGACAGAGCTTTCCTTCTCAATATTTCCCATTTTGACTTTGTTTCCGGCTGTAACCGAGTTATCCGAGCTTCCGTCAAGCCCCACAGAATTAGAGGCATCAACATAAGATTCAACATGATAATTGTCTGTGCCCACTCTCGTAGAGGCATGATAGTCATTAGTGAACGTAATGTTTTCACCGTTGAAATTCACCTTTGAGGAAGCTTTTTCTGTATCAGTAATAAAGCCTTCTTTTCTGGTTGATGTAACCGATGATGACAAATCCAGTCCATCCTTCATACTGAATCTCTCTGCATTTTCAATTCCCAGTGTCTCCTGTATTGTACCGTCATCATACTTAAAATCCAGATTCTGTGAGTGTTTGGCTGACAAATCATCAGCCTTGACATTTACGGACGTTGTATCGCTTGCATCAGCAGAGAAAAAATCGTTCACCTTTGCAGAAAGCTTTGATTTTGATGTAATATCAAAACCCGAATCAAGCGATAAATCAGTTGTTATGCTCTCACTGAGCGTAACATCAGGTGTAAGAGCCTGCTCATGGCTTACAGTTGTATTTATTCCGTCGGCCTCGAAATTGACTTCAGCGCTTAAATTACCCGGATCTCCGACGTCACCCGAAAGATCGTCCGGATTAAAGAAATCATTAGCGTCCATATTACCCTCCTAAGTAAAACAGTCTTCTTCTGAAATCCGATTTATATTTAACCGTATCAATCAGAAAAAGACTGTAAAATCAATTTATTTTATTTTGCACTTAAATCTTCCCACTGTTCAATGCTGAAGTCACCAAGCTGCTGAATGTCGTGAATAAGGGCACCCAATTCTCTGATAGATACTTCTGCATCGGGCTCGGGAACGATTTCTGTATAACCTGTATGGTCATCCTCTTCTTTTGCACCGCCAAAGAAGGAAAAAATACCTGTCTTCTTGCGTCTGATATCAACACCGGGGCTTGTTGCCTTGGTTTTAATAATCATTACAAGGTTAGGTCTGATACAGAACATTGCAATTGAGAAAATTAGCGTCAGTGACGATATAAATGCAAACGGTGAGAAAAATCCTGACCAGAATATTTCAGCTTCTGTAAAAGTAGCATAATACATACAACTTCCAAACGCTATCGCAGAGGCTGAACAAGTTATGATCTTAAGCCACCAATTTTTATGCAACACAAAGAACGGAATTAACGTAACTATACCAACTATTAATCCAAGTAATCCGGCAAAAAAATTCATTTTTAATCCTTGTGCTATCAACCCTACGAGTAAAAAGTTTGCACTACCACCAAAAGACATAAGAACAAACGAAAAAATCAATGCCCAAAAATCAAAAACATATTCTCTTCTTGCTTCAATGCCTGCAACTTCTCCGATGGTAAACTCATGCTGAAGGGTTGTTCTGCCCGCAGGGCTTGTACCGGGAGCTCTGAAAATAACTCTCTGATTTGTTAACTGAATGCGACCTATTGCCTTAGCATAAGGAATACCGAAAATGCGCTTTCTCAGCTTCGCTACGGTGTACTGTTTTATGGGTTTTTCATCCTTGTTCGCCCTTACAATATCAGGAACAATCCGCTGACCGTCCTCATAGGCTGATGTCTTGTTCCTTTCAGGATCACCGATACCCGTGCGGTTTTTAAAATTAACCCAGACCTTTTTGATATCGCCCGGTCTAATTGTAACATCACCGGGTCTCTTAGGAGCATTTCCGCCGGGGCCGGGAACAGGACCGGGGATAGATCCTGGTCCGGGCATGGGACCGGGGACGGGGGCAGGAGCAGGGCCAGTAACCGGACCGGGAACGGGATTCGGAGCGGGGTTAGTCTTATTAATAACAGGGGGCTTTGCACCTACTTCTTTTCCGCCTGAGCAAACCGGACATTTTCCGTTTTCGTCAAGTGCTACGCCGTGTTTTGTACAGAATTTTGCCATAACTTAACATCCTTTCTTATCAGAAATACAAATCGTAATCATATATACTTTCAAGCTGCCATCCGGTATTTGTATATCTGTAGTTCATTACTACCGATCCGTCCTCAGGTTCAGTTTGTGTAACGGTTTCGACTTCGCCGTTCCAGTTCTTCTTTGTGAGAACATAAGTATAATCAAATCCCAGTGAGCAACGGTATGTAAGATCATATCTTAAAGCATCTTCACCCGATTCGTCAGTATATTCAGAAAGATTAAGCTCCTGAACACCGAGTCCGCCTTCTTTATTTATCTTACCGTATATTTCCTCGTATTCTTCCTGTAAATCTTCAAGTGATTCCTCACCGCAATAATCAAGGCCGATATCACTGAATGATTTTTCACTGAGAGCGCCGCTGCAGATTTTTTCCCAATTTTCCTTTGTCAGGGTAACCAGAGCAACCTTGGCAGCGGTATTAATCTTGAAATCATTAACAGATATCTCCTCGTCCCCTCTGTAGGTTTCGAAAGTACCGCTCTTTTCCTCAAAAGCAGGATGTGTTATTGTGTAGTTATACTTCCAGCCGTTGAGCATATTTCCGATATAGTAAAGACCGGGATCATCCTCAGAAGGATCGATTTTTACACCTTCAACCTTTACTACTGCGCCCTCAACAGTACGGATTGAGTAAGTTGCCGAAAGATCATCGGCAGCAACCTTGTACTGTGGGAAAAACAACAGCATATTCTTATCTTTGCGGACAAGTCTTATTGTCATTGTTCTCGGACTTGAAGATCCGCGTTCGGTATAAGTCGCAATGTAAGTCTTTATAAGGTCGTCAGAGCCTGAACTGTATGAGTCTGCTTTAATGTTGTATCTTTCAATCTTAGGCGGATTGTCCTTTTCGATAATCTTAGCAAGAGTATCTTTGTTTACGAACTCAGTTCTGTCAAGGTCAAGTAAGGAATAAATATCCTTATAATTCTGACTCTTGTAGGCGTCCATATACTTTTTAACAAGTCTTTCCGGATTGCTGAGACTGTTACCTATGCCGACAAAAATACAAATTGCAATAAGAACTGCAACTGCAGGCACTACAATCTTCTTGTGCTTTTTAGCAAAATCGATAAGCATCCTGATGATAGCGATTATTTTGTTTTTGATGTCGATAATATTAAATGTTATCTCTTTGCCCTCTTCTGCCACGTTTGATTGAAGCAGGGCACCGCATCTGACACATCTTTCTTCATAATCTCCGTTTGGCGTTCCGCATTCGGGACAGAACATAATACCACCTCTTTTTAAATATTGTCATAATTATACAATAACGTGTAAATATATGTCAATAAATCTCATTTACCATGAATATAGAAAATTCAAGCAAGTTTTTGTGCAAGTGCATAAATACGGTTATTTTGTCTGATGTACTATGTAACAAAACAGACATTTCAGCGTTTCTGTTTATTACATTAAAGCTGTGTTTTTATACTATACTTTGTAAATCATTTGACATGTTTTCTGTAATAAAAAAATTCAGCTACATAGCTTCTCATCGGCTATGTAGCTGTTTCTATTGTTATATATAATTATTCTCCACGGACAAGCGCCTTGAACATATCGCCTCTCTGCTGGTAATTTTTGAACATTCCCCAGCTTGCACAGGCCGGTGAAAGCAGGCAACAGTCACCCTCAAGCGCACTCTCCTCACAAATTCTTACAGCCTCCTGAAGACTATCGGCAAATACATAATCCTTAAATCCGATCTTTTCGCAGGCAGCGGCAATATTTTCCCTTGTCTGACCTATAAGCACAAGCTTTCTGACCTTGCCGGGGAAACGGCTGACCCACTCATCATATTCGCTCTTTTTGTCATAACCGCCTGCAATAAGTACAGTCTCTGAAGGCATTGCATCAATCGCCTTGATAGCCGCATCAGTGTTTGTACCCTTGGAATCGTTATAATACTTTACTCCGTTTTTGGTAGTTACATATTCGATTCTGTGCTCAACAGCAACAAACTTTTTCACAACCTCACGGATGAGCTCAACGGGCACTCCGAAGCTCATTGTTATGCCTACGGCAGCCATAATGTTTTCAAAATTATGTACACCTACAAGGTTGACCTCCCAGGTGTCAACAAAAAGCTCGCTCTCACCGTCTCTGGCGATAAAAATCTTTCCGTCAGAATAGTAAAGTCCGTCAGAAAGCTTTTCCCTTGAAGAGAAGAAAACAACCTTACTTGTGCATTTACTGCCGAAGTCTCTGAGCACCTCATCGTCATAATTAAGTACGCAGAAATCCTCTTCAGTCTGATTCTTTGCAATACTCATTTTTACATCGGCATAATTTTCCATTGTCTTGTGCCTGTCAAGATGGTCAGGAGTAATATTAAGAATCGCACTTACCTTTGGTTTGAAGGTAAGCATAGTTTCTAGCTGGAATGAGCTGATTTCAGCTACTGTCGCACCGCCTTCTGCACTGTCAAGGACTCTGCCGGTATAGGGAATCTCTATGTTACCTACGAGCAACGTTTTTTCATTATAGGCTTTTACTATTTCATAGGTAAGTGATGTAGTTGTTGTTTTTCCGTTAGTACCTGTAATACCGATTACCTGACCCTTATCGTAAAGGTATGCAAGCTCAATTTCACTCCATACAGGAATACCCGCGGATATAACTGTCTGCATTATATCAGTTTCAAGAGAGACACCGGGTGATACTACACATATGCCGATTTCCTTAAGGTCTTCTTTTGTTGCGGTGCCGAGAATGAAATCAATATCATTCTTAACACCGATTTTTTCGCACACAGCAGCTTTATCAAGGTCAGCATTGCCGTCGAAAATCACGAAATCCTTTCCGAGTGCGCTCAGAAGCTGTGCAGAGCATATTCCGCTTCTTCCGGCACCGACAATAAGGTATTTATCACTCATCCGGTCTCATCCTCTTTCCAAGTAGTCATGTCTGAAATTTTGCTTATTCCCCTGCAACCTCATCAACGGTGACGCTCACCGTTGCAAAGAGGTCTGTGCCGGGAATTGAAATTGTTATATTTGCCGTACCCTTACCTACTGCACTGAGAATACCCTCCGCACTTACAGTGACAACAGTCTCATCAGAGGACTTCCATGTCACTGCAGTTTCGGTTATTCCGTCAGGAGCAAGCGTGTACTGTATTTTTTCTTTTTCGCCTGTTTTAAGGCTGAATTCTGTTTTATAAAGCTGGATTTCGCTCGGGTACTTAACCACGCTGATTTCAGCCGTTGCGGAAAATTTTCCGTCGGCGGTTGTTGCTGTGACTGTTGCCTTACCCGTTGCAATTGCAGTAACCTTACCGTTTGCATCAACCTTTGCAACCTCTTCATTGTCACTTTCAAATGTCACAGTCTTATCATATGCAGCTGCAGGAAGCACTGTTGCGGCAAGCTCGGCAATATCACCGATTTCAAGCTTTACTTCAGTTTTATCAAGAGTGATTCCGCTGATATCCTCAACGACCTTAAGGTTGATAATACCCTTTACGCCGCCCTCATCACAGCTTGTTGCAATAATCTGCACCTCGCCACCTGAGACAGCGGTGATTACACCGTACTCGTCAATTGTTGCGATGCTTTCATCAGCACTTGACCATGTGAAGCTCTTGTCTGTTGTGTCCTCGGGAATGATTGTTGCGAAAACTCTGAGTCTTTCACCGATTCTGAGGTCAGGCACACGGCAATAGAATCTGATTTCCTCTGCAAGCTGAACAACTGTAAGTCTGACAGTCTTTTCAACACCTGTTTTTATTGACTTTGCAGTAATTTCACAGCTTCCTGCCTTAACGGGTGTTACAACACCGTCAACTACCTTCGCAATCTGCTCATCGGAGCTTTCCCAAGTAAGACTGGTATCGTTGGTGTTTTCGGGAAGCACTGTTGCGTTAAGAGTAAGAGTTGCTCCCACATTCACGGTATACTCCTCTTTATCGAATACAACCTCTTCGGGAAGCTGGATTGCTTCAAGGGCACATTTTGCCTCAAAGCCTCCGTCAACCGTTGTTGCGATGATTTCACAGTTACCTCTTGAAAGCACTGTTACAACACCGTTTTCGACCTTTGCAACGCTTTCGTCACTGCTTGACCATACAACAGACTTCTCAGTAGCGTCATCAGGCGATACTGTGGCAGTAAGAGTAAAGCTGTCGCCTACAAAGGCCTCTTTTTCAGTTACATCAAGACTGATATCAGTTACTGCTCTTGTAACAGTAATTTCAACCTTTCTGACTGCCGCCGGGTTCTGAACGGAAGTAATTGTAAGCTCTGCCTTGCCGGGAGCAATACCTGTAACAGTACCGTCAGCTTCTACAGTAAAGATTTCTTCGCTGCTGCTTTCAAACTTCACCTCAGGATTGTCTGCCCCTGCGGGATTGAGCGAATAATTTATCTTAAGTTTTACATTTTCGTAAAGTGTGTAGGAATCCTTTTCGGTAAGAATATCTTCAACACCAGTAAGTACCGTAACAACACATTCAGATTTAACTCCGGTATCATTACTTGTAACTGTAACCTTTGCTTCGCCCTTGCTGATTGCAGTAAGCGTACCGTCTTCAGCAACCGTTAGCACGTTATTGTCGGAGCTTTCCCAGGTTACGGATTTGTCGCTTGCATTTGCAGGATCAAATTCAACCTCAAGTTTCTCACTGAGAGGAGTATAGAGAGTAAGCTCATTCTTTATACTTACTGAAGTAACGGGCTCATGAACCGTTACCTTGACAGTGGCAGTAACACCGCTTTCTTCACTTGTGCAGGTAAGAATTACCTCACCGGGAGCAACGCCTGTAACAAGACCTGTATTGTCAACAGTTGCGATGTTCTCATCAGCGCTTGACCAGGTGTAGCTTTTGTTGTAGCAATCTTCGGGAAGAACTTCAGCGTTAAGCCGGTAGGTTTCTCCTCTGTTAAATTTCACTTCGCTCTTGTCTACAGATACATTTGTTGCTCTCTGTAAAAGAGTGAGAGTACATTCTGCAGTATAATCACCGTCAACGGTTGTCGCTGTAATTACGGCAACACCTGACTTATTTGCAGTTACAACACCGTCAGAAGTAACTGATGCAATCGCACTGTCGGAAGACCATCTTACAAGCTTGTTTGTTGCATCTGCAGGAGAAACTGTAGCTATAAGAGCAAGTGAGTCACCAACAAATACTTCCTTTTCGTTGTAGTTGAGTGAAACACCCGTTGCAGGCTCAAGCACGGTGATATAACATTCGGCAATATGTCCGCCATCCTTTGTTGTTACTGTGATTTTTGCCTGACCGCCAAGCTTTGCAATAATATGGCCTTCACCGGTTACTGTTACAACATCCCTGTCTGAGCTTTCAAAAGTAACCTCTTTATTGGTTGCGTCATAAGGCAGAACGCTGATTCTGAGGTCAGCTTCCTTACCCTTATTGATGGAAATCTCTCTTTCAATAAATTCAACGGAGGTCACATGCTGAAGTACTGTAAGAGTACATTCTGCCTTGTGTGCGCCGTCAACACTGATTGCTCTTATCGTAACTGTACCTGCTTTTACACCTGTTACAATACCGTTTTCAGAAACTGTAGCAATTCTGGTATCTGAGGATTCCCATGTGACAGTACGGTTATTTGCGTTTTCGGGGAACACCGTTGCTGAAAGAGTAATCTTTTCGCCTGTATAAACCTCAGCAACAGCCGAAGAAATTTCAACCGATGTTGCCGGCTGTACAACAGTTATCTTACATACTGCCTTGATGCCGTTTTCTGTGCTTGCAGTAATTTCTGCAGTACCTCTTGACACAGCTGTAACCACGCCTGCGGAGTTAACCGTTGCAACTTGAGGATTACTGGAAACAAAGGTTGCGACTCTGTTTCTGGCATCTGTAGGATAAATCGCATACTTGAGTGTTCCGCTCTTACCGGCAATCATTGTTGCTGAGTAAACGGCAAGTCTGATTTCCTCGGGAGCTCTGCCGACAGAAACTCTGCAGTAGGCCTTGTATCCGCCATCCTTTGTTGTTGCTACGATGTAGGTGGTGCCTGTATTTACGGGAGTAACCACACCGGCAGCACTTACAGTAGCGATGTTTGTATCGTTCGATGTATAAATTACATCCTGAACTGAAGCGTCAATAGGATAAACAGTACTGCTCAGTGATAAAGCACGTCCGAAATAGAGGATTGCTTCCTCCTTATTGAGACTGATACCCGTTACACGCTTGACAACAGAAATCTTGCATGTGGCAATTTTTGCACCGTTTGTTGTTTTACAGGTGATTGTAACTACACCCTTTTTAAGACCCGTAACCACACCTGACGATGAAACTGTGGCAATTGAGGGATCGCTTGAGCTCCATGTAACTGATTTGATAGATGCATTTTCGGGGCTTATTGTAGGCACAAGGGTCATAGTTGCGCCCAGATTCAGATACGAGGATGTCTTATTTAAAGTAACACCGGTAACAGGCTGAATTACAAGCACCTCTGTCTTTGCGGTATATGAGCCGTCCTTTGTCTTTGCGGTGATTACGGCATAACCGGGAGCCTTTGCGGTAACCTTACCGGCGGTATCTACAGTTGCAACGTCATAGTTTGAGGAGGTCCAGTAAACCGTCTTTACGGTAGCATCCGCAGGATAAACCGAAGGTGTGATCGTTGTATATTTACCGACATTTATTGTAATTGAAGCCTTATCAAGCTTAATACCTGTAACGCTCTTTACAACAAGAAGCTTACACGTTGCTGTAAAACCTCCGTTCACACTTGTGGCGGTAATGTTTACATACCCCTGTGCTATACCCTTTACAACACCGTCCTGAGTTACGGTAGCCTTTGAAGTATCGCTTGATGCCCATTTGACCTTCTGGTTTGATGCATTGGTGGGAAGGACCGTTGCCTTAAGGACACCGACCTCACCTATTCTGATATAACCGCTTTCGTGGTTGAGCTTGATACCGGTTACGGGCTGAATTACAGTAACCTTACATGTGGTCTTTGCGTTACCGTCAGCTGAATATGCAGTGATTGTGACTGTACCTGCAGAAATCGCCTTTACCACACCGTCCTTATCAACAGATGCAATTTTTGCATTTGACGAAGACCATTTGAGAGTCTGATATGTCGCAGTTGAAGGCGAAACCTTGGCCGTTATTGTCTTTGTTTTTCCGACCTCCAGGTTCACCGACGCAATGTCAAGCGTAATACTTTCAACAGGCTGAATAACATTTACCGTGCAGGTTGCCCTGAAAGCACCGTCTGCTGTGGTACAGGTAATGTTTGTGGCACCCTTGCCCACACCGGTAACCTGACCGGCTTCATTGACTGTTGCAATTGATTTGTTGCCCGAAACCCACGAAACCGCCTTGTTTGTAGCATTTGCGGGCTTGATATCTGCCGAAAGCAGGAAGGTATCACCCTTGAACACATTGAATTCTGTTGTATTCTGGGCGTTGTGAACAATTGAAACACCTGAAACGGGAACATAAACCGTAAAGTTACAGGTTGAAGTAAATCCGCCGTCAACTGTAGTTGCACTGATTACGGTAACACCCTCGCCCACACCCGTTACAACACCTGACTGTGTAACGGTTGCGACATTTATATCCGAAGATTTCCATGTAACCTTTTTATTCGTTGCATTTTCAGGGAAGACTGTCCACTCGAGCGCTTTTGCCTTGCCTACTGCAAGTTTAACATTGGTTGTAGTGATTCTGACACCGGTAACAGGCTGTGTAACAGTAATCTTACACTGGTCTGAGAAGTTGCCGTCAACACTCGTTGCGGTAAGAATTGCAGTACCTGCCTTGAGACCCTTGAAGCGGCCTCTCTGGTCAAATGCGAGAACACTTGTATTGTCACAGGACCATACAACGCCCTTTTCACTTGCATTCTGGGGAGACACTGCAGCGACAAGCTGATGAATCTCACCTACGGGAACAGTATATTCCCTTCTGTCAAGTGAAATTCCGCTGACAGGAACCTTACTGTATACTGTAACGGTACAGCTTGCAGTGAAGCCACCGTTCTGAGTTTTGACTGTAATTACTGTTGAACCTTCTGTAAGAGCCTTGATGATGCCCGATGTAGGATCAACGGAAGCAACGGCAGGTCTTGATGAGGTCCAGGTAACGTTTTTATTTGTGGCTGTTGCGGGTATGATTGATACGGGGATAGTATCACTCTGACCGACATACATTGCCTTGACAGTTGAGCCGAGTTCAACACCGGTACAATCCTCATAAACCTTAACACGGCATGATTCGGAAATACCTGAGCTGTTGGTTGCCGTGATTATACATTCACCGCCTGCAACTGCAGTAACAAGACCGTTTTCTGTTACGGTTGCAACCTTTTCGTTTGATGTGCTCCACTTTACCGATCTGTCTGTTGCACCTGCAGGTGTGACAATTGCCACAAGCTGTACAACATCGCCCTTCCAGAGTTCTTCGCTGTTTGAGCTTATAGTAATTCCCGTCGCGGGAACAATAACCTTTACGGTACACGTATCGTAAACGGTGCCGTCTGCATTTTTGCAGGTGATAATTGCCGTACCTGTATTCTTACCTGTCACAAGACCCTCTGCATTTACCGTAGCAACACCGACTGCAGAGCTTTCCCAGTAAAGATCCTTTTCTGTGGCATAAGAGGGAGAGATCACCACATCAAGCTTAGTGCTTGCACCTACAGAAAGTGTAATGCTTTCCGCAATGGAGATTCCGGTTATCTTCTGTGTGACCCTGATAATACAGCTGTCATATTTTTCCGAACCGTCAACTGCCATAGCTTTGATAACAGCGGCGCCGGGATACTTTGCAGTAACCAGACCGTTTTTGTCAACAGTAGCAATTTCTTCGTTCGAGGATGACCAGTCTACATCTCCGTAGGAATATCCGTCAATTGTTGTTACGGTCGCTCTGAGCTGAAGTTTTCCTCCATTTTCAACAGTAGTTGAATCGGCAGATATTTTAACTGTTTCTGCCATTTCACAGACAATTACCTTACATGTTTTTACAATGTTGCTTCCGTCTGTGGTTGAAACTGTAATTGTGGTCTCACCGGGTGCTACGGGTGTAAGTACACCTACACGGTCAACAGTACACACGCGCTTATTGCTTGAGTCCCAGTCAAGAACTTGATTGCCTGCATTTGCAGGGAGTATTTCGGCGGTGATTCTTTCACCTGTACTTGCAAGAGTAATCGCCTTGCTGGTGTGGCTGAGTGTAAGACTTGAAATCATGGGCTTGACTTCTACGGTTACGCTTCCGCTGACACCGCTTCCGTCGGTTGCACTATAGGTAAGTGTGGCTGTACCGACTTTACCTGCGATTAAGGTTACAACTGCTTTGCCGCTATCTGTTACTCTGATATCAGTAATATCAACAATGCTACTGTCAGTTGTTCTCCAGCTGAGGTTTTTGATGCTTGCGTTTGAAGGAAGAACACCTATATAAAAATCTACATGCTCGCCGCTTATCATACCTGATGAAAGATTTGTCTCAGGAATAAGACTGCTGATTGCAACAAGCTTATTTACGGTAACTGCACAGCTTGCAGAGTATTCTGTTGATTCGCCGACATTTTTTACCTTTACGGTAATATTACATGAGCCTGTGCCCTTTGCCGTAACCATACCGCTGTCGCTTACCTCGGCAACATTGGTATTGTCGCTGTCCCAGGTATATATTACATTGCTTGTGGGGTTTGCAGTTGAGTCAAAGCCTATAAGCGTTGTTCTGAGCTTTCGGGTTTCGGTACTGTAAAGTGTAATTGCAGATTCGGAAATTGTGATACCTGCAACAGGATTTATAATCTTCACAGGACAGGTGTCGGAATATCTGACCCCGTTTTTACCGGTAACCTCTGCAGTGATTGTAACTGTGTCTGCTGTATAACGGTTAGCGGAAACGAGTCCTGATGAGCTTACTGAAACATATGAAGGATGTGAAGAGGTCCAGCTGATTTCTCCGCCTGCTTTTTCGGGGGCAAGAGTTGCAGTGAGGCTTGCAGTCTTTCCCACATTGACAGAGAGGCTTTCATGACTGAGAGAAATTTCGGTTGCATAAGGCTTAAGGGCAGCAACAGCAGCGGCGAGGTCGTTTGCACACTCGTCGATTTCATCCTGACTGACCTTTGAAGGATCAGCGATAATATCTTTTGCTTCCTTGTAAACATACTTAAGGCTGTCTCCGTTGATGTAATCAGCCCACTTATCCTCTTCAGGAACAGTGGCAAGCACCTGCTCGAGAGCTTCAACGCTTACTGCAACCGCCTCAAAGCTGAACAGATCGGCAACAGGCATCATCGGCACTGATGAGAATATCACCAACGCGCACAGTATTAATGCAACTAACCTCTTTTTCATAAATTTTTACCTCACTTAAATTATTATTTTTCCACTAAGGGAGAACAAGTTCATCTCACGCGATAACTTGGGAGTATTAGATTTATATTATAATATATAATACTATAATGGGGACAAAAACCCAATATACGAAGTCATTATAGTGAAAAACACTTCAACTGTCAACAACATCGGAGCATATTGTTGAAAAAGTTTACAAAATGTGTTATTCTTGTTTATAATTAAAAGAGTTTTGCAACGAAAAGAGGTATTTTGTATGTTAAAAATGATTTCCTGGAATGTTAACGGAATAAGAGCCTGCGTTACCAAAGGCTTCCTTGATTCCTTCAGAGAGCTCGACGCTGACATTTTCTGTCTGCAGGAAACAAAGCTTCAGCAGGGACAGATTGAGCTTCCTCTTGACGGCTATCATCAATACTGGAATTATGCAGAAAAGAAAGGGTACTCGGGCACTGCAATTTTCACAAAGGAAAAGCCCCTGTCTTTTTTTTACGGCATGGACATCCCCCACCATGATGCCGAAGGCAGACTTATCACCCTCGAATTTGAAAAATTCTATTTTGTCACCTGCTATACACCAAACGCTCAGGATGGACTGAAAAGACTTGATTACCGCATGGACTGGGAAGACTGCTTCAGAGACTATCTTGTTTCACTGAATAAAACCAAACCTGTCATTATCTGCGGAGACCTCAATGTTGCCCACAATGAAATAGATCTGAAGAATCCGAAATCCAATCGCGGAAACGCCGGATTCTCAGATGAAGAACGTGAAAAATTTTCACATTTACTCGAAGCAGGATTTATCGATTCTTTCCGTTATCTTTACCCCGATACAGAAGGAGCATATTCCTGGTGGAGCTACAGATTCAAGGCAAGAGAAAAAAACGCAGGCTGGCGTATTGACTATTTTATTGTGTCCTCCGATATCAAAGATAAGATAATCGACTCAAAAATTCATCCTGAGATTTTTGGCTCTGACCATTGTCCCGTCGAGTTGCAAATTGAGCTATAAACACCTCACAAATCAGTCACTCTCGGAATTCGAGAGTGATTTCTACATATAACGGGTGTACAGAAATTCACCTTTCATGTACAATTAAGCAAAGTCTTAAAGAACGGCGGTCATCACAATGAAAAAGAAATCCCTCGGTAATTTTATTGCTCTTTTAAGAAAAGAAAAAAATCTGACACAAAAGCAGCTCGCTGAACTTCTCAATGTTTCCGACAAGACGATAAGCCACTGGGAATGTGACGAAACTTCACCTGATATTTTAATTTTGCCCGAGCTTGCAGAGCTTCTCGGGGTCAGTGTGGACGAGCTTTTAAAAGGCGAAAAAATCCCGTCAGAAGCATCACATAACAGCTTCAGTCATTACGATAGATACCACGGAAAATTAAACTCGCTTTTCACAAAAATTAAAGACGGCTTTACGGGAGAACTTTCTGAAAGGTACAGATATTTCCGTATTCTGAGCCTGATAGGAACAGTTATCGCCTGCGTGGTGCTTCTGAGCCTTTTGCTTTCGGTAGCTTTTTCAGCTTATTTCTTCCATTCTTCAATACCCATCGGACTGATTGCACTTCTTGGCTCACTGTGGACAATTGTGCTCTCCCTCGGCTTCACACTTGGTGCACGCTTTCTTTTTTCAAAGATAATCATTCCGTCAAAGGAAACTGACGAAGGTGAAGGCGAATATATTTTCAAGGCCAACAGAACCTGCTTCAACAATCTCTTTCTTTTGTTCTGTGCTTTCCCCCTGGCTCTTGCAGGAATTGATATTCTACCAGTTGTCGCTAATCTGCTGATTGTGCTTGCTTTTGTTGCGGCAATAAGGCTCACAGCAACAGTAATTCTTATGAAAAAGGGCTACCTTAAAAGAAACGACAAACAAATGCTTCTCACAAAATATATAAGCATCTGTCTTGCATCGGTTATCAGCGTTTGCGGTGCTGTTTTGCTTTTCACTGAGGCGTTCTTTTATTCATCCCCGAAAAATATCATTTTCTATTCACCTGAGGAATTCAAGGCTTATATGGAAACGCCAAAGGATAAACCTGAAAATGCTTTTATGATTGACGGTGTGATGATGACGACTTTCGTTCCGACAACGTTTCTCTCTTCCGGCTGGAACGATGGAGCAGTTGCCCCACCTCCGGCTGATAATGAAGCAATAGAAACGGTTTGCGGATATTACGGTGAAGAAATCAGCTTCATATGGCTTAACAAAGAGGTTTACGACTATGGCTTCAACGATGATGAAGGCACATTTCACGTTATAACCTATGAAGCAAAAATCGAAGCCAAAAATAAAGAGATTCTTGTCGATGACGGTATTCCCATATTGCTTGTACTGTTCTCGGTCACTAATGCAGTCACCTGCTTTACGCTTTATAAAAGGAAGATGAAACAACTGAAAAATGGAGAATAAAATTTTTTCAAAAAACTTTCAAAAAAACGCTTGACAAAACTAAAAGCATCGTATATAATAGGCTACGCTGATGTGGAACAAGCCACACAGGAGTCGGTGTTTTTAGCGATGAGGGTCCACCTGTTCCCATCCCGAACACAGAAGTTAAGCTCATCAGTGCTGACAATACTTGGCTGGAAGCGGCCCGGGAAGATAAGGCAATGCCGACACAAACCACAGCAAAAGCTGTGGTTTTTTTCTTTTCCCTATTGATATTTTACATGGGAATATAATATAATGTAAGGGTCAATAATAGGTCAGGAGTTGATTATATGAGCGAAAAAGGCGGCAACGTAATTTTCATGCCCGACATCGAATATAAATCCTGGGTAAACGGTAACAAAGAGCTGCTTGATGAAATTCTGAAAACAGGTAAGGTGTCAACCCTTTGGCTGGCAAAAGGTAGAAACAAGGCGTTCCTTGTTCGCTACTTTAAAGAATGCGGATATACTATCACACTGGATGACTAAGGAGAGTTTTACAATGAAGGACAACATAAAAAAAATAAAGAAATATATTAAAATAGTTAAATTTGCAGCAACTGCAGCTACAGTTGCTATGGCAATCTACACTCTCATTCCGAAAAACGAGAAAATCAAGGGAATAGATACGCTCCCCCTTGAAACCTACAGCACGCAGATCCAATAAGTTTTGGGCGGCGCCACACACAAACAGCCGATAGCGCGGCATTTATTTTAAAACACATTTAAAATCACCGATATGCGGCAGCATTATCGGTGATTTTTCCATTCCCCATGCTTATTTTATAACCTGGTAACAAGAACTGATTTATTCACAAAATGCAGCGCCTTTTATCAGTAAAACAGATACTTCCTTATCGGGCGTAGAAGTATCGGTATTGTTTTTAGTTTTGCCTTATCTGTTCGCGGGAACCCGTTGGCTTTGCCAACGTCACACTGTGAGATTCCCCCTTCTCCGTTCTCAACACTTTGCACAAAAAAACACTTAATAATATATGCAAATTCAACTTGCCAAAATAAACAAATAATGATAAAATTAATTGGTTAAAATGGTATATATAAAATTATATTAAATAGGGTGAAACAATGGATAAGAGAAATGACATCAGAAACATAGCAATCATCGCGCATGTTGATCACGGTAAAACCACAATGGTTGATGAAATGCTCAAGCAGGCAGGCACATTCCGTGCCAACGAGCAGGTTGCCGATCGCGTAATGGACTCCAATGACCTTGAAAGAGAAAGAGGAATCACCATCCTTTCTAAAAATACTGCCATCCACTACAACGGTACTAAAATCAACATTGTTGATACTCCGGGACACGCTGACTTCGGCGGCGAAGTTGAGCGTATACTCATGATGGTTGACGGCGTGCTCCTTCTTGTTGACGCGTTTGAAGGATGTATGCCTCAGACAAGATTCGTTCTGAAAAAGGCTCTCGGATTAAAAAAGAAGGTTCTTGTTGTCGTCAACAAGATAGACAGACCCGGTGCAAGACCTGCCGAAGTAATCGACGAGGTGCTTGATTTATTTATCGAGCTCGGCGCAGACGATGACCAACTTGAATTTCCTGTGGTTTACGCCTCTGCAAGAGACGGTTATGCCTCACTTGACGACAGCGTAAGGGAAGGTGATATGCGTCCTCTCCTTGACGCGATTATTGAAAACATCGCTCCTCCCGAGGGTGACATCAACGGTCCGACACAGATCCTTTTCTCTTCTCTTGATTACGACGACTATATCGGCAGAATAGGCATAGGTCGAGTCGAAAGAGGCTCTGTAAAACAAGGACAAGCCGTCGTACTGTGCAATAATGACGGTGAGAGAAAGAATGTACGTATTTCCCGTCTTTATCAGTTCGAGGGTCTCAAAAGAGTTGAGGTTGATTCTGCCACCTTAGGTGACCTTATCTGTGTCTCGGGTATTTCTGAAATCAATATCGGTGAAACCGCTTGCGATCCCGAGCATATCGAGCCTCTCCCCTTTGTAAAAATAGACGAGCCCACTATTTCAATGAATTTCATAGTAAATAGCAGTCCTTTTGCCGGCAAGGAAGGTAAGTTCGTTACATCAAGAAACCTCCGTGATCGCCTTTTCAAAGAGGTTGAGACAAATGTAAGCATGCGTGTCGAGGAAACAGACACTACTGATGCTTTCAAGGTAAGCGGCAGAGGTGAGCTTCATCTTTCAATTCTCATCGAAACAATGCGTCGCCAGGGCTATGAATTCTCTGTTTCCAGACCCAAGGTTATCCTCAAAAAAGACGAAAACGGCATGACCCTTGAGCCCATGGAACTTCTTATAGTAGAAGTGCCGGATCAGTATGCAGGATCTGTCATTGAAAAAATCTGCTCAAGAAAGGGTGAGCTCGAGAATATGGGCACCCGTGACGGCGGCTCAACCCACCTTGAATTCAAAATACCTGCACGAGGTCTTATCGGATACCGCAGTGAGTTTATGACAGACACCAACGGCAACGGCATAATGAATCAGCTTTTCGCAGGCTATGAGCCATATAAAGGCGATATTGTCACAAGAGAACGCGGTTCAATCGTTGTACATGAAACCGGAGAAAGCTCCGCTTACGGCCTTTTTAACACCCAAGACAGAGGCAGGCTCTTCATCGGTGCCGGCGTGCCCGTCTACGAAGGTATGATTGTCGGGGAATGTGCAAAAAGCGAGGACGTGGTCTGCAATGTATGTAAGCAGAAGCACCTTACAAACACCCGTGCCTCAGGCTCAGACGATGCACTCAGACTTGTACCTCCTACCAATCTTTCTCTTGAGCAATGTATGGAATTCATCAAAGACGATGAACTGCTTGAAGTAACACCCATCTCACTCAGATTAAGAAAGACCATTCTCTCAAAAGAACTGAGACTGAAAAAACAGTTTAAAAAATAATTGTTCTTAATGATTCACTGTTGAATCAGGATATTATCCTTTTCAGAGATTACTACGACCTTTCTGACGAGGAGCTCTGCAACCGCTTTGTATTCAACAGTGAAAGCGATGAATACTCATTGACTGACCGATTTATTGCAATGATAAAATACTATTTCCTTAAAATCAAGCGAATACTCAACAGCATATTTGCTCTGTAAAACATTTGCTCCCATTATCCTGACGGGTAACGGGAGCTTTCTTATATAACAAATTTACCGTACAGATACGGGAGGCGCAACACGTGAAACGTGTTTACCAACTGAAAAAGCAGCTTCGTTTACATGAAACTGCTTTTTCAGTTGGTACTTGCCTTTTTCTTAAAAAAGGCAAGGCGCCTCCCTTAAACGCGACTCACCTTAATGTTGGCGTGTTCCCGTTCACCCCCGCAGCTTAGCTGCGGGGGTGAACAAAGCCGCAGGATAAACCTGCGGCTTATTTCCAATCAGTCTTTAAGCTTGCTTAAGAAAGCCTTGAGTCTGTCAGTTTTGGGATTACTGATGAGTTCCTCGGCCTCGCCCTGCTCTGCGGTTACACCGTCATCCATAAACACTATATAATCTGATACTTCCTTGGCAAAATTCATCTCGTGAGTAACTATTACCATAGTCATCTTCTTTTCAGCCAGTTCACGGATAACCTTCAGAATCTCACCGGTAAGCTCGGGATCAAGAGCACTTGTAGGCTCATCGAAGAAAAGGATTTTAGGTTCAAGAGCCATAGCTCTTGCGATTGAAACGCGCTGCTGCTGACCGCCGGAAAGCTGACAAGGATAGAAATCCACCTTATCGGAAAGTCCCATATCTGCAAGGATTCTGAGTGCATTTTCCTCAATTTCCTTTAAAATCTGCTTCTTGTTCTGTTTGTAATCGGGTCTTTCCTTGGCACGAAGCTTTACAGCGAGGGTAACATTATCAAGTACGTTGTACTGAGGAAAAAGGTTAAACTGCTGAAAAACAAGACCTATCTTGAGTTGTTTTTCTCGTGTCTCCTTTGCCTTATGCTTTGTTTTATCCTCACCGTCAAAAAGAATATCTCCGTCAACCATAATCTTACCGCTGTCAGCCGTTTCAAGGAAGTTGATGCATCGGAGAAGAGTCGTTTTGCCGCTGCCCGATGAACCGATAATAGACATTACCTGACCTTCCTCAAGGGAAAGTGAAATGCCCTTGAGCACTTCGGTCTTGCCGAAAGATTTTGTCAGATTGCTGACTTCAAGTATAGCCATTTCTTTCCCTCCTTATGATTTGAAGTAGTCAAGCTTCTTTTCGATTTTACCAAAGAGTACAGTAAGCACACCGCAGAATATGAGGTAGAATGCACCTGTGTAAAATAACGGCCAGATAAGTCCGTCACTCTTGATAAAAGCCTGTCCTGCCCAAATAATCTCGTAAACGGAAATAGTTCTTGCAAGAGATGTATCCTTAACGAGAGTGATAATTTCATTACTCATTGGCGGAATAATTCTCTTTACCACCTGAAGCAGTACAACCTTAAAAAAGGTCTGACTCTTTGTCATACCGAGAACCTGACCTGCCTCGTACTGTCCCTTGGGTATACTTTCAATACCACCGCGGTATATCTCGGAAAAATAGCAGGCATAGTTGATTACGAATGATACAATTACCGCCGTAAAGCGTTCAAAGCCGTTAATACCTGCAAGCCATTGAATAAAAGCATTGCCTGTATCCTGCCCCTGTGCCCATACAGCAAGAAGTCCGGGACCGTAAAAAATTATTATAAGCTGAAGCATAAGAGGTGTTCCTCTTATAACCCATACAAAACACTTTGTAAGAAGCTTTATAGGCTTGATTTTACTCATTGATCCGAAGGAAATAATAAGTCCCAGCGGTAGAGAAAACAGTAGCGTCATCACAAAAATTTCAACGGTTGACCCAAAGCCTTCAAGCAGACTTTTTGTTACTGTCCAGAACATTTTTTATCTCCTTTCTTTTTGCAAAATAAGGCAGAAGGCATTGACGCCTTCTGCCCATGAAGTTTAAATGTAAAAAATGTTTTTATGCTGCAAGCTCGTCTGCAAGTGTAAGCTCATACTTGTCAGCAAGAGCCTTGAGAGTACCGTCTGCGGCAAGCTCCTTGAGAACATCGTTAACCTTTTCAGTCATGTCTGAACCCTGGCGGAAGGAGATACCGTACTGCTCATTGACAAGTGAGATTGAATAGTCGAGGTCAGCATATGATGTACCTTCGCCTGTCATTGACTTAGCCATTGTGCTGTCGATTACGCAAGCATCTGCTGTGCCGCTGAAAACTTCAAGAAGAGCGTCCTGCTGATACTGAACTGCTGTGCAGTTGAAGCCTGCATCGATAGCTGCTGATTCACCTGCTGAACCTTCTTCAGCAACAAAGTTAAGCTCCTTCATGCTTTCTGCATCTGCATAATTGTCAATAACGTCAGCCTTCATAACAACAACCTGCTCATTCTTAACGTAGGGAATTGAAACACTTGAGTTGTTGAGAGCTTCCTCTGTGATTGTCATACCGTTCCATACACAGTCAATTTTCTTTGTCTTGAGTTCATTGAACTTCTGACCCCAGTCGCCGATTTCAAAGAATTCAATTTCAAGACCGAGCTTTTCGCCAACGAGCTGTGCAAGCTCTGTATCAAAGCCTGTAAGAACGCCGTTTTCGTCCTTATAGTTCATGGGAGCGTAAATTGTCATACCAACTACCATCTTACCGTCAGCCTTGATTTCTTCATAATCCGAAACAACATTACCTGCTGTTGCGTTACCGTCGGATGCGTTACCGTCGGATGCATTGCCGTCTGTGTTCTTGTCGCCGCCGCAAGCTGCAAGTGCGAAGCAAAGAACAACTGCGAGAATTGCCATAATGAGTGCGATTGATCTCTTTTTCATTGTGATTTCTTCCTTTCGAAAAAATAAAATTTATATTTGCGATTTATTTATCGCTTTAGCGTGGTAACATATTAACACAACAAAGCGGATAAGTCAAGGCTTTTTCAAAAAATAATAAGTCTTTCTTGATTATTGTGAAAAAGTTTAATATAATAGAATCCGGAACATAAATACTGATTCTTCATGTTCCCGATTCCACATCTGAAAGGAGCTAACTATGTCAACACTTCAATGTGAAACCTGCGCATATTATGACTATGATGAAGAATACGACGAATATTACTGCACAGTCAATATGGACGAAGACGAAATAGAAAAATTTATGTCAGGCTCCTTTGACTCATGCCGTTACTATTCACCTTATGATGAATATAAAATTGTAAGAAAACAGAATTAGCAATAAGGAGAAAGCTATGAAATCGTTAAAATATCTCTACAAAATCGGAAGAGGCCCCTCATCCTCTCACACAATGGGACCCGATAAGGCTGCCCGCTATTTCAGAAAACGCAACCCCGATGCCGATTCCTACAAGGTAATCCTCTACGGCTCACTTTCCTCGACGGGTAAGGGACACAAAACCGACGAGGCAATTCTTGACGTGTTTGAGGGCTGTGAAATTGATCTTGTTTTCGGTTCTCACGAAACAGACACCCTCCCCCACGAAAATACCATGGACTTTTTCGCCTATAAGGACGGCAAAGAAACTGACTTCAAGCGTATTATGTCCGTCGGTGGCGGTCAAATCGTAGTTGAAGGTGATAGCGAAATTGAAGAAGAGGACATCTATCCCGTAAACACCTTCGGCCAGATCGCCGAATACTGCAACACCCACAACATCCGTCTTTATGAATATGTCGAAATGATCGAGGGCAAAGAAATCTGGGCTTACCTTCACGAAATATGGAAGGCAATGAAAAACGCCATCAATGCCGGTCTTTCCACAAGGGGCGTCCTTGATGGAAGTCTCGGAGTTGAACGAAAAGCTCAGTTTCTCTACAACCAATCCCACATCGATGAAAGTGACATCACAAGAGAAAACCGCCTTGTATGTGCCTATGCCTTTGCGGCAAGCGAGCACAACGCAGGCGGCGGAGTAATTGTAACAGCTCCCACCTGTGGAGCCTGTGCGGTGCTTCCGAGCGTGCTCAAATATATGCAGGATAAAAAGCATTTTTCCGATGATGACATCTGCCGTGCGCTTGCCGTAGGCGGTCTTGTCGGAAACCTTGTAAAAACGAACGCATCAATAAGCGGTGCAGAATGCGGCTGTCAGGCAGAAATCGGAACAGCCTGCTCAATGGCGGCGGCAGCTCTCTGTGAGCTTTTCCATATGGGGCTGGGGCAGATTGAATATGCCGCTGAGGTTGCAATGGAGCATATGCTCGGTCTCACCTGCGACCCCGTCTGCGGACTTGTGCAGATCCCCTGCATAGAGCGAAACGCCGTTGCTGCAATGCGAGCAATTAACGCTCTTTCACTTGCAAACTTCCTTTCAACCACACGAAAAATCAGTTTTGATACTGTTGTAGATACAATGTACAAAACCGGAAAGGACCTGAAGGCCATTTACCGTGAAACCTCAAAGGGAGGTCTTGCTGAAACATATTTTCAGCAGGGAAGCTGATGAAAGCCCGATGGCTTTCAAGTGATATTTCTGCTGACGCAGAAGTGATATTCGTCTTTGACGAGTGATATTTGTCTTACGGCAAATCCGCACGCTGAATGTAGCATCTGCTTTAGTGTCTTTACTGATACTCATTTGTGATGAGAAGTTTTTTAAGAAAAATCATGATAGTTTTGCAAAAATGGAGTCGGCAAAACAAATAGCAAGTGCTATTAGAAAAAACAGGCATAAAAATATTAATATATACACTGTCGAAATTATCATTTGCACAGTTTTGTCATTCATTTTAGCTAGCCGGTAAATCAGAAAGACAAAATGAAAATTCGAAATTTCAGCAATCAGGACTTCCGATACATTATCAGCTAAAAATTTTCAGCCGTGGAATAAGATCCACGGCTGTTTTCATATTCAAATCAGACAATCTCCTCAAAATCGGAAGCCGGATGCTTACAAAGCGGACAGATGAAATCCTCGGGAAGAGTGTCGCCCTCATAAACATATCCGCAGATTTTGCATACAAAGC
This sequence comes from Oscillospiraceae bacterium, assembly GCA_015066015.1. Lineage (GTDB taxonomy): Bacteria > Bacillota > Clostridia > Oscillospirales > Acutalibacteraceae > UBA6857. Next base: position 48,021 of record SVPE01000010.1, read on the forward strand.
CTTTTTTACCCTCAGTCTGAGGCTTGGGCTTTACATTGTTCTGATAGTAGGTGTAGGTCATTGTTTCCTTGTCGTTTATTACTCTTGCTTCTGTAATTTTACAGATAAACATACCGTGTGTATCAAGGTCAACATAAGACTCAACCTCAAGTGACATGAAGGAATTAATGTACTTATCAAGAAATACAAGTCCGTTATCACTGCGACTTACCTCTGCACCGGCAAATTTATCGGTATTTCTTCCGCTGACAAAACCGAACTGTTCAAATACCTTGAAGGGTGCTTCCACATTGAGGCAGTTGACATTCATTTTCTTTGTCTGTGAGATAATGTGGTGGGAATAATTAGCTTTATTGATTGTGACAGCTATTCTGTTTGGACTGCTCGTCAGCTGAGAAACAGTATTTACAATAAGACCGTTGTCTTTTTTTCCGTCGTTGCTTGTTACTACATAAAGTCCGTAACCGATATTAAAAAGTGCAGAAAGATTGTTCTTGTCTGCCTTATCCGAGCGTGCTACATAATCCGCGCAAAGCTCCTGACAAAGTGCATCAATCTGATCCTTCGATGTACTGTTAAGGGCACAGTTGATTGTTACCGTATTTTCCGCAAACGTAAGATTCTTACAGTTCTCCAACATCTGCTTCATCTGCTTTGCTGCAAGAGGTGCCCAGGAGCCGTTTTCGACAAAAGCAACAGTTCTGTTTTTAAAGCCTCTTTCTGAAAGACCGTGGATATATTCATTCATGAAGGGGAAGATTCCTGCATTGTAGGTTGTAGTTGCAAGAATAAGCTTACTGTAACGGAAGGCGTCGCTTATTGCAAGTGCCTTATCGCATCGTGCAAGGTCGTGAAGAATTACCTTTGGTGCACCTGACGAAAGAAGCTTATTCTGCAGCAGCTCGACAGCCTTTCTGGTGTTACCGTAAACAGAGGTATAGGCAATAACAACACCTTCCTCCTCGACTGCATAAGATGACCAGATATCATAAAGTCCGATATAATGGGCAAGATTTTCCTTGAGTGCAGGACCATGGAGAGGTGCGATAACTTCAACAGGAAGACCTGCCGCCTTTTTAAGCACCGCCTGCACCTGAGCGCCGTATTTGCCTACGATACCGATATAATATCTTCTTGCCTCATCGTCCCATGGAATATCGGCATCCCATGTGCCGAAGCGTCCGAATCCGTCTGCTGAGAAGAGCACCTTATCCTTGACATCATAGGTCATCATAACCTCAGGCCAGTGCACCATCGGTGCAAAAACGAAACAAAGGGTATGACTTCCGAGTGAAAGAGTATCTCCGTCTGAAACAACAACCCTTCTGTCCTCGTACTTTTCGCCGAAGAATTTTTCAATCATTGCAATTGTTTTAGCATTGCAGACAACCTTTGCATCAGGGTAATTTTTGAGGAAATTTGCGATATTAGCGCTATGGTCAGGCTCCATATGCTGAACCACAAGGTAGTCAGGCTTGCGTGAGCCGAGTGCCTTTTCAAGATTATCAAGCCATTCGTGAGTAAAGGCAGCATCAACAGTATCCATTACAGCCACCTTTTCGTCAAGGATAACATAAGAGTTGTAGCTCATGCCGTAAGGCACCTTGTACTGACCTTCGAAAAGATCAATTTTAGTATCATTGACACCGATATATAAAATATCGTTACTGATTTTCATAGTTCATTTCATCCTTTCATTTGTAATAATATTACTTTGTAAATATAGCATATTTTTGTCTTTTGTGTCAACAGGTAATAAAAAAGATCAAGAGACCGACAGCAAATACAAGGCCGCGTTGATTCGACGGAATACCATTGCTAACCACATCTTCATCCGCATCAAATTCCGGCCCGGAAGGAAATATAATCTTATTGCCCTTTCTGTTAAGTTTGTTTTTTCTGAAACCTCTTTGATTTTCACAAAATCGACTCCTTTAAACTCTCTACTGACACCATAATACATTATTACCCAAGGTAAGTGTCAACAGTTTTTTTGAAAAAAGTGCATATTATTAAAAAAGCAGTCGCAGATAAACTCCGCGACTGCATATATTTTTCTTTTTTCCGAGCCGGACTCAGGCCGGCCACTCTACCGGACCATTACATAAATATTCCCTGACCTGCATTAATCAGCATAAACAAAGGAGCAAATACGAGAGCAACAACACTCATAAGCTTAACAAGAATGTTGATTGAAGGTCCTGATGTATCCTTGAAGGGGTCACCGACTGTATCACCTACAACGGCTGCTTTATGTGAAACTGAGCCCTTGCCGCCGTGAGTACCGGTTTCAATAAATTTCTTAGCATTATCCCATGCACCGCCGGAGTTTGACATAAAGATTGCAAGAAGAACACCTGTAACGAGCGAGCCTGCAAGAAGACCGCCGAGTGCTGCAACACCGAGGAAAACACCTACAAGAACAGGTGAAAGAACGGCAAGAAGACCGGGAATAATCATTTCCTTAAGAGCTGCCTTTGTTGAAATAGCAACACAGGTCTTATAGTCGGGCTTTGCCTTACCTTCAAGAATTCCGGGGATTTCCCTGAACTGACGGCGAACCTCTTCGATCATTTCATAGGCTGCTTTACTTACAGATTCCATTGTAAATGCGGAAAAAACAAAGGGAAGAACACCGCCAATAAGAAGACCTATAACAACCTGATAGTTGAGAAGATCAATTCCTACCTCTTTGAGATTAACCGATTCTGCATAGGAGAAGAAAAGAGCAAGAGCTGTAAGAGCCGCCGAACCGATTGCAAAGCCCTTACCCATTGCAGCAGTTGTGTTACCTACAGAGTCAAGCTTATCTGTAATTTCTCTTACGGAATGGTCGAGACCGCTCATTTCCGCGATACCGCCTGCATTATCAGCAATAGGTCCGTAAGCATCAACTGCAACGGTGATACCTGTTGTTGAAAGCATACCTACTGCAGCAAGTGCAACACCGTAAATACCCATTCCGTCGCCGCCACTCTTACAGCAGACATAAGAAATGAATATACCAACGCAAATAAGAATTATCGGGAAAGCTGTTGACTTGAGACCTACAGCCATACCTGAAATAATATTTGTAGCTGAACCGGTTTCGCTCTGCTCTGCGATTTTCTTAACTGACTTATACTGATCTGATGTGTAAATCTCTGTCAGCATACCGATTGCTGTACCGACAACAACACCGGAAATAACTGCAAGTGCAAATCCGAAGGAGTTGAAAAGAATATAACTGAGAATAATTGATGCAAGAAGCACAACAACCGCAGCAACATAAGTTGCTGTCTTAAGCGACTTGTGAGGATCAGATTTAAATGTACGAACAAAAAGTGTACCGACCATTGAAGCAAAAACACCTACAGCAGCAATCAGTAGCGGATAAAGCGCACCGTAGAAAGGTGTGTCCGTATCCTTGAAGCAGGCAACACCAAGTGTTATAGCCGAAACAATAGCACCTGCATAGCTTTCGAAAAGATCAGCGCCCATACCTGCAACGTCACCGACGTTATCACCGACATTGTCAGCAATAACTGCAGGATTACGGGGATCATCCTCAGGAATTCCTGCCTCAACCTTACCAACAAGGTCTGCACCTACGTCTGCAGCCTTTGTATATATACCGCCGCCGACTCGTGCAAAAAGAGCAATTGAAGAAGCACCAAGGCTGAATCCGAAAAGAGCATTTGTATCCTTGGTAACAGCATAAATGCCTGCAATACCCAAAAGGCCGAGACCTACGACGCTCATACCCATAACGGAACCGCCGGAAAAAGAGATTCGGAGTGCACCCTGAATACCCTTATTCATGGCTGCAGCAGTTGTTCTTACATTTGTCTTTGTTGCTACGCTCATACCGTAATATCCCGCGACAATCGAGAAAAGCGCACCAAGCACAAAGCTTATTGCCGTAATCCAACTAAGTGCAGCACCAACTGCAACAAAAAGTATAATTATAAAGAAAATAAGGATTTTATATTCCGCAAAAAGGAAGGCCTTCGCACCGTCGTGAATTGCGGCAGAAATTTCTCTCATCCTTTCATTTCCCTTATCATATCTGCTAATTCTTATTGTAAGAAAGACAGCATAGATAAGACCGATTACACCCACAAAGGGAACCGCGTAAATCAACTTTTCCATAATAAAACTCCTTTTATTAAAAATTCATAGCACTAATCTCCGAATCACCGACTATGTTATAACGTATATAATATACTTTTGATACAAAACTGTCAATTAAAAACAGTATATTTTGTACATTATGCGATATTTTTTTATATAATATTATTATAATATCCAAGTTATTTTTACCTTACTTCAAATATTTACGAGTAAAAGCAACTGCGACAGATGCAAAGGGAGGCAAATGCGCGATGCGCATTACACAGAGAAAATACGCTTTTTGGGGTCTGCGAAAGCGTATTTTCTCTGTGTCTTAGCCTTTCCCGAAAGGAAAGGCTAAGTGCCTCCCCTCCCTTTGCCCCTTCACCCACAAAAAGGGGTTGTTTCATTAAGATGCAGAAGGCGTTTTCTTCATCCCCGAAGGCGTACTAAGGTACTCCGAGTGGGTGAAAAAACGTCTAAAAAAGCAAAATTATGTTTTATGCAACACTTAAAAGTTACTTTCAATAGAACTAAAGCAGATATTTTCAGTAGATTTACTACTTCAAATACCTGCTTTTTGTTTTGCTTTTTGGTCTGCGCTTAATGCAACAACCCCACATATTAAATTAAGACTCTCTGCTCTTATTTCATTTCAAAGCTTCCCGTGTAAAGCTGATAATACTTTCCTTCGGCATCAATAAGCTGCTGATGATTACCCTCTTCGATTATTTCTCCCTTTTCAAGCACAATTATATTCTGGGAGTTTCTTACAGTTGAAAGTCTGTGTGCAATTACAAAAACAGTTTTGTTATCCATGAGCTTATCCATACCGATTTCAATGAGTCTCTCTGTTCTTGTGTCAACAGAGGATGTTGCCTCATCAAGAATCAGAAGCGGAGCACCCGCAACCGCGGCACGGGCTATATTGATAAGCTGGGCCTGACCTACCGAAATATTAGTGGCATCAGGCTTAATTTTTGTGTCATAGCCTTCGGGCAGCTTTTCAATGAATGCGTGCGCGTTTGAAAGCTTGGCGGCTGCAATTATCTCCTCCTCGGTAGCATCAAGCTTACCGTAACGTATATTATCCCGGATAGTACCTGAAAAGAGCTTTGTATCCTGAAGCACCATTGCCATTGAGCGTCGGAGATCATCCTTTTTGATATCCTTTACGGGAATACCGTCGTAAATTATTTCACCGTTGTCAATTTCATAGAATCTGTTGATGAGATTGGTAATGGTAGTCTTACCTGCGCCTGTGGAGCCAACAAAAGCTATCTTTTCGCCTTCCTTTGCATTGATGCTGATATTTTTCAGCACCTCAACACCTTCCACATAAGAGAAAGTGACATTCTTAAGCTCGATGTTACCCTTAAGAGGCACATATTCCGCACCGTTCTCTGTGGGCACCTTCCACGCAAAATCGCCCTCTTCTGCTTCCTCTGTCTCTCCGAGAGCGTTCTTTATAATCTTTACAAGAGTAGCTCTGCCTTCATCTGTTTCGGGATTGGTGTCAAGCACCTCGAAAATACGCTCAGCACCTGCAAGAGCTGCAACAAGAGAGCTATAGCAGCCTGCGAGAGAGGCTATGGGCGAAGCATAGCTCTTTGACTTATCAAGATAAACAATAAGTGCAGAAATCTCCATGCTTCCGTTAAGGACAAGGAATGCTCCGAGGAAAACTACAATTGCGTAGTTCACACGGGTAATCATCGACATAAGAGGACTCATAAATCCGCCGATGATGTTTGCTTTTACACCGGTTTTGCGGTAATTTTCGTTAAGCTCACTGAACTGTGCCTTTGTGCTGTCCTCGCGGGAGAAAAGCTTTACTATTTTTATACCCTTTATATATTCTTCAATATAACCGTTACATTCAGCAATTGCCTTCTGCTGCTTTTTGAAAAGAGGAGAGCATTTGCTTGTGATGAACATAACAACTGCAAACATGAGAACAATTGCCACAGTAATTGTAAGAGTGAGCTTCCAGCTCATGGCAATCATAATGCCGATTGTAAGCACAGCCTGAATTGCCGAAGAGATAAGTGTCGGGAAATTATTGCTTACAAGATCACTTACCTTACTTACATCATTGGTAAAGTGGCTCATAATTTCACCGGTTTTTCTCTTGTCAAAAAAATCAAGAGGAAGCGTTTGGATGTGATTGAAAAGGTCACGGCGCATATTCATAAGAGTGTGTGCCGAAATATGAAGCATAATCCTTGTGTAAGTAAGGTTGCAGGCTGCCGAGAATACATAACACAACCCCATAATCAGAAGCCATTTTAAAATTCCGGGCAATGCCGTAGATGCTTCATGCGAGCCGTCAAGAACACCCTTGAGAATATCGTATATGGGCATCATAAACAAAGAGGCAATGACGCTTGTAACTGTGGTAAGAACAACAAGTATCGCAACGATAACAAGCATCGCCTTATATTTGGTTATGTATGAAATCAGCCTTTTTGTTGCCTGCTTGATATCCTTAGGCTTTGCCTTTTTCTTTTTCTCTTCCTTTTTTTCTCTTTCCTTGCGCTCTTCTTCCGTCTCATTTTCGGGAATTTTCTTTTTATTGCGCTCTGCCTTTTTCTTTTCGCGAAGCTCTTTTTTAGAGAGCTTCTTTTTATTAATTTTCCCTTCTGATGATTCGTTTATAACCGCAGTTTCGTTTTTAAGGATTTCTTCCTTTACTTCACTTGCTCTGGAGTTTTCGTTCATTGTGCCAACACTCCTTCCTGCTGTGAAACAAAGATTTCCTTGTAAATTTCACTGCTTTCTTTAAGTTCATCGTGAGTACCTGAGGCATGAATTCTGCCGTTGTCCATAACGATGATTCTGTCAGCATCCATAATGGATGTGATACGCTGGGAAATGATAATCTTTGTGATATCCTTATAAGCCTCACTTCTGAGTGCACGACGGATTTTTGCATCCGTTGCAGTATCAACCGCACTTGTGGAGTCGTCAAAAATGAGAATTTTAGGATTTTTGATAAGAGCGCGTGCAATACAGATTCTCTGTCTCTGACCGCCGGAAACGGTGTTGCCGCCCTGGCCGAGCTCGGTGTCGTAGCCGTTTTCAAATTCGGTTATGAAGTCATGTGCCTGTGCTGCCTGTGCTGCAGCTACGATTTCCTCTTCGGTCGCATCAGGCTTACCCCAGAGAATATTTTCCCTGACTGTGCCGGAGAAAAGAAGGCTCTGCTGAGGCACCACAGCAATTTCGTCACGGAGATTTCTGAAGGTGTACTCCTTTACATCTGTACCACCGACAAGCACCTGACCCTCTTCAGCATCGTAAAGTCGGGGAATAAGCTGTATAAGCGAGGACTTTGATGAGCCCGTACCGCCGATTATACCAAGTGTTTCACCTGAACGGATTGAAAGATTGATATCCTCAAGTATTTTCTTTTCAGCATCCTGACTGTATCTGAATGATACATTTCTGAACTCTATGTCACCGTTTTCAACCTTGAGGCTTTCGTCTGCACCGTCATCCTTTACGGCCGGCTCCTGCTTGAAGACCTCACCGATTCTGCCTATTGAAGCCTTTGCCATAATCATGCTTACAAATACAAGCAGAACAGTCATAAGAGAAGACAGAACTGATGTGATATATGTAATGAATGCAGTCATATCACCGACACTGAGCCCTGTTTCATCAAGAGCAGCGGCGGGATTACCGATAATGATTGCACTACCCCTCCACATTGCAAATATCATACATCCGTAAATTACAAACATAATCAACGGAGTAATATAAAGCAGCATTGACTGAGCCTTTACAGTAAGCTTCATTACTGCCTCGTTTACCTTTGCAAAGCGGTCTTTTTCATAATCCTGACGTACAAAGGCCTTTACAACACGGATACCGTTGATGTTGCCACGCAAAACACCGTTGAATTCGTCGGTTTTCTTTAGCATCTGCTTGAAAATGGGTACGGCAATAAAGCCCACAGCTATAAGAATTATAACTATAGCAGGAAGTGCCACATAGAAAACAACTGAAAGATCACGGCTGATTTCTATTGCATACATCAATGCGCTTATAAGCATAAGGGGGCCTTTGATAAACGTTACAATCGTATTTTTATAAACGCCCTGTACCTGCGATACGTCGCTGGTCATACGTGTAATAAGAGAGGATATTTTTATTTTATTGATATTATCAAATGAAAGATCCTGAGTCTTGTTAAAAAGCTCTCTTCGGAGATTTGCACCAAATCCCATACTTGCAATTGCGCTGCATCTGGATGCAATATAACCGATAACAAGAGTTATCGCACAAAGAAGAAGCATATTGATAAGCTCTCCTGCAAGCTCTCTGAGAATTATTTCCCTTGAAGCAACGTCACCGGGTTTGATTGTATAAAGCACGTCTACGACGCGTCCCATTGCCTTGGGGATTTCAAGCTCAACGAGAATATCAAGATAAATCATAAAGGGGCAGATTATAGTAAGAAATCTGTACCCTTTTGTAAAAGCAAAAAATCGTTTAGCCAAAATATACCTCCTTTTTTCACACACAAAATAAAGAATTCTTCTTACATCGGTATGAATGCCTTTGCAAGTGCAAAATAAATAATAAGCGATATTGTATCCACAAGAGTGGTAATAAGCGGACCCGCCATAAGCGCCGGGTCAAGCCGCAGTAGCTTTGCAACAATAGGAAGACTGCAGCCGATTGTCTTTGAAACAATAACAACTGCCGCAACAGAAAGGGAAACAACCATGATAACTCCGTTTGTTGTATCATTTCCCGTAAGTGCCCTTACAATCAGCATTCTTGCAACATTCGCAACGGCAAGTGCAATACCGACCATAAGAGAAACACGGATTTCCTTCCAGAGAATCCTGAAATAATCCTTGATTTTAACCTCGCCGAGGGCAAGGCCACGGATGATAAGCGTTGAGCTCTGATTACCTGAGTTACCGCCGGTACCCATAAGCATAGGAATACATGCCGTAAGCCCCGCTATAGCTGCCAGCTGAGCCTCAAAGCCCTCGATAATCTGTCCCGTAAAGGTGGAAGCAATCATAAGTATGAGAAGCCAGCCTATACGGTTTTTTGCAAGGGAGAAAACTCCCGTTTTAAGGTATTCGTCTTCCGAAGGGGTAAGTGAAGCCATCTTTTCAAAGTCTTCCGTAGCCTCTTCGTCAATGATGTCGACAATATCGTCAATGGTGATGATGCCGACAAGTCTGTCTTCCTTATCTGTTACGGGAACTGACAGAAGGTCGTACTTCTTTGCAACAGAGGCAACCTCTTCCTGGTCATCCATTGTACGGACAAAAATAAGCTGTTCATCGTCGCTCATGATTTCTGTAAGAGGAGTATCGTCCTCATTGAGAAGCAGACGTCTTAAGGGAAGCGTACCTACAAGATGGCGCCCGTCATCTATAACATAGCAGGTATATATGGTTTCCTTATCAATACCGTTTCTGCGGATGCTTTTAACCGCCTCTGCAACGGTAAGTCTGTCATGAAGCTCCACCATTTCATTGGTCATAACACTACCTGCTGAATTTTCGGGATATTTGAGGAAACGGTTGATTGTTTCTCTGGTTTCCTTATCAGTGTTTGCAAGCACACGCCTTACGATGTTGGCAGGTACTTCCTCAAGGAAGTCAACGGCATCGTCCACAAACAGATCATCCATAAGTCTCTGGATTTCACTGTCGGTAATTGACTGCACGATTGCCTGCTGATTGTCAAGGTCAAGATATGCAAAAACGTCTGCAGAAATATCCTTTGGAAGAATACGGAAAAGACGTACAGCTGTTTTGTCGTCGTCAAATTCCATAATAAATTCAGCGATATCGGGATAGGCCATGTCGGAAAGCTCATCGCGAAGAAGCTTCAGGTTATTGTCTTCAAGTAAGCCTCTGAGGTACTCGAAATCAATTTCATTCATTTTTTCACCGACTTTCTTAATGCAGAGCCGTCAGTAAAACACGCGGGTCTGCACTTGTTATTATATAATCACACGCGTTAGGTTTACTATCGCCGTCCATTGTGCGACCCACCTCCTTGAATAAATAAATTTGCGGAATATATCCATTTTGCTATTTTACTATATTCTGACACCTAAAGTCAACCAAAAATCAGTTTCTCCTGAAATTATTTTTCAAATAAGAACAGAGACGGCACTGAAGCCGTCCCCGGTTCATAAGTATATCGTACCGATCAAGGAAACATTCTTACTTCAACAGTAACAATGTTTTCTTATCCCTCGTTATTCCAGCTCAAAGGCACCCGTATAGAGCTGATAGTATTTACCCTTCTTTGCAATCAGATCCTCGTGAGTACCTCTTTCGATGATTACACCGTTTTCCAGCACCATAATGACATCAGAATTCATAACGGTTGAAAGTCTGTGAGCAATAACAAAAACTGTTCTGCCCTTCATAAGTGCGTCCATACCCTTTTGCACAAGAGCCTCTGTTCTGGTATCAATTGATGAGGTAGCCTCGTCAAGGATCATAACCGGAGGATCGGCAACGGCAGCCCTTGCAATGGAAATAAGCTGACGCTGTCCCTGCGAAAGGTTCGCGCCGTTATTTGTAAGCATGGTGTCATATCCCTGAGGAAGTCTGCTTATGAAAGAGTGGGCATTCGCCTTCTTTGCCGCCTCAATAATTTCCTCGTCGGTAGCATTAAGATTTCCGTAGCGTATATTGTCTCTGACCGTGCCTGTGAAAAGATTTGTATCCTGAAGTACAATTCCGAGGGAACGGCGCAGATCTGCCTTTCTGATTTTATTGATATTTATGCCGTCATAACGGATTTTTCCGTCAGCAAGATCATAAAAACGATTGATAAGATTTGTGATGGTTGTCTTACCTGCACCTGTGGCTCCCACAAATGCAACCTTCTGACCCGGCTCAGCATAAAGGCTGATGTTATGAAGAACTATCTTTTCCTCAGTATAGCCGAAGTCCACATCAAAAAAACGCACCTCACCCTGAAGCTCAGTATAAGTTGTCGTGCCGTCCTCATGGGGATGCTTCCACGCCCAGAGCCCTGTGTGTTCAGGTGTTTCGGTAATTTCACCGTTTTCGGAGCGTTTTGCATTTACAAGGGAGACGTAGCCCTCATCGGTCTCACTTTCTGTATCAAGCACCTCGAATATTCTTTTGGCACCCGCCATAGCCATAACAACACTGTTAAGCTGCTGTGAAATCTGATTGATAGGCATTGTAAAGGATTTCGAAAGCTGAAGGAATGTGACAACACCGCCAAGCTCAAGAAAGAGAATGCTGCTTTCGGTAAGGCCGTTCACGGTTGAATTAACCGCAAGAACACAGCCTGTAATTGCAAGAATAACATACTGCAAATGTCCGAGATTGTTATTTATGGGGCCGAGAATATTTACAAACTTGTTTGCGCTGAAGGTGTTTTCAAAAAGCTCAGCATTTTTCTCATCAAACTCTTTTTTAGTTTTATCCTCATGGCAAAAAACCTTGATAACCTTCTGCCCGGTAATCATCTCTTCAATAAATCCGTTGACATCACCCAGTGACTGCTGCTGCTTAAAGAAGAATTTTCCGCTGTTTCCTGCAACTTTGCCCGTAATCATCATCATAAATACAACACATACCACAACAACCGCAGTAAGAGGTATGCTTTTTGCAAACATCGCCGTAAAGGTAGCAACAATCGTAACAGCCGATGATACAAACTGAGGTACCGACTGTGAAATCATCTGCCTGAGAGTGTCCGTGTCATTTGTGTAACGACTCATAATATCACCGTGACTGTTGCGGTCAAAAAAGCTTATGGGAAGAGTCTGCATATGGGTAAAAAGGCGGTTCCTTACCTCTCTGAGAATACCCTGAGAAATCACGACCATAAGCCTCTGCTGACAAAAGGCACTGACAATTCCGAGAAGAAAAACGCATGCCATTTTCACAAGCATCAATGCAAGCTCAGTAAAGTCCGTCGACTTGTTTTTCAGCATTGGTGTGATGTAATCATCAATGAGTACACCGGTGAAATTAGCAGAGGCAATACTTGTAAGTGCAGTTATAAAAATACACACAAACACAAGCGCCATAAGGAAAAGATACTTTTTGTCAACAAGGGTGAAAATTCTTTTTATAATTTTGAAATCAAGCTTTTCACCCTTAATCCTGACAGGTGTTCCGCCATGACGGGAAACAGGAGGGCGAGGAGACATATTTCTGCTTTGCGGCTGATTACTCACCGTCTTTTCCCCCTTTCTGCTGTGAGAAGTAAACCTCACGGTAAATTTCACTTTCCGAAAGAAGCTCTTCGTGATTTCCGACAGCTGAAATGCCGCCGTCATCAAGTACTACTATTTTGTCTGCACCTTCAATTGAAGAGATTCTCTGAGCAATGATAATCTTTGTGGTTTCGGGAATATACTCACTGAAGGCTTTTCGGATAAGAGCGTCCGTTGCAGTATCCACTGCACTTGTAGAGTCATCAAGAATAAGAATTTTCGGCTTTTTAAGAAGTGAGCGCGCAATACAGATTCTCTGCTTCTGTCCGCCCGAAACATTAGAGCCTCCCTGCTCGATATAGGTATCATAACCGTCTTCCTTTTCCTGAATAAATGAATGTGCCTGAGCAAGATTACACGCCTCGATGATTTCTTCATCTGTAGCATCCTCCTTACCCCAACAGAGATTTTCCCTGATTGTACCTGAGAAAAGAACATTTTTCTGAAGCACCATTGCGACCTCATTTCTGAGGGTATCAAGGTCATATTCTCTCACATCTCTGCCCCCTACCTTAACAGTGCCCTCTGTAGCATCATAAAGGCGGGCAATAAGCTGCACAAGCGTTGTTTTTGAGGAGCCTGTTGAACCGATAATGCCGACAGTTTCTCCGCTTTTAATGTGAAGCTCAGCATCCCTGAGACAGTAATTCCCTTTTTCACCGCTGTAGGAGAAAGAAACACTTTCAAAATCAATACTGCCATCACTTACGGTGTAAACGGGATTTTCCGGGTTGACAAGGTCGCTTTTTTCTTCAAGCACCTCACAGACTCTTTCACCTGCAGCCTTTGACATTGTCAGCATAACGAAAATCATTGAGAGCATCATAAGATTCATAAGAATCTGCATAACATACGAAAGAAGCGAAACAAGATCACCTGTTGTCATTTCCGTTTCACCTGTACTGACAATCAGGTTTGCGCCAAACCAGGCAATAAGAAGAATACATGCATATGTTGCAGCCTGCATCATCGGCGCATTGAAAGCAAGTATATTTTCAGCTCTTTTCGTGTCTGCAAAAATCTTTTCCGAAACAGTACGGAACTTCTTATCCTCTTCGTTTTCACGGACAAAGGCTTTTACAACTCTTATACCGTGAAGATTTTCTGCAACAACATTATTTAGCTTATCATAGGTTTTGAAAACCCTTCTGAAAATCGGATGGGCGTTTTTTACAACAAGTGCAAGACCTATGGCAAGTACAGGAATCACACAAAGGAAAACCGTAGAAATTTTTCCGTTTATGCCAAGAGCCATAAAAAGAGAAAAAAGAAGCATAGCCGGTGAACGTACGGCAATACGGATAATCATCTGATATGAGTTCTGTAGATTGGTAACATCGGTGGTAAGTCTTGTTACAAGACCAGATGCAGAAAAATTATCAATATTTGAAAAGGAAAAGCCCTGCACATTGTGGAACATATCATGACGGAGATTTTTTGCAAAGCCTGCCGATGCCTTTGCCGCAGTTATGCCTGCTGCTGCACCGAAAAACAAGCTGAAAAGGCAGAGAATAACAAGCAGAATGCCTGTTCTGACAACAAAATCCGTGTCGCCTTTTTTTATTCCGTCGTCTATGAGCTTTCCCATCAGATAAGGGATCAGCACCTCCATTACCACTTCAAGTGAAACGAGAACAGGCGTAAGAATTGAGGGCAGCTTGTATTCCCTTATACATTTGCTGAGCCGTTTAATCATTTTCAGCTGTCATCCTTTCTATATTTCTTTTTATTTTTTCAATTGTTTCAAAAAACGAATTCATTTCACTCTCACTGATACCTTCGGAAATGCCCTGCTCCATTTTTTGAAGACCCTCTTCAATTTTTTCGTGTGCTTCAATAGCTTTCTGTGTCAGAATGATTCTTTTAAGTCTCGCATCCTCCGGTACACCCTGCCGGATAATAAGTCCGTTTTTTTCCATCAGAGCAAGGATTCTGCTTGCTGTTGACCGTCTTATATCAAAGTTTTTTTCAAAATCACGCTGAAAAATAACCGCATCGCGGTTACGGTAAAAATAGCCTATTGCCCAGCCGTGAGTCCCTGTCATTTCATCTGCATATTTTTTCAGTGCATCTGAATCCATATACCGTCGTATAAGTCTTGAGCAATAACACACTGCAAATCCGATTCTTCCTTTTTCCACGGCTACACATCTCCCTCACGTATATTGTTAGTGTGCTAACAATCTGCAGAAAATTATAATACTTTTCACTTTATCTGTCAATAGTATCTGCAAGGAAAAAACATGCGTCAGTAACAATGCAACATTATTACAGTTATATTTTCACATTGAAGGGAAAAGGTTCATATGCGCGTTGAACCAACGCCTCCGGCGTTGCACGACGAGCCGCGAAAGCACCTTCACGATCATCCCGGGTGCTCTTTGCTTAGGGTGACAGTAATCGAACCTGCTAAGCCTTAAATGTCCGATTTACAGCACCTTTGATGATTTTTCTCCTCGCAAGACGCGAGTATTGCTTCGTCGAAGAAATACTCAAATGCACTATAACTCGGACATTTAAGGTTCTTTGAAGTTTAACGGGAGAAGATTTTTATTGTAACGAGGCGAAAAACGCAGAAAGGCTGACGCCTTTCAAGGCTTTTTAACGATGTTACGGTGAAAATATACCCCGTTAAACCTTATCGGGTTCAACTACTGTCACCCTATACCTGACCCAACAAATCCGGACTATATGCGGCTCTTCGTTTTTTCTTTCCGGGAAAGAAAAAACTCAACGCGCCTCCAATGTTTACAGACTCGCTTTTATGTAAAAGCCTTTCTTGTTTTTTCGGTAAAAGTAAATGCTTTTTTCGGGATTTTACACTTGATTTAAGGTGATTGGTTATGATATAATAGTTTAGTTTTTTAATACAATAGAAACATAGTAACTTTTTTTGAGGTGATTACGCTGAAAAACAGAAAATTTCTTAACAAGATTCTCAGTGTTTTTCTGTCTGTTATAATACTTGCTCTTTCGGTTGCTCCTGTGGGTCTTGCCGCAGTCAGCTTCCCTCCGGGAGTAACGCCCGAGCAGTCACAGGCAGCTATGAAACAAACTGACTATGTACTAAAGGCTCTTGCAGAAAGTGCAGAAGGTAAGCCTCTTTCCGATGTGGTGCTTTCTATGCTTTTTTCTGATGCCACACTTTCATCGCTTGCAAAAATGATGTATTCGTTAGGCGAAGACAACGCTGAAACCTTCTCTGCTATCGGTCTCAATTTCACCCCTGCAGCGATTTCCGACTATCTCGACGATTATCCCGATGTACAGTACAGACTCGCTTCTGCAGATTCATGGGCAAATGTCAGTCTTGACGATGTATCGTGGGGCGTTGAAACAACAGCTGAATTTACCGATGCGGCAGTTGCTCTTCTCACGCCTATGAATGATCTGCTTTATACAATTCTTTGCGCAGGCTCCTATAACGTAAATAACCTTGTCGGTCTCAAGGGTGCAAAGGGCTATGCAAACTCTCTTGTCCGTATCTACATAAAATGCGGCATGGATGCCTACACACCCGCAGACGCCTTTGAAAGTCAGGCGGCGGCAGACAAAAGCTCAATGGTCAGAAACATCATTGCTGACCTTGCAAGATATATTGTACGCATATGCTCAGCACCTGCAACCATGCTCAGCACAAAGCTGCCCGGCATTGCTTACTTCATCCATACAGGCGGTCTTGATGCTGCTATTTCAAGGCTTATCGAGCCCCTTCGCATAAAAATTATGGGTATCACCACACCTATTAAAATCGGAAGCATAACTGATCTTGCCGCAGAAAGTCAGCAGGGAGTCAGCTTCGACTTCAACCTCAGCCTCAACAGTCTGACCGCTTCAGGCACACTTGAGCTTGCACCCTTTGATCTGGCAACCCTTGCTTCCCTTGCCTTTGACGATGTTGATACCTACATTGTCGATACCGCAAGCAGCTTTATGTATATTCTGCGTTGGCTTATGGAAACTGTGAAGCTCAATGCTAACAATATTCCCTCTATGCTTTCAGATATGACCGGTGGAGAAACTTCTGCGGAGCTTCAGAACATTCTTTCAACCTTCCTTTCAAAAAGTACAGATGAGCTTATCACAATCTATATAGGTCTGCTTTCACAGACACAGGGTATGATCAACCCTTATACCTGGACCTTCAGCACAATCACTCCTGCTGAAATCACTTACACTCCGAATCTCGGTCAGGAAAAATATCAGCGTGTCCTTGACGGAATCGACGCACTTATCAATCAGTTTGTAAAAGAAGGCGGCGAAGCAGAAACACTCCGCGCATCACTCCAGCCTCAGATTTATTCAAACAAGGTTCTCACAGAGCTTACCGCAGGAATCTACGGTATTTTTTCAGGTGAAGAAATGGGAAGTCTTATGAACCTTGCAGGTCTTGACCTCACCCCTGCCGGTCTTGCAAAAGCTCTTAAGGAAGACAAATATGCAAGCGTAAGAGAAACCCTCGGAACAGTCAAAAACTTTGAAGAGTTCAAAACAAAGACTGTCAACTGGGGCTTCAAGGACGGCAGTAAAAACGGATGGGGCAAGGCACTCTGTGCTATCTTCAGACCTATGGAGCCCGTACTCCGTATGCTCCTTTGCGCAGATAAAGCAGATATTTTCGGAGCTGTCCCATTCTACGGAAGTGACGGCTACAACACTGCAGTTATTCCTCTTCTTGAAGCACTCGGCTGCACATTCGATGAAATCCGCACCTATGACGAATTCATCGCGCAGACGAAATCCGGAGATCTTATGATCCCCATTGCCAAGGCTCTTCTCAGTCTTGTTGAACGTATGCTTGACTACCCCGTATATACAATCACCGGCATACTTCCCAACCTTATGTACTTCCTCAACAACGGAGGTCTTCAGACCTGCATCACCAACCTCATCTATCCCGTCAAGGTGACACTCGAGTCGCTCGGCCTTTCGGATATGCTTGATCTTTCAAAGATCACAGAAAGCATAAACCCCGATGAACTTATTTCCGGACTTACGGAAGGTCTTAACCTTGATATAAATCTTCCTCAGCTTGACATCAAGCAATTCGGCAACATCGGCACTCTCGTACCCGCACAAACAAAACGCACACAGAACGGCCAGCCTATGACAATCCAGTACCTTCAGGCAGACAGAACAGGCGTGCTGATTACCCTGCTGCGTTATCTCGTTGAAATAATCAAAACGCCGGGAAATGAAGGTCTTGTGGATTCCTTTATGAACACATCCGGCGAAGGCAACGATATGTTTGCTACCTACGGTGCTGATATCGGAAACGAGCTTGCAGCGATGTCGACAGACGAAACCGTCGAATGGCTTTACAAAATTTTCTTCCGCGAACGAGCTACTGTAGAGCAGTCCGACACAGACTATACGCCTACAGTTATTTACGAGGAAAACACGAGTATAAACTGGACGCCTATAATTGTGGGGGTGGCTGTTTTTGTTGCTCTCGCACTGATTGTAGCTATGCTCAACAGAGATAAAATAAGAGACCTGATTGCTTCTGCAAAAGATAAAAAGTCTCCGAAGGAGGATAACTGACCCATGCTTATATTAAAAGATATAGTAAAAGACTATGTCACAGGCGATACAACCGTAAGAGCCCTCGACACCGTCAACATCTGTTTCAGAGAAAACGAATTTGTTTCTATTCTCGGCCCTTCAGGTTGCGGTAAGACAACTCTTCTCAATCTTATCGGAGGTCTTGACAGATACACAAGCGGCGACCTTGTAATCAACGGTAAAAGTACAAAAACCTTTACCGACGAAAACTGGGATACCTACCGTAACCATTCAATCGGTTTTGTTTTCCAGAGCTACAACCTTATTCCACATCAGTCTGTCCTTGCAAACGTTGAGCTTGCTCTCACCCTTTCAGGTGTAAGCAAAGAGGAACGGCGCAAAAGAGCAATATCAGCCCTTGAGCAGGTAGGTCTTGCTGACCATATCTACAAAAAACCTAACCAGATGTCAGGCGGTCAGGTGCAGCGAGTTGCTATTGCACGTGCACTTATCAACAATCCTGACATTCTCCTTGCCGACGAACCCACAGGCGCACTTGACAGTGAAACAAGCGTGCAGATTATGGAGCTTCTTAAGGAAATAAGCCGTGACAAACTTATTATTATGGTTACACATAACCCCGATCTGGCTTATGAATATTCCAACAGAATCATACGCTGTGTTGACGGTAAAATTATCGACGACAGTAACCCATATGAACCTGTTGAAATGGATTATGTAAAAGAAACAGTCAAAGCGGAAGAGGAAAAGAAAAAAGGCAAAAAGCCTTCTATGAGCTTCAAAACCGCCTTTGGTCTTTCACTGCGTAACCTTGCAACAAAAAAAGCGCGTACATTTCTTACTGCATTCGCAGGCTCAATAGGCATCATCGGCATTGCCCTTGTTCTCGCCCTTTCCACCGGCATTCAGAATTATGTTGACAAAATGCAGAACGATACACTGCTCGCCTTCCCCATGACAATTGAAAAAGAAAGTATGGATGTCAACAACCTGTCTAGCACCATTATGGGTATGAGTCCGGTAGGCTATGTCAGGGACCATGAGCTTGATGCAGTCTATGTAAACAGTGTTTTCACTGATATGGTGCAAAGCTTTATTGCACAGTCCAACTCAAACAACATCGGTGCTTTCCGCAAGTACATTGAGGACAACCGCGAAGCCTTTGATGAGCTTTGCAACGATATTCAGTACAAATACTCATCACCACTTAACGTCTATAAGGCAGATACAAGCACAAAGATTGTGCAGGTTAACCCGTCCAATCTTCTCGACACTCTCGGTGCAGGAAGTATGATGGATATGATGGAAGGCTTTATCGGCGGCGGTCTGAGTCTTAATATGTGGATTCAGATTATCGGTGAAAACGATTTTGTCTCAAATCAGTATGACCTTGTTTACGGCAGACTCCCCGAAAACAAAAGCGAAATTGTAGTTCTCGTTGACGGCAACAACGAAATCAACGAAACTATGCTCTATGCTCTGGGTATCGTTGATCAGGCGAACTTCCAGACAAACCTTATGAACAACCTTGCAGGCGGCGAAACCAAGTCCGACGCAAAGGAAATCTATTCCTTTGAGGAAATCTGCCAAATGAAATACAAGCTTGTTCCTTCCTGCGACTACCTTGTAAAAAATACAAAGACAGGTCTTTGGGAAGACAAGAAGAATGACATCAAACACCTCAAAACCATCGTTGATAACGGCCTTGAACTTAACATCGTAGGTATAATCCGCCCCGGCGAAGACAACGTGCTTTCAACCGGCATGGGTGGTATCGGTTATACATCAGAGCTTGTTGACTACCTTAACGAAATCACTTTCAACAGTCAGGTCGTTCAGGAGCAGCTTGCCAACCCCACTAAAGACGTTCTTACCGGTCTCGAATTTGTAAATCTCACAGTCAACGACTTCGACCTTGCTGACATTGACCTTAACAAAATCGACATGGCATATCTTGATATAGCACCCTTTATGAGCATGGCGGGCGCTGTTGACCTTTCACAGATTGACATCACCGACCTTTCAAGTCTATTCAGTTTCGGTGATATGACCGATCTGCAGAAAAAGCTTATGGAGGGTTACCTCGACGATGCTCAGGTGCTTGCTCTAAAGCAGGCATACATTGACACCATCAACTCGCAGTGCTCATATGACAAAACAATGAAAACTCTCGGCTATCAACCGGTAGAATCTCCCACATCAATCTACTTCTATCCCAAGAGCTTTGAAGCAAAGGAAGAAGTAATGAATATGATTGCTTACTACAATCAGCAGGTTACCGCTGACGGACACCCCGAATATGAAATTGCTCCCACCGATGCTATCGGTGCACTTCTCTCATCAATTACAAAGATTATCAACATTGTCACCTATGTGCTTGTCGTTTTCGTTGCAATTTCACTTGTGGTTTCTTCAATTATGATAGGTATCATTACCTACATTTCCGTTCTTGAAAGGACAAAGGAAATCGGTATTCTCCGTTCAATCGGTGCATCAAAGGGTGACGTTTCACGTGTGTTCAATGCAGAAACCATAACCATAGGACTGGCGGCAGGTATAATAGGCATACTCACCACCCTTGTGCTTGAGATACCCATCAACATACTGCTTGAATATCTCACACACAGCGGAGCAAAGGCGGTTCTTCCCTTCAATGCAGCAATCATACTGATATGTATCAGCGTTTTCCTTACCTTCGTTGCAGGTCTTGTACCTTCATCAATAGCAGCTAAAAAGGATCCCGTTGAGGCACTCAGAACCGAATAAAAGTCACAGCACTCTGTCAAAAGCAACAGAGTGCTGTTTTTTTTACTGACGGCAGTATTTGTTTTCGAAGAGTATCCTGATTCCCGACTTAACGGTACGGGAAGGCAAAAGCTGCGCCTTTCAGGCACAGCTTTCCACAGAAACACTTCGAATTCCTAAAAAACGTGAACCTGAAGTGTTTCTGTGGCTTTGACCTTTACAGGTCAAAGTGCCTCCCCGTCAGCCGCCTTATTCCCGTAAAAAAATTCACCCTCCCTCTTCATCGGATAAACCGCAAGCTTTTCACCGTCCATGTTTTCTTTTTTCATATCAATTGCCGTAATTGTGTAATTATCATATGCAGTATAATAGTATATACCTTTTTTAGTATTGCAGCAAGCAGAATAAACCGTATACTCATACTTACCACCCTTAACCTGCACTGCACCTCTTGTCTGATAAACCGAATAAAGCAGATGGAAAAACTGACTTACTCTCTTGCTTTCACTATTGGGACAAACACTGTTCAGTTTGTTGAAAGCAACCCTCACAAATCTTGATGTTGAACTCAGGTCACCCGGCAACCCTATTGCTCCCATTCCGCGACTGTATTCCTGAAGAGAAAGACTTTTACAAAAGGTATTAACGGGAGGCTGATTAGTCAGCCTCATATAATTATTAAGACTGAACATCTGCAAAGGAAACGGCGGATTATTTGTCAGCACACCAAGTGGATTATCATAAAGCATCATACCCTCTTCTGTACACTCAAGCACCAGATTTTCTCTGTCATCGCTTATCAGCCAATGAAGTTCGGCACAAGGCAATGCAGAAGAAAAATCAATGTGGGCAACATTTGTTTTTTCAAGCAGGGCTTTCGCTTGCTTTACACTCTCACACTGCATAAGCACCCATGGTATAAGCTCGAAGGGAGCAATATTTACCGCGCCCTCCTTTATTTCCCCATATCTGGCATTACCAACAAAGCTGAGACCCGCCATGCTCAATCCCTTTTCATTTGTTCCGTCATAAAAAAGCGGTACATCATCTCTCACAATTCCTGCTCCGATTATGGCAAAATTTTCCTTTTCTGATTGAGCATAACGAAAAGTGAAGGGAAACTTTCTCGGCATAACAATAACACTTTCGTTAAAGGAGCATTCCATATCAAGATTTCTTCCGAAGTAGTGATTTCGCACTTTATAACTGATTGCTGTACACATTATGTCACCTCAAAATTTTATATTATGTATAGTATAAGCATAAACATCCGAAAATTCTGTCGCGTTTGATACTTTTTTATTGAAAGAGTTATGATTGACAAAAAACGCTGCTGTGTGTATAATATTTTCATAAAATTCAAAGGAGGAAATATTATGAAAAAGATTATGATTCCTGTTCTTATTGTTATTGCCATACTTCTTATAGTTGCAACCGTCCTTGCAAAAACCGGTGACAATGCAAACTCTGATGCTGCTTATCACACCCACGCTGACGGCGTAACCCACTATGACAATATCCCTGAGACCACATATCACGTACACGAAGACGGTGTTACCCACTACGAAGAACACTGATTATAAATCTTATGTCAGGACACGGAAAAATCCGTGTCCTGATTTTTTTGTAGGAAACCTTCCTTACTCACCGTACTACGGGAGGCACTTTGACCTTACGGTCAAATACCCTGAGAAAAACCACCTTCGGATAACGCGGAAGGCGGTTTTTCTCAGGGTAAATGCGTATTTACGCATTGTGCCTCCCGACTCTTAAGCACAAACAGCTTTAATTTGATAAATTCACTTGACAAAGCTCTATGTTTGTATTATAATCACTCTATCGCTTTAAACCTTTAAAGATTTAAAACGTTAAACTGTTAAAACGAGGCGAAAATTATGTCACAGAAAACCGTTATTTGGCTGACCATTGCGATTTATATTGTTTTCATCACTGTTGTCGGTCTGCTCAATGCAAAAAAATCAAAAAACATCACAGAATTCACCGTCGGAAAGCGCAATGCCGGTGCTTGGCTTTCGGCTTTTTCCTACGGCACTGCTTATTTCTCTGCGGTTATGTTCATCGGATACGCAGGAGGCACAGGTTGGAAATATGGTCTTTGGGGCATTCTTCCCGGTATAGGAAACGCCATAATCGGTTCTCTTTTTGCTTGGATTGTACTTGCAAAAAAGACAAGAGAAATTACACGTCAGCATAAAATCAAGTCAATGCCGCAGCTTTTTGAAAAACGTTTTCACAGCAAGAAAATGAAAAACTTCTGCGTAGCAGTCATCTTCCTTTTCCTCATACCCTATTCTGCATCTGTTTATAAGGGTCTTACAAGCGTATGTTCAGTGCTCCTGGGTGTTGACGAAAGAGTATGCATGATTGTAATCGCCATAGCATCACTTCTTATTGTTGTCCTGGGAGGTTACGGTGCAACCCTGAAAGCAGACTTTGTTCAGGGCATAATAATGCTTGTCGGTGTTGCTCTGCTTATTTTCTCGGTAATGAGAAGCGATGTCGTAGGCGGATTTACAGACGGTCTTGCCGCAATAGCAAAGGAAACCGAAAATCTGAATCTTACTCCTGCAAGTCACATTGGTCTCTGGGCAACAGTGCTTATGACTTCCTTCGGAACCTGGGGCCTTCCTCAGATGATTCACAAGTATTACGGTATACGCGACAATCACGAAGTAAAAAGGGGAACAGTAATTTCGACCTTCTTTGCACTTATAGTTGCAGGCGGCGGTTACTTCATCGGCTCTCTTGCTCACCTTTTCTTCACTGCCCTTGACGATATTCCCGGCTCCGGATCAGGTAAGACTGACTACCTTATCCCGAATATGCTGAAGATGAGTGAAATTTCAGACGTTCTCATCGGCGTAATCCTCGTACTTCTTATTGCCGCATCAGTATCTACACTTTCATCAATCACCATCACAGCAACCTCTACTCTTACTATGGACTTTGTTGCTCCTGTTGTGATGAAAACCAATGATAAAATAAAAGAAAGCAGAGTTACCAAACTGCTTTGCATCATATTCGTTGTACTGTCATACATAATCGCAAACAGTAACACTCCGATTCTCGACATGATGTCCTACTCCTGGGGTATCATATCCGGCTCCTTCCTTGCACCTTATGCCCTTTCACTTTACCGCAAGGATATCAACGACAAAGGCGCTTGGGCAGGTATTCTCTCAGGCTTCGTTGTAGCTCTTCCGCCTGTTGTCTGCAAGCTTCTCTCCCTTGATATTTCAATCCCCGGTTTTGGCAAGATCATGGATATGGGACCTCACTTTGCTTGTCTTGCAATGATATTCTCACTTGTTATGTGTCTTGCTGTCACAAAAGCAACCGGCGGAAAATCCGAAGACAACGAGAATTTTTATATTCTTGACGCCGCAAACATCAATCAGTAAAAGTATAATTAATCTATACCGCAACAAAATTATTACCTGCAGTGAAAGCTTATAGCCTGCACTGCGGGATTGTTCTTTTGTCAGACGGTAATCCTACATAATAAAAAATAAAAAAAGCCGGATTTTCTTGACTGATAATTCCGTATTCGAAAATAAAAAACAAATTCAGGTTGTATAATGAAAAATGACTTTATTCCATTCACAGAACGGAATAAATAACGAAACGTCAGCCTTGCAACCCACAGTCGGAATGCATAGAGTGCAAAGAAATCAAAGCACTTCACAGGCAAAACGAAGAGATTACTTGATCTTAGAGCCCGGTAATGCAAATTCTCAATCACCGGGAAACCCGCACAAACGACAAATCTGCACCCGTTATAAAAAAGGCACTGACGACCGTTGTTTTCGTTCAGATAAAAAATTAAATGCAATTCCGAACTACGGATTGCTTCAAAGGAGCTATAACTTATGAACAAAACCCTTATGCTCGGTAATGAGGCTGTAGCCAGAGGTCTTTATGAGGCAGGAGTAAATGTAATCTCCTCCTACCCCGGCACACCCAGCACAGAAATTACCGAATTTGCAAGCAAATACGATGAAATGTACAGTGAATGGGCCCCCAATGAAAAGGTGGCCTTTGAAGTTGCCTTCGGCGCTTCTCTCGGCGGAGCAAGAAGCTTCTGCGCTATGAAGCATGTTGGACTCAATGTTGCAGCCGACCCCCTTTATACCGCTTCCTATATCGGTGTAAACGGCGGTATGGTCTGTGCCGTTGCTGATGACCCGGGTATGCACTCATCACAGAATGAGCAGGACTCCCGCCATCACGCCATAGCATCAAAAACACCTATGCTTGAGCCTTCCGACTCTGCAGAATGCTGCCTTTTCACAAAGCTTGCCTTTGACCTTTCAGAGCGCTTTGATACACCGATGCTGCTTCGCCTTTCTACAAGAATCTCTCACGCACGCTCAATCGTTGAGCCTTCTGACAGAGCAGACATTCCCGTAAAGGACTACAAAAAGGACATTATGAAAAATGTTATGATGCCCGCTATGGCAAGAGGAGCTCACGTAAAGGTTGAAAAGCGTCTTGAGGAAATGACCGATTTTGCCGATACCGAAGCAGTAGAACTCGGCATCAACAAGGTAGAAATGTACAACAAACAGCTTGGCATCATTGTAGCGGGCTCAACTTACGTTTATGCCCGTGAAGCTATGGGCGAAAACGCAAGCTATCTCAAGCTTGGTATGGTTAATCCTCTTCCCGTAAAGCTTATAAAGGACTTTGCAAAAGAGGTTGACGAGCTTGTTGTTATAGAAGAACTTGACGGCATCATCGAAACACACTGCATTAAGCTTGGTCTCAAGGTAAAGGGCAAGGAGCTTTTCTCCTGTCTCGGTGAATTCTCACATAAAACCGTCCTCGACGCCCTTACAAACAAGAAGGCTGATTTCGACTCCTTTGACGAGGCTGTTCCCGCTCGTCCTCCTGTGCTTTGTGCAGGCTGTCCTCACAGAGGTCTCTTCTACTCACTCAAAGGTATGGGACTTTATGTGAGCGGGGACATCGGATGCTACACTCTCGGCGCTCAGGCTCCCCTTTCAATGCTTGACAGCTGCGTGTGTATGGGGGCATCGGTAAGCGCTCTTCACGGCTTCAACACCGCAAGAGGCAAGGAGCAGGCAAAAAAGAGTGTTGCCGTTATCGGAGACTCCACTTTTATCCACTCCGGTATCACAGGCCTTATTGATATCGCATATAACAAGGGACTTTCAACAGTTATAGTTCTCGACAACTCCATAACCGGTATGACCGGCCATCAGAACAACCCGGCAAACGGTCTTACCATCAAGGGCGATCCGACGGTAAGTGTTGACCTTGAGGCGCTTGCAAGAGCAGTAGGTTTTAAAAATGTTGCCGTTGTTGATCCCTTCGACGTAAAAACAACAAAAGAAACAGTGAAGGCAGAGCTTCTCAAGGAAGAACCTTCACTTATCATCTCCCGCCGTCCCTGTGCACTGCTTAAAACAGTCAAGCACTCTGCGCCTGTTGTAATTGACGAAAACAAGTGCATCGGCTGCAAGGCCTGTCTTAACGTAGGCTGTCCCGCACTCAGCCAAGGCAAAAAAGCAGACGGCAAAGGCATTGCTCTTATAGACAACACACAGTGCGTAGGCTGCGGTGTATGCGCCGAAGCCTGCAGATTCGACGCAATTAAAAAAGGAGGTACAAACTGATGGAAACCAAAAATATTCTTATTGTAGGTGTAGGCGGTCAGGGTACTCTTCTTGCATCAAAGCTTATGGGTAAATGCTTTATGGAAATGGGTTTTGATGTAAAAGTCAGTGAGGTTCACGGTATGAGTCAGCGCGGCGGCAGCGTAGTTACATATGTACGCTACGGTGACAAGGTTTACTCCCCCGTAATTGAAAAAGGTGAAGCCGACATTATTATCTCCTTTGAGCAGCTTGAAAGTGCACGCTGGCTTCCTTATCTCAAAAAGGGCGGTGTAATCATCTCAAGCACTCAGCACATCGATCCGATGCCCGTAATTATGGGCAAGGCTGAATACCCCGAAGAAATTATTAATAAAATCGCAGAAAAAGATGTTAAAATCATTTCACTTGATGCCCTTTCACTCGCCCTTGAGGCAGGTACATCAAAGTGTGCAAACATTGTGCTTTTAGGTGCAGCAGTACCCTACCTCGGTATTGAAAAGGAAACCTGGATTGAAACAATAAAATCAACCGTTCCCCCAAAAACTGTTGAAACAAACCTCAAGGCATTTGAGCTCGGATATAATGCGCAGTAAGCATTGACGCTCCTCCCGGTACATTCAGCGTACCCATAAGAATTCTTGCCGATAACGATGTTCCCGCATGTGCTCTTACGGCCAAGAATATAACCCTACCGGATTAGACAGACTTTTATAGTGTGATGAAATAATTATGAAAACTGTACTTTTAAAAAAATCCTCTCTTGCACCCCGTCCTTTTGAAGGATGGGGTACAAGCCTTTGTTGGTGGGCTCACCGTCTGGGCTTTGACGATGAGCTTGCACAGTCTGCCGCAGAGCTTTTCTACTCAGAAAAAGGTCTGGGGCTGAATATTATGCGCTATAACATCGGCGGCGGTGATAACCCCTCACACAACCACATTACCCGCACAGATTCTAAAATTCCCGGTTGGGTAAAGCTTACGGAAAAAGGCGAAAAAATCTTCGTTCCCGATGCAGACAGAAATCAGATAAACATCACTAAGCGTTGCATAGCTGCTGCAGGAGACACAGCTTTCGTTGAGGCTTTTTCAAACTCTCCTCCGTATTTTATGACAGTAAGCGGTTGCTCAAGCGGAAGCAGCGATGCAACAAGCGACAACCTTAAAGCTGATTGTGTTGAGGACTTTGCCGACTACCTTGCCGATGTGTGTCTGCATCTTGAAAAGAACGAGGGCATCACTGTTAAAAGCCTTGCAGCAATGAACGAGCCGAACACAAATTACTGGCGCGAAAATTCAAACAAACAGGAAGGCTGCCATTTTAATGCAGGTGAAAGTCAGAACAGAATACTGATTGCCACAAGCAAATCAATGAAAAAAAGAGGACTGACCCATACACATATCACCGCAAGCGATGAAACCAACTGCAAATCTCAGCTTATAGCCATAAAGGCCTTTTCAAAGGAAACGTGGGAGCATATAGACCGTCTCAGCGTGCACACCTATGAAAGAGCCTGGAAAAGACTCGGCACCTACGCAAAAAGTCACAACATCCCCTTATGGATGACTGAAACGGACTGGAGTAACAGTATACGCGGCTGCAACAATGGTATGGGACCGGGACTCTGGTTTGCAAAAAAGATAATACAGGATCTTACCAATCTTTCACCTCAGGCGTGGATCATGTGGCAGGTAATAGGCTCATATACCGGCAGTGAACCCTTTGACGGTAACTATGACGGTCCTCAGGTTGATATGACAAAGGGTTTCTGGGGAGTTGCGTCCTGCGATTTCGACAAAAGAAAAATACTTCTTTCGCAAAAATACTACTCTTTCGGGCAGTTTACACGCTATATCCGACCAAAAATGACCCTTTTACCCATTGACAGCCGCACAGTAGGCGCTTATAATAAAGATGAAAGAAATCTCGTTATTATCGCTGTAAACGACAAAAGCAAGGAAAGACTGCTTTCACTTGACCTCAGCGAATTTTCACCTGAGGAAACCTTCCGTACCGTACGTACAAGCGGCAATACGGAAGACGGAGAAAAGTGGAAAAATCTTCCGTCGGAAAAGCTTCGGGGTGAAATTCTTCAGTCGAAGCTCATCCCCTACAGTGTCACGACCTTTCTTATCACAACAAAGAATTAAAGAGGTGCTACCATGTTAAAAAAGAACAAAAGCTTTTTGGCTTTTATCATCATTGCAGCAATTTTTCTTGTATGGGGAATCTTTCTCGTTCCCGGAGACGAATTATTATATTCCCTTTTCGGACAGTACA
This sequence comes from Oscillospiraceae bacterium, assembly GCA_015066015.1. Classification (GTDB taxonomy): domain Bacteria; phylum Bacillota; class Clostridia; order Oscillospirales; family Acutalibacteraceae; genus UBA6857. The sequence continues at coordinate 76,552 of SVPE01000010.1, forward strand.
TTATCCTTCCTGTAGCAGCACTTATCTGCTCCATACTCTCAGTAAAAAAGGGAAGCCTTCTCGGCTGGCTTTCACCCTTTATCTTTGCGGCAGTCATCATCCTTCTTCCCTTTACCGTTTTCGGAGCAACTGACCTTGTGTTTGTAGTATTTGCAGCAGTTCCGTGCGTACTCGGTTTTGTTATCGGAGCCCTCTGTAAGCTTCTTTCCGGAAATAAAAAAGCTGAAGCTAAGGAGGCTCCCGTAAATGCTTGAGCACCTTAAAAAAGATGTACTCGAGGCAAACCTCAGTCTTCCGAAATACAACCTCGTAACCTTCACTTGGGGTAACGTCAGTGGCATTGACCGCGAAAAGGGTCTTATTGTAATAAAGCCAAGCGGTGTGGAATACGATGTAATGACCGCTGACGATATGGTGGTTGTTGACCTTAACGGAAACGTCGTAGAAGGCAGACTCAACCCCTCCTCGGATACACCTACACACATTGAGCTTTACAAGGCTTTCCCTGATATCGGCGGTATAATTCACACTCACTCGCCCTGGGCTACCTCATGGGCACAGGCCGGCCGAAGCATCCCCGCTTACGGTACAACCCACGCTGACTACTTCTACGGACCAATCCCCTGCACCCGCCAGCTTACTTCCGAAGAAGTCGAAAAAGCCTATGAAAAAGAAACCGGCACAGTTATCATCGAAGCTTTCGAAGGTATTGATCCAATGGCAGTCCCCGGCGTAGTTGTGTACAAGCACGGACCCTTTGCCTGGGGTAAAACTCCGAAGGAAGCTGTTCATAACGCCGTTGTAATGGAAACTGTAGCAAATATGGCTTATCACGCCGAACAGCTTAATCCTGCAAAAGAGCCTATTGAACAGTATCTTCTCGACAAACACTATATGAGAAAACACGGTCCAAATGCATATTACGGACAAAAATAAAAGTGGATAAAAAAACAGTGAACAACCCGTTTCAGGAATGAAGCCGGGTTGTTTTTTTTGAGGCTGCAACGACTTATGCGAAAACGAGCAACGCTCGCTTGCCTCCCCGTGCCCTTCCCCGTCATTACAACATAAATGCCAAAATTTTACCTTTATTTCCTTTATTTTTCATCCTATTGTTATGCATAGCTTTATTGACCGAGGGAATGCTTTATGATATAATATAATCAGTCAAAAATCAGAAAGAGGAATTTGTCAAATGAATTTTAATTTTGAAGAATGGTATGGCTTTGAGATAGGCACATGGTCAAAAGAAATCAATGTCAGAAGCTTCATCAAGCACAATTATACACCCTATGACGGCAATGAAGAATTCCTTGTAGGTCCTACACAGAACACCACTGACCTTTGGGAGCAGGTGCTCGACCTGACAAGACAGGAAAGAGAAGCTGGCGGTGTACTTGATATGGATACAAATGTGATTTCAACTATCACATCCCACGCTCCCGGTTACCTTAACAAAGAAAAAGAAACTATCGTAGGATTCCAGACCGACAAACCCTTCAAAAGAGCTCTTATGCCCTACGGCGGTATCCGTATGGCTGAAAAAGCATGTAAGGATAACGGATATGAAATTGATCCGACAATCAAAGAATTTTTCACAACACACAGAAAGACTCACAACGCAGGCGTTTTTGATGCCTATACACCCGAAATGAGAGCCTGCCGTTCAAGTCACATTATCACCGGTCTTCCTGACGCTTACGGCAGAGGCAGAATCATCGGTGACTATCGCCGTGTGGCACTTTACGGCGTTGACCGTCTTATCAAAGATAAAATGGAACAAAAGGAAACTACCAGAAGCGCTATGTACTCTCAGGTCATCCGTGACCGCGAGGAGCTTTCAGAGCAAATCCGTGCTCTTGAGGATCTTAAAGAAATGGCTCTGAGCTACGGCTATGATATTTCCCGCCCCGCGAAGGACACAAAAGAGGCTATTCAGTGGCTCTATTTCGGCTATCTCGCTGCTGTAAAGGAACAGAACGGCGCAGCAATGAGCCTCGGCAGAACCTCAACCTTCCTTGATATCTATGCCGAAAGAGACCTCAAAAATGATGTCTTCACAGAAGCACAGATTCAGGAAATGATCGACCACTTCATTATGAAGCTGCGTCTTATCAAGTTTGCCCGTACGCCTGAATACAACTCTCTTTTCTCAGGCGACCCTCAGTGGGTAACAGAGTCAATTGCAGGTGTAGCTATCGACGGCAGACACCTTGTCACAAAGATGTCATACCGTTATCTTCACACACTTGAAAACCTCGGTGCAGCTCCCGAACCCAACCTTACAGTTCTCTGGAGCACAAAGCTGCCCGAAAACTTCAAGCGCTTCTGCGCAAGACTTTCTATCGAAACCTCATCAATTCAGTATGAAAACGACGACCTTATGCGTTTCACCCACGGCGACGACTATGCAATTGCCTGCTGTGTTTCATCCATGAGAGTCGGTAAAGAAATGCAATTCTTTGGTGCGAGAGCAAACCTTGCAAAATGTCTTCTCTACGCTATAAACGGCGGCGTTGACGAAATCTCAGGCAAACAGATTGCGCCCGAATACAGACCTATCACAAGCGAATACCTGGATTATGACGAGGTTATAAAGCGCTACGACGAAATGATGAAGTGGCTTGCCGGTGTTTACGTCAACACACTTAACATCATCCACTATATGCACGACAAATACTGTTACGAAAAAATCCAGATGGCTCTTCACGATAAGAAGGTTACCCGCTGGTTTGCAACGGGCATCGCAGGTCTCAGTGTTGTCGCAGACTCCCTTTCTGCTATCAAATACGCAAAGGTAAAAGTAATCCGCAATGAACAGGGCATAGCTACCGATTATGAGGTTGAAGGCGACTTCCCGAAATACGGCAACGACGACGACCGCGTAGACTCAATTGCATATAACGTTGTACACCGCTTTATGGAACACATCAGAAAAAACCACACTTACAGAGACAGCATCCCCACTACTTCAATTCTCACCATTACCTCAAACGTTGTTTACGGTAAAAATACAGGCGCTACCCCTGACGGCAGAAAGAAAGGCGAAGCCTTCGCTCCCGGTGCTAACCCCATGCACAGACGTGATACACACGGTGCAGTTGCATCCCTCGCTTCTGTTGCAAAGCTTCCCTTCATTGATGCTCAGGACGGTATTTCAAACACCTTCTCAATCATCCCCGGTGCACTCGGCAAGGACGACAGAATCTTCTCCGGTGATATTGATCTTGACTGCATTTCCGGAGGATGTGCGTCACCGACACTCTTTGAGGGTCTTGACAGAGAATAAACTACACAACAAAGGAGGCTACCGATTATGGCAGCAACTCAGCAGCAGATAGATAACCTTGTCTCCCTTCTCGACGGTTATGTACAGAAGGGCGGACACCATCTCAATGTAAATGTTTTCACTAAAGAAACACTTCTCGATGCACAAAAGCATCCCGAGAAATACCCTCAGCTTACTGTACGTGTAAGCGGTTACGCAGTTAACTTTATCAAGCTGACGAAAGAGCAGCAGGATGAAGTTATCTCAAGAACATTTCACGACGAAATATAAGCTATGGACGGATTTGTACACTCTCTTGAATCCTTCGGCACTGTAGACGGCCCGGGCATCCGCTTTGTGGTTTTTCTGCAGGGCTGTCCTTTGCGTTGCCTTTACTGCCACAATCCCGACACCTGGGAAAAGGGCAAGGGTAACCGCATAAGTGCCGACGAGCTTCTGAGAGAATACGACAAAAACCGTGATTTCTACAAAAGAGGCGGCATTACCGTAACAGGTGGTGAGCCTCTTTTACAACTTGACTTTGTCACAGAGCTTTTTGAAAAAGCGAAGAAAAAGGGCATACACACCTGCCTTGACACATCAGGCATCACCTTTAGCAAAAGCAGTGAAAAAGCTCTTGCAGGCTTTGACAGACTTCTGGAATGTACCGACCTTGTTATGCTTGACATAAAACATATTGATCCCGAAGATCATATGAAGCTCACAGGCGCAGACAACAGGAACGTTCTTTCCTTCGCAGAATATCTCGAGGAAAAAGGTAAGCCCTTCTGGGTGCGCCATGTTATTGTTGACGGCTGGACAAACAAAAAAGAGGAGCTCGTACGGCTTGGCAGATATCTTGCCGGATTTACATGCCTCAAGGCTCTCGACGTTATCCCATATCACACTATGGGCGAAGCAAAATACGAAAGTCTCGGTATTGATTATCCCCTTAAAGGGGTTGAGGCAACCACCGTCGCTTCAGCTGTAAAGGCAAAAAGCTACATTATGGAAGGATTAAGAGACGAAAGGCTCAGAATCAGAAAATGACAGAAGTTATTGATAAATTAAACGCAAAGCAACTCTCAAAACTAAAGATCACAAACTGTCTCGGCTCAGTGGGCGGAGACTGTTTTCTTATCCGAGGAAAGGGTGCAAACATACTTGTTGATTCCGGGTTTGCCTTTTGTGCTGAGGAAATGCTCAGAAAAATAAAGGCAGAGCTTAAGAATGAAAAGCTAGACTACATACTTCTCACCCACTCCCACTATGACCACGCTATGGGAATCCCTCTTATAAAAAGGGAATATCCGGAAGTAAAGGTTATTGGCAGCGAATACTGCAGCTACATTCTGACAAAGCCTACCGCAAGAAAAAGGATGCAGGAAATGGACTGCAAGGCAGCAAAGGCTTACGGCAAAATCGAAGCTGCAGACCTTACAGAAGAGCTTTACTGCGACATAACTCTCAAGGATAACGAGAAAATTCTTCTCGGTGAGGAAAAGATACGGGCAATTGCACTTCCCGGTCACACACGGTGCTGCATGGGATTCTATTTCATCAAGGAAAAGCTTCTTGTTTCATGCGAGACACTGGGAATCTATGCAAATAATATGAAGGTTTTTCCGGGCTGCCTGATAGGATACAGAATTACTCTCGACTCCATAGAAAAAGTCTTGCAGCTTGACCTTGACGAAATACTGATACCCCACAGCGGAATCCTTTACAAAGAGAATATAAAAACATATCTCGAGGAATCAAAGCGGGTTACAGATGAATGCAAGGAGCTTATTTTAAACGCTCACTGCAACGGAAAGGACTTTAACGGAATAGTCGAGATTTATAAAGAGCGTTATTACTCCGAGTGCATCTCAGAAAGCTACCCGGAGCACGCAATGATGGCAAATCTGAGCGCACAGATACCGATGTTCATAAATGAATGTACACTGTACAACTGACAAATTACATGCTTATCAGCTGTAACTTAAGGTATGAAAATAAATTAACCATACAAAACTTACGAGTAAACTGTGTGTTATCTCCCCTGTTTAATATAGTATATTTATTTTCTCTTGACAAACAACTCTTTTTGTTGTATACTTACGAGGCTGAAAAGTGATATAACATCGAGGCGTGGCGCAGTTTGGTAGCGCATCTGCTTTGGGAGCAGAGGGCCGCAGGTTCGAATCCTGTCGCCTCGACCATATAAAACCGATCATTTTGATACGAAAGTATCTGAATGGTCGGTCTTTACATTTACAATTTTTCGGATCTATGATACGATCAGTTAAACAAACTTGAAGTTTGAGGTGCGAAGTAATGCGCG
>SVPE01000034.1 GCA_015066015.1 Oscillospiraceae bacterium
GCTTTGTATGTAATTCCTACGTAAAAAAGCATATAATCAATTCGAATGAGGGATCCACCAAGTGACAATATACAGCTTTACTGATTACATACGCCTGACGGCGATTACATACCAATCCTTCGGATTGGATAAAAAAACGACAAGTTTCTGTCGAAACTTGTCGTTTTTTGGCTGCGGAACTAGGATTCGAACCCAGACAAACAGAGTCAGAGTCTGCTGTGCTACCCTTACACAATTCCGCAACGAACAAGGCATATTATACACACTTGAATTACAAATGTCAAGGCTTTTTTTGAAAGTTTTTCAACTTTTTTCAAAGAAAAATCCCGACCTGATTTTTTCTTCAGATCGGGAAAAATTTCATTTATGAGCCGCAAGATAATCCTCTAAAATCATAACAGCGGAAACAGCATCAACTATCCCCTTACGCTTCTTTCCTGTTACGTTTGTAACATTAAGAGCTCTGTGGGCTGAAACCGTTGTAAGACGCTCGTCCCACATAACAGTCTCAATTCCTGTTTCCTCAGAAAGAGCCTTTGCAAAGTCCTTGCACTTTTCAGCTCTCTCCCCTTCGCTGCCGTTCATATTCTTGGGAAGTCCCACAACAATACGCTCAGCTTTATGCTTCCGGACAAGCTCCTTTATTTCAGCGATCACCTTAGGTGCATAGTTCTGATTTATAACTGTTACGGGTGATGCAAGCATCTGCATTCTGTCGCAGACCGCTATACCCGTTCTCGCATCGCCGTAGTCAACTGAAAGAATAACCATATCATTCCTCTTCTCTTACTGAAGCGATATAAATAGCTGTTTCTTCCTTAACCTCTTCAAATTCACGTGAGTCAAGGTACTCATGGATATCGTCAAATACAGTTGAGAAAATATCCTTTGCATAAGCATATCCTGTATCCTCAGGAATATCAAAGCCGTACCATACTGCAGTTACATAGTGAGGTGTACCTCCGCAGAACCACTTGTCGTAGTTGTTTGAGGTTGTACCTGATTTTGAGAAGGTATCAAAGCCGCTTACCTTTGTTCCGTAACCGGTTGCATATGATGCGGTACAAACATTGATAAGAACATCAAGCATACCGTCGGCTGCTTCCTCTGAAATAGCGCGCTCGGGAATATTCTTTGTATTATCAAGGATAACTGTACCGTTTCTGTCTGTAACCTTGTAGTAACTATAGGGTTCGAAATAGTAACCGCCGTTACCGAAAACCGCATAGGCTGCTGCCATCTCAAGAGTTGTAACACCTGTTTCCGTACCACCGCAGGCCATACCACTGTAGGTTACGTCACCGGGTGAAAGGTTAAGATGGAAAACATCATTTGCATATCTTGCACAGGTATCAAGGCCGAGCATTTCGTCAATCATACGGGCAGGGACAGTATTAAGTGACTTACCTACTGCAACATCAATTGTAACATACTGATTTGAGCCGTGGTCACCCTCGTAGTTCTGAGGCCATGTTTCACCGTCAACGGTGATCGCCTTGTCGAGCATTACAGAGCTGCCGTCTTCAATAAGTCCGATATCAAATGCAGGTCCGTAAACCGTAAGAGGCTTGATTGATGAACCGGGCTGTCTCTTACCCATTTCGTCCGTAGCTCTGTTAAAGCAACGGTTAGACGGTTTGGGATCAGCACCGCCGACAAGAGCAACAATTCTGCCGTTATAGTCCATAATTGTCATGGCCGACTGAGCTTCATCACCGTTCTCGTCATAGCCGGCATCGGGAATGCCGATTCTGTTTGCATAGATATATTCAAGAGTGTCCTGAACGTCCATGTCCATTGCTGAATAAATATTAAGACCGCCGTAGTAAACCTTTCTCCATGCCTCATTGTATTCATAGCCATACTTATCCTGAAGATCTTCGATTACCTCATCGATGACGTACTCCTCATACCAGTTCATAAGCTCTTCTTCGACAGTTTCCTCTTCGTCGTAATCGACCTCATACTCAAGAACCTCGATTTTCTCCTCAAGGGCTGCCTTATACTGCTTTTCGGTGAGCTTACCCTGGTCGTACATATACCACAGACACTCGTCTCTTCTCTCCATACATGCCTCATAATCCACGTAGGGATTAAGTGAATAAGGAGCTTTTGTTATACCTGCAATGGTTGCACATTCAGAAACTGTAAGCTCAGAAAGAGTTTTTCCGAAGTATGTTTCAGCCGCAGTCTTTACACCGTAGCAGCCGGCACCGAGAGATGCCGTGTTGAGATAAGCCTCAAGAATGTCCTTCTTTGAGTAGTTACGCTCAAAGTTAAGAGCTCTGAGAATCTCGTTGAACTTTCTCTTATATGTGGTTTCATTCTGATCAGTAAGGTTTTTGATAAGCTGCTGAGTGATTGTCGACGCACCCTGACCTTCATAGGACGGATTGATGAAAACACCGATAGTACGGATCCAGTCAACACCCGGATGCTGATAAAAACGCTTGTCCTCAAGACAGATAAAAGCCCACTGAAGCCTTTCGGGAATTTCATCATAGTCAATCCATACGCGGTTTTCCTCACCGTGAAGTCGTCGAAGCTCTACCTGCTCTCCGTCAGAATCATTCGCATACATAAAGGATGTCTGACTCTGAGAGCTCTTATAGGTATCAAGATCAATTGCTATATTGCCGTTGATAACACTGTCAATGTAGCTGAGAAATGATCCGCCGACAACAATAGCTGTAAGCATACCTGAAACAAATATACAGAAAAAGAAAAGAAAAATTGAAAAAATAATAGGATGCTTTTTCTTTTTCTTCTTTTTGCGGGATTTCTTGCCTTTCGGGCTTTCGTTTACTTCTGCAGCGCCCTCAGCAGGATTGATGTCCTTTTTTGATTTTCGTGCCATAACTGTACACTCCTTAAAAAACATAATAATCCATATTAATGTTATTATAATAAATTTATAAGATTAAATCAACATTAAAGCAAAGATTTTTTTAAAAATGTAAGTAATTTTTTCAGATAAAAATACCGTTTTTACTGCAGTGAACAGTTTTTATACAAAAATCACCGGTATGCACAACACATACCGGCGACCGAAAAAATATTTATGCTGTTTTCAGATTCTTGCTACTCCGCTGTCCTTTGCAGCCTTTGCAACTGCAGCAGCAACAGTAGGTCCTACTCTTTCGTCAAATGCAGCGGGAAGAATATAGTCGCTTCTGAGCTCATCATCAGCAACAAGAGATGCGATAGCCTTTGCAGCTGCCATCTTCATTTCTTCATTGATGTCGCTTGCTCTTACATCAAGAGTACCTCTGAAAATACCGGGGAATGCAAGAACGTTGTTGATCTGATTGGGGAAGTCACTTCTGCCTGTACCTACAACACATGCACCTGCAGCAAGAGCCTCATCAGGCATAATTTCGGGTATTGGGTTTGCCATAGGGAATACGATGGGATCCTTTGCCATGGAGCGCACCATATCCTGAGTAACACAACCGGGAGCTGATACACCGATGAAAATATCTGCACCGACAAGTGCATCTGCGAGTGTACCTGTCTTACCGCTCTTATTTGAGAAGGAAGCAAGCTCGATCTTTGCAGGCTCATTTTCAATTCCGGGTCTGTCCTTATGAACAACGCCCTTTCTGTCACACATGATTACATCCTTGATACCCATTGCAAGGAAAAGCTTAGCAATAGCAACACCTGCCGCACCTGCGCCGTTGAATACTGCAACACAGTCTTCAATCTTCTTGCCGTTGAGCTTAAGAGCATTGATAAGAGCTGCAGAACATACAACTGCAGTGCCGTGCTGATCATCGTGGAAAATGGGTATATCTGCCTTTTCCTTGAGCTTTCTTTCAATTTCAAAGCATCTGGGAGCACCGATGTCCTCAAGATTAATACCGCCGAAGGAGCCTGCAAGAAGTGCAATTGTGTCAACGATTGTATCAACATCCTTTGAACGGATGCAAAGAGGAATAGCGTCAACATCGCCGAATTCCTTGAAAAGAACACACTTTCCTTCCATAACGGGCATACCTGCTTCAGGACCGATATCACCGAGACCGAGAACTGCAGTACCGTCAGTTACAACAGCGATGGTGTTCCATCTTCTTGTAAGCTCGTAGGACTTGTTGATATCCTTCTGGATTTCAAGACAGGGCTGAGCAACGCCCGGTGTATATGCAAGAGAAAGAGCTTCCTTGTCCTTAACCTTTGCTCTTGCAACAACTTCAATTTTACCTTTCCACTCACCGTGGAGTCTGAGGGATTCTTTTGCGTAATCCATAATATTTTCTCCTTTTATACTGTTAATTCAAAGCATAACAGCAAGCGGCTTTTAAACAAAGTCGCTTGCCGTGTGTTCAATTATTTCTCCCAGGGGAAGATGTAATCAAGACCGAGGTCATCACGGACCTGATTCATTTCCTTCTGAACTGATTCGTTGATGGGTACACCGCTATCCTTTCTCTGAAGCCAGATGTCGTGCTCTTTTTCACCTGCAGTGTAGATTCTGTCTTCACCGGGTGCCTTCTTTGCTGAGCGTACGCCACGGATGATGTCGCCTGCCTTCTTTCTTGCGATTTCTTCGCCGAGGAAGTGGTCTGTATCAATAGCAATGAAGAAATGACCAAGCTGATAAGGACGGATGTTGCCTTCTTCATCCTTACCGTCAAGATCCTTACCGTAAGCACCGTCCTGAAGGATGGATGAAAGGAATTCTACGAACATTGCAAAACCGTAGCCCTTATAGCCGCCGAGTGCTTCACCGATACCGCCGAGTGTTGTAAGAGCTGCTGTACCCTGGCGGATCTTCTTGAGAGCTACACCTGCATCGCCTTCAACGGGATTACCGTCGATGTCGATAACAGTACCGGGATGAATTTCTTCACCGATTCTCTCATAATATTCAACCTTACCGTTCTGTGTGATTGATGTAGCGCAGTCAAAATTGAAGTCGAAATCTTCGTCAGTGGGAACACCGAGTGTGAAGGGGTTAGTACCGAACATACCCTGAACACCGAAGGTAGGAGCAACTGAAGGACGTGCGTTTGTACCGGTCATACCGATGCAGCCTGCCTTTGTTGCCATTGTGGTATAGTAGCCTGCAATACCGTAGTGGGTTGAGTTGCGTACAACAACCATACCCATACCATACTTTTTAGCCTTTTCGATAGCCATAGTCATAGCTCTGTGACCAATAACCTGACCCATACCGTGATGACCGTCAACAACTGCTGTTGTTTCGGTTTCCTTGAGAATTTCAAAGTTTGTTTCAGCAAACTGGATGCCTGCCTTGATTCTGTCAATGTAAACGGGCTTAAAACGGTTGCAGCCGTGTGATTCAATGCCGCGTCTGTCGGACTCAAGAAGCACGTCAGTTACGATTTCTGCTTCATCAGCGGGTACACCGTAGCCTACGAATGCATCCTTGATAAAATCATGTGTTGTTTTCCAATCGAGTATTACCTTACCCATTGTTATCACTCCTGTTTATTTTTAAAATTTTTTCTTTGTTTATATAATCGGGATAAAAGTCCCGGATTATTCTTTTTCTTCCCAACTCATAGCGCGTGAAACTGCTTTCTTCCAACCTGCATAGTACTTGTTTCTTTCGTCCAGACTCATTTCAGGCTCAAAGACTCTGTCAACCTCACGGTTATTCTGGATGTCATCAAGGTTTTCCCATACGCCTACTGCAAGACCTGCAAGGTAGGCTGCGCCGAGTGCAGTTGTTTCAACTGTCTTGGGTCTGTTAACCTTTGTCTGTGCCATATTTGCCTGAATCTGCATCATAATGTTACTTACGGATGCACCGCCGTCAACGCGAAGTTCACTGATTTCGATTCCCGAATCATCCTTCATAGCTTCAAGAAGATCAGTCATCTGATAAGTGATGGACTCAAGCACCGCTCTTGCAATATGCTTTCTGTTTACGCCTCTTGTAAGACCTACAATGCAGCCTCTTGCATACATATCCCAATAAGGAGCGCCGAGACCTGTGAAAGCAGGTACAAGGTAGCAGCCGTTTGCATCGGGCACACTTTCAGCAAGCTCATCACAACGTCTGGGACTGTCGATAAGCTGAACCTCGTCACGAAGCCACTTGATAACAGAGCCTGCATTAAAGGCACTGCCTTCGATTGAATAGGTTGTTTTACCGTCGAGGCTCCATGCAACACCTGTAAGAAGATTGTTTTTTGATACAACTCTCTTTTCGCCTGTGTTCATAAGAAGGAAGCAGCCTGTACCGTAGGTATTCTTTGACATACCGGGATCAAAGCAAGCCTGACCGAAAAGTGCGGAGGGCTGGTCGCCGATTGCGCCGCAGATGGGCACACCTTCAAGCTCTTCAAGACCTATAATGCCGCTTGCAACCCAGCCGTAGACCTTACTTGAGGGAACGGGTGTGGGAAGAATGCTCATAGGAATGCCGAGTTTTTCACAAAGATACTCGTCCCAGCAGAGCTTATCAACGTCAAAGAGCATTGTTCTTGAAGCATTGGAATAATCGGTTACGTGGGTTCTGCCGCCGGTAAGATTCCAGATAAGCCAGGTTTCAACTGTACCGAAAAGAAGCTGACCTGCATCTGCAAGAGCCTTTACACCGGGAACATTGTCGATAATCCACTTGATTTTTGTAGCTGAGAAGTAAGCGTCAACAATAAGACCCGTATGCTCTGTAATATAGTCGCAAAGCTCCTTGTCTTCCTTGATTTTCTCACATATGTCAGCAGTTCTTCTGCACTGCCATACAATAGCATTGTAAACAGGCTTACCGGTTGCTCTGTCCCAGAGGATAGTTGTCTCTCTCTGATTGGTGATACCGATACCTGCAATATCCTTTGCAGAGAAATTACCGTTACGAAGAACGCTTGTAATAGAATTGAACTGACTGTAAAGAATGTTAAGAGGGTCATGTTCAACCCAGCCAGCCTTAGGATAAATCTGATCAAACTCGTTCTGAGCCTTGGCAATAATATTGCCCTTTTTATCAAAAACGATTGATCTTGAGCTTGTTGTACCCTGGTCAAGGGCAAGAACTAATTTTTCACTCATTTCTTCTTTTTCCTCCTTGGTAAAATTTATAAATTTTACTCAATCTATTGTACTTTAATTAAATCCTTTTGTCAACAAGGTACAGAAATTTATGTTTAAAATTAACAGTAAAATTAAAAAATATTATTCAATGCACCTTGACGATAAAGGAAGAATAATGTATTATATATAAAAGCGACAGATTTATTTTACTTTTTTGATATATAGATTCAAGACGAAAGGACCTGCAACTTATGGAAAATGTTTTTTCAGGTGAAATACTCAACATAACTCCCTTTAAAAAGGGTTTTGTTTTTGCCACAAAGGATACTACCCCCGACGGAAGACTCAAGGCTAACTTCTACGGCTACGACGCTGTCAACGATAAATTCACACACATCAAGAAAAGCATATACCTCAAGGTGAAATTCGGCCTTGAGTTTGAGGAAATCGCTGAGCAGCTCGGTGACTACGTTTCCTGTGACGTAGGCATACTCAACGATGACCGCATCATGGCAGTTTTCCCCAACGGTGAATATAATATTTTCAACACTGACGGCTCACTCAATGTTTCCTCTCAGCTTACCTATCACGGTCTTCCCGTATGCGACATTGCTGTTGACGGTCCATACATCTGGTGTGCCGTGCCCGGTGAAAACGCCATAATCAAATACTCCCCCCGCGAAGGAAGAATACTCCTTCGTGTAGGCGGAGGCGATGCAACCGCCTTTGAGGGTCCCTGTGCGGTTTCACTTCACAACGGCATACTCTACATCTGCAATCAGTCATCAAAGAAAATCCGCACCCTTAACATTCAGAACAACTCCGTAAGAGACTACAGAGTATTCAATGAAAAGGTATACAAATATATTAACGTTATGGGACGCGAATTTGTCTGGCTGAAAAGCGGTCTTTATATTCTCGACTAAAACAAAAAACACTGGGTCGCGGGATTACCGCGACCTTTTGACTACACAATAAATAGGGGTGAAGGATTTGACCGGAAAAGGATATACCAAGCTCAAGCTGCTTTACATCAAACAGTACCTTGAAAAATACAGCGACGAGGATAACCTCGTAAAAGCTGATGAGCTTCTTGAAATGCTCAGTGAAAAAGGAATAGACTGTGAAAGAAAATCTATTTATTCCGATATTTCTGCGCTCAAAAACTACGGTGTAGACATTTCAAACGATAAAAGAGGCTACCGCATTCTCGCCCGAGATTTTGAGCTTCCCGAGCTGCGTCTGCTTATGGATGCCGTTCAGGCGGCAAACTTCATAAGTGCAAAAAAGAGCAAGGAGCTCATCTCGAAAATATGTAATCTCTGCAGTAAGCATCAGGCAAAAATTCTGGAAAAGCAGGTTTATATCGACAACCGCAACAAATGCACAAATGAAGAAATCTACTACAACATCGACCTTATCAACAAAGCAATCCTTCAGAAAAAGAAAATTTCCTTCACATACATAAAACGCGTCATTGATGAAGAAAACAAGGAAATTGTCCGTGAAGAAAAGGAGCTTACCGTAAGTCCCTACGCTCTTATATGGAGCAACGACCACTACTACCTTGTTTCAAACAACTCCAAGTACGACAACCTCATGCACACAAGAATCGACCGAATGAAAAAAGTTGAAATAACAAGCGAACCGTCACGCGACTTCTCGGAGGTTTCCCCCTACGGCAAGTTTTTTGACTCGGCAGACTATTCGGGTAAGCTTTTCAATATGTTCAGCGGGGACACCCGTAAGCTTGTGCTTCGCTGCAAGGATTCCATCCTGGAGGAAATGATTGACCGTTTCGGCGATGAGTGTAAAATCAGAAAATCCGTCGCAGACAAGCAGGAGCAGTTTACCCTCGAGACAAAATGCGTATACAGCGAAGGTCTTGTCTCCTGGCTTATGCAATTCGGCGACAAGGTTCAGGTAATAAGTCCTGAAAGCCTCAGAGACGACATAGTTGAAAAGGCCGAAAGCATCAGAAGAATTTATTGCGAGGATTAATATCCGACTTTTCATTACAGACAAAAACACCTTGTAAGCACAATATGTTTACAAGGTGTTTATTTGTATGTGAAAAAGAACACCACACAAGTGATGTTCCTTTTGGCTGTGGGCTACAAAAAAGATATTTTTGCCGTTTTGCGTATGAATTTGAACTCTTGCATAAATGGAATCCTTGCTGATGCAAGGGTGAAATCAGCTAACGCTGATGAAATCTTCGGCTTTGCCTCAGATGAAATTAAATCCACCCACTCGCCGTCGAGGCGAATTTCACCCAACGAAGTTGGATTTCATCGCAGCAGGCGATTTCACCCACCCGCAAGGGTGGATTTAGTTGAAAAAAGCACCGACAAAGTCGATGCTTTTTTCTGGCAGGGGCAGAAGGGCTCGAACCCTCGGCACGCGGTTTTGGAGACCGCTGCTCTACCAACTGAGCTATACCCCTATATTAAATTGGTGGGCCATCAGGGACTCGAACCCCGGACCAACCGGTTATGAGCCGGTTGCTCTAACCAACTGAGCTAATGGCCCATAGCTTCTGCTGACTTTGAGTAGTATATCAAAGATGACTCCTTTTGTCAAGGGATTTATGCAAAAAAATTAACACTTTTTTATTGCAAATAAATTTATTAAAACAGTTGATTTTTTCTGTTTAATAATGTATAATAATCAGCGTTGCAATATCGGGGTGTGGCGAAGTTTGGTATCGCGCTTGGTTCGGGACCAAGAGGCCATGGGTTCAAGTCCCGTCACTCCGACCACTCAAAAGCCTTGAAAACTCTAGGAAAAAGAGCTTTCAAGGTTTTTTTATTTTTCACGAAAAAATGCTCTTTCTAACACTTTTCTAACACATCAAAGATTAAAACTTGCTGATAACTACGCTTTTTTCGTTACAGGTAATGTATGGAATACCAAACTTACCGGCACTGACATTAAAGCTATAAATAACTTCAAGGCTATTAGCCACAACTGATTTGACTTACAAATATGGGGGTTTTTGCATTAAGCGCAGACCAAAAAGCAAAACAAAATAGCAGGTATTTGAAGTAGTAAATCTACTGAAAATATCTGCTTTAATTCTATTGAAAGTAACTTTTAAGTGTTGCATAAAACATAATTTTGCTTTTTTAGACGTTTTTTCACCCACTCGGAGTACCTTAGTACGCCTTCGGGGATGAAGAAAACGCCTTCTGCATCTTAATGCAACAGCCCCTTTCTCTTGTTTTTAAAGATTCTGAACTCGTTCTCTACTGATGACGCCGACACCTATCCCGGGACGGTGTCCGCTTTTTATATATGATTTCAATCTGCGCTGAAGCTCTGTTTTTTCAGGATAACGGTTTACGATAATACGACGCTTACCGAAGACTCTTTCTATGGTCTGTACATCTATGTTCATACTGTATCGTATGTCAAAAAGTGACATAAAACTTAGGATATTGCTGCAAGGTGACATAAAATCACGGTTACGCTCAAAAAGCAGCCAACTTTCACAGAAATAGTGGCTGTAACTGTACTCCGGAAAAAAGTCTGCAAAAAACACGTCAGCCATCCTCAACGAATCAATGCATCTTTCTTTTTCTAATTTTTCGCCCTCGGGTATGTGAACATAAATCAGCTTTTCCCCATAAGAAAAGGGAAGCTTTTTATATTTAAGAGTCTTATTGTTGCACCGATAGAACTGAAATTGCAGCCTTCCAATGCGGAAAAGCTCAAAGCTTACATGATTTTTAAGCCAGCCGTATTTTTCAAGACCTTCATCTCCGTTTTTCTCGCACCATATTTTTATGTCTCCCATGGTGTCATAGTAAATCTCATCACTGATACCCTTTTCCGAATACTTTTCCTTAACCCTGACCGCAAGAAAAAGTATTACGGCGAGATTCATCATCTTTCCTTTACCTTTAAGGCAACTGAACGAGTCGGTTTCACATCTTACGGCAAGACGCTCAACTTCCTTTGCTTTTTCTTCAAGGAATAACTCCAGCTTTGATATGAGATTTTCCGACAGATTGATTTTTCGTGCAAGCTCAAGCATTTTTGCCTCCGTATTATTTTTTTATTTATTATAGAATAGGCTCAAGGTGATTGTCAACAAGATTTTTTTCTGTTATAATACGATAAAGGATGTGAGGCTATGTTAAATTTTTTTGCAAAGAAGTCACCTGTTGACGGTAAATATATCATAAGCGGATCCGATTACAATCACATAAAAAATGTACTTCGCATGAGCAGCGGAGATGAAATATTAGTAAGCTTTGAGGGCAAAAGCAGTCTTTGTGTGCTTGACGGCTTCAGTGATGAAAATGTCTGTGCCGTCATAACCGAGGAGGATTGTAACAATACGGAGCTACCCGTAAAAATCATTCTTTTTCAGGGGCTTCCCAAGGCTGACAAAATGGAGCTTATTATACAGAAATGTACTGAGCTTGGCATAAGCGAAATCATTCCCACAGAAATGAGTCGCTGTGTTGTAAAGCTTGAAGAAAAAAAGAAAAAGAGCAAAACCGAACGCTGGCAGGCAATTGCAGAAAGCGCCGCAAAGCAAAGCAAACGTAATGTTATCCCGCACGTAAGCACTCCCCTTTCCTTCGGTGAGGCGCTGAATATGATTTCCGAGCTGGATCTGTTTCTTGTACCCTATGAAAATGAAATGGGAATGAAGGCAACATCAGAAGCTCTTTCACTCATAAAGCCGGGTATGAAAATCGGCATTCTTATAGGTCCCGAGGGCGGCTTTGATGACAAAGAAATAGAAAAGGCAAGGACGATCGGCTGCAGGTCTGTCTCCCTTGGAAAAAGAATTTTACGCACGGAAACGGCAGCAATCACGGCTGCTGCGATGTGTATGCTATACTGCGAAACTAATTTTGAGGAATGATAAAATGCTGATAACACTTCCCGAAGAATTCAAAAAAAGAATGCAAAGCTTATTGGGCGATGAATATAACCGTTATGTATCATCCGTAAGCGAGTTTCCTCCTGTAAAAGCATTCAGAGTAAATACGGAAAAAATTTCCGTCGAAGAATTCGAAAAAATCAATCCCTACCCTTCAGATAAAATTCCCTATGTAGAAAACGGATTTTATCTCAGGGAATATCCCATAGACACAAGATATATAAAAATAAGATCAGAAAAAGGAATGCTGCCGAAAATAGGCAATCATCCCTTTCACCACGCAGGCATGATTTATTCTCAAGACCCCAGCGCTATGATGCCGGCTGAATGCATAGACATCAAAAAGGACTGGAAGGTGCTTGATATGTGTGCTGCTCCGGGCGGAAAAAGCACTCAGCTGAAAAACAAACTCGGTGAAAATGGCCTTCTTGTTTCAAACGAGATTATTTCGTCGCGTTGCAAAATACTTACGGGAAACATTGAACGCCTCGGTCTAAAAAACTGCATCACAACCTGTATGGATACAAATAAGCTTGCAAAAAACTTTCCCGACACCTTTGACCTTATAATGGTTGATGCGCCTTGCTCGGGCGAGGGTATGTTCAGAAAAGAGGAGCAGGCTGTCACAGAATGGAGTACTGAAAATGTGCTTAAGTGCGCCGAAAGGCAGAAAAATATCCTTGAAAACGCAGTTACCTGTCTTAAGGACGGCGGCTATATAATCTATGCGACCTGTACCTTTTCCCTTGAAGAAAACGAGATGATTATTGATGAATTTCTTTCGTCCCACCCCGAGTTCGAGCTTGTGCAGGTAAAAAAAGAAGTTGAAGACAGTACCTGCGACGGCATTGAGTTTGAAGGCTGCAAATGTAAAAACATCAACTTTGCAAGACGCTTTTATCCTCATAAGGCACCGGGTGAAGGTCAGTTTGCGGCAGTACTCAGAAGCACTCTCACATCTGCTTCTGAAAGCAAAAAGAAAAATACCCCCGACGAAAAGGTAGATAAGCTTGTTTTCGATTTCCTTGACAGCACACTCGTAAGCTACGATAAATCAAATGTGCGTATGTATAACGGTAACCCTGTTTACTATTCGGGTGATCTTGAAATCAAAAAGGGTGTTGCTTTTTCCTGCGGTGTGACTATCGGTGAAATAAAGAAAAATTATATACAGCCTCATCATCAGTTTTTTATGGCTATGGGCGGGCATTTTAAAAGGAAAATCGAGCTTTCACCCGACAGTGACGAAGTAATAAACTACCTCCACGGAGAAGAAATCGACGCAGACACAGATAACGGCTGGGCGGTTGTCACTACCTGCGGCTGCAGTCTCGGCGGTGTAAAGGTAAGCAACAAAAAAGGTAAAAATCACTATCCCAAGGGGTTAAGGCTCAAATATTAATCTTATGAAAACAGTATAAAAATAAACAGCCACCCGTCAAACGGGTGGTTTTTCATATGCGGGCAAAGCCCTCTATTCCTCGCCGAACGCGTTAACGCGTAAGTACGACTGCCAACTGCGTAAGGATTGCTACTTGCTGCCCTT
>SVPE01000035.1 GCA_015066015.1 Oscillospiraceae bacterium
GACCTCCTTTTTATTATTTTTGTTGCAGTTGACAGACCGCAATTCAATTATAATATAAGGAGGTTTTTCTGTTCAACTATTTAATTCTTACCGAACCACGCGTCTAACGCGTGGTTTTACATTACAACAAAATCCGGAGGAACATCGAATTCCCCCGGATTTTCGCATATATTTGCCCTTTTTTCACCCTCTCGGAGTACCTGTGTACGCCTTCGGAGTGAAGAAAAGGGCATCTTGCAACATTCTCGGCAGTCTGCCAGCTTGTCGAAAATTCTTTTTCGACAAGCTGAGCCCCCGGCTCAGCCGGGGGCTTTCTTTATGAATCTTATTCAATCACGGTTATTTCGTGTACATTCGGAAGCTGTAAGGGATAGGATTCCTGCACAAGACCGTCAAAAACTACTCTGACCTTATCCCCTTCCTTATAGCTACCGTCACCTACAGAAACATTAGCCTGATTACCTGTCTGAAGATGACTGTTCATACCGTCTGTCACTTCAATAAGCATCGTATTTTCATTAACCTCAATAACCTTTGCTTCAAACTCTGAAGGACCCTTGGTGGTTTCATAGGTAACAGGCACTGTAGTTGCTTCAGTTGTCGCATCGGTTACGATTGTAATTGTAGTTAAATCATCTGCCCACTTTTCGTCGGGAGCTGCTTCATCAATAATAACAGTTGTTGCAACTGCTCCCGGAGGAACTGCAGGTGTTGTTACCGCATAGCCGTAGTAATAATCATATTTACCGTCGTCACGGTAATACTCGGGCATATCCTCCTCAACATCAAGAATTTCGCAGCTGCGCAGCATATCTGCCGTTGCAATATCAAACTCGCAGACATTGTAGTTACTGATCGTGTAAAGCTTCTGTCCGATATATGTGCCGCGGAAAACATCGCCCGTAAATCTTTCGCTCTCGTGAACATAACCGAGATGGCTTTCAATCACTCTGTTTTCAATTTTAAGAAGCTTATAGCTTAAGACTACATTATTATCGTAATGTTCAACAGGGAAGCCTATAAGGTTTTCCTCAGGATAGTAAATAAATGCCTTTGGGTTTTCAAGTGCCTGAGAATGGACATTTTTAAGTACAAAGGTGTCAACAACTTCCGGATTTTTAAGGTCGCTCACATCGAAAAGTGAAACCTTGATGCTTGACCAGTCGGCACTTTCGTCGTCGCCGTCATAGCCAATACCTGCCACAAGTCCGTCACCTACAGGGTGCAGATAGCTCGAGAATCCCGGCAACTTTACCTCGCCTACAGTTCTGGGTGCTGTGGGATCAGAAAGGTCAAGGGTAAACAGCGGATCAGTATTACGGAAGGTTACGATGTAACCTGTATCGCCCATAAAGCGTACGGATTTAACCTGCTCGTCATAAGCAATATCCTCAAGCTGACCGATAAGCTGTAAATCCTTATTGAGAACATAAACACTGCTTACGTCAACATCGTGCTTGTAGCTGTAATAGGTAGTTGCTATACGAAGATTTTCCTCGTATTCGTCAAGAGAGAACTGATTGAGTACTGTTCCCTTTACGGCGCCCGATGCTCTGTAGGAGATGTCTGTGCCGTTGAGGTTGAAGGAATAGATTTCGGTTGCGTTTCCGTTATTAAAATCGTACTGTGTGCCCGCAACATAAAGGGCATCCCTTGAACAGTAAACCTCATCACCTGAACCTAAAATCGAAAGAGAGGAAACCTCACCCTCATCAGACTTTGTATCGTAAGCGGAAAGAACGATATACTGCTCACTGTCGTAATCATAGATGTAGATGCAATCGCAAGGAACTTCCTTGCCGTCAACTGCAGGAATTGAATTATTCTTAATTTCCTCTTCGCTGTCGCCGCTTACCCAATAAGAGCTGACTGTATAAAGAACACCGTCAATCATTCGCGAGCTGATATACCGCGAGCCGTCCTGACTTACCTTGCGGACAAAAGACGGATTCTCTCGGTCGGAAATGTCGTATACAAAAGAGACTATATCGCTTTCACCGTAGTAATATCCGCCGTAATAAGGCATATCATACAGTGCATTATCATCCTCGTCATAATCTAACTTTTCTGACTCGGTGGCAAGAAGCACAAGCCTGTCGCCGTTTACAAACATTTCCTGAATGTTGTAGTAGTAATCCTCACTATCAAGGATAATTCTCGATACAACCTTCATATCAGCAGCCGAAACAATCGTGACTCTTCTTTCCACCTGATAATAGCCGCCGGAAAGAATATAAAGATACTTGCCGTCATTTTTGATAATATCGGCCTCGTCGACATTTTCAACCTGAGTATTGGTTTTACCGTAATTATCCTGTGTGACGGATTCTGTCGAAGCGTCATCAGCCGTATCTGCTATGGTCACGCTCTGAGTAACCGGTTGAGTTGTCAGCGGTGTACCTGCCTGCGTTGTCTCGGGTGATGCATAAGTCACTCCGGGTGCTGCCGGTGCCTCCGCACTTTCCATTTCAAAAGCAGTTGTCGCCATTGTCACTGCAGGAACCGTATTCCCAACATATCCGTCCTCTAATATTGCACCGTCAGCGGTGTTTTCGGTTCTCGCATAAAAGCCGTAATTAAAAACGCCGTCAACAAATTCATCAAGTCTGTTTTCTCGGTAGATTCTCAAAAAGTGATTTTTAAGGTCGTCGTTTGATTCTGCCTGCATAAGCTTTGTAGCCTTCAGGCCGTTATCAATAGGCTTATATTCCACCTTCTGCGTTACGGGTACAGTTGTAGCTGTCTCTGCCTCAATAAGTCCCTTTTCAGGAATAAGAAGCGGCAGAGTAAGTGCCGAGCCGACAACTATAACAAGTGCCGCGGCAGCAGAAATAAGCTTTAAAAAGATGTGCTTTTTCTTCTTTTTCGGTTTTGCTTTTTCCTTCTCCAACATATCAATCACATTCTCCTTTTTAAGGCTTTCGGGAAGCTGAGGTGACTGCTTTTTAAACTCTTCCTTAAGCACAAATTCAAAATTCATATCTTCATTCATAATTACTCACCGTCCTTTAACTCATTTCTCAGCTTTTCAGTGCCCCGCAGAATCCTTGAACGAACTGTATTTTCGTTCATAGAAAGCATAAGGCTGATTTCCCTTGAGGTATAACCGTTACAGTAATGAAGGATAATTATTTCCCTGTCCTCAGGTGTAAGCCTCAGAAGTGCATTACCCAGACTCAGCTTATCGTCAGATTCCTTTTCAAAGCTATGTACACTCTGACGAATCTCCTCACCGGGAGCTTCTTTTGACACCTTGCGGTGATTGGCATTACAGCAATTGCGCAGAATTCTGAAAAGCCAGGATTTAAAGGAGGAAATGTTCTTCAGATCACCTATTTTACGAAAGGCAATAAGCACAGCTTCACTTACACAGTCCTCAGCTGCAGACGTACTGCCCGTATAATAATAAGCAAAACGGAACATATCCGTACTGTAAATCTCGTAGAGGTCACCGAATGCGGCGGTGTCCCCTTCTTTTGATTTTTTGACCAGATTTTCAACATTTGAGCTCATAGTTTATCACATCCGTTCACTTATAAGATGCTTTGGAGAATGGTTTTGTTGCATATATTTTAACTTATTTTGCATTTTTTTACAACAATAATAAAAAAATCCCTGCAGATAATATCAGTGAGGTGATAAAAATGGAAAGAAAAAAGAACCAGAGACACAGCCACAGAGACAACAAGGCAACAAGCAAAAATATCGATTCGCCTAAGTTCAACAAGAAAAACGAGGATATTCCTACCGATATTCTCGGCTCCTATACAGGTGTACCGGTAAACCCCTTCGATACACCTGTACAGGATGCTGACGATCTTTAAGTGATACTTTCGGGTTAGGGCCGCGGCGGAGCACGCCGCGGCTTTACATATAAGGTATAATGACGGGAAACATGCGGGGAGGCGCAATGCGTGCATTGCCGCCGCAGAAAAAAACGGTTTTTGGGGAAGGGAAACCGTTTTTTCTGCGGCGTCTTTGACTTTCACGGAAAGTCAAAGGGCCTCCCCGGTGTCGGGCTTTCCCCTTTTCTAAAAAAAAAAGCAGCCACGGAAAATTCCGTGGCACAAAGCTTGCTATCATTTGAATCTGTCGAAAAAGCTGCGTTTTTCTTCTCCGATGGTATTACCGTCGTCTATGTTGTTTTTTGGCTTGTTTGTAAGCGTGTTATCAAATTCCTTAAGAAGATCCTTCTGCTTATTTGAAAGGTTCTTCGGCACTTCAACAACAATTTTTACAAACTGATCCCCCTTACCTCTGCCGTTGAGCTGATTTATACCTCTGCCCTTGAAGCGGAAAATCTCACCGGGCTGTGTACCTGAGGGAAGCTCATACTTAACCTTGCCGTCAAGAGTTGGAATGTAAAGTGTATCGCCAAGAGCTGCCTGAGCATAAGTCACAGCAACCTCACACCACACATTGAAGCCGTCTCTTTCAAAGAAGGGATGAGGACGTACATTGATGTTGACTCTTAGATCGCCTGTAGGTCCGCCGTTCACACCGGGATTACCGCCGCCACGTACATTGAGTGCCTGTCTGTCATCGATACCTGCAGGAACATCAATTTCGACTGTCTGAGGCTTTGCAACAGCTCCGGAGCCCCTGCACTTCTGGCAGGGATTAGGAATAGTCTTACCCTTGCCTGCGCAAGCAGTACACTGTTTTGTGGTACTCATAACACCAAAGGGCGTTCTTTGCTGAACATTGACCTGACCTCTGCCTCCACAGGTAGTACATGTTACGGGACTTGATCCCTTTGCACAACCGTTACCGCCGCATTCATCACACTTTTCGACCTTGGTGATGTTTACTTTTTTCTTGCATCCCTTTGCAGCCTCTTCAAATGAGATTGTAAGGTTAGCCTGAATGGTAGCGCCCTTTCTGGGTGCATTGGGATTCTGTCTTCCGCCACCAAAGCCGCCAAAGCCGCCGAATCCGCCGCCGAACATACTGCCGAGAATGTCGCCGAGGTCACCGAAGCCACCGAAATCGCCGAATCCGCCACCAAAACCGCCTGCACCGAAATTAGGATCAACGCCTGCATGACCGTACTGATCATAGCGCGCCTTTTTGTCGCTGTCGGAAAGCACCTCATATGCCTCATTGGCTTCCTTGAACTTTGCCTCCGCAGTCTTGTCACCGGGATTAAGGTCGGGGTGATACTGTTTTGCAAGCTTGCGGTATGCCTTTTTTATTTCATCATCGGACGCACCCTTGCTAACACCGAGGACCTCATAATAATCACGTTTATTTTCTGCCATATTTATACCTCTCAGTCAATACCGTTTTAAACGGTATTGCAATGAAATATCCGCTTCGCGGATGTGAAATACGCCTTCCGGCGTGCGAAATTTTGCTTTTGCAAAATGAAATTTTTGCCCTTCCGGCAAAAGTTAAGGGTCTGCGACGCTATTATAATCAAACTCAATCAAGGGACACGGCAAAAAACTACCGTGTCCTTTGAATTCATTTTTTAGTTAGCGTCTGTGAAGTTAGCATCTGTATAGCCTGCATCGGTATAGCCGTCATTTGCACCGCCCTGATTGAAATCATCAGGATTGAAGCCGCCCTGTGCGCCTGCAAAATCATTGGGATTAAAGCCCTGAGCACCCTGGGGATTTGCCTGCTGATACATCTTTTCCGAAAGCTTATAGAATGCCTGGGTAAGAGCTTCCTTTTCATTCTTGATAAGATTGATGTCCTCACCCTTGAGTGCATTCTTGAGTGAATCAATCTTTGACTGGATTTCATCCTTGTCTTCCTGTGAAAGTGCTGCTGCAGCTTCTTCGGAGAGAATCTTTTCACACTGGTAAACCATCTGGTCTGCCTCGTTTCTTGTGTCAACCTCTTCTCTTTTCTGCTTATCTTCCTGAGCAAACTGCTCTGCTTCTCTTACAGCCTTTTCGATATCTTCCTTGCTCATATTTGAGGAAGCTGTGATTGAAATTGACTGTGCCTTGCCTGTACCGAGATCCTTTGCGGAAACGTGTACGATACCGTTGGCGTCGATGTCGAAAGTAACCTCAATCTGAGGAACACCGCGACGTGCCGGCATAATACCGTCAAGGCTGAATACGCCGAGAGTCTTGTTATCCTTTGCAAACTCTCTTTCGCCCTGAAGAACGTGAACCTCTACTGAAGGCTGATTGTCAGCTGCAGTTGAGAAGATCTGACTCTTTGTTACGGGGATTGTTGTATTTCTTTCGATAACCTTTGTATTTACACCGCCCATTGTCTCAATACCGAGTGAAAGAGGTGTAACGTCAAGAAGGAGAAGACCCTTAACGTCGCCGCCGAGCACGCCGCCCTGAAGAGCAGCACCGATAGCTACGCATTCGTCGGGGTTGATACCCTTGAAGGGCTCCTTGCCGATAAACTTTCTGATTGCTTCGCCTACTGCGGGAATTCTTGATGAACCGCCGACCATAAGAACCTTGTCAATTTCTGAAGCGTTGAGACCTGAGTCGCTCATTGCCTGACGTACGGGACCCATTGTAGCTTCAACAAGGTCTGCTGTAAGCTCGTTGAACTTTGCTCTTGTGAGGGTTGTTTCAAGGTGCTTGGGGCCTGTTGCATCTGCAGTGATGTAAGGAAGGGAGATTGCTGAGGTTGTAACACCTGAAAGCTCAATCTTTGCCTTTTCTGCTGCTTCCTTGAGTCTCTGCATTGCCATCTTGTCGCCGCGAAGGTCAACGCCCTGCTCTGCCTTGAAGGATGCTACGAGCCAGTCGATAATTCTCTGGTCGAAGTCATCACCGCCGAGACGGTTGTTACCTGCTGTTGCAAGAACCTCCTGAACACCGTCGCCCATTTCAATGATTGAAACGTCAAATGTACCGCCGCCAAGGTCATAAACCATAACCTTCTGATCGTTTTCCTTATCAATACCGTAAGCAAGAGCTGCAGCTGTAGGCTCGTTGATGATTCTCTTTACATCAAGACCTGCAATTTTACCTGCGTCCTTTGTAGCCTGACGCTGCGCGTCTGTAAAGTATGCGGGAACTGTGATAACTGCCTCAGTTACCTTATCACCGAGATATGCTTCTGCGTCGCTCTTGAGCTTCTGAAGAATCATTGCGGAGATTTCCTGAGGTGTATAGTTTTTACCGTCGATTGCTACATGATAGTTTGTACCCATCTGACGCTTGATTGAAGCGATTGTTCTGTCGGGATTTGTAACTGCCTGACGCTTAGCAACCTGACCTACCATTCTTTCGCCTGTCTTTGAAAATGCAACAACGGAAGGAGTTGTTCTTGCGCCTTCTGCGTTAGCTATAACAACGGGCTCGCCGCCTTCGATAACTGCAACGCATGAGTTTGTTGTACCTAAGTCAATACCAATAATCTTTGCCATAATTTGTTACCTCCATATGAGTAATTTATGTTATATTTTTTTTATTTATATAAATGCCCTTCGGACATTTCTTACTGCTGTCTGACTTCGGCTCAGTTAGCTACTTTAACCATTGCAGCTCTCAAAACCTTGTCGCCGAGTCTGTAGCCCTTACTGAAAACCTCAGCAATAACATTTTCGGCCTTTTCCGGGTCGTCGACATGCATAACGCCGTTGTGGAAATTAGGATCGAACTCCTCACCCTCTTCACCGAAAGCTTCAACACCGAGCTTTTTAAAGGTATCCATAAGATTTGTGTAGATTATTTCAACACCCTTTTTATAGCTTTCGAAATCTGAGTCGGTTACACTCAGTGCCCTTTCGAAATTATCAACAACACCGAGAAGCTCTGTCATACACACTGCCTTTGCATCGGCATAAATGCCTTCCTTTTCTTTTATAGAGCGTTTTCTGTAGTTGTCATATTCTGCAAGAGTTCTGATATGTGCTTCCTTTGAAGCAGCAAGCTCCTTTTCAAGAGAAGATATCTTTTCCCCGATTTCATCGATAGCTTCATCGATTTCCTGTTCAAGGATTTCTTCTTCCTTCTGAGGCTCTTCCTTTTTAGTTTTAGCCACTATAAGTGCCCTCCTTACGAATTTTTATCTTTAATCCTCAAAGGTATCCGTAAGCATTTTACTTACAAGATCTGTGAGATATTCTATACTTGGAATAAGTTTTGCATAATTGATTCTTGTCGGACCGATGATGCCGATTACTCCGCCGTCGTGACCCTTTATTGAGTAACGTGAAATAATCATACTCGAGTTTTCAAGCTGACGGTACATATTTTCCTTGCCGATTATAACCTCAAGCGGATTCTTTGAGCTGGTCAAAGCCCTTTCGAGCTTGTCTCTCTCATCAAAGAACTGCATCATTTCGTAGGCATTTTCACCGAATTCCCTGTGATGCAGAAGATTCTGCTCACCCTCAAGTCTGACCTCTGCCTGAAGCGCCTGATTTGCAATGTCAGCAAGAACAACAAAAAGCGGTGACATTGCAAGTGCATTTGAACCCAGGGAAGCGACCAGAGTCTGTATCATTACGGTGCCGATATCGCTTACCGGACGTCCGATAAAGCACTCGTTCACTATGTCGTAAAAGCACTTTATCATATCGGGAGTAATTTCAGTTTCCACCTTGCAGATGCCGTTTTTGATTATTCCCGAAGAGGTCATCATAACAATCATCGCAATTCTTGTACCGACAGGCATTATCTCAATATGCTTGACTACAGCGCCCTCATCGGTAGGTGTGGTTGCTATCGCTGCGCAGCCTGTAAGCTTTGCAAGCATCTCACCGGCCTTTTCAAGGAGCTTGTCGGGACTTCCCATTGAACGCTCAAGCTCGTTTTTTATAAGCTCGCGCTCATTTTCGGAAAGCTCGTTTGTATTCATCAGATTATCAATGTAATAACGGTAGCCTGCCTGAGAAGGAATTCTTCCCGCTGAGGTGTGAGGCTGCTCAAGCAGACCCATTTCATGAAGCTCACTCATTTCATTTCTTATAGTTGCCGAAGAAACCGAAATAGGCAAAGACTCCATCAGAAACTTTGAGCCTATAGGCTCGCCTGATTTGATGTACTGCTCAACAATTGCGGCAAGAATCATTTCTTTTCTTTTCCCGAGCTCCATATTTTCACCTCCACAGCTTTTGTGCTACTTTTTAGCACTCATAACTTTAGAGTGCTAACCGTTGACACAAATATACCTCAATTGCTAAAAAAAGTCAATAGAAAAAAGCAACTTTTTTCAAAAAAATTTCAAATTCCCGAAAAAAGCTGCTTTACATTAAATTTTAATTGATTGCCTTTGTGTGATAAACCATACGCCCGTTTTCATAGGATGAATAAACCATATCCCTTTCAATAAGTGCCTGAAGAAGATTTCTGATCATTACGGCATACATACAGTACTTAGGAGTTTTTATCTCCAGCTGCTGATCCTGCATAACAAGCTCAAAAAGACTTTCAAAGCTCCGGGACTCACAAAGCTCGAAAACTACCCTCTTTTTTTCTTTAAGCTTTTCAATATTATATTCAGCAAGTGACTTTATATCCTCTGTCGGTGCACTGTGAGCCGGAACAAAAATCCTGCCGTCAAGTTCCTTTATCTTCCCGAGCGTTTCAAGGGCCTTGTTTACACTGTAGAAAAACGGAAATTTATAATTCTCCCAGGTATTCCTTGAGAGCACCGCATCAGCAAGAAACACAACATCGTCGGGCGTACGCACCCCTATCATATCAAAGCTGTGTCCGGGAAGAGATATTACCTCGAAGCCCTCAGGAAGGTTTTCCTTCGTTATAATTTCAGCTTCGGAAGGCTCTATACCATAAAAAGGATTGTTCTTCTTATCAGTAGTCAGTGCCACATTATAAAAATCAGGCTCCAGGTCAGGCTTTGCAATAAAGCCCTTTTCAAGTGCTGTGCTTAATATTCTGCAGCCGTATTTATCCTGAAAATATCTGTTGCCGCAGATATGATCAACGTGACAGTGAGTGTTTATAATAAGCTTCACAGAAAGTCCCATATCACCTAAAATGCGGTCAAGCCCCCTAACCATACGTTTGTGGTCGCAGGAATCGATAAGCACCGCTTCCCTTTCGTTAAGGCGGTAAATTCCCACATTGGAATAGGCTTCATAATAAAAAGTGTTTTCAGCAAGCTGCTTTACTTCAAACATAAGGCTGCACCTCTTCATTTAATATTATCGTAAATTATTGTTTTTATCATCAGAATGTGTTATTATATAATTCAATCTCACAGAAAGGAGTGATATTATGATTCTGGGTATAGCAGGTTCAAGAAGCATTGAGTTTTCCATCCCCGAAGAGCTTATGCCCGAAAAAATCGACCGCATAATTTCCGGCGGTGCAAAAGGTATTGACCGAAGTGCCCGCGATTATGCACTGCTCCATCACATTCCTTTCACCGAGATTCTGCCCGAATATGAGCTTTACGGACGCAAGGCGCCCCTTATAAGAAACGATGTGATAATAAAGCTTTCAGATATGGTTTATATCTTCTGGGACGGAAAAAGCCGCGGCTCAAACTACGTTATAAACAAATGCAAGGAAACCGGCAAGCCCTTCAGAATCTTTGTGCTGAAAGAAAACACCTACATCCCCCTCGAATAAACAAATCATAAAAAGTGCCCCTTGAAAGACGGGCACTTTTGCTTTTATATAATGAGTGAGCCTGTAAGCCGAGTTCTGTCTTTTAAGGCAATTATCTATCTAGGCCGCGGATTGCTCCGTGGCTCAAGCCACCCGTCGGTTTTCGCCCAGCTGACGTATCATATCCTGTCGGTGTTGCTTCGGGTAGGGTTTACATGGCCACACAGTCTCCTGTGTGCCGGTGAGCTCTTACCTCGCCTTTCCATCCTTACCGTATAACGGCGGTTTATTTCTGTTGCACTTTCCCTAAGGTCGCCCTCGGCGGTCGTTAACCGTTACCCTGCTGTATGAAGCTCGGACTTTCCTCACGTTTCAAAAATGAAACCCGCAACTGCCCGGCTCACTCACAAATGCTATTTTACATTAAATATAAGGAAATGTCAAAGGCTTTATTCAAATTAAAGCAATTTTTAAGTGAATATAGATAATTAGTAAAAAACTATATCGACAAGACACTTGTTTATTTTGTAAAAATGTGATATAATGTCAGTGTATATTCAGAATAATTACGGAGGACGATATGGACGATATTTATTTTACCGACAAAAAAGGTCGCCGTAACGGCAAGGAAAACAAATCCTCTGCAGACAGATTTTCCGAAAGCGGATTTTACGAAGCTCCGCCCTACGAGCCTGAGAATTATGATAAAAACAAGAAAAAAAGCTTCACTGTAAATATTCCCGAATCAGACTACGGATTCAGTCCGGAGGAAAGCCGTACTCCCACAGGAAGACGTGTAAGCGGCACCCCTGTACAAAGAAGAAGAGTACCATATACACCGGCTGAGGCCGAAACGAATTACGACATTCCTCAGGAGGAATACAGAAGACCTCCCGCAGGCTCACCCTCAAGGCAGCCGAAAAGACCTCCCGTAGCTCCGAGGAAAAAGAAACGCAAAATAGGCGGGAAGCTTTTCGTCGCATTCCTGATGCTTGTTATTGTTGCTATGATAGGGGCCTTCGCTTACGGATATTCCGTTATCGGCGAAATCGACTATGACGACAGTATAACCCAAAACGTTCACGTTGATGAAGGAAGTCTTCTCAGCAGCCCCTCGGTTACAAATATTCTCATAATCGGCAGCGACGCCAGAGACTATGACGGCACAGAGGGACAGCGCTCTGACTCAATGATTCTTTTTTCAATCGACAAGCTTCACAAACAGATTAAGCTCACCTCTTTCCTTCGTGACAGTTACGTATACATTCCCGAGGTCGAATACGAGGACAAGCTGAATGCCGCCTTCAACTACGGCGGACCTCAGCTTACAATGGATACAATCGAATATAATTTCGGAATTGATATTGATCATTATCTGATTATCAACTTTGAAATTTTCACAGAGCTTGTTGACCTTCTCGGCGGTCTTGATATTGAGGGCATTACCGAGGAGGAGGTTTACTACATGGTAAACACCCTGAAATTCCCCGACATCACCGAGGGCACAAATCACCTTAACGGATACAAGGCCTTGTGGTACTGCAGAATGCGATACCTTGACGATGACTTCCACAGGACAGAGCGTCAGCGCAAGGTTATAAAAACCATTATCAAAAAAGCCGCATCAACAGACCTTCTGACTCTTATGGACATTGTCAAGCAGATTGTACCCAACATTTCAACAGATATTCCGAAAAACGAACTGCTTACTCTCGCCGTCGGTGCGGCACTCAGCTTCATCCGTTACGATATTGTGCAGCAGCAGATTCCCGCGAAAAACACCTGGTATGACGACTATGACGATTACGGATCATATATAATCTCTCTCAACCTCGAGCAAAACAGAGAAGTACTTAAAAACTTCGTCTTTGAAAAGTATGACGAAGCTCTGACAACCACCTTCCCTGCTACAGAAGAGGACGACTATTACGACGATGACGATGATTATTATTACGACCGTGATTACGACTACAGACACGATTACGACGAATATTAAAAGACAGCGACGCGAAAAAACCCGCGTCGCTGCAGACTGTCGATAAAGTCGCAAGAACATATATGCGGAATAATATATATACATATAAATTAAAGCAAAGATAATAACAATATTGCCAACAAAATCCGGAGGAACATCGAATTCCCCCGGATTTTCGCA
>SVPE01000011.1 GCA_015066015.1 Oscillospiraceae bacterium
TTAAGGGCAGCAAGTAGCAATCCTTACGCAGTTGGCAGTCGTACTTACGCGTTAACGCGTTCGGCGAGGAATAGAGGGCTTTGCCCGCATATGAAAAACCACCCGTTTGACGGGTGGCTGTTTATTTGTGCGCAAAGCAGGTTTTATTCCTGTTTCACCTTGTGTTTTTTCTTTCTCTTTGGTATAATGATGTAAACAGATAAGGAGGAAACAGATATGAAAAAATTTACGGCATTACTACTTGCAGTTCTTATGATGTTCTCACTTACGGTGGTTGCTTTTGCTGAAGGCGCTGAAGAGCTTCCCTTTGACAACAGTGCATACTTCACTTCCGGTGAGTACAGAATCCACTACAGAACCTTTGAGCCTGAGGGCGCAGCAAAGGATCAGATTTTTCTTCTTCACGGCTTCTGCCTTTCAACAGTAAGCCTTGAGGGCGTAGCCGCAGAGTATGCTGAAAAGGGCTACCGTGTAGTTCTTGCAGATGCTCCCAACTTCGGTTATTCCACAAGAGAAACGAGCGATATGGACCTTGTTGACAGAGAGGTGCTTTTATATGAGCTTGTTGAGTCTCTGGGCGGTACATGGATTGTCGGCGGTCACTCAATGGGCGGCGGTATAGCAATCAATCTTGCAGTCGATCATCCCGAGACCTTTACAGGCGGTATTTTCTTTGCACCCCAGACCTCTGCAGAGGCTACGGGCTTTATGGCTATGTTCTCACGTTCAGGTGTTATGCAGACAATTTATAATCTTGTGCTTAAAATTGCTCTTATGTTCCCCGGCGTTGTGCGTACGCTTGTTGAAACTAGCTTCAGCGACAAGGAATTTGCAGCCTCCTATGACCTTTCAAGAATCACCGATCCCTTTACACTTCCCGGCTCGGGTGCAGGCGTTGCAATTATGGCTTCACATACAAGAGGCAGTGACCTTGAGGCTTTTTCAAGGCTCAGTATGCCCTGCGTTATTCTCACCGCTGCAGACGACAGAGTGGCAAATGCGGATAACCTTCAGGCAATTATCGACAACGCTCCCGAGGGCACCGTTGTGGTAAAAGACCTTGTCGGCGGACATATGATGATGGAATATGATCCCGTACTTGCAGCAGAGCTTACTCTTGAGGTAGTTGGGTAATAATTAACTTTTTGTTAGTATATTTTCAATATTGTTGAAGTATAATTAAAGGTGGCAGAAAATGTCGCCTTTAATATTTTAAAAAGAGGTAATGTTTATGTATAAAACAAAAGAGCTTTACGATTTGACTAAAACTGCGGCAGGGGATTATCTCGCACAGTTCGAATATCCCTGGGAGGCTCTCGGCGGAATAAAGGAGCTTATACTTGCTATCGGTGAAAAGCTTCCTGAGGATGAATATAATGAAATCAGCGAAAAGGTCTGGGTGCACAAAAGTGTAAAAATCTTCCCTACGGCATATATCGGCGCACCCTGCATTATCGGCAGGAATACTGAGGTAAGGCAATGTGCCTTCATACGTTCATCGGCTCTTATCGGTGAAAACTGTGTTATCGGCAACTCTACAGAAGTTAAAAATGCAATTATTTTCGACAACGTTCAGGTGCCTCATTTCAATTATGTCGGTGACAGTATACTTGGCTATAAATCTCACCTCGGTGCAGGTGCCGTAACCTCAAATGTCAAAAGTGACCGAAGCCTTGTCAAAGTGAAAAAGGGCGAAGAGGTGCTTGAAACGGGACTTAAAAAGTTCGGTGCAATGGTAGGTGACAATGTAGAGGTAGGCTGCAACAGTGTACTTAATCCCGGCACGGTAATCGGCAGAAATTCAAATGTTTATCCTCTCTCTTCAGTAAGAGGAACAGTACCCGAAAACAGTATTTTCAAGAATCAGTCAAATATAGTTATAAAGGAGAATAACAATGGGTAAATATTTCGGTACAGACGGATTCCGCGGTGAAGCCAATCTTAACCTCACTGCTGACCATGCCTACAAGGTAGGACGTTTTCTCGGCTGGTATTACACACAGAAAAAAAGGCAGGCAGGTGACAACACTCCTGCAAGGATAGTTATCGGTAAGGATACAAGACGTTCAAGCTATATGTTTGAGTACACTCTTGTCGGCGGCCTTGTTTCTTCAGGTGCTGACGCATATCTGCTTCACGTTACGACAACCCCTTGTGTTGCATATATTTCAAGAGTTGACTCCTTTGATTGCGGTATTATGATTTCCGCTTCACACAATCCCTACTATGATAACGGTATCAAGCTTATAAACAGCGACGGTGAAAAAATGGACGAAGAAACCATCGCTCTTATAGAATCGTATCTTGACGGGGAAAATGATATTTTCGGTGTTAAGGGTGAATTGCCTTTCGCACAAAGGGAAAGCATCGGACGCACCGTTGACTATATTGCCGGACGTAACCGTTACATCGGTTACCTTATCAGCCTCGGAATGTATTCCTTCAGAGGCAAGAAGGTAGGTCTTGACTGTGCAAACGGCAGCTCATGGAATGTTGCAAAGGCCGTTTTTGATGCCCTCGGTGCGGAAACCTATGTAATCAATGCGTCACCCGACGGTACAAACATCAACCGCGATGCCGGCTCGACTCACATTGAAGGTCTGCAGGCTCTTGTAAAGGAAAAGGGTCTTGATGTAGGCTTTGCCTATGACGGTGATGCTGACAGATGTCTTTGTGTCGACGAAAAGGGCAACGTTGTTGACGGTGACGCCATACTTTACATCTACGGCAGATACATGAAGGAAAGAGGAAAGCTTGTTTCCAACACCGTTGTTACAACGGTTATGTCAAACTTCGGTCTTTACAAGGCTTTTGATGAGCTTGGTATAGGTTATGCTAAAACAGACGTAGGCGACAAATACGTTTACGAATACATGATGAAAAACGGCTGCCGTCTCGGCGGTGAGCAGTCGGGTCACATCATTTTCTCGAAATATGCCTCCACAGGTGACGGTATTCTCACCAGCCTCAAGATTATGGAGGTAATTATGGCAAAGAAGACAACTCTCAGCGAGCTTGCTGCACCCTTTACGGTTTATCCTCAGGTGCTTATCAATGTAAGGGTCAAGGATAAGCCCTCTGCAAGAAACGATGCCGATGTAGTAGCCGCAACACAGAAGGTTGCCGACACTCTCGGTGAAAACGGCAGGATCCTTATGCGTGAGTCGGGTACTGAGCCTGTCATCCGCGTAATGGTTGAAGCGCCCGATAAGGAAGCTTGTCAGAGCCTTGCACAGAGTGTGGTTGATGTGATTCTGGCAAAGGGACACGGAGCGTAAACCGGTTTACAGCTTTATAATGTATAATCAGGGCCGCACCTACGGTGCGGCCTTTCTTTGCGGGTAAGTGAGGTGAGTGGGGCGAAAAAGGTGGGGAGGCGCTTTGACTTTCTTTCGGAAAGTCAAAGACACGGAGAAAATTTGCTTTCCACTTGTTACGAAAGCAAATTTTCTCTGTGTGAACGCGCGAAGTGCGTTCCGCCTCCCCCATATGAACCGCAGTCTCTGTTTTTCAAAACGGTTTCAGATTAAAGCCGCTTGCAATTTTCATTTTCCTGTGGTAAAATACACACTGCTTTGCAGTTATTAATTGCGTCGCAGACCCACAACATTTTTCAAAGGAAAATATATCACTTTGCGAAGCAAAATATCACTCGCCGACAGGCAAATATCACATCTGCGAAGCAGACATATCACTGCAATTTTTCCAAAGAAAAATTGCCACGGTCAGTTCGAAACCTTCCTGACCTAAACCAACAACGGTTTAAAATCAAAACTAAAGGAGCTAAAAATGAATATCAACAAGAAAAACCACAATCTTGCTACGGGTGCGATTATTGCCGCGCTCTATGTGTCACTCACCTATGCCCAGGAGATGCTTTTTCCGGGGACGGCATCGGCGGCAGTCCAGTTCCGTGTGTCGGAAAGTCTTACAGTACTGGCTCTTTTTACACCGGCGGCAATACCGGGACTTACTGTAGGGTGTGCAATTGCCAACCTGCTTTTTATGGGTGCACTTCCCCTTGATGTTGTGTTAGGATCGCTTGCCACATTTCTTGCGGCTTTTTGTATGTATCGGTTGAGAAACGCACTTCTCGGAGGGATTCCCTTTGCCGCACTTGTGATGCCTGCGATTTTCAACGGTGTAATTATCGGTCTTGAAATTGAGATTTTCTTTATTGAGGGAAGCTTCAACTTTATGAGCTTTCTTTTACAGGGTGGCTGTGTTGCTCTCGGTGAGCTCGGAGTATGCTTTACTCTGGGTGTGTTGCTTTTCAAGGTAATAAAAAATAAAAAATTAGAAAAATACATAAAATAGTATTTAAAAATTCAATTTGCTCTGCTATAATAAGTGGAGCATTGAATTTTTTATAAAAATAAAAAGGAGAAAGTAGATTTATGGAAAACAAACTTTCAAAGAAAATGTGGTTCAGCATCTGCCTGTTCAGTTTTATGGGC
Organism: Oscillospiraceae bacterium; assembly: GCA_015066015.1. Lineage (GTDB taxonomy): Bacteria > Bacillota > Clostridia > Oscillospirales > Acutalibacteraceae > UBA6857. The sequence continues at coordinate 4,458 of SVPE01000011.1, forward strand.
GGTATTGCATGGAATATTGAAAACATGTATTTCAATACCTTCCTTTACAATTCCGTATATGCAGGCGCATCAACTGATGCTATGGCAGGTACAATGGCTCCCACAACGGCAATCAGCCGTATGGTTGCCCTTTCGGCAATTGCAGCGGTAGTTTCCACCTTTATAATGGGTACTCTCAGCGATAAAATGAAAAACCGTAAGCTTTTCATCTCAGGGGGATATTTGTTATGGGGTCTTGCAACAGCTGCCTTCGGATTCATTTCAAGAGATAACGTTTCAGCACTTCTTGGTCTTTCCGACGAAGCAAAAATCCTCGGCACAACAGTATGGGTTGTTATTCTTATGGATATCGTAATGACCTTTATGGGTTCGGCAAGTAACGATGCTGCCTTCAATGCATGGGTAACTGATGTTACAACACCAAAAATCCGTCCTAAAGTTGAAACGGCTCTTACCTTCGTCGGCTTCCTGTCAATGGCTGCAGTTATGGGCGTCGGCTCTCTTGCGCAGTCAGGTGCAGTTTCCTACAAAAACTTCTTCCTTGTGTTGGGTATTATCGTTTCACTTTGCGGTGTTGCAGGCTTTTTCCTTATTGATAACCCAAAGCAGATTTCTGTAGAAAATGAGGTTTCCTCGAGCTATTGGGCAGACCTTTTATACGGCTTCAGACCTTCTGTTATCAAAGAAAATGCAAGACTTTACCTCGCGCTTTCGGCTCTTTGCTGCTTCAGTGTAGCATTCCAGGTGTTCTTCCCGTATCTTCTTGTATATCTTCAGTATGTTGTTATTCCCGATAATACCGCAAACGGTGCAGAGCTTCTTACAACAAGCACAATTATCGTAGCAGTAATCGCCGTGGCAGTTCTTGTTGCAGGTATCGTGCTTCTTCTTAAAATCGCAGATAAGAGCAAGGGCAAGGGTCTTGTTATCGGTGTTGTACTTATGACAGTCGGTCTTGTTATCCTTTCAACAACAACCAACATCAAGGGTGTGCTTGCAGGTGTTGCTCCTACAGCTATGGCTTATGTTGTATTGGGTATCATTTTTAACGCTTCGGTAAAGGACTTTATCCCTGTAGGCAAAGCCGGTCTTTTCCAGGGTATCAGAATGATATTCTTCGTGCTTATTCCTATGGTATTAGGTCCTGCTATCGGTGATATCGCTTGCAGAAACTCCGCAATCACCTATATCAACGAATACAATGTTGAAACAATTGTACCTGCAAAGAGTATGTTCCTTTATGCAGCAATTGTATCGGCTCTCACTCTTGTGCCACTCTATTTCCTTGTTAAAAGAGGCTTTGAGGTGAAGTCAGAGACTTACGAGAAATAAGAATTGCAGTAAATTTAAAGGGGTTGTTGCATTAAGATGCAGAAGGCGTTTTCTTCATCCCCGAAGGCGTACTAAGGTACTCCGAGTGGGTGAAAAAACGTCTAAAAAAGCAAAATTATGTTTTATGCAACACTTAAAAGTTACTTTCAATAGAACAATTAAAGCAGATATTTTCAGTAGATTTACTACTTCAAATACCTGCTTTTTTGTTTTGCTTTTTGGTCTGCGCTTAATGAAACAACCCCGCTTTTATTTTATTATCCTTTTTATAATTTGCACTACGGCCGTTGCGGTAAGTGAAATCGCAAGGCAGCGCTTAAAGTTTGTCAGCACCTCGTCAACGCTGGTGGGCGCATTGCGGTAAATGAATTCCTGCACCGGCTTTGACGGCTTGTAAACACCGAGCTCGTCTGCTGTTACGGTGTAGGTTTTGTAGTTTCTCAGGTTATCCTCGTAAAGTTCGAAGATTCGTACGCCTCTTTTTTCGCCGGGACCGTAGGTGTTGTATCCTGTGCCCTGGGTGTAGCCAAGGTCAACACCGTCGAGATTTCTTACGAAGGAGTTGTTATGGTCGTGTCCGACAAAAAGTCCGAGTATATCACCGTGAGCTCTGATTGAGTCAAACTCACCGTTGTTGATTACGGGTACTGCCGGAGTCTCACCTAAAAATCCCTCATCACCGGGAAGAATCCAGAAGGTGTTTTTCATGCTCTTGTAGGCTTCAAGCGCGCCCTTTGTGTAGAAAGGAACCTTTTTCAGCACCTTGTAAAATTCAGGTACGGGAATGTGCTGGAAAAGCAGAGCGGGAAGGTAGCCGTTTTCTTTTCTCTTTTTTTCAAGCCACTCGATCTGCTCCTTTTTGACCGGTGAGTATGCACCGTCAGGCTCTTTCTTGTTCGAGTCGATGAGGTATAGGGTAAAGATGTCCTTTTCGCCCTTGGAATCCCTGATGTTTATGCAGTGGGTGGCGGGGTCATCCTTTGTTCTGCCTTCGCCCATAGTGCAGCCCTCAAATGCAAAATAAAGCTCAAGCTGAGCATTTTTGCCTGTCACACAGTCATCGTCGTGGTTGCCGAAGGTGAGGGTGAAGGGAATACCTCTTTCGGAAAGGGGAGTGATGAATTCGCTGATAACCTTTTTTACCCTTTCGTAGGTGTCGTCCTTGTAGCAGGCACTGTAGCCCTGAATCTGGTCGCCCGTGAAGACGACAAGGTCAGGCTTTTCTTTTTCAATTGCGGCAGTGATGAGCTTTATTGTATCGGGATTTACGGGATAATCCTCCTGCACATCGGCAATCTGCATTATTCTGAATTTTCCGTCCTTGAAGCTGAGACTTTTCATAGCTTACTCCTTTGAATCTGTTTTCCATTGAATTATACATTCTTAAATCTGTAAGGTCAAGTGCCGTAAAGAATTTAAGGTTAACAGTATCGGTCTTTTTTCATATAATGGTATGAACTTATATTTTCAGGAGGGAAAACTATGACCTACACATATATAAAATTCGAAAGTCAGACTGTCGGCGAAAAGGCAAGACAGCTTCTTTTGTCCTACGGCATAAGCTCATTTCTCAGGCGTAATCCTAATCCCAACAGAAGAGAAGGCTGCAATTTTGCTCTTTATGTAAGGGGAGATGCTTACAAAGCCTTTGACATACTGACTAAAAACGGCATAAATAATCTCGGAGTGGAAACCTTCCGTGAGCTGATATGATTTACCTTGACAATGCAGCGACAAGCTTTCCGAAGCCTGAGTGTGTATTAAAGGAAATGTATGATGCACAGAAATACTGCGGGGCAAATCCGGGCAGAGGCGGTCACAGACTTTCAATGAAGGCAGGGGAGAAGGTCTACTCCTGCCGCGAAAAGCTCAGTAAAATGTTCGGCTGCAAGGCGGAAAACGTGGCTTTCACAAATAACTGTACAACGGCGCTTAATACTGCTATATGCGGCATAGTGAAAAAAGGGGATCATATCGTAATATCATCTCTTGAGCATAACTCTGTTCTCCGACCCGTGCATCGCCTTTATGAAAAAGGGGTTATTACCTATTCTGTTGCAAGGGTGAATCCGCTTGATGATAATGAAACGCTGAGAAATTTTGCAAAGTGCGTCTGTAAAAAAACAAGAGCCGTTGTGATGACTCATGTTTCTAATGTTTTCGGAACAGTACTGCCCGTAGACAAGATAGCCGCACTGTGTAAAGCAAAAGGAATACTTTTTATACTTGACGGTGCACAGAGTGCGGGCAGTCACATAATTGATATGAAAAAGCAGGGGATTGATATACTCTGTATTCCGGGGCACAAGGGGCTTCTGGGCCCAATGGGTACCGGCGCGATGCTTTTTGGTGAGGAAATTACTCCCGAGGCTTTGACGGTAGGGGGAACAGGTAGCTTTTCACTTTCACTTGTGCAGCCCGATATTTATCCGGACAGACTGGAAAGCGGTACTCTCAACCTGCCCGGAATCGCCGCTTTGGGCAAGGGTGTGGATTATATAAAAAGCTTTGGCGGAGAAAAAGCCGTACTCCGGAAGGAAAGTGAGCTGACGGCTATTCTCACAGAAGATCTTTCCGTTATAAAGGGCGTTAATGTTTACGGTGAGCTTCAGGGCGGTAAAAGCTCGAATGTGCTTTCCTTTAACCTTGGTGAAATGCACAGTGAAATGACGGCATCGCTTCTTGATAAATACGGAATATGCCTTCGGGCGGGTTATCATTGCTCCTGTCTTGCACATAAAACCTACGGCACACAGGAGTGCGGCACCGTAAGAGTCAGCGTGGGTATTTTCAACACAAAAAAAGATATAAAAAATCTTATATTTTGTATAAATAAAATTGCAAAGAGCGAAAATTTGTGATAAAATATAAATCATATTGGGTATTTATTTTCATTTTTATATGAATTCAGGATAATAGGAAAGGAAAAGAAAGTATGTTTGGCTCTGTAAAAGAATTTTTCGATGTGATTATGAGGCTTATTTTGTCGGTGCAGTGGTATGATATTGCCGATATAATTTTTGTTGCCTTGCTTCTTTATTACGCTATTAAAATGCTCAGGCAGACAAGAGCATTCAATCTTATAAAGGGCGTTATTTTTGTCGGTGTTATATATATGATTGTTTCCACTTTCAATATGTCGGCCACTACTTTCCTTTTCAGCAGACTTTTCAGCAATATATTTTTTGTTATGGTAATTCTTTTCCAACCCGAGATACGTCATGCAATTGAAAGCTTCGGTAGGGGAGACCTGAGAAAAATAAGTATCTTTACTGTAAGAGGCTCGGATGAGTACAACGATGAAATGAGAAAGAGTGCTTCAAACATTGCAAGAGCCGCAACAATTATGAGCGAGAAAAAAATCGGTGCTCTTATGGTAATTGAGGGTAAGACTCCCCTTGGTGAAATCATTTCAACGGGTACTCAGGTGGATTCCGCCGTTACAAGTCCCGTAATTGAAAATATTTTCTTCCCCAAGGCTCCGCTTCACGACGGCGCAGTAGTAATCAGGGATAACCGTATCCATTCGGCAGGCTGCATTCTGCCTCTGACACAAAATGAGGTCAGCCTCGAGCTCGGCACAAGACACAGAGCAGCTCTTGGCATGAGTGAAAACAGCGACGCACTGGTTGTTGTGGTTTCTGAAGAGACGGGAGCTATTTCTGTTGCCCACAGAGGCGTACTTGAAAGAGATATCAAGCTCGGTGAGCTTACCGAGCTTCTTACAGATTATCTTGTTACGGAAGAGCCTGAAAAGCTCAGATTATTCGGATTTGCAAGGAGGAAGAAATGATGAAGAAGCAAGCAGAAAAGAAGCCTTTCTCAGACGGACTTTTTCAGAATAACAAGCTCCTTATAATCTTTTGTTTTCTGGTTTCTGTTGTATTATGGGCAACGGTAAAAATTAACTACAGTGATGACACTACACGTACAGTCAGCGATGTAAAGGTGAGCCTCGGTGAAGGTGCTCAGGAATTCGGGTATACTGCCTTTGTTGACGAGTCCGAGCTCGTTGTTGACGTTGAGGTTATGGGTAAGGCATATAACATTAATGCTCAGGCACTTTCAAAGGATGACATCGTTGTTGAGGCATCAGGTAGCTTTGTAGACTCGGCAGGGTACAGAGTTGTATCTCTTTCTGCAAAAATTGCCGACACTGCAACGGCTAACAATTTTGAAATTACACGTATTACTCCCTCAGCAATCACTGTTTACTATGACCGCAAGATAACGGATACCTTCAACGTTGTTGCAAGAATCAAAAACAGCGGCACTATTGTAAAGGAGGGCTTCAGCCTCGGTAAGGCGGCACCTTCACTTAATACTGTAGAGGTTTCGGGTCCTGCAACGGTTCTGGCTGAGCTTGAAAACGTATTTTTCGATGTTGTGATTCCTGATGATAATCTTCCCCTTGCATCGACTGTTCAGCTGAAGGCTGAGCTTTCCTACCCCGATGAAATATCGGGAAATACGAAGTTTCTCGAGTGTATAACAGTTGACAGTGAGACTAATCCGGCAACTGTGACAATTCCCGTTTATGAAAAGAAGACAGTACCCACTACGGTTAAGTTCATTAATCTTCCTGAGGGTATTGAAGCTCCCGGGTTTGAGATAATTCCTTCGGAGGTTGAGATTATCCGTAATCCCAATGACGTGCAGAATACAGACGAGTTTACCGTAGCCACAATCGACTTCAGAAAGCTCGACAACACAGAAAACGTCTTTACCGTTCCCATTGACCAGAATAATCTTGCCGTAAGACTTACGGACAAAAGTATAACTGAGTTTGAGGTCAGCGTGGATATGTCAGGTTATGAAAAGACAACCCTGTCTTATACTCTTGCAAATGTGATGTTCCTTAACAAGCAGGATGGAATGGTATATTCTCTCGGTACCGGCGGAAACCTCGACACGATAACCGTTATCGGGCCTGAGAGCTCCTTAGCGGCACTTACAAGTGATGACATACGCATTGAGATAAATGTTTCAGCGCTGAACAACAGCAGGACAAGCGGTCAGCTGCTTGACGCAAATATCAGCCTCGGAAACAGTGAAATTACTGACTGCTGGGTTTACGGCAGCTATCAGGCATATGTTACGGTTATGACTCAGCAGGAGGCTCAGGCACTTACCGAAACTACAACGGCGGCTTAAAGACGCTTTTGCGGGCTCATCTGTGCGGGAAATACGCACGGTGAGGAGCAACGCCTGCGGCGTTGCTGCAGAGAGCCTGCCCCGGACTGAAAGATAAAGAAGATACGGCTGCATATACAGCCTGTGCGTGGAAAGGAAGAGGGCCCGGGCTCTCTGACTTTGCCGCTTCAGAGAAGCGGCAAAGTCTCACCGTGCTTGTGTAAGCAGCCCCACATCTGAAAAAAGCAAGAGAGGAAGAAGAAAATATGAAAGCAAAAATTACAGTTGCCGCCGAAATGAAAATCGGTTCAATTGACAGAAGAATGTTCGGCTCATTTATTGAGCATCTCGGCAGAGCCGTTTACGGCGGAATCTATGAGCCGGGTCATCCTATGGCTGATGAAGACGGCTTCCGTAAGGATGTTATCGGACTTATCAACGAGCTTGATGTACCCGTTGTGCGTTATCCCGGCGGTAACTTTGTTTCAGGCTATGACTGGGAAGACGGTGTGGGCCCCGTAAGCGAAAGACCTAAGCACCTTGAGCTTGCATGGGGTGTTACAGAGCCGAATACATTCGGAACCAATGAGTTTATGCGCTGGTGTCAGAAGGCAAAAACATCACCTATGATGGCAGTAAACCTTGGCACAAGAGGTCCCGATGCGGCAAGAGCCCTTGTAGAGTATTGCAACCATAAGAGTAATTCAAAATATTCCGATCTTCGTATCAGTCACGGCTATAAGGATCCCTGGGGTGTAAAGCTTTGGTGCCTGGGGAACGAGATGGACGGCCCTTGGCAGATGTGCTCGAAAACTGCCGAGGAATACGGCAGGGTTGCCAATGAGGCCTCCAAAATGATGAAGTGGGTTGACCCTTCAATTGAAACTGTTCTTTGCGGCTCATCAAGCCGTTATATGAACACCTTCGGTCAGTGGGAGCAGAAAACCCTTGAGATAGCCTATGACAATGTGGATTATGTTTCACTTCACCAGTACTACGACAACCACAGAGGCGATACGGCTTCCTTCCTTGCGAAGAGTCTTGATCTTGACGATTTCATTTACAGCGTTATTTGTGTCTGCGATTACGTCAAGGCTAAAAAAAGAAGCAAAAAGCAGATTAACCTTTCCTTTGACGAGTGGAATGTATGGTATCATTCAAACGGTGCTCCCGTTGAGCGTTGGTCTACTGCGCCGAACCAGCTTGAGGATATCTATAACTTTGAGGATGCTCTTGTTGTTGCCTGCATGCTCATCACACTTCTGCGCCACGCTGACAGAGTGAAAATTGCCTGCCTTGCACAGCTTGTAAACGTAATTGCTCCGATTTTTACCAAAACAGGAGGCGGTTCCTTCCGTCAGACAACCTTCTACCCCTTCAAAATGATGTCAAAGTATGCAAGGGGAGCAGCTCTCAGTCCGATTATCAACTGTCCTAAGTATGACTGCAAGGATTTTACAGATGTTCCTTACCTTGAGTCAATTGTTACATATGACGAAGAAAATGACGAGGTAGCACTTTTTGCAGTAAACCGTTCACTTGACGAAAAGATGCTTCTTGATATAAATCTTTTAGGTTTTGAAGGCTATAAGGCAGTTTCCTTTGAGGCACTCGAAGGCTTCGACGTGCTTCAGGAAAACACCTTCGGTGACGAAAGAGTCACAATGAGAAGTAAGGAGCTTCCCGTAAGTGACGGAAAAATCACAACGGCAGAGCTTGAACCTCTTTCCTTCAGCGTTATCAGATTCAGAAAATAAGCAGCTATGAAAGAAAAGGGGAAGCTTAGCTTTATAATCGCGATGCTGATTTTTTCTACTATCGGCATCTTTGTGCGGCATATTTCTCTGCCCTCATCCTTTATCGCTTTCTCAAGAGGTATAATCGGCTTTGCAGTTATTCTTCTTGTGATGATTTTAAAAAAGCAGAAAAGCGACAAGGCGGCAATAAAGGAGAATCTTGTTCTTCTTGTGGTATCGGGCGGCTTTATCGGTATTAACTGGGTTGCGCTTTTTGAAAGCTACCGTTATACTACGGTTGCAACGGCTACACTCTGCTACTATCTTGCACCGATGTTTGTGATTCTTGCCTCTCCGCTTGTTTTCAGGGAAAGGCTGACGTTAAAAAAGATAATCTGCCTTGTGACTGCGCTTGCGGGTATGGTGCTTGTAAGCGGAGTTTTTGAGTCGGGCAGCGGGGGAGAGAATCAGTTCAAGGGAATAGTCTTCGGCATCACTGCGGCAATATTTTATGCCTCGGTTATGATAATGAATAAAAAAATGAAGGAGATTCCCGCTTTTGATAAAACCTACATACAGCTTTTGTGTGCAGGTCTTGTTGTGGGTGTGTACACTCTCTTTACCGTAAAGTCTGATGACCTTGTATTTGATATAAGCAGCATTCTGCTTCTCTTTTTCGTCGGTGCATTTCATACAGGATTTGCCTACACCCTTTACTTTGGCTCGATGAAGAGTCTCAGGGCACAGTCTGTGGCTATTTTAAGCTATATTGATCCGGTCTTTGCGCTTGTTCTTTCAGCACTTATTCTGAAGGAGCATATGAGTCTTTTCGGATTTATCGGTGCTGTTATGGTGCTTGGCTCGGCTTTCGTATGTGACCTGCCTGAAAAAATGAAAATATCTGAATAAAGGTTGATATTTGAAAAACAGAGTGTTATAATTTCTTTGAAAAAAATATAATCTTTAAGGAGACTGAAAAAATGAAAAAGATCATAGCATTTCTTCTTTGTGTTGTTATGGTTTTCGGTACGGCTTCTGTTTCTGTTTATGCAGAGGGTACTGAAAAGCATGAAAAATGCCCCATCATTTTTATTGCGGGCAGCAGCGTTGACTTTGTTGACGGCGAAGGAAATCCCACTTCAATGGGTATTGAGGTTCTTACCGATGACGATGAAGGCGACGGCATAACAAAGGAAGCAATCATTGAAAGCACGATGAACATTCTGCTTCCCTTTGTAATGGAGGGTCTTCCCGAGGATAAATGGGATACTTACGGCGATGCTCTTTATGAGGAGCTTGCTCCCATCTGGGACGAGAGCAGACTTGACGGAAACGGTAACACACAGTTCGGCGTTGGTGTTGCACAGTCAGAAATTGACTACTGGGATAACGTGGCACAGACTGTAAACCACGGTAAGGACGGCAAATTCGGTCTCTGGGATTATAAGTTCCGTTATGACTGGAGACTTTCACCCTACGATCACGTTGACAGACTTCATCAGTTTATAAAGGATATCATTGAAACAACAGGATGCAGTCAGGTTGCTCTTGTGGGCAGATGCCTTGGCGGTAATGTTATTACTGCTTACCTTGATGCATACGGCAGCGAGGGCCTTGTCAAAAAGGTTGTATACGATGAGGTTATGTCAAACGGCTCAAGCGTTATAAACGACTGCTTCAGCGGTCAGGTAGAGCTGAGCGACAAGCATATTCAGGCTTACCTTCTTGCAAGTGAACATTACGGAAAACACGACATAGGCTTTGACGTTTCAGGGGTTAATGAGCTTGTGCTTGAAATCGCTGAAAGAACATACGACCTTATGGCTCAGGTAGGCGTGCTTGATACAACCTTCGGCGGAATTGAAGACCTTTACAACAGACTTTATAAGGAGTTTATGCCTGCAATGCTCAAGGCTACGGGTCTCGGCACATGGGCAAGCTACTGGACAAGCATCAGCGACGAGAACTTTGATACGGCACTCGAGCTTATTTTCGGCGAAGAGGACTCCGAGGAGCGTGCAGAGTACAAGGGTCTTGTTGATAAAATTCTCTACCTCAGAGAGCGTATTGTAAAGCCCCGCGAGCTCAGGGGTGAAGAAAACCTCTACAAGCAGTTTGAGAAGAATTACGGTGTACAGTTCGGTGTTATTGCCGGTTACGGTCTCCCCATTCCTCCTCTCGGTGTTAACCATAACGATAACGGTGACATCACCGTTGACACAAAGAATTCCTCACTCGGTGCAACTGTTGCAGGCCTTTTTGACACACTGGATCAGGACTATATTGACAGCAGAATCGCTGAGGGCTACGGTGAGTACATTTCTCCCGATAAGAAGATTGATGCATCAACCTGTATCTTCCCCGAAACAACCTGGTTTGTTAAAAATAAGCACCACGACATCGGCACTGCATGGGAGGAGCTTTCAGTATATTTCACTCAGTACACAAACGTTAATGCCGGCTCAAATCAGAGAAACATCTCACGCTTCCTTGTTGTCAACACCGATGATTTCCGCAAGTATGAAAATCTGACCGAGGATAATACGGAAGATGCTCCCTGGCTTGAGGAAATTGAGCAGAAGCCCGAGCTTGAGACAAAGATTGCGGCACTGATAAGATTCATTACGGTGCTTCTTAAGCTTTTCACTCAGCTTATCAACGGTACATTCAGCTTTGAAATCTAATTTACAACCCGATACATGCTTATACAGAAGGCGGTCAGAGGCTGCCTTCTGTATAGTTTTTATATAAGGTATTTTATATGCTAAAAATTCATAAATTCCCCTTGAAATCCAAGCAGTTGTATGTTAATATATTATGTGGCATAATATGATGTGTTTGTATTGAAAAATCAACAAAGAAAAAGACTATAAACAGGAGTGATTATATGAAATGTAATTTTTGCGGAAACGACCTTCCTTCGGGTGCGGATTTCTGTCCCGAATGCGGTATGATAATCAGTCTGGATGCCTCTGCTGACAAAAAGGAAGAGGCGGCAGATACTCAGACAGTACCTGAAGTACCCGACTTCACACCTAATGTGTTCAAGACTATGGAATTTGAAGAGGAGGCTGCAGCACCTGCTATGGAGCTTGAGGCGGACATCTCCGTTGAGACGGCTCCCGTGATTGAGGCGATTCCCGAGTACAGTGCCGAGATGCCTGCAGCAGCTGCCGAGCCCGTCGAAGCGGCTCCCGAGACACCTGCCGAGCCCGTTGAAGCGGCTCCCGAGGCACCTGCCGAGCCTATAGCAGAGCAGCAGGAGGTTTTTGCTCCTCCCGAATACACAAGCGAGCTTGCTTACCTTGACGATAAAGAGCCCGAGCCTACACCGGCAGAAACTCCCGAAGCACAGGCACAGGCGCTCTTCGGAAATGAGTTTGCTCCCGTGGCTGAGACTGTACCTGCAGCTACCGAGGACACAATTGTAATGGATCTCAATAATCAGCAGAAGCCTTCAGAGGGTACTGCACCTGTTGAGGACAATTCACTTATCGAGGCTCTTTTTGACCCCTCAGCTTACGGTACAGGCGATGAACATATCGAGGATATCACTCAGGCTCACAACGAGCAGATAAAAAAGGAAAAGGCAAAGAAGCAGAATTCCAACAAGGGCTATGCTATGGTCTTTGCTCTGGTAATTGTTCTTGTAGGCATTATTTTTGCCGCCGGCTATGTAATGGACAACATCCTCCCGAAGATTCAGGACGGTACAACAACTACCGACACAAGTGTTAATGCATCTGTACCCATAACAACACTTCCCACTACAACCAAGCCGACAACAACTCTTCCCACAACAGTGCAGCCTGCATCCTCAACAACCACAACTACCACAAATCCGAGCTCAACCTCAGCAACAAGCACCACAAATCCGAGCTCAACAACTACCACAACTACCACCACTACAACTACAACAACAACTACTACAACCACCACAACACAGAGCAGTCAGTCTGTGAGTGAGCCGTCAAGATATGACATGGGTTATGTAGCATACTTCCCCAAAAACGGTGCAGTTACCATGAGAACAAAGGCTTCATCATCTGCAGCTACAGTTGCTACTCAGCCCTACGGATATCCTCTTTACGCTATGGCAAGTGAAAACGGCTACTACTATGTGGAGAGCCCCTACCACGACCTTGAAGGCTGGGTGCTTGCATCATCACTTGAAAAGTATGAGGAAGCTACCACCACTACAACAAGACCTTCAAGCACAACAACTACAACAAAGCCCTCAGACACAACTACAACAACTGAGCCTACAACATCGGGCAGCACAACAACCGAAACAACAACCGAATACGATGACGGCTACACAGAGTACGCTACACCCTATACTGCAACAATAACCGATGCACTTAATTTCCGTTCAGGTCCGGGTACAGATTACTCAATATTAAGAACCGTACCTTATGGCTACACTGTTACTGTTCACGGCTACAGTGCAACAAATAACGGTTGGGTATACGTAGAGGTTACTGACGAGAGATATGAGCAGTACGGTGCAATTGAAGGCTGGGTGCTTTCAGATTATCTCAGCTGATAAATATTAATTTAAAAGGAGAGAATATTATGATGACATTGAAGACACGTTGGTCAGAGGAAGCTATGTGCGACCTTCCTCTTCCCGAATATCCCCGTCCTCAGATGGTAAGAAAGGACAACTGGGTAAACCTTAACGGTATGTATGATTTTGCAGTTACCGATGACAAGACAGAGTGGTGTGAAAGCTACGGTGAAAAAATCCGTGTTCCCTTTGCAGTTGAAAGCTGCCTTTCAGGTATCTGCAGAAGAATCAGCGCAAAGGACCGCCTCTGGTACAAAAAGAGCTTCACTCTTCCCGAATCCTTCAAGGGTAAGAGAACACTCCTTCACTTCGGTGCAGTTGACTGGGAGTGCAGAGTTTACATCAACAAGGCTCAGGTCGGCTCTCACATCGGCGGTTACTGTCCGTTTACCATTGATATTACAGATGCTCTTACAGAGGGTGAAAACGAGCTTGTCGTATGGGTTTATGACCCCACTGACGAGGCATGGCAGAACAGAGGTAAGCAGGCAAGCTACTCCCACGGCTTCTGGTACACCTCAACCTCAGGTATATGGCAGACAGTGTGGCTTGAAGCTGTAAACGAATGCTATGTAAAAGAGTATAAGCTCACTCCCGATATCGACGAGGCTGTGCTCAATATCGAAACAACACTTGCAGGGGAGGGCTCACTTAAAATCAAGGTTCTCGACGGCGAAAATGTTGTAGCAGAAAAAGCAATCTGTGCAAAGGACAAGGTTGCAATTCCCGATATGAAGCTCTGGTCACCCGAAAGCCCCTTCCTTTACGATTTTGTGCTTGAGGTGTCAAAGGGCGGAGAAATATGCGACAGCGTGGAAGGCTACTTCGGTATGCGTAAGTATTCCATCGGTGAATACGGCGGATACAAGAGACTCTTCCTTAACAATGAGCCCTACTTCCAGAGAGGTCTTCTTGACCAGGGATACTGGAGTGATGGACAGCTTACACCTCCCACGGACGAGGCTATGGTTTATGACATCGTTAAGATGAAGGAGCTCGGCTTCAATATGCTGCGTAAGCACATCAAGGTTGAGCCTGCAAGATGGTACTACTACTGCGATAAATACGGTATGCTCGTATGGCAGGATATGATAAGCGGCGGACAGAAGCTCAATATGACTTATGTCGGTGTTATTCCAAACATACACTCCTTCCTCAATCCCGTTATTTACCTCAGCAAGAAGGATAACTCCTACAAGCTTCAGCAAAGAGAAAAGCTTGAATGGAGACAGCAATTTGAGGAAGAATATGAAGAGATGATTGACTGTCTTTACAACTATACCTCAATCTGCTGCTGGGTACCCTTCAATGAGGCATGGGGACAGTTTGATGCAAAGAGAATCGGCGAATGGACGAAGAAAAAGGATCCTACACGCTTCTGTGACCACGCAAGCGGCTGGTATGACCAGAAGGGTCCCGACTTCAGAAGTATACATAAGTACATTATGCCCGTAATTCTTCCCAAGTACGACGGCAGACCTATTGTTGTCAGCGAATACGGCGGATACAGCAGCAAAATCAAGGACCACGTATGGAACTGGGATAAGAGCTTCGGCTATCAGATGTACGCTGATAAGGATAAACTCACCGAGGCTTACAGAAAGCTTCACGAAAAGCAGATTATCCCCAATATCAAAAACGGACTTTCTGCAACGGTCTACACTCAGGTTTCCGATGTTGAATTTGAAGTTAACGGTATGCTCACCTATGACCGTGAGATTATGAAGCTTCACGAGGACGTGGTAAAGGAAATCAACAGTAAGATGACTTACTGATAAAGGTAATTTATGGAAGAATAATTTCTTCCGAGGAGGTAATTATATGAAAAGAATGTTGAAAAGATCAACTGCACTGTTTATGGCGGCGCTTATGACCTTTGCACTTTTCACACTGCCTGCAGCGGCGGCAAAATATGAAAATGACCTGCCGGTTGTTTATCTCAGAGGTGCCACCGAAAAGGTTTACGACAGAACGGGAAAGCAGGTATGGCCTGTTGCCACCGAAATTGAAGATATTCTGCTTGACAGTGCAGGTTCACTGACTTCGGCACTTACTTCAAGTCTTCTGAGCTCTGACTGGTCAATCTACGGTGCAGCTCTTGAAAAGGCTCTGAAGAAATATTTTGATGCAGGTGCCCTTGACAATAACGGTAACCCGAAAAACGGCACCGATATCAAGCACAGCACACCGCCACAGAAGAAAACCGAGAATTTCGGTCTTGGCGATTACATCTTCAGATATGATCCCCGTCTTGATCCATGGGAAACTGCTCAAGAGCTTTCAGCTTATATAGATGCAGTTCTTGCTGCAACAGGTAAGAAAAAGGTTCAGCTTGTTGCACGTTGTATGGGTAGCTGCTTTGCGTCGGCTTATCTTTGCAGATACGGCAGCAGTAAGGTTGATACCTGCATTTATTACGCTTCTGCCGCAAGAGGCTCTCTTGTCTGCGGTGAGCTTTTCGCAGGTAAACTGAAATTTGATGCTGACATTCTCAACAACTATGCCGGTAAGTATATGGGCGACGATGAAATCTCCGAGCTTCTTGCTGCAATTGTAAGCGTTACCTATTCACTTAACCTTCTCGGTGAGGGCACAGGTCTTGTAGGTGACATTTACGAACAGCTTGCAGTTGAGGTGTTCCCGAGACTTCTTCGTACAACCTATGCGAATATGCCTGCTTACTGGGCTATGGTTAATGAGGACTACTATGAGGAAGCCAAAAACTTTGTTTTTGCAGGAGTTGAGGCTGAATATGCAGAACTTATTGAAAAAATCGATAATTACCATGCAAACGTAATGCTCCGTCTTGAGCAGGATCTCAAAACCTTCAACAAAAACGGTATGAAGATTATTGTCCTTGCAAAGTACGGCGTTCCCTTCCCTCCCTACCTTGAGGGCAGTCAGATTCAGGGTGATGCCAAGATTTCCGCAAGGGATATCTCCTTCGGTGCAGTCGGTGCCGATATCGGCAAGACGTTTTCTGTTGATTATCTCAACGCGGCAAAGAAAAGCGGTACAATGGACTATATTTCAGATGACCTTATCATCGATGCCTCAACCTGCCTTTTCCCCGAATACACCTGGTTTGTAAGAGACATAAGACACGGTACCTTCCCGCCGAGCATTAACACAATGTTTATGCAGTTCCTTCGCCAGAAAAAGCAGATTACCGTAAGTGATTACGAGGATTATCCGAGATATATGACCTTTGACTATGATACGGATACTCTTTCACCGGTAATGCCTGCCGGTCCCAGCGGTGAAACGGGTACGGTAAACCCGCTTATGAATCTTATCAATATGCTGAAGAATTTCTTCAGTATCATTCTTAACTTCTTCTCAATTGTTTTATAAGGAGGCAATTATGTCTTACATCGAACTTTCAAAGGAAACCTTCAGCAAGGAGGTTATTGATGAAAAAGCAATGCCTGTGCTTGTTGACTTCTGGGCAACGTGGTGCGGTCCCTGCCAGATGCTTTCACCTGTGATTGATGAGCTTTCAGATGAGCTCGACGGTGAAGTCAAGGTGTGCAAAATGGACTGCGATGAAAATTCAGATTTCATTATGGAGATGGGCGTTATGACCATTCCCTGTCTCGTACTTTTCAACGGCGGCGAGGAAAAGGGCAGACTCATCGGTTATAATGAAAAGGATGCAATAATTGATTTTATAAATGAAAACAAATAAGATTGTATCCCGATGAATGCATAGAAAAGGGTACAGAACAGCTTAAAAACAAATTCAGGGGAGGAGAGATTCCTCCCTTGCTTATGTAAAAACAGAGGTGTATATATAATGGAAAACAAAATCATTAAAGTAACAATGGAAAACGGCACAGAGTACAGAATCGAGCTTTATCCCGAATGTGCTCCCAAAACCTGCGAAAACTTTGTAAAGCTTGTTGAAAATGGCTTTTACAACGGACTTACCTTTCACAGAATCATTCCGGGCTTTATGTGTCAGGGCGGCGATCCCGAAGGTACAGGTATGGGCGGCAGTGATGAAAACATTTACGGCGAATTTGCTTCAAACGGCTGGACTGCAAATTCCCTCAGCCACACAAGAGGCGTAATCTCTATGGCAAGAAGCCAGAACAAGAATTCAGCTTCAAGTCAGTTTTTCATCTGTTACGATGACTGCACATTCCTTGATGGCGATTATGCAGCCTTCGGTAAGGTTATCGAGGGTATGGAAAACGTTGACGCTCTCTGCGATGTACCCCGTACCTTCAGTATGACAGGAGAGATGGCTTCACCCGTTGAACCCGTTGTTATCAGGTCGATGACAGTCGAAAACTGAGGCGTATTTTAAAGTGAAAAAAATGTAAAAAAAGTTATAAAAAGCCCTTGACGGATAGTGCATTTTGTGATAAAATGATTGCACCTCTGATTGAGGGCTTTATTTTTGTGCCCGAAAAAAGAGGGAGGCCTTATACCGCTTCAGAGGGACGTGTTGCTCTCAGAAGCTAAAAATTCCTATTAATGGAGGTGCCGTTCATGAGAGTAAAGATTACTTTATCCTGCACAGAGTGCAAACAGCGCAATTACAACACTATGAAAAACAAGAAGAACAATCCCGATAGGTTGGAGATGAACAAGTACTGCAGATTCTGCAAGAAGCACACTCTCCACAAAGAAACCAAATAAGACGGAGGGTTAAGTAATGGCTGACAAAGAAAAGAAAGTTGCTCCCGAATCCAAAGTTGAAAAGGCCACAACTGAGGAAAGCAAAGCAGCTGAAAAGGTTGCCAAGGCAGCTAAGGGCAGTAAATCAAACAAGCCTAATCTCTTCGTTCGTTCAAGCAAGGCAGTCAAGAAATTTTTCAAGGACTTCAAAGGTGAGTGCAAGAAAATTGATTGGCCCAATGCTCAGACCATCCTCAAGAGTACCGGTGTGGTTCTCCTTGTGGTCGCTCTTGTTTCTGTTTTCGTATTCGCTCTTGACTTCGGTCTTAAAGAGGGTATCGAACAGCTCAAGGTTATTGCAAGCGGTGAGACAACAGAGGTTGTTACCGACGGCAATGTAACAGACGGCGATGTTGCTGAAGATGAGCATGATCACGATCACGATCATGACCATGATGAAGCTGCAGAAGCTGAATAATCAACAGAAGCAGAAGAAACAACTGCTGAAACAGCAGAATAATCAGCACGCACAGGAGGTGTAACAATGGCAGACGCCAGATGGTTTGTAGTACACACCTACTCAGGCTACGAGAATAAGGTAGCATCAAACATCGCAACAGTCGTTGAGAACCGTAAAATGCAGGACCAGATCTTTGAGGTAAGAATTCCTACTGAAATCGTTACTGAAATCAAGGATGACAAGGTACGTGAGGTTGAGCGTAAGCTTTTCCCCGGTTACGTTATGGTCAAGGTTGCAACGCTTTACAAAAAGTGCGGTGAAAATAACGAAGATGAAGAACTCGGTATGACTGATGAAGCATGGTATGTTATCAGAAATACCCGCGGTGTTACGGGCTTTGTAGGCCCTGACAGCAAAAAACCTGTTCCTCTTAGTGAAGACGAGGTTGTCGCTCTCGGAATTGAAAAGAGAACAGTCGAAGTCAAGTATGCAAAGGGCGACTTCGTAAACATTTTAAGCGGACCTTTCGACGGCTACAGCGGTGTTGTTGACAGCATCGACCTTGAAAAGAACATTGTTGTCGTTATGATTTCAATGCTCGGTAGAGAAACTCCCGTCGAGCTTGAGCTCAATCAAGTAGAGGTCGCTGAATAAGCGCGACAGAAAAAAAGATAATTTTCGGCAAAAACACTGCCGTTTATTATGGGGGAGAGTAAATTCTCCCTGTGGGAGATTTGTATATTTAATACAAGTCGCCATCAACCACTAAATTTGGAGGTATAAAAAAATGGCTCAAAAAGTTGTAGGTTTAATCAAGCTCCAGATTCCTGCAGGTAAGGCTACACCCGCACCCCCTGTTGGTCCGGCTCTCGGTCAGCACGGTGTTAACATCATGGCTTTCACAAAGGAATTCAATGAGCGCACAAAGAATGACATCGGTCTTATCATTCCTGTTGTAATCACAGTTTACGCAGACCGTACATTCTCATTCGTAACAAAGACACCGCCCGCAGCAGTTCTTATCAAGAAGGCTTGCGGTATCGAAAGCGGTTCAGGTGTACCCAACAAGACTAAGGTTGCAACAATTACCAAAGAACAGGTAATGAAGATTGCTGAGCAGAAAATGCCGGACCTTAACGCAGCTTCTGTTGAAGCAGCAGCAAGCATGATTGCCGGTACAGCTCGCTCAATGGGCATTGTAGTCGCTGACTAATGTCCGGGTGGGAGGAAAAATCCGATTTAACCACTCTATAGGAGGATGAAAGACAATGAAACATGGTAAAAAATATGTCGAAGGCGCAAAGCTTGTAGACAAATCAAATCTTTATGATCCTGCAGAAGCACTTGAGCTTGCTTGCAAGACTGCTACTGCAAAGTTCGACGAAACAATTGAAGCTCACATCCGTCTCGGCGTTGACTCACGTCATGCTGACCAGCAGGTTCGTGGCGCAGTTGTTCTTCCCAACGGTACAGGTAGAACTGTACGTGTTGCTGTTTTCGCTAAGGGCGAAGAAGCAAAGGCAGCTGAGGCTGCAGGCGCAGAAGTAGTAGGCGCTGAAGACCTCGTTGCAAAGATCCAGGGCGAAGGCTGGATGGAATTCGATGTTGCTATCGCACATCCCAGCATGATGGGCCTTGTAGGTCGTCTCGGTAAGGTGCTCGGCCCCCGTGGTCTTATGCCCTCACCCAAGGCAGGTACTGTTACTCCCAACGTTGCTCAGGCTGTTACAGAAGCTAAGGCAGGTAAGATTGAGTACCGTCTTGATAAAACAAACATCATTCACTGCCCCATCGGTAAGGCATCCTTCGGCAAAGAGAAGCTTATGGAAAACTTCACAACACTTCTTGATGCTGTTATCAAGGCTAAGCCCGCTGCTGCAAAGGGTCAGTACATCCGTTCCTGCGTAGTTACAGCTACAATGGGCCCCGGCGTTAAGATCAACCCCGCAAAGGTTGGCTCAGCTGCTGCAGAGGCAAAATAATAAGAAGTAAAATATTTACTTCTGAAGCAAAAAAATACTTGACAAGGGGTAACCTTTGTGGTATTATATTTAAGCTGTCCAGCCCTAAGACAGCAGGTGTGAGACTTAAAGGTTAAATTATTAACCGCCTGCCGAGGAACGGAGCATAACTAATTGAGTTACTTTGATTAATTATGTCGCCCTTTCTCTCGGTATGAGGGAAAGGGTTTTTCTTATCTCTGACACCAAGGGTACAATAAAATATTACAGGAGGTGAATTCATTTGCCCAGCGCTAACGTTTTAGAACAGAAGAAAGTTGTTGTTGCTGAACTTACAGAAAGACTCAATAACTCAATCGCAGGTGTTATCGTTGACTACAAGGGTATCAACGTTGCTGACGATACAGCTCTTCGTAAGGAGCTTCGTGAAGCAGGTGTTGAATACACAGTTGTTAAGAACACTCTCTTAAAGCTTGCTATCGCAAACACAGAGCTTAACGGTCTTGATGCAGTTCTCGAAGGTACAACTGCTATCGCTACAAGTGCAGATGATTACGTTGCTGCAGCTCGCATTCTCAGCAAGTTTGCAGACAACCACAAGAATTTCACAATTAAGAACGGTTTCATCGATAAGGAAGTAATCGGCCTTGATAAGATTTCAGGTCTTGCAAAGCTTCCCTCAAGAGAAATCCTTCTTGCAAATGTTCTCGGTGCTTTCCAGGCTCCCATTTCAGCATTTGCACGTGCTATCCAGGCTATTGTTGACAAGGATGGCGAACCCGCTCCCGCAGAGGCTCCCGCAGAGGAAGCTCCCGCAGAAGCATAATCAAACTTAAAAATTACATTTATTTGGAGGTAAAATACCATGGCATCAGAAAAAATTACTGCTATTATTGAAGAACTTAAGACTCTCACAGTTCTCGAACTCTCAGAGCTCGTACACGCTGTAGAAGATGAATTCGGCGTATCAGCTGCAGCTGCAGTTGTTGCTGCCGGCCCCGTAGCTGCTGAAGCTTCAGCTGCTGAAGAAAAGACAGAATTCGACCTTGAACTCACAGAAGTTGGCGCTAACAAGATCGCTGTTATCAAGGTTGTTCGTGAAATCACAGGTCTTGGCCTTAAGGAAGCTAAGGAAGCTGTTGACGGCGCTCCCAAGGTACTTAAGGAAGGCATGTCAAAGGAAGATGCTGAAGCAGCTGCTAAGAAGTTTGAAGAAGCAGGCGCAAAGGCAACAGTTAAATAATTTAACTTTAATAACCTTTTGTAATGAAGAAACCTCTCACATAATAGTGGGAGGTTTTTTGTGTGTTATGGCGAGAAATCTTAATGTTTAACACAAATTTTGTTGACTTATAATATCTGATTTGCTATAATACGAGTATTATGAAAGATTATATATTCAACTTTCTCAAAGCTAATAAAAATCTCATATTAATTGCAGCTGTTTTTGCTCCCTTTTATCTGACACTCGGTTGTCCGATAAGAGCTCTGATGGGCATAAGCTGTCCTTCCTGCGGAATGAGCAGAGCCGTTGAAGCGCTCGCTTCTCTTGATTTTGCAGCGGCATTTCATTTTCATCCTTTGGTGTTTTTGCTGCCTGTTGCATTTGCTTTGTATCTTTGCAGAAGGAAGATACCCTCATCGGTAATGAGAGTGCTTTGTATTACTGCGTTGGTTTTGCTTTCGGTTGTCTATGTTATAAGACTTGCAAGCGGAAGTGAGGTCGTCTTTATCAATGTAAGAGAGAGTCTGATTTATAGACTTTTTTCATAAGAATTAAAATTAAGGAGAGAAAAAAGAAAATGTCAACAATGAGAACTTTTCAGGTAGCACCAAATGTGAGCATTCAGGAGATTGTTCAGAAAACATCACAGAATCTCAGCGGTCAGGGCTTCCAGTGCATGGCTCAGCCTATGGGCCCCAACGCTGCATCAATTACAGTTTTAAAGGACCGTGACGGTATTAAGGACTTTATCGGTCTCGGCATTGAATGCAGAGCAGCAGTTACACTTAACGGAAATATACTTTCAGTTACAGTTGACAGTGAATGGACAAACAAGATCATCGCTATCGTTGTAGGTTGGTTCCTTTGTCTTATTCCTTTCATCACAGGTATTGTAGGTGCAATCGCTCAGAATTCACTTCCCGATAAGATTTTTAACGCTATTCAGATGGCAGTTTCAGGTGGCGGATTTGCTTCCCAGCAGTTCACACAGCCTCAGTATAATCAGCCTCCTCAGCAGTTCACACAGCCTCCTCAGGATTTCCCTCAGGCTCCTCAGCAGTAAACTGAAACACAGATATTATCAGTAAAAAAACCTCTCACTTTTAGGTGAGAGGTTTTTGTGTTTATTTATCTTTTTTTCTGCTCAGTCTGTACAGTAAAAAACCAAGTAGTCCCGTTACCGTACCTATGACGGCAACAATACCTGATATAAGGTGGGAAATATCAAGGAAGCCTAAGTTGCGGTTAGGAATAATGTCAAAATAATACAGTATCAGATAAAGGCTGTATGTAAAAGCAATTGCCGTAACTGTAAAAAGGATGAAGGAGAGAAACTTAGAAAGCTTTCTGAGCATTTCTTTCATCGGTGACACCTCCTCATATCAACATTTCAAGTAGGGAATCGTCACCCTTGAAATGTACAGGTGTAATCCCGATTTCGGGTAAATGTTCAAGGTTAGACCAATTATCGTCAATCATATAAATTTCATCATAATTCTTGCCCATTTCACGCACACAGTGAAGATAAATCTCTTTGTCGGGCTTTGCAAGACCGAGGTTACAGGAGATAAACATTCTTTTGAAAAGGGGAGTAAGACCGTGCTTTTCAAAGGCTTCCTCGACTACGCCTAAGGGAGCATTCGAAAGCAGAATTACATCGTGCTTTTTACCCAGAGCCTTTATGACGGGGAGAATCGACTTGCGAAGAATGAACATTGCATTCCATTCCTCGGTCATTTCTGCCTTGTCAACCTCAAGGACACGCGCCATATTTGTAAGAAGCTCGTCGTAGGTTATCTGTCCGAGGTCAGCGGGAACAAAAAGCTCCTCTTTTATAATGAGAGCCTTGTCTTCGGCTAGAAATTTTTTAAGGAAGGTCGGGGCAACCTCCTCAAAAATAACACCGAAGCAATCGAATATTATAAGCTTTTCCGCCATTTTGTATACTCCTTATGCTTTTGCTGAAAACTGTCCGATTGGTGTCGGACAGTTTCTGATTTTATTATTTGATTTTCTGAAAATCAACCGCCTGCCGCAGGGCTGAGAAGCCAGATTTCGTCGCCGTCGGAAAGCTTCTTGCCTTTGCGCATACATCTTTCGCCGTTGACATAAACAACTGCATCCTTGAACTGAAGTCTCTGGTGATATTCAAGAGCGGGGTTTTTGGGCTTTATGTATTTTACATCGGGATCATTTTTCTTTCGTTCAAGCTCTTCCCTGTCCTCTTCATAGCCGATAGACATTCTTCTTGAAACTATTTCGAATATGTCGTTTACGGTTTTTGCATCGGTTTCAAGATAGCTGAAGCCTGTTGTTGTGCGGATAACACCGAAAAACTTAACCTTTACCATAGGGGTAGACCTCCTTTGTACAGTCGGGAAGCTTTATTTTGTGCCTTTTAATCATTCTCATTGTGGGGGCACCGTCTTTCCAACCGCGGATGATATAATAGCTTCTCTTCATCTTGTCAAGAGGTACCTTTGTTTTTTTGTTGCCGGGTACCTGCTCCTCGTCAGTAAGACGCTTCGGAAGAGTATCGGTATCCTTGCCCACGGGAAGGCCTAAAATTATGTTGCACACTCTCTCAACATTGTATCCGTAGGAGCCGGCTTTGATAAATGTACCCATTGTGTATTTGGAGCCTGTAGCTGCATTTATTGCTCTGGGATACTGAATAAGTGGAATATTTAAAGCAAGAATCTCAGGATACTGCATACCGATATAAAGAATGGGAGTGAGGAATTTGAAAGCCTGCTGAACTATTCTTGTGACTATACTTGTGGGCTTTGCAACAATGAACCAGGGAAGAATTGCATAGGAAGTAAATACACAGCAGCCGGCAGCAGATGCAGCCTCCATTGTGTTCTGGAACATAATGGCAAGGCTTGCTTTACCTTTGGCGGTGTAGGAGTTCATGTTAAGTCCGAGACCCTCAAGAACAACCATATAGCCTGCGTTAAGGTGACAGCCGCCGCGGTTTGAAGTTGCATATCCCAATCCTTGTCCGACAGCGCCTCTGGGCTCGTAAGCAGCAAGCTCCATGCCCTTTGCGTGAATTGCAAATTCCTTGCCGCCGAATCTTTCACTCATACGCTTTGTGCCGTCTGCAAGAATATCACCGATGCCTTCACGGTTGGCAATCAATTTGAAAACCTCGCTGATGTTGTCGGTTTTGCCGAATTCAAGGCCGCTGTCCCACATGCCCTTTTCCTGAAGCTCCATTGCAAAGGCAATTGAACCTGCGCAGGAGATTGTATCCATACCGAGCTCGTCAAGCTCATAGTTCCAACGGAGGATTTTTTCTATATCGTCATTGAGAATGTTGGGTCCGAAAAGACCGAGTGTTTCAAGCTCGGGACCCTTTACGTTTTTACCGTCAATTTTCACACGTCTTTCGCAACGCATAGGACAGGAGTAGCAGTTTCCGTTACCGACAAGATATTTTTCAGCGAGCTCTTCGCCTGATACCTTTTCGAAGCCGTCAAATCTGCCGTCGCTGAAGTTCTTTGTTGCAAGAATTCTATGTGCCTGCATAGGAGCGACAAGACCGGCAGTGCCGAGTTTTGCAAGCTGAGCACCGGTAATGGGGTGGCGCATAAGCTGCATTTTCCATTCTTCTGTAAGTGCATCAAGTTTTTCCTGATCGTAAATCTCAACCTCTTTGGTACCTTTTGCTGTAATGATTTTCAGGTTTTTATCACCGAAAACTGCACCGACACCACCTCTGCCGGCGGTTCTTTCGCCTGAGAAGACGCCTGCATAAAGCACCTTGTTTTCACCTGCGGGACCAATTACGAGGGGTGTTGATTTGCCCTTGAACAGCTTCTGAAGCTCACCTGTATGCATACCCTTATATTCGGGTACATCGTGGAAGGTAACCTCGTCATCAACAATTTCAATCCAGGTAAGCTCACTTGCTTTTCCTGTGATAACCATAGCATCCCAGCCTGCCTTCTTGAGTCTTCTGCCGAAGGCACCGCCGCAGTTTGAGGAGGTAAGAATGCCGGTGAGGGGCGAAACGGTTGAAATGTTGAAGCGTGTTGATGAGGGTGTTTTGCAACGGGTAAGAGGACCTGTTGTGATAACAAGCCAGTTATCCTCGTCAAATGCTTTCATTCCGGGCCTGATATGCTGAAGCAGTATGTCAGCAGCCATAATTTTGCCACCGATTGTTCTTTTTCTGTCTTCATCGGTCCAGGGGAATTCTTCGTAGGTTTTCTTGGTAAGGTCAACGAAAAGGACCTTACCCATATAGCCTTTTAAGTTTGTCATATTTTCACCTCGGGTTTTTTACATATTTTACATTGTGAATGGGGCTTTATTATAAGGGTATCCCATAAATCACCGTCAAAAAGGAAGATTTTGCCTGCCGATCCTTCGTCGTCTGAAAGAAGATACCTCAATGCAAGATTGACCTGCATTGAGCCGATAATTCCCGCTGAGGAGGATACGGAGCTTCTGACGGAAATGTCGTTGATTATTCCCGCACAGTCTGGGCAGGGGGATATATCGGGCAGATAGAGATAAGCCGTTCCGTAGAAGCCGTCAATTCCGCCGAAAACGCAAGGGATTTTCTCCTTTTCGGAAAAGTCAGCAATAACTCTTCTGGCTGCTGCATTGTCAACACAGCAAAGAATAATATCACAATTCTTTGCAAAAGAAAGAGATTCTGCTGATGTTATCTTCTTTACAACTGAAACATATTCAGTATCAGTAGAATAGTATGACAGACGCTGCTTCAGGATTTCACTTTTAAAAAAGTCTCCGTCGGCTTTTGTGAACAGAAACTGGCGGTTGAGATTGGATAGGCATACAGTATCAAAATCACACAAATAGAGTTTTTTCACTCCTGCGCCCGTCAGATGTACTGCCGCGTTTGTGCCGAGAGCACCGCAGCCTATAATGCAGACCGTTTTATTGTCAATGCAGAAAAGCTGAGTTACGTTTTTTAAGCTCAATCAATCACCGCCTTTTCCGTAATTGCCGCCACAGCTTACCGCTTCGCCCGAAAGAGTTTCAAAGGCGTGGGGCAGAACGGGAAGAATGATTTCAAGTGATTCCCTGACCGCCTTAGGACTTCCCGGAAGATTGATGATGAGTGTTTTACCTCTTATACCGCCGGTTGCCCTTGAAAGCATAGCCTTCGGTGTGATTTCAAGGCTTTTTTGTCTGATTGCCTCGCTGATGCCGGGAACCTCTTTTTCGATTACGGCTTTTGTAGCCTCGGGGGTGACATCTCTCGGTGCAAGACCTGTGCCGCCGGTTGTAAAAATCACATCGCAGTCCATTTTGTCAGCAGCTTTGATAAGAGAAAGGCTGATAAGAACTTTTTCGTCAGGGACAGTTTCGTAAAAAACGGTTTCTCCAAGACGTGCAAGAATTTCACTTATCAGCGGTCCGCTTTTATCCTCGCAAAGGCCTTTGCTGCAGCGGTCACTGACACAAATTACACCGAATTTCAAAAAAATCACCTCAACCTATGGAAATTTTGAAAATTATATAGTATAATAATACCATTGTTAGTGAAATTTTACAATATATTTTAAAGAAAATTTATTTTTTTAGTTAATAATTTTATAAGAAGTGATGCATTTGCATCTTTGATTATTATCCGACTCTGACCTCTAAGTGATCTTTCATATGAGGGAAAGAGCGAAGCCGAAATAACACGACTGCTTATAAGAAAGGGCAGTTAACGGCTTAGGGTAAAAGCGGGAAACTCTTTTGCCTTCCGTGATTGAAAAGGAGAAATGATCATGAAAAAACTTCTTGCTGTGCTTCTTGCACTTTCAATGCTCTTTGCTTTTGCAGCCTGCGGCGGTACAAGCACAACTGACGGCAACGTTACTCCCGATGAAGTAACTGTCGGTGATGCAACTGCCGGTGATGCAGAAAAGAACATGACAATCCGCCTTTCCACAACCACATCCGTTGATAACTCAGGTCTTCTTGCTTATCTTCTTCCCGCATTTGAGGCAAAGACAGGCTACAAGTTTGAGGTTACCTCCGAGGGTACAGGCATAGCTATCCAGTTTGCCAAGGACGGCAATGCAGACCTCATCCTCGTTCACTCAAAGGCTCAGGAGGAAGCATTCGTTAACGACGGTTACGGCGTTGAAAGAATTCCCTTTATGTACAATTACTTTGTAGTTGTAGGTCCTGCTGATGACCCTGCAGGTATTGCTGACTGTGCAACTGCTGCTGAAGCATTTGCAAAGATTGCAGAAGCTGAAGAGGTTTTCGTTTCACGCGGCGACAAGAGCGGCACACATAACGCTGAGCTCAAGCTCTGGGGTGAAAATGTTCCCGATGCTGAAACAGCTACATGGTATCAGAGTGCAGGTACAGGTATGGGCGCAACTCTCAGAATTGCAAGTGAGCAGGGCGGCTACTGCCTTACAGATAAGGCTACCTTCCTTGCAAACAAGGACAGCCTCGATCTTGAAATCATCATGGCTGAAAGTGAAGATATGAAGAATACATATTCTGTTATCGAATGTAACCCCGAAAAGCTTGACGGCGTTAACACCGAAGCTTCAAAGGCTTTCATCGAATGGCTTACAGGCGACGAAGCAAGTGCTCTCATTGCTGAATTCGGCGAGGCAGAATACGGCGAAGCACTCTTCTTCCTTCTTGAAGAATAAGCTTTGGAAAAAATTACAGAAGCTTTTGAGCTGCTAGTGGCAATGGACAGGGAAGTCCTTTATATAATCGGCGTTACATTAAGGATGTCGTTTTTCTCAACGGTTATTTCCTGTCTTATCGGTATGCCATTAGGTGTACTTATCACAAGCACTAAATTCAAAGGCAAACGGACAGTCAAAAAGATAATAAATACCTTTATGGGCTTGCCACCTGTGGTGGCAGGCCTGATTGTCTATCTGCTGTTTACCAGATACGGCATATTCGGCTCATTGGGCTTGCTCTTTACTGTAAGGGTTATGGTTATTGCCCAATGCCTTCTTATAACCCCTGTTGTGATAAGTCTTACTTCAGGTGTATGCTCTGTAAACTCAAAAAATCTCCTTGAAACATCAAAGGGACTTAATTTCAGCAAATGGCGCATACTGTGTCTTTTCCTTTCACAAAACAGAGCTTCACTTCTTTCCGTTGTGCTTACCGCCTTCGGCAGGTCCATAGCCGAGGTCGGTGCAGTCAGCATCGTCGGCGGCAACATCCAATGGAAAACAAGAGTTATGACAACAGCGATTATGCTTGAAACAAACAAGGGCAATTTCTCCTTTGCACTTGCGCTGGGAATTATCCTTCTTATTATTTCCTTTGCGGTCAATATTCTTGCATCGCTTCTTGTGAGAGAGGGGGATGAGGAATGATTGAAATAAAGAATCTTACCAAGGTCTATAAAGACAGAGCGGTCCTTGATATTGAGAGTCTTGTTGTGGAAAAGGGCGAGTGCATTGTGCTTACGGGACATAACGGAAGCGGTAAGAGCACTTTTCTTAAAATTCTGGCAGGCACTCTCAAAGAAAGCTCGGGAGAAATAAAAAAGGAGGGTAAGGTCTGCTACCTCCCCCAGCAGTGTATTCCCTTTAACAAAAGCGTCAGAAGAAACATCACCTTCTGCCTTGACGGAAGCAGAAAAAGTAAAAACGCTCTGTGCGACGTGATTCTCAAAGCCTTCGGTCTCAATCACCTTGAGCATAAAAATGCAAAAACTCTCTCAGGCGGTGAATGTCAGCGTCTCTGTCTTGCAAGGGTGCTTTCAAAAAAGGCGGACATTGTTTTACTTGATGAGCCTACAAGTGCCGCCGACAAGGAAAGCAGGGCAATTATCAACCGTCTGATATCAGATTACCGTAAGCAAACGGGTTGCACAGTAATAATGACAAGCCACACAGACGAAATTCCCGACTTTGACAAGGTGAAAATTATAAAGCTCTGTGACGGAAAAATAACAGAAATCAGGGAGGAAAGCAATGCTTAAGGTTGTATCGACGGAAAAGGCAGACAGTATAATTGAAGAAGCGTTTTCCTTTTATGAGACTGAAACTGAAATGGTGAGCATCGACGGTCTTACGGGCAGAGTGCTTGCCTGCGATATATATTCCCGGGAGGATGTCCCCACCTTTGACCGAAGCACCGTTGACGGCTATGCCGTGATTGCCTCTGATACCTTCGGGTCTTCGGAAAGTATGCCCTGCCAGAGTGAAAATGTGGGTGAAATCCTTATGGGACAGACTGCCGACGGTGAAATAGTATCGGGTCAGTGTATGAAAATTTCAACGGGCGGAATGCTCCCGAAGGGTGCGGACAGTGCCGTTATGGTGGAAAACACCGAGGAGCTTTTTGACGGAATGACCCTCATATATAAGGCGGTAAGCCCCTTTGAAAACGTCACAAAAAGAGGCGACGACGTAAAAAACGGTCAGCTTTTGCTTGAAAAGGGTACATTACTTTCCTCAAAGCATATCGGTATTCTTGCATCGCTCGGTATTACAGAGGCACTTTGCAGAAAAAGGCTTAAAATAGGCATAATTTCAAGCGGTGACGAGGTTGTACCCATAAGTGAAAGGGCATCATGCGGCAAGGTCCGAGACGTAAACAGTCATATTCTTGCAGCACTTTTCAAAGAAAACGGCTGCGACACGGTGCTTTACGGTATTGTCGGTGACAGCTACAAGAAGCTTTACGAAACAACTGAAAAGGCAAGCGGGGAGTGCGACATAATCCTTCTTTCGGGCGGCTCTTCTGCAGGTGCAAGAGATATGACCGTAAAGGTTATAAACGACCTCGGAGAGGTATTTCTTCACGGAATTGCCATGAAGCCCGGAAAGCCTACCATTATCGGAAAAATAGCAAACAAGGCTGTTTTCGGTCTGCCGGGTCATCCTGCAGCGGCATATTTTACTGCCCTTCGTTTTGCTTTACCTCTTGCAAAAAAAATAAGCGGCTACGGTGAAAACAAAAAAAGCATCATTGCCGTCACATCAACAAACATTTCCTCAAACCACGGCAGAGAGGAATTTATTCCCGTAACCCTCCTCGACGGTATCGCTTATCCGATTTTCCGTAAAAGCGGAGTAATTTCGCTTCTCTCACAGGCTGACGGCTACATTGTCATCGGCAGAAACAAGGAAGGTCTCAGAAAAGACGAAGAGGTTGAGGTAATACTGTTTTAACTTCAGGTAAAAATTTCTGCACGGAAAGCCGCACAGACACGGCGTGTGTAAACTTACTGCGGATAAAAACTGAAACGACGCGGTGAGTTTTTTGACTTTCTCTGAAAGTCAAAAAGCAGAGCGCCGCCTCTTTGCTGCCTTATGGCACAGCGTTCGGAGTTTTTTGCATGCCGGTCTGCCCGGAGCGGTCGGCGGCGCTCTGAAGCAACGCCGCAGGCGTTGCCCCTCACCGCGCTTTTGCCTTCACATCTGATTTTCATGCATCGGCGCCGTGTCGGAAACGCTTCCGATATGTACGGTTGCTGTTTTGCAGCACAGAAAGGAAAAATATGAAACACAACTATCTTGATAATATACCGCTTTCTGAAGCAAAGGAGAGATTTTTCTCGCTTGTGTGTCATAGTCTTGAGACTCTCAAAGCAGAAAATGTCGAAACCTTTCTTTCGGCAGGCAGAGTAACCAAAAATGCCCTTTATGCAAAAATCTGCTCACCTCACTATAACGCTTCGGCAATGGACGGAATTTCCGTAAAAGCAAGGGACACCTATGGAGCAAGTGAAAATACGCCCGTTGTCCTCTCAAAGGAGCAGTATACGGTTGTTGATACGGGTGATCCCATACCCGACAACCACGATGCCGTTATTATGGTAGAGGATATATCGGAGGATGAAAAGGGCAACGTGACGATTTATTCGGCAGTTCATCCCTGGCAGAATGTCCGTCAGGTCGGTGAGGATATATGTATGGGTGATATGATTGCTCCCTCGCTTACGGTTGTTACTCCGTCACTCTGCGGAGCGATTCTTGCAGGAGGTATCACGCATTTCGAGGCGGTGAAAAGGCCTGTTTTAGGTATTATTCCTACAGGTGATGAGATTGTGCCTCCTACGGAAAATCCGGGTAAAGGCGACATAATCGAATTCAATTCATCGATTTTTTCATCAATGGTAAAAGAGTGGGGCGGTGAAAGCAGGGTATACCCTATTGTAAAGGACAAAAAGGATCTGCTTGAAGCTGCAGTGAAGAAGGGTACAGAAGAATGTGACGTCCTGCTTATACTTGCAGGCTCATCTGCCGGCAGAGACGATTACACCTGTGAAATAATAAAAAATCTCGGAACGGTTTGTGTGCACGGTATCGCGGTAAAGCCGGGAAAGCCTGCCGTACTCGGCAAAATCGGCGAGGTGCCTGTTGTCGGACTTCCGGGTTATCCCGTTTCGGCAATAGTGATAATGGAAAATATTGTACGTGACCTGGTTTACCGTATGGGCGGACTTGCCGTACCCGAAAAAAAGAAAGTAAAGGCTGTTCTCGGTAAAAGGATAGTTTCATCACTTAAATATCACGAGTTTGTGAGAGTAACTCTCGGCAAGGTCGGAGAAAGCTTTACGGCTGTACCTCTTATGCGCGGAGCAGGTGTTGTCACAAGCTTTACAAAGGCTGACGGTATTCTTGAAATACCCCAGGACAGTGAGGGCGCTGAGCAGGGTGAGGAAGTGGAAATTACTCTTCTGAAGTCTGCAGATGAAATCAGCACCTCGCTTATCGTTACGGGAAGCCACGACCCGATGATTGACGAGATAAAGGACATTATGAAAAAAAGGGGATACCCCTTTACGCTTTCTTCCTCCCACGTGGGAAGCATGGGCGCAATTAATGCCATAAAGAGCAAGAGTGCCCACTTGGGAGGAATACATCTGCTTGACACACAAAGCGGAGAATATAATAAAAGCTATGTCGAAAAATATTTTCCCGATGGATCAGCGAAGCTTTACAAGGGTGTCGGCAGAATTCAGGGCCTTATGGTCAGAAAAGGAAATCCCCTTGATATAAAGGATTTTTCCGATGTAACGCGTTGCGTTTATGTAAACCGTCAGCTCGGCTCCGGCACAAGAATCCTCTGCGACTACCTTATAGGTAAGTACGGCATAGACAAGGCAAAGCTTGAGGGTTACAGAAACGAGGAATTCACCCACACCGCAGTTGCGGCGCTGATTGCTTCGGGAAACGCTGATTGCGGACTCGGAATTTATTCGGCGGCAAAGATGTACGGACTTGATTTTATTCCCGTTTCAACGGAAAAGTACGGGTTTCTTGTCAATGTTAAGGCTGAATCTGATGAAGCGGTCAGGGCTTTCTTTGAGATACTTGAAAGTGACGAGCTTAAAGAAAGGCTCACACAGATGGGCGGATACAGCTTCTGAGTGCAGAATGCAGAATTGCCCCGATACCGTGAGTGTTGCAAGCAAAGCATCTGTCAAATAAAACAGTTATTGTAGGGACACGGCTTGCCGTGTCCGCAGGATGGCAGCTGCCTTATAAGAAACAGCAGGGCGGTAGTTTGCTCCTAATAAAATAAAACTAACGGAGATTATAGTATGAACAGCTTTACACATCTTGATAAAAAGGGACAGGCGGTAATGGTCGATGTCGGTGAAAAAGCCTTCACAAACCGTACCGCAACGGCAAAGGCAACCCTCAGAATGAAGGAAAGCACCCTTTCTGCGCTGCTTACAAGTGAGCTTAAAAAGGGTGACGGACTCGCAACGGCAAGAATTGCGGGTATCATGGGCGGCAAAAAAACAAGTGAGCTTATTCCTCTTTGTCATAACATTCCCATTGAAAGCATAGAAATTGACTTTGACAACAACTCAAAGGACGAGCTTTACATCATAGCAAAAGCAAAATGCACTTATAAGACAGGCATTGAAATGGAGGTGCTGACAGCAGCAAGCGTTGCGGCACTGACGGTTTACGATATGTGTAAGGCTATTGACCGTGAAATGGTTATTGAAAATGTAAGGCTTACGGAAAAAACGGGCGGAAAGAGTGATTTTTTCAATGATTGATTCCTTCGGACGAAATATAAATTATCTGCGTGTTTCCGTTACAAAAAGGTGTAATCTCAACTGTACCTACTGCGGTGCCGAGTGTGAAAAGGACTCAGAGCTTTCTGCCGAAGAAACGGAAAAGCTGGTAAGAGCCTTTGCAAAGCTCGGTATCACAAAGGTAAGACTTACGGGCGGCGAGCCGCTTTTAAGAAGTGATATCTGCGAAATTGCCGGAAGAATCGGCAGAATCTACGGCATAAAGAAGCTTGCAATTACCACTAACGGAGTGCTTCTTTCTAAATATGCCGAAAGGCTTAAAGAAGCAGGCGTCAATGCGGTAAACATCAGCCTTGATACGACGGATAAAGAGCAGTATAAAAAAATAACGGGCTTTGATTTGCTCGATAAGGTTTATGAGGGCATCGACGAGGCTGAAAGGGTGGGACTTTCACCCATAAGGCTCAATGCGGTGCTCATAAGAGGCGAAAACGACGACCAGGCAGAAAAGCTTATCAATATTGCAAAGGACAGAAAAATTGACGTGAGGTTTATCGAGCTTATGCCTTTTTCCGATGAGGGGGAAAACGAAAGCCTCGTTGTAAAGGGTGAGGAGATTTTAAAGGCATTTCCTTTTCTTAAGGAGTATGAAGGTAAGGGTAAAAGCGACTTTGAGAAGAGCGTTGCAAAATATTACTCGGCTGAAAACTTCAAGGGCAGAATCGGCTTTATCACTCCTGTCAGTGATAAATTCTGCAGTGAGTGTAACCGCATCAGGCTTTTAAGTGACGGTAAGATAAGACCCTGCTTAGGTAACAGCGAGGTTTTTGACCTGATGCCATATATTGATGATGAAGAATTGCTTTTAAAAAAGGCAAAAGAGGCGATCCTCGCAAAGCCGACGGAGCATAAATTTTCCTGCTCCTACGGTCACAGTCACGGACTTAATAAAATAGGCGGATAGCCGATTTTAAATGCAAAATGCAAAGTGCAAAGTGCAAAATTGCGCCAAATGCTTCGGGTTACTGGAAACGGGAACCCGCCAGATTAATGAGCAACACTGTAGGGACATGGCTTGCCTGTCCGCTGAAATACACAGGAGGAATGAAAATGAAAGGTAAAATTCTTGCAATCAACATAAGTGAAAAAAAGGGAACACCAAAGACCTCAATCAATCCCGGTGTGATGATAGAGGACTTCGGCTTTGAAAATGATGCCCATGCAGGTAAGTGGCACCGTCAGGTGAGCCTTCTTGCAAAAGAGAGCATCGAAAAAAGCAAGGGAATGCCCACAACGGGACTTTGCCACGGCGTTTTTGCCGAGAATCTTACTACTGAGGGCATCGAGCTTCACACTCTGCCCGTTGGTACAAGGCTTAAGGTCGGTGAGTGCATTATAGAGGTCAGTCAGATAGGCAAGGAGTGTCACGACGGCTGTGCAATCAGACAGCTTGTCGGTCAGTGTATTATGCCCAAGGAGGGCGTTTTCGCCCGTGTAATCGAGGGCGGCAAGGTCTTTGAGGGAGACAGCATTGAGGTTGTGTGACAATTGCGGAATTACGGTCACGGGGAAAGTTCCCTGTGACTTTTTTCGTTGCTGCCGCGGAATGAATCGGGATTATCCTTACAACTTACAACTTACAACTTCCTACTTACTACTTTTTCTATATAAAAAACACTTGCTAACTGACGATAATAATGTTATAATAGCATCTGTATTTTATTTTTATCCCGAAATTAAAAGGAGTTGTTTTAAATGAACATTGGTATTTACGGCTACGGCAATCTCGGACGCGGTGTTGAGGACTCAATCAAGCGTAATCCCGATATGAAGCTTTGTGCTGTTTTTACAAGAAGAAGCCCCGAAAGCCTCACAATTGCAACCGAAGGCGTGCCCGTGGTTTCTACTGCCGATATAATGGACTGGAAGGATAAAATCGATGTGCTTATCATCTGTGGCGGCAGTGCTACAGACCTTCCCGGAATGACTCCCGCACTTGCAGAGCATTTCAATGTTATCGACTCATTTGATAACCATTCATCTATCCCTGAGCACTATGCAAGGGTTGACGCTGTTGCAAAGGCAAACGGAACTGTTGCTCTCATCTCCTGCGGATGGGATCCCGGTATGTTCTCAGTTAACCGCCTTTATGCTTCCTGCATTCTTCCCGACGGTAAGGATTACACCTTCTGGGGCAAGGGCGTTTCTCAGGGTCACTCCGACGCAATCAGAAGAATCGACGGTGTTCTTGATGCAAGACAGTACACAGTACCCGTTGCTGAGGCTCTTGACGCAGTAAGAAGCGGCAGTCAGCCCGAGCTTACAACAAGACAGAAGCACAGACGTGAATGTTTCGTTGTTGCCGAAGAGGGTGCAGATAAAGAGAGAATCACACGTGAAATCGTTACAATGCCGGCTTACTTTGAACCTTATGACACAACCGTAACCTTCATCACACCGGAGGAAATGAAAAAGAATCACAGTGAGCTTCCCCACGGCGGAAATGTAATCCGCACAGGCGTTACAGGTAAGGACGATTGCCATAAGCAGGTGATCGAATATAAGCTCACCCTTGATTCAAACCCCGAATTTACAGGCAGTGTCCTTGTATGCTATGCAAGAGCTGTTGCGAAAATGGCAAAGCGCGGTGACTGTGGCTGCAAGACAGTTTTCGATGTTGCACCGGCTGACCTTTCAAACGCGGACAGAAGCGAAATTATCGCACACCTTTTATAAAATGCAGAATGCAGAGTGCAGAATGCAGAATTGCGCCCGATGCTTCGGGTGAAGGCGAGTGAGTAACCGCCAAAGCAATGTGCGATAATGTAGGGACACGGCTTGCCGTGTTTGCAGGATATAATAGCTTATTGTAAATGCAGAATGCAGAATGCAGAATTGCGCCTGACACTTTGGGCGAAGGCGAGTGAGAGTCGCCAAAGCAATGTGCGATAATGTAGGGACACGGCTTGCTGTGTTTGCAGGATATAATAGCTTATTGTAAATGCAGAATGCAGAGTGCAGAATGCAGAATTGCGCCCGATGCTTCGGGTGAAGGCGAGCGAGTAACCGCCAAAATAAATTTTGAGGAATGAAAGCCTTCCTCTTTTAGGAAGGTGGCATCCGAAGGATGACGGAAGGAGTATTCCACGTCTTCCGGAAAGGGAAAACAAAACTATGATTTGTGAAAATATCGGCATAAACGGAAATCATCTCACCTTTGCAGGTGTTGATACCGTAGAGATGGCAGAAAAGTACGGCACACCTCTTTTTCTTATGGACGAAAACCGCATAAGAGAAAAGTGCCGCATCTATATTACTTCAATGAAAAAGCATTTCGGTGAAGAGTCCTTCCCGCTTTTTGCAAGTAAGGCTCTTTGCTTTAAGCGTATATACGAGATTATGAAGGAAGAAGCAATGGGCATTGACCTTGTTTCCTCAGGTGAGATTTACACTGCCGCAAAGGCGGGCTTCAATATGGAAAAATCCTTTTTCCACGGCAACAACAAGACTGATGCAGACATTGCTTACGCTATGGAAAACGGTGTAGGCTACTTTGTAGCAGACAGTATCTATGAGCTTTCAGCCGTTGATACAATTGCCGGGGAAAAGGGCATAAAGCAGAAGATGATTCTCCGTCTCACACCGGGTATTGACCCTCACACCTATGCCGCAGTTGCAACAGGAAAGGTTGACTCAAAATTCGGCGTGGCTATTGAAACCGGTCAGGCTGAGCTTTTTCTCAAGGAAGCGCTCACCTTCGAAAATCTTGAAATCAAGGGCTTCCACTGTCACGTAGGCTCTCAGGTCTTTGACGAAGAGGGCGACGTTTACCTTGATGCTTCAACAATTATGCTCCATTTTGCAAAGAAAATGGAGGAGCTTTACTCATTTAAAACCGAGATTCTCAATATGGGCGGCGGCTTCGGTGTAAGATATACCGATTCCGACCCTTATCTTGACATTGAAAAGGCAATAGAAAGCCTTGCAAAGCACATAAAGGCAACCGTAGCTGAGCTCGGAATGAAAATGCCTAAAGTTATTATGGAGCCGGGCAGAAGCATTGTTGCCGATGCCGGTATGACTCTTTACACCGTAGGCACACTCAAGGAAATCACAGGCTACAAAAACTACGTTTCAATTGACGGCGGTATGACAGATAATCCCCGTTACGCACTCTACGGCTCAAAGTACACTCTTTTACCTGCAAACCGTATGGATGAGAAAAAGGACTTTATCTGCGATGTGGTGGGACGCTGCTGCGAAAGCGGAGACATCATCCAGCCTGAGGTTATGCTTCCCAAGCCTGTAAGAGGTGATATTATTGCCGTTTGCACAACGGGTGCATACAATTTCTCGATGTCATCAAACTATAACAGAATTCCGCGTCCTGCCGTTGTAATGCTTTCTGACGGCAAGGATTACGTTGCTGTAAGAAGAGAAACCTTTGCGGATATTGCTGAGCGTGATGTATGATTGAGTGCAGAATGCAGAGTGCAGAATGCTGAATTTCACCCGACACTTCGGGTGAAAAAATATCCCGCTGAGGAACACCCTGCCTCTATTTTTTTGAGGGGTGGCAATGCGGAGCATTGACGAAGAGTGTTCAGGCGGTTTTATTTTATAGGTGATATTATGGAAAATGAAGAAGTAAAGCATAAGCGGAGAGTTCGTTATAAAGGTACTCATCCGAGAAAATTTGAGGAAAAATACAAGGAGCTTAACCCCGAAAAATATGCCGATGATGTTGCTCACATCATCGCAAGAGGTGCAACCCCTGCAGGTATGCACATATCTATTATGGTTGACGAAATCCTTGAGTTTCTCGAAATCAAGCCGGGACAAACCGGTCTTGATGCAACTCTCGGCTACGGCGGTCACACAAGGGCAATGCTCGAAAAGCTTGAGGGAAAAGGCCACATCTATGCGCTTGATGTTGACCCCATTGAGTCAGCGAAAACTGAAAAGCGTCTTCGTGAGGCAGGCTTCGGAGAGGATATACTCACAGTAAGGCTGCAGAATTTTGCCGACATCGACAAGGTCGTTGCCGACACGGGTAAAAAGTTTGACTTTATCCTTGCCGACCTCGGTGTCAGCTCAATGCAGATTGATAACCCCGAAAGAGGCTTCTCGTACAAGGTCGAAGGCCCTCTTGACCTGAGACTTAATCCTCACAGGGGACAGAGTGCCGCCGAAAGGCTCAAGGAGATGTCACGTGACGAAATCATTGGTATGCTTACCGAAAACGCTGACGAGCCCTATGCAGAGCAGATTGCAAGGGTGATTATGAAATATTACTATATGGGCAAGCCCGTCGAAACAACTCAGGATCTTCGCAGATGTGTTGAAGAGGCGCTTTCATTCCTGCCGAAAAAGGAGCAGAAGGATGCGGTCAAAAAATCCTGTCAGCGCACTTTTCAGGCAATCAGAATCGACGTCAACAGTGAATTCGAGGTGCTTTATGCTTTCCTGGAAAAGCTTCCCGATGTACTCAACGAAGGCGGCAGGGTAGCAGTGCTCACCTTCCATTCAGGTGAGGACAGACTTGTGAAAAAATCCTTCAAGGAGCTTCAGAAGGCGGGTGTTTATTCTTCTGTTGCACGTGATGTAATCCGTCCGAGTCACGAGGAGATAATCAGAAACAGCCGTTCAAAGTGCACCAAAATGCGCTGGGCGGTTAAATAAAGCGTATAATCAATGAAACGGAGTAAAGGAAGCTTTGCTTTTCAGACTGTCGATAAAGGCACAAGAGCAACAATGCACAGAAACGCGCAAAAACGTTGATGTGATAAAAATCAAAAACAAAACTACAAAGAAAAATAGTCAGGACATCGAATCCCGACCATTTTTGCATTGTTTTGCCATTTTTTCGCCCTCTCGGAGTACCACTGTACGCCTTCGGGGCGAAGAAAAGGGCATCTTGCACCTTTCTCAACAGTCCGTCAGACTGTCGATAAAGGCACAAGAGCAACAATGCTTAAAAATGGCAATAAAAAATCAGATACAAAAAGTAAATTCAAAGCTATAAAGAAAAATGGTCAGGACATCGAATCCCGACCATTTTTGCATTGTTTTGCCATTTTTTCGCCCTCTCGGAGTACCACTGTACGCCTTCGGGGCGAAGAAAAAGGCATCTTGCACCTTTCTCAACAGTCTGACAGCTTGTCGAAAATACTTTTCGACAAGCCGGGAAGCTTTGCTTCGTTTTTTTGTGTGGCAAAGGGAATTTACGGATACCGGGGGCGCGGGGAGGACGGGGCTGTTGCATTAAGATGCAGAAGGCGTTTTCTTCATCCCCGAAGGCGTACTAAGGTACTCCGAGTGGGTGAAAAAACGTCTAAAAAAGCAAAATTATGTTTTATGCAACACTTAAAAGTTGCTTTCAATAGAATTAAAGCAGATATTTTCAGTAGATTTGCTTTTTTGTTTTGCTTTTTGGTCTGCGCTTAATGCAACAACTCCGTCACAGAGAGCCCCACATCGGTACGCCTTTTTTGCTCCGGGGGGCTTCGGTAAAACAGCAGCTTTTTGTCGGAAGGGGGCGGCTCTCTGACGCCGGCGCACCTGCGGGCGCCGGCGCTCCCCGCGCCTGTTGCCTTCGCCCCTCTTAAAAAAATACGAATTTATACATAAAATCATCTTCTTTTTGTGCAAAGAGTCAAAAACACAAAATATTGTGCCTTTGTATTGACTTGACACAAAATATACCATATAATTAAAGTCCACCCTTAAAATTTACAACCGAAAGGAGAATATATATGAAGGTTATAAAAAGAGACGGATCTTTTGTTGATTTTGACCGCAGTAAAATCATTGTAGCTCTTTCCAAGGCTAATGATGCCGTTGAGGAAAACGAAAGAATTACTGATGCTCAGATGGATGAAATCGCTGATTTTATCACAGAAAAAAAGAAGGACAGAATCCTTGTTGAAGATATCCAGGATGCCGTTGAGCAGAAGCTTATGGAATTGGGTAAGTATGTTCTTGCAAAGGCTTATATCATTTACCGCTATAACAGAGCCCTTGTCAGAAAGGCAAACACCACCGATGATTCAATTTTAAGCCTTATCAAAAACTCCAATAAGGATGTAATGGAGGAAAACTCCAATAAGGATGCTGTTATGGCAGCAACCCAGCGCGACCTTATTGCAGGTGAGGTGAGTAAGGACCTTACAAGAAGAATGCTTCTTCCCGAGCATATTTCAAAGGCACACGATGAAGGCGCAATCCATTTCCACGATGCAGACTATTTCCTTCAGCCGATTTTCAACTGCTGTCTTATAAATATCGGTGATATGCTTGATAACGGAACCGTGATGAATGCAAAGCTTATAGAAAGCCCGAAGAGCTTTCAGGTTGCATGTAACGTTATGACACAGATAATTGCTTCCGTTGCTTCAAGCCAGTACGGCGGACAGTCTGTTGACGTAAGTCACCTCGGTAAGTATCTCAGAAAGAGCCGTGATAAGTTCACAAAGCATCTTACAGAGGAATTCGGCGGCGAATTCACAAAGGAAGAAATTGAAAAAATCGTTGCCGACCGCCTTCAGGATGAGCTTCGCTCAGGCGTTCAGACAATTCAGTATCAGATCAATACACTTATGACCACAAATGGTCAGTCACCCTTTGTTACAATTTTTCTCAACCTCAAGGAGGGTGACGAGTATATCGAAGAAAACGCTATGATTATTGAGGAAATCCTCCGTCAGCGTTACGAGGGCATAAAAAATGAAAAGGGCGTTTACGTGACACCTGCCTTCCCGAAGCTTGTTTATGTGCTTGATGAGCATAACTGTCTCAAGGGCGGCAAATATGATTATATTACAAAGCTTGCAGTCAAGTGCTCTGCCAAGAGGCTCTATCCCGACTATATCTCCGCAAAAAAGATGCGTGAAAACTATGAGGGCAACGTCTTTTCTCCTATGGGCTGCCGCAGCTTCCTTTCACCCTGGAAGGATGAAAACGGCAACTACAAGTTTGAAGGCCGCTTCAATCAGGGTGTAGTATCCCTTAACCTTCCTCAGCTCGGCATTCTCGCAAAGGGCGACGAGGAAAAATTCTGGGAGCTTCTTGAGGACAGACTTGAGCTTTGCTTTGAGGCTCTTATGTGCCGCCACGAGGCTCTGCATAAGGTTATTTCCGATACGAGTCCCGTTCACTGGCGTTACGGTGCAATCGCAAGACTTGAAAAGGGCGAAAGCATCGAAAAATTCCTTCATGACGGCTATAGCACAATTTCACTCGGTTACATCGGTCTTTATGAGCTGACAAAGCTTGTAAAGGGTGTCAGCCACACCGATCCCGAGGGTACGGAATTTGCCATAAGGGTAATGAAATGTCTTCGTGAGCACTGTGAAAAGTGGAAGAAGGAGACAGGTCTCGGCTTCGGTCTTTACGGCACACCCGCAGAAAGCCTTTGCTACCGTTTTGCAAGGGTTGACAAGAAGCGCTTCGGCACAATCGAGGATGTTACCGATAAGGGCTATTACACCAACTCCTACCACGTTGATGTACGGGAGGATATTGACGCTTTCAGTAAGTTCACCTTCGAAAGTCAGTTCCAGACCATTTCCTCAGGCGGCGCGATTTCCTATGTTGAAATCCCCAATATGAGACACAATCTCGAGGCACTTGAGGAGCTTGTCAGATTCATCTACGACAATATCCAGTATGCCGAATTCAACACAAAGAGCGACTACTGTCACTGCTGCGGCTATGACGGAGAAATAAAGATAAACGATGACCTTGAGTGGGAGTGTCCCTCCTGCGGCAATAAGGATCAGCGTAAAATGAACGTTACAAGAAGAACCTGCGGATATCTCGGTGAAAATTTCTGGAATGTCGGCAAGACAAAGGAAATCAAGGCCAGAGTTCTGCATTTGTAAATTCCGAAATCCGAGTTTATCGGAGGTGAAATATGAACTACGCAACAATCAAGCCCTTCGATGTGGCAAACGGGCCGGGTGTGAGAGTATCGCTTTTTGTTTCGGGCTGCACACACCGCTGCAAGGGCTGCTTCAACGAGGAGGCCTGGGATTTTAACTATGGCGAAAAATTCACCGGGGCAGAGGCGGAAAAAATTCTTACGGCAATGAAGCCCGACTATATAAAAGGCTTTTCACTTCTGGGAGGTGAGCCCTTTGAGCCTTCCAATCAGAGGGTGCTTTATGAGCTGCTGCCTCAGATAAAAGAAAGCTATCCCGAAAAGGATATATGGTGCTATACGGGCTATGATTTTGAAAAGGATCTTCTTTCAGGCAGACTCTGTGACAGAGAAATCACAATGGGGATGCTTTCCTGTATTGATATACTTGTTGACGGGAAATTCGTCGAAGAGAAGAAAAATCTTAAATTGCGCTTTAAAGGCTCGGAAAATCAGCGTATAATAGATGTTAAGAAATCCTTGAAGGAAAACAGGATTATTCTTTGGGAAGGGGAAAACAACAATGTATGATGTAAAAATCAAAAAGCTCAGAGATAATGCGGTTGTGCCTACCTACGGTACAGAATTTGCCGCAGGTGCAGACCTTTATGCTGCCCTTGATGAAGCAGTTACAATTGAGCCGGGTGAAACAAAGCTTGTTCCTACAGGCTTTGCCTTTGAGATACCCACAGGCTATGCAGGCTTTGTGTATGCAAGAAGCGGCCTTGCCACAAAGAGGGGACTCGCTCCGGCAAACAAGGTCGGTGTAATTGACTCCGATTACAGAGGTGAGGTTATGACTGCACTTCATAATCACGGCAAGACTGCACAGACCGTCGAGCCCGGTGAAAGAATCGCACAAATGGTAATTGCACCCTATATCACGGCAAACTTCATTCTCAGCGACGAGCTTGACGATACAGTAAGAGGAGAGGGCGGCTTTGGCTCAACGGGTAGAAAATAATGACATTTAAGGAAAAAATAATGCTCAGACAAACTGAGTACAATGCACATAAAAAACGTATGTGTAACGACTACACCTTTATGAGCAGAAATGCCGCAAAGGAAGGTCAGGTTGTTTTCTTCGGAGACTCAATAACCGAGTTCCTTTCAGTCGGCGACTGGTACGGTGAATATTCCGTCAGAAGCGGCAAAGAGGTGTACAACAGAGGTATCGGCGGTGACACCACAAACAGACTTTTTGAAAGAGCAAGAGATAATGTTACCTGCATAAAGCCTGCTGCCGTCGTTATCCTTATCGGCACAAACGATATCGGCTTCGGCTTTGAGGGCGACTTTGTCAGCAGTAACATCGAAAAAACTCTTATGC
The DNA here is from genome assembly GCA_015066015.1 of Oscillospiraceae bacterium. Lineage (GTDB taxonomy): Bacteria > Bacillota > Clostridia > Oscillospirales > Acutalibacteraceae > UBA6857. The sequence continues at coordinate 47,719 of SVPE01000011.1, forward strand.
TTATAAAGGAAGAATGCCCCGGATGCAAAATCATTCTTCAGGCAATTTATCCCGTAATTAACGGCAGGGCAGGAAGAAGAAGCAACAGAGTTATCCTCGAAGCGAACAAAAAGCTTGAGGCACTTTCGGAAAAGTACGGTGTTACATACCTTGATTTCACCGGAATTCTTGCTGACGGACAGGGCAACCTTAAGGAAGAATATACCTATGACGGTCTGCATCTTTCAGCTGCAGGCTATGAGGTAACAACAAAGGAAATTGCAAAGCATCTGCCCTGATTGGATAATATAAGCGAATAAAAAAGAGGTAATACGGACAAATGAGCCGTGTTACCTCTTGATTTTTTTCTCTCTGACAGAGAACAGTTGTCTTTTCTGTCAGTTGCTGAATTTTTCTATTATATCAATAGCAGTTTCAAAGCCTTCAAAGTTGGACTTTTTCTGCGCAAAGTAGTTCTTGATGGCAGCGAGATTGAAATGTCCCGTCTCCTCCTCTTTTGTCTCTTCCTCTTTGACCGCAGATATAATCGGGAAGGGGAATGAGGGTTGAGCCGAGGTGTCGGCCTGCTCATCCTTTTCGCGTCTTGCAGCTCTTGTGAAAAGGTCGAAGATGTCGGGCTTTTCACCCTTTGAAGCTTTTTCCACCTTTTCTGCTTTTTCTGCCTTATCGCTCTTTTCAGCCTTTTCGGCTTTTTCGGCTTCCTTGGCCTTTTCCTTTGCTAAAAGCTCAGCTTTTTCTTTTTCGTAGGCCTCCTTGAGTGCAAACATAAAGCTTTCCTCGGAATAAATCTCACAAAGGGAAAGACCGAGTCTGTGACCGAGCTGCTCAAGCTCGTAAACCTCGTCAGCACCGTACTTCTGTACAAATGAGCGGAAAACGAGGGGGAGGAAATGGAAAATATTACCCGAAAGCTCTCCGAAGGCTTTTTTTGCGTCAAGGTAGCCCATTGTCATACGCTTTTCGGTGAGCGCAGGGTCAAAGTCAAAGGCAGCACCCAGGTCGTCGGTATCGTAGGGCTTGATGTGTACAACGCGGCTGTTGGCGAAATTGAGGTTATAGGCAACGCCCTTGATGTTTGCAATGTCGATTACGATAAGATTATTGTAGCCGCGCTTTTTAAGTGTCATTACGGGTGTGTTATCGTAAACACCGCCGTCGAGGAATTTTTCACCGTCGGGGCCTATGTTTGTCACAAGAGGTATGCTTGACGATGCAAGCAGATAGTCCACAAGCTCGCCCTCAGGGATTTCGTCGATGAAAAGCTCAAGACCGTTTACCTTCTGTCCCATCTGTACGGTGATTATACCAAGAGGGATGTTGCTTTCACGGATTTTCTTTTCGTCAATGTAGATTTTTATGTATTCGTTGAGAGGCGAGGCATCAATACCTCCGTTTCTGATAACCTCTCTGAAAAGGGCGCCCCAGTTCTTTTTGCTGAAAAGGTTGTCAGGGTCAGGCAGAGGAGCGTTGATTTTTACTCCCTTGTCAAGGGAAACGCTCTTCCACATTTCTATAGCCTTGTCATAGTCACCTGCAGCGATGAGCGCACCGTTTATTGAACCGATGGAAGCACCTGCGATGGCATCAAAGGTGATTCCCATTTCACGAAGAGCCTTCCATGCGCCTATCTGATATGCGCCTTTGCCTCCACCGCCTGCAAGCACGAGTCCGTATCTTGACATAATATCAACTCCTTGTTGTTGTGGTTAAAAATCGGTTAATTCTGCAATTATTGTGTTTGAAAGGAGAAATCCCTCTTCATTAAGACGTATTCCCTTGCTGTCAACAGTGAGAAGTCCTGCTTTTCGGAATTTCTCCGCTTTTTTGATTATATTCTGCGGAAAGGTCTTGTTGTACCTTTTTTCATAAAGGGCGAAATCTATTCCCTGACTCAGTCTCAGACGAAGCATAATGTATTCCTCTTCGTCGCCGCCCTCACCGTCATAAATCGGCTGAGGACTTTTTATGAAAGAGTCAAAATCACGTGGGAAGTAAAATCTTTTGCCGTTTATGAAGGAGTGTGCCGAGGGACCTACGCCGAGGTATTCCTCACATTTCCAGTATCTGAGATTGTGTCTGCTTTCAAAGCCTTTTTTCGCAAAGTTGGAGATTTCATACTGCAAAAAGCCTTTTTCTTTAAGGTAACGCACCGTCTCAAGGTAAAGCTCGCAGACCTCATCCTCTTCGGGAAGAGGGAGAGTCATACCGTAAAAGGGGGTGCCCTCTTCAATTTTGAGCATATAGGCGCTGACGTGAGTCGCACCGCTTTTTGTTGCGAAGTCAAGGCTTTCTTTGAGGCTTTCCGTTGTCTGATGGGGAATGCCGAGCATAAGGTCAAGGGATATGTTTGTGATTCCCTCCTGTCTGAAAAGGCTGATTGCTTTTTCTGTCTCAGCTTTTCCCGAAAGCCGTCCGAGACTCTGCCTTTCCTTGTCGACAGCTGACTGCATGCCCATTGAGATGCGGTTTACACCCGCTTTTTTCAGGTGTGACACAAGAGCCTCACCGACGCTTGACGGGTTACACTCAACGGTGATTTCCGCGTCGGATGTAAGGGTGAATCTGTCCCTTATAAAGCTGATTACCTCTGCGATTCTCTCGCCGCCGAAAACCGAGGGAGTACCTCCGCCGAAATATACGGTGTCAACAGGTCCCGTAATTTTGTCACTAAAATCCGAGAGACATAAAAGGACAGCCTTAAGATAGCTGTCCTTCTGCTGATTTTCGGCTTTGAAGGAATAGAAATCACAGTAGGGACATTTCGCTTTACAAAAGGGGATGTGTATATATATTCCTGTCATAAAATTAAGATTACTGTGTGTCGTCAAGCTTGAGCACGGCCATAAATGCCTCCTGAGGCACCTCAACCGTACCGAACTGACGCATTCTCTTTTTACCTTCCTTCTGTTTTTCAAGAAGCTTCTTCTTTCTGGTGATGTCACCGCCGTAGCACTTTGCAAGAACGTCTTTTCTCATAGCCTTGACGGTTTCTCTTGCAATAACCTTGCTTCCGATGGCAACCTGAATGGGAATTTCAAACATCTGTCTGGGGATATGCTCCTTGAGCTTTTCGGCAATCTTTCTTGCTCTGCCCATAGCCTTGTCGGTGTGAATGATAAAGGACAGGGCGTCGATGATATCACCGTTGAGAAGCACGTCTACCTTCTGAAGTGTTGAGCGTCTGTATTCGAAAATCTCGTAGTCGAAGGAGGCATAGCCTCTTGTTCTTGATTTGAGCGCATCAAAGAAGTCGTAAATGATTTCGTTTAGGGGAAGCTCGTAATGGATGTCAACTCTGTCTGTGGTGATGTATTTCATATCCTTGAAAACACCGCGTCTGTCCTGACAAAGGTCCATTATTGTGCCGACGTAATCGCTCGGAGCATAGATGTGTGCATTTGCAATGGGCTCCTCGCAGTAGTCGATTTTAGCCTGCTCTGGATAATTGGTGGGATTGTCGATTTCGACCATTGTGCCGTCAGTCAGATGGATTTTGTAAACAACTGAGGGGACTGTGGTAACAAGGTCGAGGTTATATTCTCTTTCAAGTCTTTCCTGAATGATTTCAAGGTGAAGAAGTCCGAGGAAGCCGCAACGGAAGCCGAAGCCGAGAGCACCTGAGGTTTCGGGCTCGTAGGACAGGGAGGCGTCATTTAGCTGAAGCTTTTCAAGGGCATCACGGAGAGCTTCGTAGTCAGCACCGTCGGCAGGATAAACACCGCAGAAAACCATGGGATTTACCTTGCGGTAGCCGGGAAGAGGCTCTTTTGCCTGATTCTGAAGCTTTGTAACGGTGTCACCGACCTTGGCGTCACGTACGGTCTTGATTGAAGCGGTGATGTAACCAACCTCACCTGCGGAAAGCTCGCTGCAGCTTTCAAGACCCGTAGCGCGCATATAGCCGACCTCTACAACGTTGAATTCAGCACCCGTAGCCATCATTTTCATAGTTTCGCCGGCTCTGAGGGTGCCCTGCATAACTCTTACATAAACAATAACGCCCTTGTAGTTGTCATAAACCGAGTCAAAGATAAGCGCCTTGAGGGGTGCATTGTCGTCACAGTCCGAGGGTGCGGGGATGTCGGACACAATCTTTTCAAGGACGGCTGAAACATTTTCACCGGTTTTTGCCGAAACTCTGGGAGCTTCCGTGCAGTCAAGACCGATAATATCCTCAACCTCAGCGGCAACTCTGTCGGGCTCAGCGGCGGGCAGGTCGATTTTGTTTATTACGGGGACAAGCTCAAGGTCGTGGTCAAGGGCGAGGTAGGTGTTTGCAAGGGTCTGAGCTTCAATGCCCTGAGACGCGTCAATGATGAGGATTGCACCCTCACAGGCGGCAAGGGAGCGAGAAACCTCGTAGTTGAAGTCAACGTGACCCGGAGTGTCAATAAGGTTAAGCTCATATTCTTCACCGTCGGCTGCCTTGTAGTTGAGCTTTACGGCGTGAGCCTTTATGGTAATACCTCTTTCTCTTTCAAGGTCCATATCGTCGAGAATCTGTGCGGACATATCACGCTTGGAAACAGAGTCCGTAATTTCAAGAAGTCTGTCTGCAAGGGTGCTTTTGCCGTGGTCGATATGGGCGATGATAGAGAAGTTTCTGATGTTTTCTTTTTTCTTACCCAAAATATCACCTCTTAAGTGCATATATACCTATTATAATATCAATATATTCTAACATAAAAGAAGTGCAATGGCAAGAGCTTTTTTCTCTTTGAACAGAGTATTTTAGTATTTTTTCAAATCAGAATTTTAGCAAAATGCACAAAAAGAAAATAAAGTGTTGATTTTATGTAATTAAAGTGCTAAACTTATAAATAGCAGAACTGATATCTGCAAAAAAAGGAGAGTGACTTATAATGAGTACACTGAAGAAAAGCTTATCAATCATTTTAGCGATACTGATGCTTGTTTCATCAGTACCTGCAGCAGGGCTTACAGCATTCGCGGTCGAAGCTGAGGAGCCCGTTTTTATTGCCGAGGCAACCTCTGAGCCGATTGCGCCCGAGGGCTTTCACCTTACGGGCAGAACTGAGCTTGACGAAAACGGAAACACTATCTGGGAGGCTGAAAGCGAAGCCAGTGAATACGGCCTTATAAATGTGATATGGATTGACATTGCCGGCAACGAGGTACAGAATCCCGATTATCCCCTTGCCTATCCCATTGACGAAAACGGAAAGCAGATACTCAAGGGAGATATACTTCCTTCAAGGTATGACTCGAGAGAACTCGGTATCATCACACCCGTGGAATATCAGGTCGGCGGTACTTGCTGGGCCCATGCGGGTATGTCGGTTATCGAGACTGCATATATCAAGCAGGGTCTTGGTACAGCTCTTGACCTTTCCGAGTATCATACCGCTTGGTTTTCCAAAAATGGCTACTGTGAAGGTGTGACCGATTCGGCTAATGACGGTTACGTTGTCGAGGATATTGTTGCCGATGTGCTTGATTACGGCGGAAATATGTATAACGTCGAGGATGCAATGTTCAATTTTGCCGGCGGTGTTCTTGAAAGCAAATTCCCGTTTAGAACTGAGGATAATAGCGAGCGTATAGGTACTGCTCAGCTTGCGGAGGATATGAAGGAAACCTTCACCTATGAAACCAAGTATCAGCAGGATGTAATTCTTGAAAGCGTAAAAAGCATTCCTTACGATATAAGCGCTCTCAAGCAGGCAGTTATGGATTACGGTGCAGTCAAGGTTTCTTATTTCAGTGACGATGCTTACTACAACAGCTTTTTCAGCGGTTGGGATGCAGGAGATGACTATGAGCTTGCCTATTATCATCCCACAATGAATGCTACAAACCACGCCGTAACCCTTGTGGGCTGGGATGATGATTTCAGCCGTGAGAACTTCGGTATATATCAGCCCGAAAATGACGGCGCATGGCTTATCAAGAATAGCTGGAGCACCCGCTGGGGTAACGACGGCTACTTCTGGATTTCCTATGAGGATAAGAGTATACAGCGATATGACTCATATGTTGTAACAGTAGGCGACCCGGATGACTATGAGGATGTTTATCTTTATGACGGCTTAGGCAGTAAGAATTGGATAACATCGGTTAAAACGGCGGCAAACGTTTTTACTGCAAGAAATGATATTTATCTCACAAAAATCGGTCACAGTGCTTCGGGAAAAACCTCTTACGGACTTGAAATTTACACAGGACTGCCCGAAAACTGCACCGATCCTACTGATGGCACACTTGCTCTTAAACAAAGCGGCAATACCAACGGCGAGAAATACATTCCCGTTGAGGGCGATGTAAAAATCAGCAAGGGTGAGCGTTTCTCCGTTGTGCTTACTATGGACCGTATTTATTATGAGGGAAAGAGCTCATCCACTGTAAAGTATACAAGTGCCCCCGGAGACAGCTTTTATCTCGACGGCAGCTTTGAATGGGTTGACATGGCCGGCTCAACCTACGGCAACGCAGGTATCAGAGCAATTGCAAAATATCAGAACGACAGCGGTATCTATAAGGTCAGCTTCAGAGACGGAAGTAAGTTCATTCAGACATCAACATCAGATAACGGTGCTGTTGAGCTTCCCGAAAAGGAAGGCTATACTTACATATTCTCATATAACGGTGAAGAATTTGACGGCACGGGAATCACCCAGGATATGACCGTCACTGCACACTGTTATCCCACAAACGGTAAGGTGTCGGAATCAAACGGCTGTATCACCGAATTTGAGTGTATTTATTGCGGTGAAAAGATGAAGCCGGATGTAACGGCTCACAGCTATGAATCGGATGTAGTTGCCGCAACGACAAAGAATATCGGTTATACAAAAAATTACTGTACTGTCTGCGGTGAGTATGATTACAGCGATTTCAATATTCTTGAAGGCGCTGAAGGTGCTCAGGTTGACGGCTTCTGGTGGCAGTTCTCAAACGGTTGCCTTTCAGTTGCAGGTGAAGGTAAATTACCGGACTATGACGATGAAAATTCAGCTCCCTGGAAGAACTACAGCGGCTCAATCGTCGAGGTTAATGTAATCGGTGAAATTACGCGTCTCGGTGCATACTTCTTCAGCAATCTGAGAAAAATGACAACAGTTACCCTTCCCGATACAGTTGAAGAAATCGGTGAAAGATGCTTCTATCTTGCAACTTCACTCGAGAAGTTCGACTGTCCCGAAAATCTTCTTACAATTGAAGAGTGCGCATTTATGAATGCGGGCTTCAGCGAATTCAACTATAACGACAAGATCTATACAATCGGTCTTTATGCGTTTATGTACTGTAGCAACCTGACCGAAGGTGTTATTCCTGCTACGGCTAAAAATGTAGTAAGATTCCCGTATTACGATTGCGCAAAGCTTAAAAAGATTACCGTTGAAGAGGGAATAACCTATGTTGCTGACCTTACATGGGCAGGCACTCCTCTTGAAGAGCTTGTGATTCCTTCAACAGTAAGCGGAGGCTTCTTTGCTAACTTTGAAAAAATACAGAAATATACTGTTGCAGAAAACAATCCCTATTACACCTCTGTTGACGGCGTTCTTTTCAATAAGAAGATGACAAATCTTGTTTCCTATCCTGCAACAAAGCCCGATAAATACTACAAGCTTCCCGAGAGTGTAACCTCAATAAACAATTATGCATTCGGTCACACCAGCGGACTTAAGTATCTTGATATGTCGGATTGTGCGGTTGCTACCATCAAGGATAAGACCTTCAATCAGACAAAGAGCCTTGTGAACGTAAATCTTCCGGAGACTCTTACTGCCTTGTGGTATCAGTGTTTCTATAAGACGAGAATAAGCAGCATCTATGTTCCGTCAACTGTTACTACCTTCCAGAATCCTCCGTTTACAACTGACGGCGACGGATTATATAAAATTCCGCATTTCTACACCGACAGCGAAACAGCTAAAATCAAGGAATTTGCCGATGCAAACAGCTATGAGTGTACTGTTCTGCACACTGAGCACGATTTCAGCACGGAAATTGAAGATATGAGCAAGGAGCCTACCTGTAAGGATGAGGGCGTTACATTCAAGACCTGCGCCTGCGGTAATTTTGAGTATAAGACTGTTCCCTCAACAGGTGAGCATAGCCTTGTAAAGGGTGAAACAACTGCTCCCTCCTGTACGGAAAAGGGCTATACCGTTTACACCTGCTCAGGCTGCGGTTCAACAGAGAAAAAAGACGAGGTAGCTGCTCTCGGTCATAGCTTTGCATGGGTTACCGATAATGATGCAACCTGTGGTGAAACGGGCTCAAAGCACGAAAAGTGCAGCCGCTGCGATGCAACAAGAAGCCTTGGCACAGTTATTCCCGCAACGGGCAACCACTCTTATAAATCAGAAGTCACAACACAGGCAACACACCTTAAGGAGGGCGTTGAAACCTTCACCTGCACAGTCTGCGACGATTCTTACACTGAGACAATCGCAAAGCTTGAAGGTCACAGCTACAATAAGATTGTAACGGCACCCACCTGCACGGAAAAGGGATATACAACCTACACCTGCGCTTGCGGTGACACATACAAGAGTGATGAAAAAGCTGCTCTCGGTCATAGCTACGGCTGGATTACCGATGAGGAAGCAACCTGCGGTGAAACAGGCTCAAAGCACGAAAAGTGCAGCCGCTGCGATGCGACAAGAAGCCTTGGCACAGTTATCCCTGCAACAGGCAATCACTCCTACGAATCAAAAATCACGACTGAATCAACCTGTACCGAAAAGGGCGTTGAAACCTTCACCTGCACAGTCTGCGGCGACAGCTACACAAAGTCGGTTGCACTTAAGCCTCATACTCCTTCAGAAGCAGTAGAGGAAGGCAGAATCGAGCCCGAGTGTGAAGTAAAGGGCAGCTATTATGAGGTCGTTTACTGCGCAGAATGCGGTGAAGAGCTTTCGAAGGTGAAGGTTGAAATTCCTGCACTTGAGCATATGTGGGACAACGGAGTTATTAATCCCGTTTCAACCTGTAAGACACACGGCATAAAGACATATACCTGTCAGCACAACAACGACCATCAGAAGAGTGAGCAGGTTGCCCTTGACAGCAACAACCACGAGGGTGGTACATATCTGAAGAATCAGAAGACCGAAAGCTGTACAGTAAACGGCTATACCGGTGATACATACTGCTCAGGCTGTGACGCAATGCTTAAGTCAGGCGAAACAATTACTGCTCCCGGTCACACCTGGGGCGAATGGTATGAGACAAAGGCTCCTACCTGCACAGTAAAGGGCGAGGAAGCAAGAAGCTGCTCAGTCTGTGGCAACACAGAAACAAGAGAGGTTGCAACAACAGGTCATAGCTACACTGCAGCAGTAACTGCACCCACCTGTACCAAGGAAGGCTACACAACCTACACCTGCGCTTGCGGTGACAGTTACGTAGCTGACAAGGTTGCCTCACTTGGTCACACCTGGGGCGAATGGTATGAGACAAAGGCTCCCACCTGCACAGTAAAGGGTGAGAAAGCAAGAAGCTGCTCAGTCTGCGGTAACACGGAAACAAGAGAGGTTGCAACAACAGGTCATAGCTACACTGCAGCAGTAACTGCACCCACCTGTACCAAGGAAGGCTACACAACCTACACCTGCGCTTGCGGTGACAGTTACGTAGCTGACAAGGTTGCCTCACTCGGTCACACCTGGGGCGAATGGTATGAGACAAAGGCTCCTACCTGCACAGTAAAGGGCGAGGAAGCAAGAAGCTGCTCAGCCTGCGGCAACACGGAAACAAGAGAGGTTGCAACAACAGGTCATAGCTACACTGCAGCAGTAACCGCACCCACCTGTACAAAGGAAGGCTACACAACCTACACCTGCGCTTGCGGTAACGGATATACATCGGATGTTGTTCCTGCACTCGGTCACAGTTACAGCGGATGGGCTCAGACAAAGGCTCCCACCTGCACAGTAAAGGGCGAGGAAGCAAGAAGCTGCTCAGTCTGCGGCAACACGGAAACAAGAGAGGTTGCAACAACAGGTCATAGCTACATTGCAGCAGTAACTGCTCCCACCTGTACCAAGGAAGGCTACACAACCTACACCTGCACTTGCGGTAACGGATATACATCGGATGTTGTTCCTGCACTCGGTCACAGCTACGGCGGATGGGCTCAGACAAAGGCTCCTACCTGCACAGTAAAGGGCGAGGAAGCAAGAAGCTGCTCAGCCTGCGGTAACACGGAAACAAGAGAAGTTGCCAAAACCGATCACTCCTACGGTGAATGGGTAGTGACAAAGGCTCCTACCTGCGCGGAAAAGGGATTTAAGGTGAAGACCTGTTCAGTCTGTGGAGCAAATGCCGGATCAGAGATTATGACACTGAACCACAGTCTTGTAACTACAATTGTACCGGCTACCTGCACACAGCAGGGTTACACAAATCACGCCTGTGCTAACTGCACATACTCTTTCAATGACATATACACTCCTGCAAAGGGTCACAGCTTTGTAGGAAATGACGGTGTATGTGAAGTCTGCGGTGAAAATGTTGCCAAGGATTGCAGCTGTATGTGCCACAAGACCGGCTTTATGGGCTTTATTTACAAGATTATCAGCTTCTTCTGGAAGCTCTTCAGGATGAATCCTGTCTGCGCATGCGGAATGGAACATTACTAATCAGAAAAGGTCGCAAGGTAATCCCTTGCGGCCTCGGACTGTCAATATAATATTCTGTTGTTTTCTTTTTCGTTCGGTGCTGTAATTAAAAAAAGGGAGGTATAAACCATGAAGAAAATTTCAAAACATTTAGCTTTACTTATGAGTATTTTAATGCTCGCGATGTGTCTTTCTGTCGGAGCTTCTGCCGCGGATAAGCCCTTTTATGTTGTCCTTGGTGACTCAATTGCCTACGGCTCGGGACTTTCCAATCCGGTAGATGCCTGTTACGGAAAAATCATTGCCGACACCTGTGACTTCGATTATGCAAACCATGCAATCCCCGGTCACACAACAAACAACCTTATTGCAAGGCTTTCCGAAGAGGCAGTGCTTGCGGATGTTGCAAAGGCAGACATTATAAGTATTTCAATCGGCGGCAACGATTTTCTTATGAATGATCTTGTAGGTCTGATGTTTGACTCAATGGTCAAGGGCGATTATTCGGAATTTGACCGTATCGGTGAAGGCTTTTATGCAAATCTCTGTGAAATAATCAGAATCATAAGAGATGCTAACGACAGTGCCCTTATTCTTATGCAGACTCTTTATAATCCTCAGCAGGGATATCTCAGAGCCCCCTATCAGCAGGGAGCAGACCGCATAAATGCCGCCATTTACCGTTTTGCTGAGGAAAATCCCGGTGAAATCACTGTTGTTGATGCAGGCACCGCACTCGGTGACGATGCGGCTAATTTTGCAGGCGATGACATCCACCCCAGCGCAGCAGGAAACGAAATAATTGCCGCTGAAATTCTCAGCACTCTCAATGAGCAGGGTGTAACCGACAAAACCGAGCTCAGTATTACATCAGAAGGCGTTGATTTCAGAATCAGCCCGATTTTCTCAACGATGTTCAGAATGTACGGTCTTTTCTTCCACATTCTTTCAGTGGTATTCGGACCGCTGTTTGCTCTGAGTAAGTAAATCAAACCGGGAAGTCTGCGGTAAAGGCAGAAACAACAGTGTTTACAGTATTTACTTTTTTAATTTACGGAAAAAAGGTCAGGATATTGAATCCTGATCTTTTTTTGTGTTTGCTATTTAAATTTGTTTTTCTTTATGGTAGAATAAGGCGGTAAAGGAGATGGCAATATGAAAACCTACGGTACATATTTTCAGAATGATAAAGACAGACCCATAAAATACGGCGAGGTTAATCTCATCAATCCCGAAAGGCAGAGACTCCGCGGTGAGCCTCTTTACAAGGGGGTCGAGGCATATCCTGTTTTTCAGGGCTTTTGCGGCACTGACTTCGAGCTTATGAAAATGGGCAGAGACGGTAAGCTTTCCAAAAAATTCCCCGAGGGAGAAAACAGACTTATCAACGGTCACGAGGGTGTAGTCTGGGTGCCTTCGGAAAACCGTTTTGCAATAGTGCTCATACGCGGCGGTGACAGCTATGACCCCACAAGGTACAGAGAGGACGAAACCTACTTTGAATACGGCTGCGACGGAGCAGACGGTCTTTTCTGTGACAAAAACTACTTTAACCCCGATATGCTTCTCCATCTTCCCGAAAGGTACAAGGGACTCAGGAAGCTTCCTCTTTCCGTTGCAAAGAGACTTTCCTTTGCAGACCCCTACGCCTGTGCTATTTTTCAGCTTGAAAGAATGGAGGATTTGGGTGAAGCTCATAACTTCCGTATTGAAATGGCAAAGCATAAGTGCAGTGAAAGTGAAGCCAGAGCCATTGCAAAGGACGCTGTTTTTGAAAAAACCGTTATTTTCGGTCTTGGTATGACGGGACTTTTTATTGCCGACTGCATCAGAAGGAATCATCCCGATGCAAAAATCCTCTTTATCGGAAGAAGTGACGAAGACTGCAAGAAGGTTGTTTTCTCAAAGGAAATTGCCTCAGCGGACTACCTTTGCACTGCGGGTCTCGATGAGAAGGAAACTGCGGAAAAAATCATAGAAATCCTTGGCGGAAGAGCAACAATGTTTGTCGGTACAAGCGGCACAAACATCGAGCACAGAGTCGCCTTTGAGCATAAGGTGCTCGGCTGCAACGGTATATATAACAGCTTTTCACTCGGTCCCGTTGTGCAGTATGATTCGATGCCCTTCGGCTTTGAAAATCACCTTATTTTCGCATCAATCAATTTCCGTCAGCAGCATATGGAAAAGGCTATAGACATTCTTGTCGACAGCCGTTATGACGAGGTCGTTGAGCTTATCAGCAAGGAAGAATTCATCGCTGACCCGCTCTATGCCTATGAAAACAGAATTTTTTCAAAGGGCGCACCGCTTAAGACGGGTATAATCTGGCAGAGTGAATATATCGAGGAGGACAGATAAATGAAAGCTATTGTAATTCCCAATCCCGATGAAATTGAAATAAGAGAAGTGCCGATGCCCGAGGTGAAAGAGGGGGAAGCACTTCTGAAGGTAAGATATGTGGGTATCTGCGGTGCTGACCTTGCCTCTTATACGGGCAATCAGCCCTTCACGACATACCCGAGAATTCCCGGTCACGAGTTTTCGGCAGAGATAGTAGAAATTCCCGAAAACGACAGAGGACTTAAGGCCGGCGATATTGTAACCTGTAACCCTTACTTCAACTGCGGAGGCTGTTATTCCTGTCAGCGCGGCTTTGTAAACTGTTGTACTGACAATCAGACAATGGGTGTGCAGCGTGACGGAGCCTTCTGTGAGTATATCGCAATGCCCGTAGAAAGAATTTTCAAGGGCAGGGGGCTTTCGGCTGAGGAGCTTGCACTTATTGAGCCATTTTCGATTTCCCAGCACGCAGTTTCAAGGGCAGAAATCAAAGCTACAGACAAGGTCCTTGTTGTCGGTGCAGGTCCTATCGGCTTGTTTGCACTTCTTGCCGCAAAGCAGAAATGCGGTAAAATTGCCGTAGCCGATATTCTCGACAACCGTCTCAGCCTTGCAGCCGAATACGGCGCGGATGCAGTTGTAAACACAAAAAAGCAGTCCCTTGATAAGTTTACGGAAAGCTTTACCGACGGTAACGGCTTTGATGTCTGCATCGAGGCATGCGGCGCTCCCGAAACCTTCCTTGCCTGCGTTGATTCTGCGGCCTTTGCAGGTAATATAATACTTATAGGCAACGGCAAGCGTGAGACTACCTTCAACCATTCCGTGCTTTTAAAAAAGGAGCTTAACATCCACGGCAGCAGAAATGCCCTTAAGGATGATTTTATCAACAATATAAGCCTTGTAGCAGAGGGAAGAGCCGACGTGATGAAAATGGTAAGCGGAATCTATCCTATGGAAAAGGCACTTGATGCCTTTGAGGCTCTGAGAAACAACAAGGGCGACCTTGCAAAGCTGCTTATTAAAATTGCTGACTAAGGGGTAAAAATTATGATAATAGATGCACACGTTCATCTGTGGAAAAGGCAGCAGGGCAGAGTAAACGGTAAGGCGGTTTATGATATCGGCGGAGGTAAAAGTGACTTCGGCGGTGAAATCCGTCAGATGATGCCCGCCTATATGACAGACGGTGAAAACAGTGTTGAGAGACTCATTGCCAATATGGATTATGCCGGAGTTTCCGGTGCAGTAATAACCCAGGAATACATCGACGGCAACCAGGACGCCTATCTGCTTGAGGCAAAGGCAAAATATCCCGACAGAATCAAGGTATGTGCTCTTTATGAGGAAAAGGAAATGGGGGATATATCAGGCTTTGACGGAATCAAAATCTGCGCCTCCAGACTCAGTGACAAAAATCTCCTCAACCACCTTCACCCCTTTGAGTTGGCGGACAAAACGGGTAAATTTATTTCTGTTGACCTTGACGACGGAGCTTCGCAGTGTGGGGCAATGAGGAAAATAATTGCCCTTTTTCCGAGGCTTAAAATTGCAATCGGTCATTTCGGTATGGTAACAAGGGAGGGCTGGCTTGAGCAGATCAGGCTTGCGCAAAATGAGAATGTCTACATTGAAAGCGGTGGAATCACCTGGCTTTTCAACAGCGAGTTTTACCCTTATCCCTCGGCTGTTGAGGCGATAAAGCAGGCGGCAGAGCTTACAGGCTTTGAAAAGCTTATGTGGGGCAGCGACTATCCCAGAACAATGACGGCGATTACCTATAAAATGAGCCTTGACTTTATTGAAAAAACGGCTGAAATCAGCGAAGGTGACAAGGCTCTTATCCTCGGTGAAAATGCAAGGGAATTTTACGGCTTCGGTGAAATACCCGTACCGCAGAAAATCAGAAATATGGTCGAGGACTGACCCTCAAGACTTATAAAAAACCGGATCCTTCTCGTTTGATGAAAAGGGTCCGGATTTTTTTATTTCGGGAATAATATTTTTTGTTTTTAATTTTGTTTTGTGCCTTTTCTTCGGGAATTCTCGCACGCAACCTTTTGATTTTAAAGCAATTCAGCCAGGTCGAGGATAAGCTTTTCGGTTTTTTCCCAGCCGAGACAAGGGTCGGTGATTGATTTACCGTAGGTGCATTCCTCAGCCTTCTGGGCACCGTCCTCGATGTAGCTTTCTATCATAAGACCCTTTACAATCTTTTTTATGTCATCTGAGTGACGGCAGCTGTGAAGGATTTCCTTTGCGATACGGGGCTGCTCCATCCACTTTTTGCCGGAGTTTGAGTGGTTTGTGTCGATGATTACGGCAGGATTCTTAAGACCTGACTTGTCGTAGGTTTCGGCAAGGTGGATAAGCTCCTCGTAGTGATAGTTGGGGATTGACTGACCGTGCTTGTTTACATAGCCTCTTAAAATTGCGTGAGCGAGGGGATTGCCCTGACTTTCAACCTCCCAGCCTCTGTAGATGAAGGTGTGGGAATGCTGAGCGGCAGTTATAGAATTCATCATAACGGAAATGTCGCCGCCAGTGGGGTTTTTCATGCCGACGGGGATGTCAAAGCCGCTTGCAGTAAGTCTGTGCTGCTGATTTTCAACAGACCTTGCACCGACAGCAACATATGAAAGCACGTCGGAAAGATATCTGTAGTTTTCGGGGTAGAGCATTTCATCAGCACAGGTAAAGCCGGTTTCCTTGATTGCTCTGATGTGAAGATTTCTGATTGCAACAACACCCTTCAGCATATCCTCGCTCTTGAGGGGGTCGGGCTGATGAAGCATACCCTTGTAGCCGTCGCCGGTGGTACGGGGCTTGTTGGTGTAAATTCTGGGGATAATGAGGATTTTGTCGGAAACCTTTTCCTGAACGCCTCTAAGACGCGAAATGTAGTCGATTACGCTGTCGTCGTTATCGGCTGAGCAGGGGCCTATAACAAGAATGAATCTGTCGTCTCTGCTTTCAAAAACCGCCTTGATTTCTTCGTCTCTTTTTGTTTTCAAGGCTTCAAGGTCAGCGGTAAGAGGGTATTGCGCCTTGATGTCCATCGGGATGGGCAATTTTCTTTTGAAATTCATATTCATTTTATTTTCCTCCTGAAGTTATTTTTTATCGAATAAAGCTCTGCGCTCGGTTGAGTGGCGCATCATCTGTCTCATGCTGTCGGTGTCTTCGTTTTCAAGCATGGATTTAAGCTCATTGAATTTATCTATGAAAAGATTCATCTGGTGGAGAAGTGCAGCCTTGTTTTTAATGAAAAGCTCACTCCACATAAGGTCGTTTATGCGTGCAATACGGGTAAGGTCCCTGAAGGAGTCACCGGTGTATTTTTCCATGTTCTCTTTGTCGTTACAGGTCATCAGAGTTATGGCGATACAGTGGGTAAGCTGAGAAAGGAAGCCTATCATCTCGTCGTGCTCCTCAGGTGAGAGGGTGGAAACATTCATAAAGCCGAGAAGTTTGCCAAGCTCAAGGCAGGTGTTGATTGCCTCAGGCGTGTTTTTGTCGGTGGGTGTAACTATGTAGTTTGCACCGACAAACATCTGGTCTGTACTGTTTTCGACACCGGAAACCTCGCGTCCTGCCATAGGGTGGGCGGCGATAAACTCCACATCATCGCGGAGCATCTGCTGCACCTTATACACAATACTGCACTTTACGCCCGTTACGTCGGTAATGAGTGCACCGCTTTTAAGAAGGTGCTGATTTTTCTCAATCCAGTCGATGAAAATGTGAGGATACAGGGCAAACACAACTATATCGGCCTCACCTATTATCCTTTCGTCAAGCTCTGTCGTACCCTCGTCAATCAGCTTTTCCTTTAAAGCGTAGTCGATAGAGCTTTGCTCTTTTGTTATGGCGCTTATGTGAAAGCCGAATCTTTTAAGAGCTCTGGCATAGCTGCCGCCCAGAAGACCGAGTCCGACTATAAGTATTTTTTTTCTTACATCTACTATCATTCTAAATTCACCTCTGCAAGTAGATTTTTAATATCCTCAAAAAATCGGGGATAGCTTTTTCTTACCGCCTCTGCGCCGTCAATCGCCCCGCCTAAAACAGACAGAATCAATGATAAAGCCATAACAATGCGGTGGTCGTTATGTCCGCAGAGAAGCACTTTACTGTCGGTGAATTGCTGTTTCGGTACAGTTATTGTGTTTTCGCCGAAAATCAGTCCGCCTCCGAGCTTGCTGAGCTCCTCGTGCATTACCTGACCGCGGTCACTTTCTTTCACTTTAAGACGGTCGGTTCCTGTGAAGACGGCGCCGTTTTTAAGTGACGCGAGTGCAATAAGCACGGGCCCCAGGTCGGGACAGTCTGAAATATCAAGGGTCGGAGAGCCCTTTGAAATGGCATCGAAGTATTCCTTATACACCCTGTCGCCCTGAAGACTGTCGGGATTAAGACCGTCTATTAAAACCGATGAGCCTGTGTAATTGAAGGCATCAAGAAATGCTGCATTTGAATAATCTCCCTCAACCTTGCCCGAAAAGCCGTGTAAGGTTGATTTTTTTATTACAAGGCTCAGTTCATCGGTGAATTCTATGTCTGCGCCGAAGGACTTAAGTGCCGATATTGTAAGATTTATATAGGATCTGCTTTCAAAGGGGGGAATGATGCGGATTACCGATTCCTCACCGAGATAAAGCAGTGCGAAAATAAGTCCCGTGATAAACTGACTGCTTATGCTGCCGTCAAGTGCATACTCTCCGCCCCTGAGCCTTCCGCAGAGAGTTAGTGAATTATTTCCCTTTTTAAAAAGGAAGGAGTTGTCCCTGCAGAGCTTTTCGTAAACGTCAAGAGGTCTTTCAAAAAGTCTTTCGCTGCCCGTAAGGCTTATTTCCTTTCCGAGGCAAAGGGCAAGGGGGATGAAAAATCTGAGGGTGCTGCCGCTTTCTCTGCAGTTGAGATTAAAGCAGGTCGGCTTCATAAAGCTCACCGGGTCTACCGTTACGGTATCTTTGTCGGTATTTATTATAGCACCGAGAGCCTTAAGGCAGTCGATGGTTGCAAGGATGTCCTCGCTGTAGTCGATACCCGAAATTATGCATCTTTCCTTTGAAAGTGCAGCACCGATAAGGTATCTGTGTGCCATGCTTTTTGACGGGGGAGCATTTATGCTGCCGCTTAGTCTGCAGGGCTTAAAAATTGCTTTCATAATATCAACCTTCTGTCAGAAAATCAATTGCTTCGAGATATCCGTCTGTGCCATGACCTGTGATAGTTTTCACGCAGGCAAGACGCACATAGCTTATCTGTCTGAAATCCTCACGCTCTTCCACCTTGGAAATATGCACCTCGACGGTTGGGATGCTTACCGACTTTACCGCGTCGAGTATAGCGATGCTTGTGTGGGTGTATGCACCGGGATTTATAACAATTCCGTCGGTGCTTCCGTAGGCGTTCTGGATTTCGTCAACAAGGTCGCCTTCGTGGTTTGACTGGTAGATTTTTACGTCAATTTTCTTTTTATTGCAGTGATTTCTGATTTTTTCCGTAAGGTCCTGATAGGTTTCCTTTCCGTAATGCTCAGGCTCTCTGATGCCCAGCATATTGATATTCGGGCCGTTTATAACAAGTATTTTCATAATATCAGCTCCGTTCTTGCTTTGAGAATAAACTGTGCTTCCGTTTTGGGCGTTTCCATATCGGGAACAATAACGTCTGCAGTTGATCTGTAAATGTCTTTTCTTTCCTCATAGAGTTTTATGAGCTTTTCCTTAGTGTCTGAAAGGGGTCTGCTGTCTGTGGGGCAAAGCCTTGAAAGGCTTGCATCTATAAAAAAGATTCTGCCGTTTCTTTTAAGTGCATCGACGTTTTCTTTTCTGAGGATTGCGCCGCCTCCTGTTGAAATAATCTGTCCGGGTCGTGACGAAATGTCCTTTATGACCTGTGTTTCAAGGTCGCGGAAATACTTTTCACCCTTGCTGCTTATAAGCTCTCTGATTGAGCATCCGCAGCACTTTTCGATTTCAGCGTCTGTGTCCGTAAAGGTGAAGCCTTCAATGTCAAGCAGCTTTCCCAGGGTGCTTTTACCGCTTCCTGGCATTCCTGTAAGGACAATGTTTTCCTTTGAGGAAAGGACAGAAGCATAAACGCTGTCTGCGGTTTTGCGGGGAATCTCTGTGCCGAGAAACTTTTCCGCCGCAACAACTGCCTGCATTACCAGCATATAAAGTCCGTTGCCACCTTTTATGCCTCTTTCCTTTGCCTTCATAACAAGATTTGTGCAAAGGGGGTTGTATACTGCATCAAGGACACCCTCAAGCTTTTCAAAGTGTGAAATATCAATGGGCGCTCCCTCACAGTCGGGATACATACCTGAAGGGGTTGTGTTGATAATTACTTCGGCGTCGGTATGCTCTTTTATTGCCTCGGCGTAGGTTATATGCTTTTCCGATATGCTTCTGCTTACTGTGAGTATTTTTTCTGCGCCCATATCCTCTGCTAAAACACGGGCTGTTTTGCTTGTGCCGCCTGTGCCGAGGATAAGCACCTTTTTTCCTTTGAGCTCAACACCGCATTTTTCGCTGAGAGCTTTCAGACCGTAGTAATCTGTGTTGTAGCCGTAAAGTCTGCCGTTTTTGTTTACAACGGTATTGACTGCACCTATGCGCTTTGCAATGTCGCTTACCTCGTCAAGGTAGGGGATTACCGTCTGCTTATAGGGTATAGTTACGTTTACGGCTTTGAAATTTTTTTTCTTAAAGAAGGTGTCAACCTCAGTCTCGTCCAATTCTATGAGTCTGTATTCATAATCGGCGAGCCTTGCGTGGATTTCCTTTGAAAAGCTGTGGGTCAGCTTTTTGCCTATGCATCCGTATTCTGCCATTACTTATTCACTTCCCTTGAGCCAGTCTGTGCCGAATCTCATTGCCAGCATATCGCAAAGGACAATTGCCGTTGCCGCATCCTGAACGATTCTTGCTCTGTGGACAATTGCAGGGTCGTGTCTGCCCTTAGGCTCGATAACGGTTTCGGTCATCTTTACGAAATCAACCGTAACCTGAGGCTTGAAAATCGTTGGAGTCGGCTTGATTACCGTACTGAAAATTATGGGCATTGAGTTTGTTATGCCACCGTTAATACCGCCGTTGTTGTTTGTGTATGTTACGATTCTGCCGTTTTCAATTTTGAAAGGGTCGTTTCCGTCGCTGCCTCTCATATATGCATAACCGAAGCCTACGCCGAATTCGATTCCCTTTACTGCGGGAATTGAAAACATCATATGTGAGATAAGGCTTTCAACTGAGTCAAACCAGGGCTCGCCGATGCCCGCGGGAATGCCTGTTACTGCCGTTTCGAGTATTCCGCCGACGCTGTCACCGTCCTGTGCTGCAAGGAGGATTTTTTCTTTCATTGCGTTTTCGCAGCAGTCGTCAAGTACGGCAAAGGTCTTTTCATTCAATTTACTTATATCGGAGGAATAATCACCGAAACCTCTGTCGTTGACACCGTTGCAGCATTTTATGTGGGTGCCGATAAGAATTCCCTTTTTTTCGAGAGCTGATTTGCATATTGCACCTGCGGCAACAAGTGCTGCGGTTATTCTTCCGCTGAAATGTCCGCCGCCTCTTGAATCCTGAAAGCCGTGATATTTGCACTGTGCCGTATAGTCAGCGTGAGAGGGACGTGCAACGGTCTTAAGTGCGGTATAATCGGAGCTTACGGTGTTTTCGTTAGGTATAAGTACCGTCAGGGGAGTGCCTGTTGTTTTTCCGTTTATGACACCGCTTACAATTCGGAAGTTGTCCTTTTCCTTTCTCGGAGTGGAAATTTTTCCGTCGGGACGTCTGAGAGTAAGCATAAGCTCAATATAGCTTTCATCAATTTCGATTCCCGGTGCAAGACCGTCAAGAACTGCACCTATATATTCGCCGTGGCTTTCACCGAATAAGGTGATTGTAATGCTGTTGCCGAATGTGTTTTTCATCAAGACCATCCTTTCAGAGCTTTTTCTGCCATTTCAATAACCTGACTGCATTTCATCCTTTTTAGCTCGTATTTTCCGATTTCGTTTACTGTTGTAACCTCGACCGAGTCACCGTCAGCCTTTTTGTCGTGGAAGGTTGCATTGCTGATTTTATCCCAGTCGAAGTCCTGTATATTGTAAAGATTGCATTTTTTCAGCACTTCGATGACTCTCGGCCTGATTTTTTCACCGCACATCGGGATAAGTCCGAGGGCGACACACTCACCGTGATAAAGCTCGCTGAGGTTTTCACTGCTTTCGATACCGTGACCGATTGTGTGTCCGAAGTTGAGAATCTTTCTGATACCCGATTCCTTTTCGTCCTGCTCGACAACGGATTTTTTTACGTTGAGAGAACGGATGATGATTTCGTCGATGCTTTCTGCGACATCCTTCTTTTCGAAAATATCAAAAAGCTCACTGTCAGAGGTAAGAGCCATTTTGATTGCCTCTGCAAGACCGTTTGAAATCTGTCTTTCGGGGAGAGTCTTTAAAAGCTCCGGGTCGATAAGCACCTTCTTTGGCTGATAAAAGGCACCGACGATATTTTTGATGCCTGCGAAATTTACTGCGGTTTTTCCGCCGATGGAGGAGTCAATCTGTGAAAGCAGCGTTGTGGGGATGTTGTAAAAGTCAACGCCTCTCATATATGCGGATGCTGCAAAGCCCGAAAGGTCTCCCACAACTCCGCCGCCGACTGCAACTACGCAGTCCTTACGCGAAAAGCCGTTTTCAAGCATTGTGTAAAGAAGCTTTTCGAAGCATTTTATACTTTTTGAGTCTTCACCCGACTCTACGGTGCAGATAACAGGACTTTTGCATTGCTTTGCGAGAGTCTGCGCGTAAATTGCAGGGACTCCCGAATCAGTTACTACAAGAACGCGTCTGTCAAGATTCAGGTGCGTTCCCGCTTTTTCGAGAATACCTCTTTCTACTATAATGTCGTAGCTGTTTTCCTTAAGATTTAAGCGTATGTTCATCAGGTTCACTCCTATATCTCACTGTGAGGTGCAAAGGTTCCTGCGATTTTCAGCTTGTCGCAGACATTGTTAAGCTCGGAAATCATTTTTTGTCCCTCTTGGGTGTCGGTTCTGCCGTCGATTTCTATATAGAAATAGTACTGCCAGGAATGCTTCTTCAGAGGTCTGCTTCTCAGCGCGGTCATATTGTATCCGTATTTACCGATAATGCTGATTGCATTTGCAAGGGAACCTGCCTCGTGCTTTACGGTAAACATCAGTACTGAGCTTGTAAGGTCAGGGGACTCGGCTTTGACCTTTGAAAGGACAGCAAAGCGGGTGGTGTTTTCGCCGCTTTTATTGATGTTTGCTTCGAGAATTTTAAGTCCGTATATCTCTGCCGTTTCGGCACTTGCAATTGCACCGAGGGATTTATCCTTTGCATCTGCAACGGTTTTTGCGGCGATTGCAGTATTGTTTGCCTCTTCAGCGTCAAAGCCGCGGAATCTGATGTAGTCATGGCACTGACCCAACGCCTGAGGATGGCTTGTTACCTTTCGGATATCTTCGACGGTTGAGCCCGGGATACCGAGGAGATTCTGATGAATTTCAAGCTCGTAAATTCCGTTAATGATAAGATTTCCCGAAAAGATAAGGTCAATTGTCTGACCGACCTCTCCTGCATAGCTGTTTTCTATGGGAAGTACGGCAACGTCTGCTTCACCGTTTACTACTGCCTTGTAGGCTGATTTGAAATCCCTGAAGGAGATTCTGTTGCTTTCGGGGAAGATTCTTCCTGACGCAATGTGAGCGAAGGCACCCTCGACACCGCTGTAGGCGACCTTGAGTCCGCTTTGCATACGGTACTGGTAAGCACATGAAATTGACATAAGGTTTTTGATATAGTCGATATAATAGCCTCTGATTACGGTATCATCTATCAGTGCAGCGTTTTTTTCAATGACGGCTTCCTCCCTCCGGGGGTCGTGTACGGGAAGCCCGAACTCCTTCTTGTATTCGAAAACCATTTCGGCAGCTCTCATTCGCTCTGTAAAAAGCTCTGCCATCTGAGAGTCGACCTTATTGATGATTTGTCTTGCTTCGTCCAACTTATTTGCCATATCAAACAGTCCTTTCAAAACAGAAAGCCTCACTTGAGAAGTTACAAGTGAGGCTAAAAATACTATCGGAAAATCATATAATTTTAATGCTTTTCTGTGCTCTCACAAGTAACTTTCTCAAAGTAAAATAAGCATAGGCAAAATAAAAGACTATGCTGAATCTAAAGAAATATCCACTTGTGTTCATGAGAACAGAGTTCATATTTATTACCTTCAAAGCTCAATTTTTTACAATTATATTCCTCCTAAAATGAAATGTCAATACTGTAAAGGAAAAAATTGAATAATTATGCAAAAAATTATACAAGACTGAAAGGGTCAGTATTAATGCTGATTAAACGTCTGAATGAGATGTTCATAAAAAACAAAAAACCAAGTCTTTCGACTTGGTTTGCTGTTGGGTGTTCATGAGGGATTTACTAAATACAAGTAAAAACCGGCGCAGACATTATATATTCAGTAGCCCAAGTCATATTTGAGTTGAAAACAGTGTACCACGGAGGAATACATAATGTCAAATATAATTGAAGAATTATTCTACGGAAACCTTGAGCCGCAGGAGGTAAATTCGGAATTAACTCCTAAACTCAAAAAGAAGTTGAGCAACCTCGCAGAGAAAGAAGAACAGCTTACTGAAAGATTGGACGGTGAAGATAAGGAGCTGTTTCAAAACTATGTCAGTGCTTATGTTGAATTTTCAACAACAAGTAATTCTGACAGCTTTATTTCGGGTTTCAGGTTCGGCGAGAGATTTACATATGATACTTTTGTAAAATAATTATCTCGCACATTCGACAAAAGTGATATGCACCTCCAAAAGGGTCTAACTTTTGGGGTGCATATCATACAAAAAGTCGTGCTTAATCTTTAACTATTCATTCATTAAATCAAATGCAAGTGTAATACTCCAGCCGTAATCTCTGATAGTCTGATATTTTACCCTGAAATCATATGGCTCAACTACTGTACCTTTTCTGTTGAAACAAAAAGGAG
>SVPE01000036.1 GCA_015066015.1 Oscillospiraceae bacterium
CTTCAAAATACAACTCAGACTGATTACTGTTTGGAATAACACTTCTTTTTAAGAATTGTTCCCAGTATCCCAATTCCTGTAAATATAAATTATTCGTCAATTCCATATTCCCATCGTTGTCTTGAAGAAGTTGAAACCCGAACATATCACTATAGAACTTTAACGCACGGTTGCAATCTTTAACAACAATAAGCGTTCCTTTGTATTTCATATGCGTTCTCCTTCGCAAATTCTTATTTGTCGAACTGATTATATCACATTTAATACAAAATTACAATCGGGTGCGGGTGTCCCCGCCCTAACTTATTGACTATTCCTTCTTCCCTGTTACTTCGCCAAAAATCGACCCGAAAACCGGTGAAGAATGAATAGTGAAGAAGTAATAAGTAAAAATCGACGAACTTCTGTCGAAATTCGTCGATTTCTGTGTTTATAGCTTAAAATAGCAACAGCTCTTCTTATAATGAAATATCGCTGTGCGATATGAAATAATCCTGACGGATTATGAAATTTTCTGCTAACGCAGAAAGTGAAATAAAATTCGCCCTTAACATTTGCGAAGCAAATATTTCATATGCGACAGCATATTTCATAGCGTTGCTATTTCACTCGCCGTAAGGCGAATTTCATTGAAAAAAGCACTTCCGAAGAAGTGCTTTTTTCTGGAGCTGCTAACCGGATTTGAACCGGTGACCTCATCCTTACCAAGGATGCGCGCTACCGACTGCGCCATAGCAGCAAGCTATTTTTTAACAGCTCGTTGATTATACCTCATTTTATCTCACTTGTCAATATCAAATCCAAAAAAAGTTTCACCGAAAAAACTGAAGGGCAGCTCTTTTACTCCGTACTCTCCCGTGACCGGGTTCTTTTTGATGTAATCAGAAAAAATAACGGTTTTATCCGCGTAAAGTATACCTAAACATCTGTTGACGCCTTTATCTGTCGGAAAAATTTCAGCAAGAATCTCCTTAACCTTTCTGAGCCGTCTGTCCTCCCTGTAAAGGCTGTGCGGTATGATACCCGAATTATTTGAAGCAATTCTGTCATAAAGCATACAGTCCCTGAGCTTTTCGGCATCAATATTCTCAGAAGAAGCAAACATACCGTATATTTCATCGGTATACCTGTCAAGGTGAAGAGGTGCGTCAGGCAACCTCTCTCCGACAAAGCAAAAAAGCTCAAAGGGTGTAAAGCCCGTCGTCTCAAGAAGATACTTTAAAGTGCGCGGAAATCTTCCGCTGTTATAAAGTCGGTCAAGCTCTTTTTCGGCAATGTGAAGTCTTTCCAGGTCTGCCTCACTCATTGTCGGTGTGGATATAACCTCATAGGGCGCCTCAGATGAAAATTCGCAGAAGCACTCCCCTTCCCTCAGCGGTGAGCCGTGAAGAAGCTTGAGAAAGCCCAGCTGAAGCATATTTGCTCCAAGAAAATAGCATTCATTGAAGCCGTTAGTAAAGCTCTCATCTGTCTCAAAGGGAAGACCCGCAATAAGGTCAGTATGAATATGGCAATTGCCAATATCAACAAGGCTTCGTATATTCTTGAAAAGTCTTTCTTTATTACACTTTCTCCCGATAGATTCAAGCGTCTTTTTATTTGTTGACTGGATACCCACCTCAAACTGCACCGTGCCCTCAGGAAAAAGCGCAACCTCATCAATAAAGCTGCTTTTCAGGATATCGGCATTTATCTCAAAATGAAAGCAAACTCCCTCAGGAATAAGTGTACCTATGTTTTTCCTTATAAACCTGAGAAGCTCCACGGCGCGGTTATTGTCACAGTTGAAGGTACGGTCAATAAATTTAACGGTTTTTGTGCCCGATGCGGCAAGAAGAAGAATTTCCCGTTTTGTCTCGTCAAGGCTTCTGTATCTTACCTTACCGCAACGCCCCGAAAGACAGTATGCACAGTTAAACGGACAGCCTCTGCTGCTTTCAATATACGCTATTCTTCCCCTGAGTGCGGCAAAATACTCCTCGGTGTAGGGTGAAGGATAATCGAAAGCTTCTCCTGTAATCTCATTTTTTACAACAAGCTCTCCCTTATCAATAAAGCTGACAGCGTCAAGCTCACTCGGCGAAAAACCGCCTGAAAGAGCATCAAGCAGCTGCGGCAATACTATTTCACCCTCACCCGAAATCACAAAGTCAACACAGCTGTTATTTCTGAGGATTTCTTTCTGATTATAGGCAACCTCCGGTCCTCCGAGAATTATAACTGTGTCGGGACTTGCCGACTTGATTTTTCTGCAAAGGCAAAGAGTCTTTTCAATATTCCATATATAGCAGGAAAAGGTCACTGCATCAGCCTTTTCCTCTGCAATTTTTTCAAAGAGCTTATCCTGGTTTTCGTTGACGGTGCCTTCAAGGACTTTCAGGCTTATGGCTTCCTTACAGTATGCTCTGCAGGCAGAAAGAAGACACCAGGGAGCAAGGCAGGAGTGTATGTATTTTGAATTAAGGGTGCATATAAGTATTTTCATAAATACTCCGCCTTTCACAAGTGATAGGTGTATTATATGATAAAGTCTTTTTAATTGCAAGTCGGCACATAAAATTCTTGCATCAGTGTTTAATTTGTGATATTATTAAGAAGGAAATTATTACCAAAGGAGAAAAAATATGAAGAAGCTTAAAATCATTCTTATTGCAGCAGTTGTACTCATTGCCGCAGGCTTTGGCGCTTACGGTATATACACGCAGATTGACGCAGTAAAATTCGGCGAAATAGTAATCGACGGCATTCCCGAAAAAGACGAAGCTGCCACAAGAGTTATGTCCTTCAACGTCAGATGTGCAAATGACGGAAAGCAGACCATCACCAACCGAAGTAAGGTTGCCGTTGAGGTCATAAAACAATACGCACCCGACTCCTTCGGCGTTCAGGAATGTACTCCCCGGTGGTGCAGAATACTCAAAAGCAACCTCGGCGACAAATATGACTGTGTAGGAAAGCCGAGAGATGCCAAGGGTCCCTTCACCGAATACAGCAGCATCTACTATCTCAAAGACAAATACAACCTTATCGACAGCGGCACATTCTGGCTTTCCGAAACACCCGACAAGCCCAATTCAAAAAGCTTTGATTCAGCCTGCTGCAGAATCGCAACCTGGGCAATTCTCGAAAACAAAACCACAGGCGAAAGATACACTCACATCAACACCCACCTTGACCATGTTCTCGAAAGCACAAGAGAGGCACAGATGCAGGTTCTTATCGGCAGAGTTCTTGAAATCACCAAGGACAGCACCGTTGTAATGACCGGGGACTTCAACGCATACGAGGATAGTTCAGTTTATGCAGTTGCCTGTGAAAGCTTCAACGATACAAAATATATTGCCGAAAACTCCGACAATGGCCCGACCTTCACAAAATACGGCACAAAAGAGGACAACGGCAAGGGTGCTATCGACTTTATATTTGTAACAAAAGATGTAAAGGTGCAGAATTACAAAATCATACGCAACACTGTGCAGGACATTTATCCCTCTGACCATTTCCCCATAGTTGCGGATGTATTCATTTAATGATGTTACGTTTTTCCCACAAGCTATACGGTTTTACCGGAAGCCTACAGAATATTGAGAAAGTTGCAAGATGACCTTTTCTTCACCCCCGAAGGCATACGCCGGTATTCAAATCAATAAAAAAGAGGCTGAAATTCGATATTTCAACCTCTTTTTTATATAGTTTTAATTGACTGTCTTTGTAATTCATTTGCATTTTCTGTATTTTGTTGTCCTTGTGACTTTATCGACGGTCTGCAGGAACGACTTTTGCCGTTCCTTTATTTATTTTACATCCCCCTTGACAAACGGAAAAATAAGGTTATAATATATTTTAGCACTCGACGCTCAAGAGTGCTAAAATATATAAACAATGCATCCCGTAGTGTAATTCGGTTTTCTGTGCCGTTTATAAAGCAGAAATAACCGTCAGTTTTTCACTTTACAGCTTGCATTTTTAAAGTGAGGTAATAACCATGGCAAAAAAACAATTCAAAGCAGAATCAAAAAAGCTTATGGATATGATGATCAATTCAATATATACCCATAAGGATATATTTTTAAGAGAGCTTATTTCAAACGCAAGTGATGCTCTCGATAAGCGCTATTATCACGCCTTTTCCAAAGGTGAAAGCGGCACTGCAAGAGACGACTACAGAATAAACCTCTTCATTGACAAGGAAAACCGCACCCTTACAGTCAGCGACAACGGCTGCGGTATGACTGCACAGGAGCTTGAAAACAATCTCGGTACTATTGCAAAAAGCGGATCTCTCGACTTCAAGTCAGGTCTTGAAAAAGCCAGCGAGGTCGAAATCATCGGACAGTTCGGTGTTGGCTTCTACTCTGCCTTTATGGTAAGTGACAAGGTCAGCGTACTGAGCAAAGCTCAGGGCAGTGACGAGGCTTACCTCTGGGAATCCGAAGGTGTTGACGGTTACACCGTAAAGAAAAGCGAAAAGGACGAGGCAGGTACTGTCATTACTCTTCACATCAAGGAAAACACTGAAAACGAGGACTACGACAAATACCTCGACCAATACACCTTGCAGAACATTGTTTCAAAATATTCCGACTACATAAGATATCCGATTATGCTCGACATGGAAAAAACCGAGCTTAAGGAAGGCTCCGAAGACGAATACGAAACCGTTACCGAAGCTACTCAGCTCAACAGTATGGTGCCCCTCTGGAGAAAAAACAAGAGCGAAATCACCGCTGAGGAATATAACGAATTCTACAAGTCAAAATTCTATGATTTTGAAGACCCGCTCAAAACCGTTCACTCAAAAACCGAAGGTCAGGTTTCCTATGATGCTCTCCTTTTCATCCCGAAGCATCCTCCCTTTGACTATTATACCAAGGAATTCAAAAAAGGCCTTCGTCTTTATACAAACGGTGTTGTAATCATGGACAAGTGCGAGGAGCTTCTCCCTGATCACTTCTCCTTTGTCAAAGGTCTTGTAGATTCAGCTGACCTTACTCTCAACATTTCACGTGAGACTCTCCAGCACGACCATCTTCTCAAGATTATTGCCAAAAACCTCGAAAAGAAAATCAAGTCAGAGCTTGAAAAAATGCTTAAGAGCGACAGAGAAAACTATGAGAAATTCTTCGAAGCCTTCGGACTTCAGCTCAAATACGGTCTCTATGCCAACTACGGCGCTGACAAGGATACTCTCAAGGATCTTATTCTCTTCACATCCTCCCTTGAAAAGAAGCCCGTAACGCTCAAGGAATATGTCAGCCGTATGCCCGAAAGCCAGAAGACCATCTACTATGCCTGCGGTGAGACAAACGATAAAATCGACCTCCTCCCCCAGACTGACGCCGTAAAAGAAAAAGGCTTCGAGGTACTCTACTGCACAGACGACGTCGACGAATTCGCACTTAAGATGCTCTACGAATATGAAGGCAAAAACTTCACCAACATATGCGCAGGCAACCTTGACCTTGACTCCGACAGTGAAAAGGAAGAAATCAAAAAGGAAAATGAGGAAAACAAGGAACTTCTCACCTTCCTTAAAGACAGCATCGGCAACGCCGTCAGCGGTGTACGCTTCACAAACAAGCTCAAAAATCATCCCGTCTGTCTGACAAGCGAAGGTATGATGAGTCTTGAAATGGAAAAGGTTCTCGCCTCCATGCCCGGTGCAAACGGTGCGAAGGCAACTGTTGTACTCGAAATCAACAAGAATCACAAAATTGCCTCTACACTCAAGGAGCTTTACGAAAGCGACAAGGACAAGGCAGGAAAATACGCAAAGATTCTTTACTCGCAAAGCTGCCTTATTGCCGGCAAGGCTCTCGACAATCCCGCTGAATACTGCGAGCTTGTGTGTGAAATTATGTAACGGGCTGTCAGAAGCTTTTTCAGCACCTCAACCAACATAAAAAACATTACGGTCGCGTCTTATTCCGCACAAGGTAAGACGCGGCTGTTTTTATGTAAGCAAGGCAAGTAAGAGGTAAAGCCCGGCAGCTACGCTGCCGGGCAGTGAAGGCGCGGCGAGGACATTTGCCCCCGGCATGGGGCAAATACATAGCGGAGCAAAGCTCCGCTATAGCAACGCCGCAGGCGTTGCGCCTCGCCGCGCGCCCGTTTCAGCATTGAAACGGGCATCAAAAAAATCCGCCGGGACTCGATGTCCTGACGGATTTTACATTATCGGGAATTATTCTTCGACTTCTTCCTCATCTTCAGCTTCTTCAAGAATTACATCCTGATTTGAAAAGAACTTGATTTTATTGATTGGCACACCGAGTACCTTTTCACAGCTTGCACCGAGAAGAGGCATCATTCTTGATTCAACTACAGTATTGATCATTGCAAAGTCAATAAGCACCTGAATCTGTGCTTTGATGAAATCATCATCCTTGTCGTCAAAGAAGCTGTCTTCGACCTCTTCTACAGTTACACCTGCAAGAGCCATATCCTGGTCATAGAGCTTTTTGTTGTTTACAAAGCACTTCTGCATAAGTGAAAGCATCTGCTCTCTTTTGCCTGCCTTGAGGGCATTCGCAAGAGATGTTGTCTTGAGCTGAAATTTAAAATTCAGCTTACAGGACTTTACAACTGCGGTTGCAAGCTTCACAAGGTCGGGATTGATTTTTTCGGGAATGAAGACTTCGCCGTCTTTTTTGTAAAAATATACCATTTCTATTCTCCGTTCTGTTGATTTAATGACGGTTTATTTTAACAAGTTTTACGGACTTTGTCAATAAATAGCCGAAGATTTACTCTGTCAGCTTAAAAACCTCAGCCTCTATCATGGCATTTACTTCATCAACATCGAATATAATCCCCTTCTGCGCAAGGAATGCCACTACATATTCCTTCTTCTCGATTCCCGGTCTGCTGCCGTAGAGCTGCTCAGCCGCCTTTACCGCAATGCCTACCCACCGTTTAAGCTCCTCAGCCTTTTCGGTGCTGAGCTTCTTTTTTATATAGGGAATAAGGAAGGTTGTAATAACTGTTGCAAGCAAAGCAATAAGTGCCTGCAACAGCTCTGTACAGTCAATTTTCATATTTTTTCTCCTTTCATTTGTGAGCCTGAATATTCAGGTGTTTTTCAAGCTTGTTTATTGCCTCAGTAACAGGTCCGTTGCAGCCCTGCTCCTTGAGGCCCTTGAGAGCAGCAAGAACACCGTAGCAGATTACCGTCTGCTCCTGCTTAAGACTTTTGATTTCACCGTCCTGCACATTCTGCTTGATAATCCACTTATGTACGCCAAAAATCGCACCGAATACCACACTACCTGCACCAAAAAACTCTGCAAGCAGAAGGAGAATGTCCTTGAGCATAATTGCTTCATCCATTTTCTCACCTCATATCTTTGTGCAGTAGTCGAGACATACCCAGCCTGAAGGTGTCCTTCCCCAGTTGTTTTTCACTTCGTATACGGTGAATTCTACACCCATCACATAGCCGTCAGCCCTGTAACGCACAAGCTCATAAATCTGAGCACGGGCATTTCTTGTAAACTCGCTGTGCTTTTTCTTTTTATATTCTGTACCGGGACCGCTTCTAACATGAAGCAGTGAGGCATCTGTAACGCGGTAATCACCTTTCGGGTAGGCTTTCCCCTCTGTGACAGCAACAGGAAAAAGTATAAAGCCCTGAAATTCATATCCCTTTGCAAGATAGTAGCCTGACTTTTTTGAATACGTTCTGCTTCTCCAGCGCTCGCCACCGTATACGCTTTCACTTGTGACAATGTCACCGTTTTCTTTTATATATTCGACAACGGCTACATGCCCTGCTCCGTCGCTTTCGTTCCACAGATCACCCTTTTTCCAGCAGGCAACGGCAAATACTCCCGGTAAGCTGCTGCGCTTATATCCGTCTTCCGTATATCCGTACCAGTCCTCGGCATTTCTGCGTGAAAGCCCGGGGTCACTTCCGAGTAACTCTCTCCATCTGCCCCAGACGTAGCCGACACAGTTCGGAAGGCAGCTGCCGTTTTCTATTTCAATGCAACGGTTAAAGCCGCCTGCTGACGTGTGGATATAGTTTTTATTGTTAATTTCGGGCGCCCGGTTTCTTCGTGAATAATCTGACATATTACTCACCTCACAGTTGCCGTGCTGAGTATTTCCTTGATAAAGGGCTTGTAGCCCACCTCGTAACAAAGTGCAGTAGGATGAACACCTTTCCAGTCAAAAAAGTCAACATTTGCTACTCTGAAGGCGGTGTTTGCAAGAGCTTTTGAGCTCTTTACTCCGGAATTCACATTCACGGTACGTCCGTCGTCGGCGGTAATATTAAGATGCCAATAATTACCTGTAGCTTCCGGTGTGCCGATATTCGGTGTAAGCACATTGATGCAGCCCTCATTGTAGATATCAATCGGCTTCACGCCGTACATACTGCAAGCCTTGAGTATATTGTCTCTTAACTCATTGTACGTGTAGTGCGCCTTGAATTTGTTCAGATCAATTGCTCCTGCGGCATTGTTCAGGTTTTCCCTTGCATAAGGTTCGGCAACATAGTTTATGTACTCCGTACCGGGCTTCTGCTCATTTGTAAACTTTCTGACATAAAGGGCAGTTGCCGCCGTAAGCTCACCGGTTGACGTTATTTCGAGATAATTCTGGTCAAAAAGAAGCTCCCATGTGGTAACCTCGTTGCCGTCTTCATTCCTTGTGTAAGGCACACGCACATAGCAGTAATTGCCGGGCCAATAACGGTTTTTCGCCTTAAGCAGAGTAAAGCCCGATGCTTCAAATACCTTATGCATTATAAGAAAGAACTTCTGTGCCGCAGGATAATATTTTGCAATATCGGCAAGAAGAATTTCAAGTCCGCCCATAGCCGTGTATCTTTCATATGTGGGCGTACTGTAAGCGGCAGGATATGCATTGAGTGTACCCATCAGTGATGCTCCGAGGTAATCGTTACCTCCGCCGCAAATGAGAATTACATCAGGCTCGTGAAAAGCGAGGCTTCCCTCGCCGGACTGTATACCTGAGGCCTTTTCATTCTGCACCTGAGCTCTGAACTTCACAAGCTGATCGTAAAGCGTGTTATACGTTCCGTCAATTCTTTTTCTTTCGGATATTTCTGCAAGGGTTGCGCCCGAAACTGCGCGGTTTTCAACAATGCAGCCGATATTACCGATAAATGCTTTTCCCTGATCATTTCCTAAAAGACTGTCGCCTAAAACAAGCAGCTTCAGCTTCGGATTGATTGATTTACCGTCTTTGACCTCGAAGGTTTTATTGCCGTTTACATCGGTTATATTCACCTCGTTGCCTTCTTCGGTGGGAGTTACCGTTATTACGGGCGAAACACCGCTTCCGCCTGCGCCGCCCATTTTCTCGAGTATATCTATCCTTTCTTCGAGCTGTCTGTAGGTTATAATCTCTGTTTCGGTATAAATATAATCAGAGGGCTTCTGTCTTTCAAGGACGGTAAGCACTTTCTGCTCAAGGGTTTTTACTTCACCGTTCTTGTCAGACACCGCAAAGACCATCACAGGCTCATTTGTCTGCAGTAAAATGTTCGGTATTGTCACAAGAAGCTTATCGGAAAGCCTTGTAAAGGGCACTACCATCGCTTCCGTATCGCTTTCGTGTGCAAAATGGATGTGGGTTATTTTTCTGTCTTCATCGTCTATCTCAAGCTGTCGGTTGATATCCCACTGAAAGAGACAGCCGTTTCTTATATTGATCATTCTGATTCTCCTTTTTGCCCTGCAGCCGGGCTTTATTTTATCAGCAGTCCTCTTTAATTATAAAAAGAAACAGCGGGACATTTCTTCCCGCTGCTTCAGAAAATTCCTCAATTATTATACATTCCGGCACAACTGCCGTAAATGACCTTATATAAACTGCAGCCACTGTATCCGTTGTTACAGTAACGTCTGATATGCTCCATCCACTGCTTATCATTGCCAAAGCCCAGAAGAATGTAGCCCTCTTCGTTTATGCCCTCGCATCTGACGTTTTTACCTTTGCTGAAGCTGCCGAAAAAAGGGCATCTTACATCAACGGCACTGAAGGATTCAGCCTTATTCTTCTGCTTTGTTGCACACACATCAATGTGCAGACGGCTGCATCTGTTTCTTACTGCTTTTTCACTTCTGTTAAGCTGTGATGCGATTTCCCTGAGACCCATTCCCTTTCCCAGTAAATCCACAACTGCCTTGTCTTCCATGTCGCTCCAGAATCTCTGTCGCGCTATAGATATCACTCCTTTGAAAAGATAATTTATACCAAAAAATAAAAGGTACAATAATATTGTAGGAGCTTTTTTGGCGTTTGTCAAGTCATACCGTGCATTCTTGCTCTGCAATGAAAAGAAGTCAGTTTCTGATGTTTATTGACAAAAGCACCTGTTTAAATTATACTTTTTATAAGAGAATAATATCTTTGTTCAGATAAGGAGAAACATATGTAATCATGGAACCGTATAATGATTTCTTGGCAAAAGTCAACAACTTTGAAAAAGAGCAGCTGAAGCTTGGCGACGGTTATTTTCACGCGAATCCCCGTTTAGTTCAAAAGGTCAGACGTGACGGAAAATTCACTGATTTTTTCGGAGATAGAATTGCTTTCAGGCTCGATTACAAAACAATAAAGAGGCTTTCTGAAATTACCGACGCTCTGTACAGTGCCGCACCGGAATGCTTTGCTGAAAGGCTGCGCCCGGACAGCTTTCATATGACATTGCACGACCTCAGCAGCTCATACCGTCTTTCAGACATTGCAGAAAGAATGTTTTTCAATGAATTAGAGGTGGCAAAGCTCAGTGAAGATATAATATCTAACAGCTTCACTATGAAATCAAACTATATCTTCAATATGTTAAACACAGGTATTGTCTGCGGTCTTGTCCCCGCCGACGAGGAAGAATACAAAAGCCTGATGTCTTACTATTATCACTTTGACGATATCGTATATCTCCCCTACGACTACGGCTTTATCCCACACATTACTCTTGCTTACTATAACCTCAACGGCTTTGACAGAGCTTCTGCAAAAAAGCTGGAGGATGCCGTTACAAAGCTTAATAAAAACAGCTTTAAGCTTGAGCTTTATACAAATGAGCTTTATTATCAGAAATTCACGGGAATGAACAGCTACACAAACATTATGAGAATCACGTAAAAGCACGTAAAAGTAAATTGGGGTTGTTGCATTAAGATGCAGAAGGCGTTTTCTTCATCCCCGAAGGCGTACTAAGGTACTCCGAGTGGGTGAAAAAACGTCTAAAAAAGCAAAATTATGTTTTATGCAACACTTAAAAGTTACT